>JASGFL010000036.1:0-29615 GCA_047605545.1 Asticcacaulis sp. | reverse complement strand
CTGTCGGGGCGGGCAATGCCTTTGCCTGCGATGGCGAAACCTGTTCCGTGATCGGGTGAGGTGCGGACAATTGGTAATCCCAGCGTGATATTGACGCCACCCCAAAAATCAAGTGTTTTCAGTGGAATAAGCCCCTGATCATGATAAAGGCACAGGGCGGCATCATAGGTTTTCCGCGCGTCTTCGTGAAAGAGTGTGTCGGCGGGAAATGGCCCTTTGATATCAATGCTTTCGTTTTGCAACTGAGAAATAACCGGCGTCAGCAGATCAATTTCTTCGCGACCGATTGTGCCATCTTCTCCGGCATGCGGATTAAGACCGGCGATAACCAGACGCGGATTGGCAATGCCAAAATCACGCTTCAACGCTTCGTGGGTAATGTGCGCAAGGCTATGAATAATCTCAGGCGATAAATGCGCCTTAACCTCGGCCAAGGGAATATGGATGGTTGCCAGGACGACGCGCAAATCTTTGGCCGTGAGCATCATGACGGGGCCGCGTGTTCCGTCATAAGCCACTGATTGCGTCAGATCGCCTAAATATTCCGTATGCCCCGGAAAGCGGAAGCCTGCGCCATAAAGAACCGACTTGGCAATCGGCGCCGTGACAAGGCCGCGGGCCTGACCGGACAGACACAGTTCGACGCCGGTCCTGATCCATCCGGTAATAAAGGGGGCGTGTACCTGATCGGGCTGACCGGTTATGGCCGGATGTGACAGGGGGTGGTTCAGAACCGGCAATTGTTCAGAAAAATATTGCCCAGCCTGTTCCACTGAATGGATAACAGCGACATCAGCCCCGACGTTTTTCAGGGTTTGTGCATCACCAATAACCGCGAACGCCAGTTCAGGGCGGTGACGTAAACGACGATGGGCCTCAGCAATCAGTTCCGCGCCTGTGCCGCACGGATCCCCCAGACTAATGATCAGAGGCGGCACTGACATAGGCGCAGACGTCATCTATCGAACTTCGATAGTCGCGCCGCTTCGGATATCGCGCAGGTAACGACGACCGAGCATGGCTACCTTATCGGCCATCAGCTTATCTTCGATCTGTGCACGGGTTGGTGCATTATCACCCGCCAGTGTTTTATCGCAGACATAGAGAATATTCATATTCAAATTGTTGCGAATGGGGTCGGTGATCTGACCAGCCTTAAGCGGGCGCAGGGTATTGGCATAATCATCGCGCAATTCGCTCAGTGGGGTTTCCCCCAGATCGCTGATACGAATTTGTCCTGAATTTTCAAGCTTGTCGCAGGATGTATTGCGTGATTTGTAGGTGGTCAGGGCGCGCTGTGCCGCCTGAACGGCGCTTTCGTCAGCGTCCGCAGGCAGGGTGATTGCCGCTTGTCTCAGGCGAACTTTGGTGTCCGCATTGCCTTCGGACTTTTCACGCAGATAATAGATATAAACACCGTCTTCAGTGACAATCGGGCGGGTCAACTGACCGGGGGTCATGTTCTGAAGCGTGGTTTCAATCTTGGGGTCAATGGTGCCTGATACCAGCCAGCCTGCGTCACCGCCTTCAGCGGCAGATGGGGCGTGAGAAAACTGACGCGCCACAGACATGAAAGGGGCTGCGCCCTGAACGATCTGATCAAATAGCTGATTGGCACCAGCTTCGGCTTCGGCCATACCGCCGTCCAAGAGCGTAGGATCGAGATAAATTTCAGCCACAAGATATTGAGGCTTTTGGCTTTTTTCGGTCAGACGCGCCATGAACAGATCGACCTGTTCCTTACTAACGCGTGCCTTAGAGCGGAAACGACCGTTTACCAGATAGTTCCAGCCCACCTCGGCCTTGATCTGGCTGCGCAGGGTTTGCGGTTCAACGCCCACACGCTGAAGTTCTTCTAACAGTTGCGGGCTGGTCAGTCCGCTTTGGGCGGCCATGCGTGCAATTTCTTCGTCAATTTCAGCGTCGCTGACCTCAAGCTCCCAGCGCTCCATTTCCTGAAGCTCCAGACGCTCGTCGATCAGGTTGCGCAAGGCCTGCTGCTGAAAGGATTGATAGTTCTGCTGTGTGACCTGAACACCGGACGTGACGATCAATAGCAACATACGCTGACGCAGATCATAAGATGAGATCAGGCGGTCGTTCACCGTCGCTATAATGCCTTCACCAATCACCGGCTGAGTCGCTACGGGGCTTTGCTGGGCAATGGCCGCAGGCATACCAAGGCTGCATGAGACAATCAACGCCGCTACACCTGCACGCAGGCCTGCCTTGCGGGCGGATGACGGCACAGTATTTTTTATGGTTTTTATCATCATGAGAAGTACGGCAAAGCCTTGGCGAGGGTGGTTAGGCAGAAAAGTTTAACGGAAATCAGTAAAATCAGAATCTGATGTCGTCAATGTGGCAAGACTAATTCGAACTGACAACGAAGAGGATGAACGTGTGTTCTGACCCTGTCCGACATAGGTTTCATCACGCTCATACACCAGTTCGAGGCGCGTGCAATCATCACGATAGATCAGTGCGACCTCGGAACGGGTCCAGTTCTGATTCTTGATGTCGCGGTTCAGGCGGCCGGATACACCCCAGTTACGCGTGAAAAAGTGCTGACCGCTGAGTTGAACCTTTTCGTAGCGCGTCTGATCATCAACCAGTTGGCCGCCAACCACACTCGCCTGAGTATTATCGACTATATAGCGAAGGGTGGCGCGGCTTTCTTTGTTGCTATAGCTCAGGCCGGTTTCACCGCGACGGATGGTGCCGTTGTCACTGTCGAGACGATATCGGCTATAGCCCCTGAGGCCCAATGGTGTGCCGACTTCTGCCTGCACGATCCAGTCAGATTTTTTGCCGGCCAGTCCGGACGGGTCATATGAATATGCGTTCGATCCGCTGGTGACTGTTTGCAGGTAAACCGGTTCCACCTCGGCCCGATAGGTACGGCCAAAAAGTGTGCTAACGGTGTATCCTGAATTGAACTTCAACTGCGTTTTCAGGCCCAGACTCAGGCGTTGGCCGCCTTCGTACAGGTCGAAACCAGGGGATTTGTTCGCTCTGAACAAGGTTGAGGCGTCAAATTCAAATACCTGACTATCTTCGTTGGTCAGGTAAGGCTCAACCTGTGAGTCTGGCGACACGGCCAGTTGTGCCATCGGTTCAATAATTGCTGTAAAGCCATTGAATTTACGAATTAAAGGGTAACTAAGGTCAAGGCCCGCTGTACCCAATGTGCGTGAAATACGATAATCTTCGCCGCTATTGTCGTATTCCGAGATGTTATATTCGTCATGGCGCACATCAACAAATGGCGCAACCTTAAGGCCGATCGGTGTAATCATGTCCCGACGCCAGTTGCCGCCCACGCTCAGGCGTGAGGAATCAACTTCGCCCCGATCAGCCAAAGCGGTGCCTGCAGGCCATTGCCCTATGTCCTGCGAAGGACGGCTGAAACGTTTAATCGCAACGCCATTGACCATAAAGGTCGTGCGTCCACCAAGAATGGTTACATCCGGTGACCAGTAAGCCTCAAGCATGGGGGCCACGACCGGCATAGTGTCCGAAAGCGGCGCAACCATGCGATAGTCAGTTGTGCCGGGGATTAGTGAACGTGTTCCAATACGGAGGTTCTGAAACGACATCATAGACAAAGATGCATAGGCATTTTTGGTCTGACGTATCAGATTAAACTGATTGATGAACTGACGTGAACTGGCGCGATATTCACCGCCTGAAGGGAAGGCGTCACTGATTTTGTAACGCCAGAAAAGGTCAGCATAGGTGCGGTTCGGTAAGGTATCGTTCTCACCGGTGTCATCGAAGACGTGCTGGGCTGTGAAGTTCCAGCGCCAGTCCGGATTAATTTTGAACTCACCGTCAGCAATCACATAGCCCCGATTTTCCTTCTCACCATAGCGGTCGCCACGGTTGGTGAAGTAGGCCTCGTTCGTGAAACCAAATCGCGTATTCAGTTCACCTGAATAGAACTTGCGATTGACCTCAAGATTGAGAAACGGATTAACCTTCTGATTGATCTGAGGGCTGATGATAATGTCCGTATAGGGCGATACGGCCCAGAGATACGGCAATTCCAGCGACAAGCCGCGTCGTCTGGCGTTACTGTACTTTGGCATCAAAAAGCCTGAGGCGCGATCCATGCTTGGGTCGGCGTGCCACAGCAGGGGGGTATATAGTACGGGTACACCCTTAGCCTTAAACACCGCATTGCGGTAATAGACCATGCGCTTGTTTTTATCCTGCACGATCTTAGCGGCTTGAATTGACCAGGTCGGTTCCTGCGTTTTGTCATTCTTAACGCAAAGCTCGCAGGGTGTGAAAATGACTTCACTTAACTGACTGATGTTGTCGTCAACGCGCTCAACCTTATTGGCGAACAGCTTACTGTTGTCTTCGCTGATTGAGGCGACACGATCACCGGATCCGGTCTGTTCGGCGTCAATGAACTCCAGACGATCGGCATACTGAATTGAACCATCCGGATTGATGGTTTGTGTATTGCCTGTCGCTACAATATGGCCGGTCTGTTGATTATAACGCACTTCATCGGCGCGGATCAGGCGGCCGTCATAGCGCATTTCAACCTGACCGCGGGCTAAAATCTGGTTTTCTTCTTCGGCTATAACCTCATCAGCGGAAATGAAAGCGCCGTCAGTTCTGAGGCCGTCATCACCCTTTTGAGAGTTAGCAAGTTCCGACCGAAGTTGTGCGTCCGCAGCGTCCTGAAACGGTGTTGGGCGGGTGACAATGGCTACGTCTTCATCCGCCGCAACAGTGGGGTTAGCCACCGATTGCGCCCACGCGGGCGCACACAGGCTTGCGGCAGCAATCAGGCTTGTCAGCGCCACACTGAATTTAAGCGTTGTTCTGAGGGGAAGACAGGGTCTTTTCATGGTGTTTCCCGTTCTAACCGTCTTCGGTGTAAACAAGCAAGGTCATGGCCGACAAAAGTGCCAGCACCGGCGTTGCCCATCCGGCAAGAAAAATAGGTATAACTTCGGCCTTACCCATGGCGCCGCAAAGCTGGTTCACGAAGAATACGGCAAAGCCAAGACCTACGCCGGAAACGGCCAGACGCGCCATGCCGCCCAAACGCATGAGCCGCAACGAGAATACGGCACCCAAACCGGCCATGGCAGCAAACATTACGGGTGTGGCCAATAGCTGGTGCAGCCTGAGGATATATGGGGCCGCCGTGAAGCCTGAGCTTTCGATCTGACGGATCAGTAGCGGAAGTTTCCAGAAAGGCGTTGATTGCGGTGAGGCACGTTTATGGAAGGCATTATGTGGATTGAGGCTCGACTCAAGTGACAGGGTCGCATGTTCACGCACCGGCTCTCCCACAAAGGCTTCACGAGCACCCTTAAGCTGCCATGTGCCCGGCTTGAGTATGGCCTGCTGGGCGTCAATACGGCTTTCGAACTGCGGCGTACCCTTGGAATCCAGAACGTATGTCCAGAAAGTAGCATTGGTCAGTTCATTACCTGACTGACCAATCTTGGCGCGGATCACCGTCTGTTTGTTACCTTCACCCTGCCTGAGGTAGATAATGCCGCCGTCACCATTCGCAACGACGTTTTTACCTTCGATAGTCGCCTGAACCTGATCGTAACGGTCACCCAAAAGGGAGGCGACCGGATTCAGCACACTTATGGTTAGTATGCCAATCAGGAACGCCATGCCACTGGCTGGCAATACAAAGCGCCAGGCCGAAACGCCTGCGGCACGCATAGCCACCAGTTCGCTGCGACGATTAAGTGAAACGAAGGCACCCAGCGTACCGAACAGAAAAACGAACGGCAGCAGTATCAGTATGACATTGGGCGATTTCAGCAGCAAAAGACCAATAATGTGAATACTGGTCAGGTCGGCTTTCTGCCCAAGGTTTTTTGAAACCTCGACGTAATCAATCAGAAAAATAACGCTGGAGATAATCGCCAATGTGCCGCCAAGCGTTATCAGGCATTGCCTGAGAATATAGGTTTCCAGACGCCGATTACGCCAGGGATTGATACGCTCAAGAAGTGAACCCAAGGACATCAGGCCGCCCCTCTGGCTTTGGATGCACCAATCTCACTAAGTCCAACAAGCTGTGACTTGCGGCTTCTTTCGATGGTGCGGTCACTTTTGTTTATGGTGCGAATGCACATAAAGATCAGACCCAATGGCACGGCATATTGTAAAATATTCAAGGCAGGCGTGCCGGCACAGGCCGCTTCTACGGCGAAACCGAATATACGTGTGCCGGCGGCTATGGCCGAAACAATAGCGATCCGTCGGCCGTATCCGTGGCGACTGAAACTGCCGCCCAGAACGCCAACCACAGCCAGCAGACTAAAGCCAAGGTTATAAAGCGGGCCGGTTATGCGTGCATGACCTTCGGCCATGAGCTTTTTCCACGAACCGCGTTCCCATTCCATGGCCGTGTTCGGGAAGAAAAGTTCATGAATCCAGCGATCTGAATCTTTGTAGTGAAGGAAGTCGTCGGATGAAAAATATTGAGTTACGTCAAACGAATATTCTTCAAAGGTCAGGTGATTAAGCACGCCGTTTTCCGCGACCTGCTGCGTCGAGCCATCACGTAAGATAAGGATCTGACCGCCGCCCTCAGGCTTAACCAGACGCCCTTCACGCGCCAGATAGGTACGGTCAGCGCCATCTGGGCCGGGAGTACGGATATAAATCTGACGTAGTAGGCCATTTTGCTCAATACGCTGCACATAAATGGTCATATCAGAGGTGGTTGTCGAAAAATCACCTTCGCGAACCGCCGCGGCAATTAGGTCGGTCTTAACCAGAAAAAGCTCTTCACGCATGGCGCGCGACGCCGCTGGCTGTAAAAACAAACTCATCAGCAGACTAAGGATGGTCACATAAACGCCGAAGCGAACCACGGGTGACGATATCTGCTTAAGGCTCATGCCGTTCGCGTAACAGGCAACGAACTCCTGCTCATTATGCAGGCGATTAAGTGCTATCAGCGTGCCTACGAAAATGGCGATAGGAAAGATCAGGCCTGCCAACTGAGGCAAGGCGAAAAAAGTGATCTTCAGAAAGGTCATAACGCTTTGGCCGCGTTCAATAATGACTTCGATCTGACTCAGCGATTGCGAGAGCAGGGCCACCAGTGTCATAGCCAGAATCGCGCCAATAATAGGCGGGCGCATCTGTCGTGAAATGTAGCATTCAATCGTGCGCATGAGCGGTGGAGGGCCTTGAAATCTGCGTTCGGTCTTATAGTTAAGAGGCTTAGGCGTGTTCTGACCTTATCCGGTCAATAGATCAAGCGATTTGCCCATTACGGTCATAAAATAATCATCCGATTATGGCCACAAATGGCAGAAATCATATAAAGCTGTGTACGGCATTGTCGGGACGCTTGAAATCAGATTAGCACACCCCCAGACTTTGTAACCGCCATACCGTTTCAGGAGTATTACGATTATGCTTATTCAATGGGCGCAAACCCCGTCATCGCAGTCGGTTCTGGCGGTAATTGCCGGTGAGAATGATACATTCAGTGCTGGCGCGCAAAAGCTTGGTGCTGAAACGCTTTCGGCGCTTTCGGCTTCGTTGAAGCTGTTCAATTTCACTGGTTCTTCTGGCAAGATTCAGTTGATCACGGCACCTGCCGGATTTGCACATACGGCCGTGGTGGTAGTGGGTGGCGGAGACCTGGCGTCACTTGATGGGCTGCGGCTCGAATCAGTGGCGGGCAGCCTTTACCACGCCACGAAGTCATCGGGATTTGACCATATCAGTCTTGATCTGACGGGATTGAGCGCAGAGCAGGCGGCCACAGCACGCTTTGCACTGACACTGGCGGCGTATCGTTTCGATAAATATTTCGGCCCCGCGAAGCAGGATAAATCACCATCGCTTAAAACCATTACGATCGTAACGGATAATCCATCTGCGGCCGAAGCAGCCTATGCGCCACTTCAGGCGGTTGCTGACGGGATAATTCTGGCCCGCAATCTGGTTTCGGAGCCACCCAACGTTCTGTACCCTCAGGCCTATGCAGATTTGATCCAAAGCTATGAAAGCCTGGGGCTTAAGGTTGAGGTTTTAGGTGAGGAAGAACTCACAAAATTAGGATTTAATGCGCTTATTGGCGTGGGCCTTGGCTCTGAGCGTGAAACCAAGCTGGTTGTTATGCAATGGAACGGTGCCGAAGACCCTAAAGCGCAGCCGGTGGCATTGGTCGGCAAAGGCGTGACATTCGATACGGGTGGCATTTCCATTAAACCCGCTGAGGGCATGGAAGACATGAAGTGGGACATGGGCGGTTCGGCCACTGTGGTTGGCACGCTTGTGGCGCTGGCGGGTCGTAAGGCAAAGGTCAATGCGGTCGGCGTGGTTGGCCTTGTGGAAAATATGCCCGATGGTAATGCTCAACGGCCCGGTGATGTCGTCAAGGCTTTGTCCGGCACAACGATTGAAGTCATCAATACCGATGCCGAAGGGCGACTGGTTCTGGCGGATGCCCTTTGGTACACACAAGAACGCTTCAAGCCTCAGTTTATGATCGATCTGGCAACCCTGACGGGGGCCATGATCATCGCGCTTGGTCTGGATTATGCCGGTGTTTTCAGTAACAACGACGAATTATCTGAGAAACTGATTGAATCAGCTAAGGGCCAGAATGAGAACCTCTGGCGTATGCCTTTGCCAACGCAGTACGAAAAGCAGATTGATTCAAAAATTGCTGACATCCGTAACATTGGTGGCCGTCCGGCAGGTTCGATTACAGCGGCGCTGTTCCTTCAGCGCTTTGTGAATAATGTGCCTTGGGCGCACCTTGATATCGCGCCGACTGCCTGGACAAATGAACAGCGTATTCCCACGGTTCCCGAAGGCGGCACGGGCTTCGGGGTGCGTACGCTTAATGCCCTGATACGGGATTATTACGAAGCATGACGCAAGGCGTACAGGTCTGGTTCTATCATCTTGAGCGCACGGCGTTGAAAGACGCCCTGCCGGATATTCTGGAAAAGGTACTGGAACGGGGCCTGAGAGCCTATGTGCGCGGTGAAGGCGATGATCGCCTTTCTGAGCTAGATCAGGCGTTGTGGGCCAGTAAGCCAGAGTCTTTTCTGGCGCATGGTCTTGAAACCGAAGACCATGCTGAGCGTCAGCCCATATTGATCGGCAGCTCTGAAAAGGCCGTTAATAATGCAGATATTCTGATATCGGTCAGCGCCATGAATTTGCCTGATCTGTCGGGATATAAGCGTTGCCTGATTATGTTTGAAGGTCAGGATGATGCGCATCTTGGCTGGGCACGCCAGCAATGGAAGCAACTGAAATCGCAAAGCTTCGATCTGGCTTACTGGAAGCAGAACGAACACGGGAAATGGGAGCGGGCACAATGAAAAAGCTTATCGGGTTACTGCCGTTTATCATTCTGGCCGCCTGTGCGACCACTGATACCCCTGCGCCGGAACCTGCGCCCAAGCCTGTGGTTCAGGCACCTGCGCCGCCGCCTGTGTTTAAGCCGGTTCAAACCGATTCCTGCGGTGCGTACGCGCTTCAGGATCTGGTGGGGAAGCCACGTAGCGAGATTCCGGTGCCTCTGGAACCTTCCAGACGACGCGTGTTATGTTCGACATGTGCGGCGACAATGGACTTTAACGCGCAACGTCAAACCATTGTATTTGATACGGATACAGGTATTGTGAAATCGGTTAGTTGCGGATAACAGTTCCGGTTTTCCAGAACTGTTATAATCCGGCTTCGTTTTTCGCTGTCTCGTAGCTTTCGGCGGCTTCCATCCAGTCCGCCTCAAGTGACTCCAGTTCCGATTCAAGCTTTCCTTTTTCTTTTCCAAGCTTTACTGCGCCATTCGGATCTTTCACATAAAGCTGCGGGTCGCCAAGTTTAAGCTCGATCAGCTTAATCTGATTGCCGTGCGTCTCGATTTTGCGCTCTAACTCGTCAGCTTTCTTTTTTAGCGGTGCCAGCTCTGCACGTTTCGCTGCGGCTTGCTTACGTGCTTCCTTGGAATTGACCGACGCGGCTTTTGGGGCTGATGGTGCATCCCCACCGGTTGCGGTTTTGGCGCGTTCCAGCACCAGCTTGGCATAGTCATCCATGGTGCCGGTATAGGGCTTCACCGTACCGTCATTGACCAGCCATAGCCGATCCGCGACCATTTCCATCAATGAACGGTCGTGGGTGATAATCAGCACCGCGCCTTCGTAATCATTCAGCGCATCCAGTAGTGCCCGACGCGAATCGATATCAAGGTGGTTGGTCGGTTCGTCAAGGATCAGCAGGTGCGGGGCATCCATCGCCACCATATTCAGCAGCAATCTTGCTCGTTCACCACCCGACAGGTCGCGGCAGGTGGTTTCGACCTTGGTGGCGGTCATGCCGAATGACCCCAGACGTGCACGACGCTTGGCTTCGGTTTCATCCGGCCTTGCGCGACGCATCATGTCCAGCGGCGTTTCATCGGGATCAAGAGCCTCGATCTGATGCTGGTGGAACCAGCCGACCGTCAGCCTGCGGTCACGCCAGTGTGTGCCGTGTTTTTCTTTTAAGGCACCGGCAATCAACTTGGCGAAGGTCGATTTACCCGCACCATTGACCCCAAGCACGCCAATCCGGTCATCTAGATCCAGCCGGATATTCACATTGCGCAATATGACCCGATCATCATAGCCGATGGCCACATCCTCAAGACGCAGAATCGGGGGCGCCAGTGGCTTGTCAGGTGAGGGCAGGATAAAGGGCGCTACGCGGTCTTCGACACTTGCGGAAATCGGCGGCAGTTTCTCAAGTCGCTTCAAACGGGACTGGGCCTGAGAGGCCTTAGATGCCTTGGCGCGGAAACGATCCACAAATGATTGCAGGTGCGCGCGTTCGGCTTCCTGCTTGGCGATATTGGCCGCGTTCAGGCGTGCCTTTTCCGCCCGCAGGCGCTCAAAATCGTCGTATCCGCCGCTATAGAGTTCCAACCTCTGACCGGCGACATGAACAATGGCATTTACAGACTGATTGAGCAGGTCGCGATCGTGTGAAATCACCAGCGCCGCATTGGGATAGCGCTTCAGACGCGCCTCAAGCCACAAGGCCCCTTCGAGATCGAGATAGTTAGTCGGTTCATCCAGTAACAACAAATCGGGTTCCGCCAGCAAGGCCCCCGCCAGTGCCGCACGCATCCGCCAGCCGCCGGAGAAATCAGAAATCGGCCGCGTCAGATCAGAGGTCGAAAACCCAAGCCCGCTCAGGATTTCCGCAGCTTTCGAAGGGGCACGATCGGCACCAATGCTGAATAGTTCGGCGTGAATTTCACCCTGATGGATCGGATCAGCTGTCTCCAACGCTTTCAGAAGCGTTTCACGGCGTACATCCAGCGCCAGCACTTCATCAATAAGGAGCTTGGGCGAGGCGGCAATTTCCTGATCGACGCTGGCGACCCGCCAGCTCTTGGGCATGGAAATATCACCGCCGCCTGGCTGATATTCCCCCAGAATCAATTTGAAGAGTGTGGATTTGCCCACGCCATTAAGCCCGACCAGACCGGCCTTAGTGCCCGGTGGCAGAGACAGGGTCGCCTCGTTAAAAAAACGGCGACCATAGGCATCGAAAACAAGTCCGGTAATCTGCAACATTCAAGAAACTTTAATACGAAATCGGGTTGGCGAACGGCTTTGGCATCGCTATAAGCCAGCGCAACTTAAATACCAACCCATAATGGAAAACATCATGTCCCGTACATTCTCCATCCTGAAGCCTGACGCCACCCGCCGTAACCTGACCGGTGCTGTAAACGCAGTTATCGAATCCGCTGGCCTGCGCATCGTTGCGCAAAAGCGCGTTCACTTCACCAAGGCTCAGGCCGAGCGTTTCTATGGCGTTCACTCTGCACGTCCGTTCTTCGGTGAACTGGTTGAGCAAATGACGGCTGCTCCGGTTGTCGTTCAGGTTCTGGAAGGCGACGACGCCGTGGCCAAGTACCGCGAAGTTCTGGGTGCGACTAACCCTGAACAAGCCGCAGAAGGCACCGTACGTAAGCTGTTCGCCCTGTCGATCGGTGAAAACACAGCTCACGGTTCGGACTCGGATGAGAACGCTGCGATCGAAATCGCTCAGTTCTTCTCGGAAGCTGAAATCGTAGGTTAATCTAGGCCTGAGCTCAAGCATCAAAGCTGGAGCGCAAAAAAAGCCCTGCACTGTTAGAACTGAGGTGTGGGGCTTCTGCCTTAGTTGATTTAAAAAATAACCCTCTCTCTGTGGTTCAGAGAGAGGGTTATTTTATGCTTTGAATATCTGGCGTACCGCCGCCGGATAGAGCTTGTGTTCCTGCGCGAGCACCCGCGTGGCAAGGGCATCCGGCGTATCGCCCTCAAGCACCGGCACACGCGCCTGAAGGATTACCTCACCGTCATCAACACCGGCATTGACCCAGTGAATACTGGCGCCATGCTCGGCATCTCCGGCCTCAATGGCCCGCTCATGCGTGTGCAGGCCCTTATATTTCGGAAGCAATGACGGATGGATGTTGATCATCTTGCCTGACCATTGGCCCACAAGCCAAGGCGTAAGAATACGCATATATCCCGCCAGGCATATAAATTCGATACCACGTTTGCGGAGTTCAGAATTTATAGCCTTTTCATGGGCTTCACGATCTTTGTTAAAGTTGCGATGATCAATCGCAATGGCTTCAATGCCCTGCGAACGCGCCCATTCAAGACCGCCGGCCTCAGGGTCGTTGGCCACGACCAGCACATATTCAAGCGGAAAATCAACGGCTCTGGCGGCTTCCACCAGAGCCATCATGTTTGACCCGCGACCGGAGATAAAGATCGCGGACTTAATCCTGTTAGGCATCGACCAGTTGTCCGCAGATAAAGGCATCTTCGTCGGCATTCAGCAGCGCTGCCAGAACGGCATCGGCCTTATCGGCCGCAACATACAGTACAAAGCCCACGCCACAGTTAAAGGTGCGGCGCATTTCGTGTTCGCTGATATTGCCGGTTTCCGAAAGCCACTTGAATACCGGAGGCAATTCCCATGCGCCAAAATCAAACTCAGCCTTCAGGCCTTCGCGGATCGCACGACCTGGGTTTTCAATGAGACCACCACCTGTGATGTGTGCACCACCCTTGATAAGGCCGCCCTTGATGAGCGGCAGAACCGATTTGATGTAGATGCGGGTTGGTTCAAGCAGCGCCTGCGCCAGTGATTTTTCAGGGGCAAATGGTGCATCGCTGGCCCAGCTCAGGCCGGACACTTCGACGACCTTACGCACAAGTGAATAGCCGTTCGAGTGTGGGCCGCTTGAGGCCAGACCGATAATAACATCACCGGCCTTTTGGGCATCAAGGTTCGGAAGCACCTTGTCACGATCCACAGCACCGACCGAGAAGCCAGCCAGATCATAGTCGTCTTTTTCATACATGCCCGGCATTTCAGCCGTTTCACCGCCAACAAGAGCGCAGCCTGCACGCTTGCAGCCTTCGGCGATACCGGCAATGACGCGACGCGCAACATCGACCTCAAGACGAGAGGTGGCGTAGTAATCAAGGAACATTAGCGGTTCCGCACCTTGCGCCAGAAGGTCGTTGACGCACATAGCCACCAGATCAATACCGACCGTGTCGTGACGATTGGTGTCGATGGCGATGCGCAACTTGGTGCCGACCCCATCAGTTGTCGTCACGATCAGCGGATCGTTGTAACCGGCGGCTTTCAGGTCAAACAAAGCGCCGAACCCGCCAAGACCGGCTTCGGCCCCCGGACGGCGTGTGGATTTGGCCAGCGGCTTGATGGCATCCACCAGCGCTTCGCCCGCATCAATATCCACGCCCGCCTGCGCGTAGGTTAAGCCTTTTTCGGGTGCTGACGGTTCGGTCATAAAAAATTACCTTAAGTGTTCAGTTAGAGTGCGTTTTATACGAGTCTGGCCCGTAATGGCGCTTTTCGTGGGATTAAACTTTGCTATAGCTACAAAATGACTCCAATTACAAATACCAAAGCGCTAATTAAGTTCTGTGAGCAGATTTCTTCGGCCCCGTTTATCACGGTGGACACGGAATTTATGCGCGAAACGACCTATTGGCCCAAGCTGTGTCTTATTCAGGCGGCATCGGCGGATCATGCGGCGATTATTGACCCGCTGTCCAAAGATCTGGATTTAAAGCCTTTTCTCGACATCCTGACCGACCCTAAAATCCTCAAGGTGTTCCACGCCTGTCGTCAGGATATTGAAATCTTCCATAATCTGGGGGCTATGCCGACGCCGGTATTTGATACGCAGGTCGCGGCTATGGCTGCGGGCTTTGGTGATCAGGTTGCCTATGATTCGCTGGTGCGTCAGGTCATCAAGACCGAAATCGACAAGGGGTCGCGCTTTACTGACTGGTCACGCAGGCCTTTGAGCGATCAGCAACTGCACTATGCGTTAGGCGATGTGACCCATCTGGCCAAGGTGTACCCCAAGCTGGTCGATAAGTTGGTGGCGCAAAAGCGTTATGATTGGGTGGCGGCTGAAATGGCCGACCTGACCGATCCGAAGCTTTATAATACGTCTCCGGATGATGCGTGGAAGCGTTTGCGTCCGCGTAAACACAGCGTCAAATATATGGCCGTCTTCAAAGAAGTGGCTGCCTGGCGTGAACGGGTCGCTCAGGAACGTGATCAGCCACGCGGCCGCATCCTCAAAGACGAGGGTGTGGACGAAATCGCCACGCAATTGCCGCTGGATGTCGGGGCATTTGACCGCTTGCGCTCTACGCCCAAGGGGTTTGGCGCTTCAAAATTCGGCAGCGAACTGATCGATGTCATTCGCGCGGCTCTGGATGACCCCGAAGCGTTTGCGCCAAAGGTGGAAAAAGCGGCACCGCCGGTGCAGGTACCCGCCTCAGTGGTTGAACTTCTCAAGGTTCTGCTCAAAGTCCGTTGCGAAGAAGAGGGCGTGGCGCCGAAACTGATTGCTTCGGTCGCAGAGCTTGAGAAAATCGCACTGGATGATGAGGCTGATGTGCCTTCACTTCAGGGCTGGCGGCGTAAGGTGTTTGGCGAAGACGCCTTGCGTCTGAAGCGCGGTGAACTGGCGCTTGTGCTTAACGGCACCAAGGTTGAGCTGGTCGAACTCGATTAATGGCAGAGCCTAAGGCTCTGCCTGTTAAAAGAGGCTAAGGGTTTCGTCCTTATCGGCTGGCTTGATGGCCATTACGGGAGCTTTGCTGCCTGCAACATCCTTGACAATGCGCTGAGTGAAGCCTGCCTTGTTCTTTTGCAGGGCCGCCAGAAAATCCTTGGGCGTATCGGTTATGTGGTGACGGTTCGACCACAACATGATTTCGACCAATACCGGCGCCAGATCAGCGCCCTTTTCCGTCAATTTATAGATATACTTGCGGGCATCTTCGGGATCAGCCTGCTTGCTGATGAGGCCTGATTGTTCAAGCCGAACCAGACGATCCGCCAGAATATTGGTGGCAATGCGCTCTTCGGAATTGAGAAACGCCTTATAGGTCGAATGCCCGCGAAACATCAGGTCGCGGATAATCAGCAATGACCAGCTATCGCCAACAGCTTCGAGCAGCAGATTGATCGGGCATTTCGAACGCGGCTGGCGCGACGGCATGGCCGTAACGGTGCCCTTGGGTTTAGTTACCTTGGCTGCGGCCTTAGATGTGACAGCTTTTTTGACCGCTTTGGAAGCGGAGCCTGATGTGGGCGCTTTTTGCGCGACTTGTTTTGGCATGGCTTTCAGCCTGTAAATTGCGTTTCGAAATCAATGTCCCGATTAATGGCATTTGACAAGTTAATATATCAACACCGCAACAATTAATTTCGGTTTGCAATCAATTATGCACCCGCCATTTTGGCCTTATTCCAAAGGGAATCCATTTCCTCAAGCGTGGACTGATCCGGTGTTTTTCCAATCTTGGCCAGTTCGGCTTCTATGCTTTCAAAGCGCCGGACAAACTTGGCATTAGTGCCCCTGAGGGCATCTTCGGGTTCAGCCCCCATCTTTCGCGCCAGATTAGCCAGAACAAACAGAATGTCCCCCAACTCAGCCTTGGCTTTCTCTGCGTCAGCGGCCCTGAGTTCAGCCTTTAGCTCCGCAACCTCTTCATCCAGCTTGGCGAAGACTTCATCCAATGACGGCCAGTCAAAACCGACACGCGCAGCACGCTTTGTCAATTTGGCGGCACGGGTAAGGGCGGGCAGCCCCACCGGCACATCATCCAGAAGGCCTGATTTGGCCTTGGCTTTGCGTTCTTCGGCCTTCTGATCTTCCCATGCCTGATTTTGTTCATCGGCTGTGCGACCGCCAACATCGCCAAACACATGTGGGTGACGACGGATCAGCTTGTCAGCCATGCCTTGGGCCACATCATTAAAATCAAACAGGCCCTGTTCATTGGCCATATGGCTATGGAAGACCACCTGAAACAGAAGGTCGCCCAGTTCTTCCTTAAGATCACGCATGTCCTTGCGCGCGATAGCGTCGGCCACCTCATAGGATTCTTCGATCGTAAAGGGCGCGATAGTCTCAAAAGTTTGTTCGCGGTCCCAGGGGCAGCCAGTCTCGGGGTCGCGCAGAGCCTTCATAACCTCAATAAGCGCATCAATGGGGTGAGGGGGCGTCTGTGTCTGAGACATGCGAACTTGATCCTTTGGCTTTCGACCGTTCCGTAATTTGCGCCAGAATAAGAGCGTGGCGCTCAGGTGTCAGGTCATAGGATTTCATAGCCCACGCCCCCAGCAATAGAAAGACCACAGGCAGGGCAACAAAGAATATCTGCACCCACATCAGGGCTTCGGGTGTGTTTTGCGCCGCGCGATTATCAAAACCAAGAAGCGCCAGTGCCGAAAGCGTCAGAATTGACACCGCATAACCAAGCTTGGTGGTTGCGGACAAAATCGACATCAGCGTGCCTTTGTGGTCATTGCCGGTCTCAAGCAGCACTTCATCGCCAATATCAGCCATCAGGGCACGGGTCAGCAACAGATAGGCGGCATAAGGAATCCCCGCCAGAAATACCAGCATGGCCGTCAGCGGGAAATTATTTGCCGGTAGAAACGCCAGACAGCCATAGATAACCGCAAAAATCAGGCTCGAGACGATGAGTGTCTTATGTTTGGTGTAACGTTTGGATGCCCAACTCCACAGGGGCGCGCCCACAAGGCCGGCGACGAAATACAACGCCATGGCGGCTGAGCATTCGGCGCGACTTAAGCCTTTTGTCTGCATGAAGAAAAAGAAGAACAAGGCTCCCATAATACCCGGTGCCAGCCCCAGCAACAGGTCCGCCAGAAGTACGCGGATGACATTTGGCCGGCGGATCATTTTGAAATAATCGCCCAATCGAATGTCGTGGGTCGAGGTTTCGCTGACGCGTTCAGGCACGATCCAAAGCGCAAGCCCAATCATGATCGGCAACAGCACCATGATGAAGATGCCCATGGCCTGAATGGCAACGCGATAGGTTTCGTGGAACACATACTGCGTAATCACAGGGATCAGCAGCACAAGTATCATGCCGACAATATTGCCGACCTGCCAGAAGGCGAAAATTTTGGTGCGCTCATCATAATTATCCGAAAGCACGGCGCCCCAACTGGCCTGACTTAAGGCCGCCATCGAAAAGCCGGTATAGGTAATAAACAGCCACACCCCAAGATAGATCGCAGGCGAACCGACGGGAGCCAGAAACAGAAAACCGGTGCTGATAAACAAAACCGGCAAACAGGCCAGCATCCAAACCTTGAAACGACCAAATCGGGTGCGGGTCTTATCCATGCCCCATCCGATCAATGGATCGGTGAAAATATCCACCAGCCGCACAAGCATGAACACCATGCCCACCACGCCCAGATGGATGCCTATTTCGGTCGTATAATATTCGGAGATGATCACCGCCAGCGGCAGGCCAAGTGCGGCAAAGGGCAAACATGGGCCGGTGAAGGCCAGCAATTGACGAGGTGAAACCGTGCCTTTTAACGCCATTTGAATTCCGGCCCTGCGAAAATGACTCTTATATGAAACAGCTATCACAGAATTATAATTTGAACAATGTTCAGTATTACATTCGCGTCAATGGGGATTAAAATGTCAGGAATATGGGCTTAACACCTTGACGGATCAGGATAAAAACCCGAAGTATGTAACGACATCCTGATCTATAAAAATTTCACGTTTTTTGCATATGCTGCAAATGACGTACGCTGCAATTGTATCCATATTCATTAAGGCCGCGAATGGACCATCACAATATTTCGCTCATTACCACGATTGCTTCCGGTTTCGGACTGGCGCTTATCTTCGGCTTTTTAGCTGAACGCCTTAAGCTGCCGGCGCTTTTGGGGTATTTGCTGGCGGGTATTGCGATCGGGCCATCTACACCCGGTTTTGTAGCTGACGTACAGATTGCGTCGCAGCTGGCCGAAATTGGCGTGATGCTGCTGATGTTCGGTGTGGGGCTACACTTCTCACTCAACGACCTCTTGTCTGTGCGCCGCATTGCATTGCCTGGCGCGGTGGTTCAGATGGGGCTGGCTACCCTGCTGGGCATGGGTATGGCCATGTGGTGGGGATGGGGCACCATTCCGGCGTTGATTTTCGGTCTTTCGCTTTCGTGTGCCAGTACGGTTGTGCTCCTCAAGGCGCTCGAAGCCAGAGGTGTGCTTGAAACCCAGAACGGGCGAATAGCCGTCGGCTGGCTGGTGGTTGAGGATCTGGCGACGATTCTGGTGCTGGTGCTTATGCCGCCCTTGGCGCAGATCATGGAATCCAACACGAATGGCGGCGGCATACCTCCCGGGCTGATCTGGACGGTGGGGCAAACCCTTTTGGGTGTTGCGATCTTTATTGCGGTTATGCTGGTGTTTGGTCGCCGGTTCCTGCCGTGGATTTTATGGCAGATTGCCCGCACCGGTTCGCGTGAGCTCTTTACCCTTTCGGTTGTTGCCGCAGCCATCAGTATCGCCTGGGGTGCTGCAGAACTGTTCAGCGTATCGTTTGCGCTGGGGGCCTTCTTCGCCGGGATGGTGATGCGCGAATCGAAATTCAGCCATCGCGCCGCCGAAGAATCACTGCCCCTCAGAGACGCCTTCTCGGTGCTGTTCTTCGTGTCGGTAGGTATGTTGTTCGACCCGCACGTGTTGCTGCAGCAGCCTCTGCAAATTCTCGGTGTCGTGGCCATTATTGTCATCGGCAAGTCGCTGGCAGCGGCGGGCCTTGTGCTGGCGTTCCGCTATCCGCTGAATACGGCCATGATCGTTTCGGCTTCGCTGGCGCAGATTGGTGAGTTCTCGTTCATTCTGGCGGGGCTTGGTTTGTCGCTTGGTATGCTGCCGGAAGAAGGTATGAATCTTGTGCTGGCCGGTGCTCTGATCTCGATTGCCATCAATCCGCTGTTGTTCGCCAGCATCGAGCCGGTCAGCAAGTGGGTGCTTAAGCGCTCGGCCACAGCCCGCAGGCTCAATGCCCGCGAAGACCGGTTCGCAGAACTGCCCCAAAGCACAGAGCGCAAGTATCTGCATGGTCAGGTGGTGCTGGTGGGCTATGGCCGCGTTGGTACGCGCATCGCAAACGCGCTCGAAGCTAATGACATTCCTTATGTTGTCGCCGAACAGAACCGCGAAAGGGTCGAAGACCTTCGTGAAAGAGGTTTGGCGGCGGTTTATGGTAATGCGGCCGAACCCGAAGTTCTTATTCAGGCACACATTGCCAATGCGGCCATGTTAGTGGTCGCCACGCCGGATCTTCTCAATGTTCAGCAGATGGTCGACACCGCCCGTAAGCTGAATCCTGAAATCGAAATCGTTCTGCGCACCCACAGCGAGGACGAGATGAAGTTTCTGCGTGATGAGAAACTGGGTGACGTGTTCTTTGGCGAAGAAGAACTGGCTAAGGGTATGACCAGCCATGTGCTGCAACGCTTTGCGCCCAAACCGGCGCATGCCTGAGGCTTAGGGTTGTCAGGGTTTGAAACCTGACAACTCGTCTTTGGTCAGATAGCGTTCCGATAAATAGGCTTTGCGTACCGAAGCATCTGTATTGTGCTCGCCCGGCTTTATCCAATGTGTGTGCCAGGTCAGAAACCATAACCAGTCTGCTTCAGGCCCCAAGCCTTCAGGATCAGGAATCGGCCCGTTTTCATGCAGGCAAATGGGGACGCTATCGCCAACCTGTCCCTTTACGAACTGAAACAGCTCTTTTTGCGGGCCATGATCCTTGGCGTAAACATCTGCACCGGCAATATCGACATATTGCCGTCCCGGATAATATCCATCCTTCTGAATATGCGCATAACCCAGAACCCAGATCAGGTTATTGAGGCCGCGCTCATGCGTGAAATAGTTGTGCATGGCAATCCACAGGGCTTTGAAGGCTTCTGGCCCCGACATTCCCCACCAGAACCACTCGCCCGTAAATTCATGCAGTGGCCGCCACAACACTGGCACGCCCTTATCCCGTAACACCGTCAAATGATCGGCAATAATGGACATGTCACGCCGCATGGCTGCGTGCTCAGGCGTGCCCTCTTTAAGGGCGGCGGTTAAATCGAAATAGGTTTGCGAATTTTTGTAGCCTGTACCGATGAGCGGATTTCCCCAGTGCCAGCAAATCGACGGAATGCCATTTTCAAGGTGGTACCAGCGGGCAGCGCGACGATTGACGCCTTTGTAGTCCTTTGGGTCGATGTAATCCAAACCACGAATGGCCGGAAGCTTTCCTGTTAACCGCTTGATGTAGTTCAGCTCATAGCGTGATCCACGCTTCCATGTGGATTCCTGCTGACCGGTCAAGGTCTTCTTTCCGTAAATGCGCCAGAGATAATTATAAAGCGAGCGGGCTTCCGGCGACGGAGAGGGGACACTTAGTTGCCCTTTGGTGGGCACATAGCTTTGAGCGAATACGTTTCCGCATGATGCCACTAAAGGCAGTGCAGTAAGTCCGGCGATGACGTTGCGTCTTGAGCTCTTCATTATTCATTCCTCACCTTAATGGAATAAATAAATTTGAAATAGAAATTCAGCAAGCCCGTAATTCTGCGGTTAAGCTCAGGCGTCCTTATCCTGAGCCAATGTATAGGCAACTATCGCATTGGCATGACCGTGCCCCATTGCGTATTCGTTTTTGAGAATAGCAACCAGTTCCATATGCTTAGCCGGAGCGTGACGGCGCACAATCTCCTGCCATTCAGAGGTCGGCCGACCATAGGTTTTTTCAATCGACGGAAAATATGAGGCGGGGCCTTTGACCGGCTTATCAGACATACAAAATCCTTCTTGCAACATATTGCCGAAGAATAGGCACAAACGGGAATGAATTGCACTATGTCATGAAGAAGTGGCGGGCCGCGACCGATAGTGATGATCACTACGTTTACGCCATAGCCCTCTAAATTTCGCTCTTCACCCAACGAGATGCCGGCCTTTCGTATAGCCCCGGCAATCGTCAGATCCCGTCTCCTCGTACCGGGTCACTCCAGCATCCTACTGAATCAGGTTGTCGAGTGTCGATTATCACTATAACATCGCCTCACAGAGGTTTGGTGAGAATCACTGGCGATGCACCCAGGAACAACAGTCCGACAGGATTGCCTTGAAAAGAACGGGTTGAGCGTCACTGACGCTGCTCGGGTTCTTGGCGTGGATCGACAGACCCTCAGCAACTTACTGAACGCCAGGTCTGGCATCTCACCGGAGATGGCCATTCGGTTGGAAAAGGCGTTCGGAATACCTGCACGAGAGTGGCTGATGCGACAGCTCGACCACGAGTTGGCCGAGGTTAGGCAGCGTGCTGGAGATATTGATGTCGAGCCTTTCAGCACAGTGAAGGCTTCAATAGACGGGCGGAAGGGGCGTTGATGTCTTCTAAATATATAATCACATGCAATTTCATTGCGCTGGCGATCTAGAATTATGGCTTCGAATGAGAGCGCTATAGAAAAAGAGCTTATTTCTAAGCTTCAAGAGCTGAAATACGAATATCGCCCAGACATCCGTGACCGCGCGGCGCTGGAGCTGAACTTTCGTCAGAAGTTCGAGGCGCTGAACCGTGTCCGCCTGACCGATAGCGAATTTCAGCGCCTGCTAGAAAGCATCACCACGCCCGACGTGTTCGCCGCTGCAAACATCCTGCGCGGGTACAGTAGCTTCGAGCGCGATGATGGTACACCGCTCAACTACACGCTGGTCAACATCAAGGATTGGTGCAAAAACAGCTTCGAGGTGGTAAACCAGCTCCGCATCAACACGGACAACAGCCACCACCGATTTGACGTGATGTTGCTCATCAACGGCGTGCCCGTCGTGCAGGTTGAGCTCAAGACGATGGCTGTCAGTCCCCGTCGCGCCATGCAGCAGATCATCGATTACAAGGCCGAACCGGGCAATGGCTACGGCAAAACCCTGCTTTGCTTCATCCAGATTTTCGTCGTGAGCAACCGCACCGACACCTGGTACTTTGCTAACAACAACGCGCGCCATTTTAGCTTTAACGCCGATGAACGCTTCCTGCCAATTTATCAGTTCGCCAACGAAGATAACAAGAAGATCACTCACCTCAACAGCTTTGCCGAGAAATTTCTGGCTAAATGCACCCTAGGCCAAATGGTCAGCCGCTACATGGTGTTGGTTGCCAGCGAGCAAAAGCTGATGATGATGCGGCCCTACCAAATCTATGCCGTGAAGGCGATTGTGGACTGCATTCATCAAAATTGCGGCAATGGCTATGTCTGGCATACCACTGGCAGCGGGAAGACGCTGACATCGTTCAAAGCATCGACCTTGCTCAAGGACAATGATGACATAGCCAAATGCTTGTTCGTCGTAGACCGCAAGGACCTCGACCGACAAACTCGCGAGGAATTCAACCGATTCCAGGAAGGTTGCGTAGAGGAAAACACCAACACCGAAACACTGGTGCGTCGCCTGTTGTCAGACGACCGGGCTGATAAGGTGATCGTCACGACAATCCAAAAGTTGGGCTTGGCGCTTGACGATTCCAATCGTCGCCAATCTGGCAAGACGCGGACCTATAAGGAGCGGCTGGAGCCACTGCGTAACGAGCGCATTGCGATTATTTTCGACGAATGCCACCGTTCGCAGTTTGGAGACAACCACAAGGCCATCAAAGAATTTTTCCCCAAGGCCCAGCTCTTCGGATTCACCGGCACACCAATTTTTGAGCAGAATGCCAGCTATCAGCAGATCGAGGGGGAAGAGGGCCGCTATCGCACCACGGACGACTTGTTCCAGCGCAGCCTGCATCAATACACGATCACCCACGCTATCGAGGATCGCAACGTGTTGCGGTTTCACATCGACTACTACAAACCCGAAGGGGAAAAGCTGCCTAAGCCAGGTGAAGCGCTCAAGAAAGAGAAGGTCATCGAAACGATCCTAGCCAAGCACGATGCTGCTACCGCTAGCCGGAAATTCAATGCCGTTCTGGCAACCGGATCGATCAATGATGCCATCGACTACTATGAAAAATTCGCCAAAATTCAGGCGCAGCGACAAGCCGCCGATCCTGAATTTCAACTTCTGAAAATTGCCTGTGTCTTTTCACCTCCCGCCGAGGGCAACAAGGATGTGCAGCAGATCCAAGAGGATCTGCCGCAAGAAAAAGCCGATAATGCACAGAACCCCGAAGCCAAGAAGGCCGCGCTGAAGGCGATCATCAACGATTATAATGACCGATATGGCACCAACCACCGTATCGGCGAGTTCGATCTGTATTATCAGGATGTGCAGAAGCGCATCAAAGATCAGCAGTTCCCCAATGCTGATCTGCCCCATAAAGGCGCGGAGAAGATCGACATCGTCATCGTGGTGGACATGCTGCTCACTGGCTTTGATTCCAAGTTTCTGAACACGCTCTATGTGGACAAGAATCTGAAGTACCACGGACTTATTCAGGCATTTTCGCGCACCAATCGCGTGCTGAATGACACCAAGCCCTATGGCAACATCCTCGATTTCCGGCAGCAGCAGGCGGCAGTGGAAGAGGCCATAGCGCTCTTCTCTGGTGAGAAGGTCGACAACCCCCGGCAAATCTGGCTAGTCGATCCCGCGCCGAAGGTCATCGAGAACCTGCGAACCGCTATGCAGACGCTGGGCGCATTCATGGAATCACAGGGGCTGTCCAACGCACCGGAGGACGTGCCCAATTTAAAGGGCGATGCCGCACGCGGGCAGTTCATCACCCTGTTCAAGGAGGTACAGCGTCTGAAAACCCAGCTCGATCAATATACCGATCTGAGCGAAGAGCAGGCAGAATCGATCAGCCAGACCGTGCCAAACGACGCCTTACAGGGCTTCCGCAGCATGTATCTGGAAACAGCCAAGCAGTTGAAGGAAAAGCAGGACAAACCTAGCGGATCCGACGATCCGGCGGTGGACCAACTCGATTTCGAGTTCGTGCTCTTCCACTCAGCCGTGATCGACTATGATTACATCATGGGCTTGATCGCGCGCTACACGCAGAACCTGCCGGGCAAGCTGAAAATGAGCCGCGAGCAGTTGATTGGTCTGATCCAGTCCGATGCGAAGTTTGTCGATGAGCGGGACGATATAGCCGAGTATATTCGCGGCTTGTCTACTGATCAGCCATTAGCCGAAAAAGAAATCCGCACCGGTTACGAACAGTTCAAGGCCGTGAAGAAGGTGCAGGTGCTGACCGCCATTGCCGACAAGCACAGAGTGGACGCTGCTGCGCTGCAAGCCTTTGTCGATGTCGTGCTGCGCCGCCGAATTTTTGATGGCGATGGCCTTAGCGACCTAATGGCCCCGCTGGAACTGGCTTGGAAGGCGCGCACGGAAGCCGAACTGGCGCTGATGGAAGACCTTGCCCCCTTGCTCCACAAGCAGGCCCAGGGCCGTGAAATTTCGGGGCTAAGCGCATATGAGCAGTAAGGGCGCAGGCAAGATGACGGGCGAGCAGGATCGGCACAGTGGGTTTGTGCCCAAGCTGCGCTTTCCAGAGTTCAGCGGAGCTTGGGAACGTACAGAGCTGACGCCTCACCTGAAGGAACATAACGAACGGGTACCTTCAACGACCAGCATTCCAATCTATAGCTCCACCCGGTCCGGCCTCAGGCCCCAGAACGAGTATTTCGACGGGGCAAACCTTGCAAACGATGGGGAATATCGAATCGTCCCGAATGGGCACTTTACATTTCGCCACATGAGTGACGACGGGACGTTTAAATTCAATGTCAACAAGATGCTGAGTGAAATTGCAGTGAGCAAAGAATACCCCGTTTTTGAAGCGGTGGGTATCTCTGCAGATTTTCTGCTCTACATTCTGAACAACAGCGCGGATTTCAACCGATTTGCTTTGATGCAGAAGAAGGGGGGGACTAGGACGCGTCTCTATTTAAGCACGCTTCGTACTTGGAAACCCTTGCTTCCGTCGATCGACGAGCAGCAGAAAATCGCTGATTGCCTGTCATCCATCGATGCGCTGATTGCCGCAGAGGCGGACAAACTGGAAGCGTTGAAGGACCACAAAAAGGGCCTGATACAGCGGCTTTTCCCTACTCCCGGCCAAACCACCCCCCGCCTCCGCTTTCCCGAGTTTAAGGAGGCAGGAGAGTGGGAAGTCAAAACCATTGGGAATAGCTCCAAAAGCTTCAGCGGAGGTACACCCTCGACGGCTAATCTCAATTACTACGGAGGGACAATACCCTTCATTCGATCAGGAGAGATCGACGCCATTGAAGCTGAGTTGACCCTAACTATTCAAGGCCTAAAGAGTTCTTCTGCCAAAATGGTGGATGTTGGGGATGTGCTGATTGCAATGTATGGCGCCAATAGCGGGAAAGCTGCAATTTCAAAGATTTCGGGCGCTATAAATCAAGCGATACTTTGTCTTCGTCATGAAACGAATAATGAATTTTTATATCAATACTGGTGCTCCCGTCAGGAGTGGGTAACGGCAAGGTATCTTCAAGGAGGGCAAGGAAATTTGTCGGCTGATATTATCAAATCAGTCCCCATACCGACCCCTCATCAGGTGGAGCAGGCGAAGATTGCACACTTCCTTTCGGCAATGGACCAGTCAGTCGATGCACAGCGTGAACGGCTCGCAGCCCTCAAAGCACATAAATCTGGCTTAGTTCAGCAGCTCTTTCCGGCAATTGACGAGGTAAGTGCATGAGCGCTAGCCAGACCTTCGCTGATCTCACCGCGCTGGCGACTCATTTGCGAGAGTTGCTGGCCGAAAATAAAAAATTTGTTCTGCTTTATGCCTACAATGGTACGGGCAAGACCCGTCTTTCAATGGAGTTCAGGGGAATCGGCAAACAAGCGGATGCCCGCGACACGCTCTATTTCAACGCCTTTACCGAAGACTTGTTCTCCTGGGATAACGATCTGGATGGGGACATTGACCGCAAGCTGAAGCTCAACTCCACCTCCCATTTTTTTGACGGGCTCGCGGAACTGGAAATGGACAACCGCATCCGCCCCTTGCTGCGGCGCTATGTCGATTTCGATTTCCGGATCGACACCGATGATTGGTTCGTGCGCTTTTTCCGCGATGATGATCCCGACCAGCACATCAAGGTTTCGCGCGGCGAGGAAAACATATTCATCTGGTGCTTCTTTCTCGCCATCGTCGAATTGGCGATGGACGGTGCCGAGGCCTATCAATGGGTTAAGTACATCTACATTGACGACCCAATCTCATCACTCGACGAGCATAACGCTATAACCGTGGGCAACCATCTCGCCAGATTTCTGGAGCGGAAAGATCACGCAATCAAAGCGGTGATTTCATCGCACCATTCGCTTTTCTACAATGTCATGTGGAATGAGATCAAACGGATCGATCGCAAGTTCGTACCTTGCCTGCTATCGAAGTCACGGCAAACTGGCCAATTTCAGTTGTCCTACACAGGCGATACGCCGTTCTTCCATCACTTGGCCCTGCTGCAAGACCTTTGCCACGCGAAGGAAACCGGTCAGGTCTACACGCATCACTTCCATTCCCTGCGCAGTCTGCTCGAAAAGTCGTCGATTTTTCACGGCTACAGGGATTTCGCCGCCTGCATTAAGCGGGAAGAGGATGATCCCGACAGTACGCTTTATGGGCGCTTGGTCAATTTCCTGAGCCATGGGAATTACTCATTCTATGACCCTGTCGAGATGCTTCCCGAAAACCGGGAGCACTTCGAGAAGATATTGACCGACTTCCTCGAATATTACCCCTTCAATTCCGCGCTACTCCCCCAAGCGCCCGCGCAGGCAGAGACCCAATGACCGACCAAGAGCAAAAGAAACTGGGCAAGACCCTGTGGGCCATCGCCGACACATTGCGCGGAGCTATGAACGCGGATGATTTCCGTGACTACATGTTGGCCTTCCTGTTCCTGCGCTACCTGTCGGACAATTATGAAGCCGCCGCCGCCAAAGAGTTGGGGGCAGACTATCCTACCGAACCTGCCGACGTGCTTAGGAAACTGGGCGTCAATTCGCGGCTTGAGCTTTGGTATCAAGACAACCCCGACGACACAGGGGTTTTCGAGAAGCAGATGCGACGTCGGATGCACTATGTCATTCGGCCTGAATATCTCTGGACCAGCATCGCAGAGCTGGCGCGTAATCAACAAGACGAGTTGCTCGACACCCTACAGAAGGGACTAGATTACATTGAGACAGAGTCGTTCGCCAGTACGTTCCGTGGCCTGTTCTCGGAAATCAATTTGGCGTCGGACAAGCTCGGCAAAACTTACCCCGAGCGTAATGCCAAGCTGTGCAAAATCATCACGGAAATCGCGAACGGACTGAGAGACTTTTCGACCGATAGTGATGCGTTGGGCGATGCCTATGAGTATCTGATCGGGCAGTTTGCCGCAGGTTCTGGCAAAAAGGCTGGGGAGTTCTACACCCCGCAGTTCGTGTCTGACATCCTCTCGCAGATTGTCACCCTGGACGGGCAGGAGCCAGCCACCGGCCAGCGCGCTCACATGGACAGCCTGATGGATTTCGCCTGCGGCTCCGGCTCGCTGCTCCTCAATGTGCGCCACCGCATGGGCACGCACGGGATCGGAAAGATTTTCGGGCAGGAAAAGAACATCACCACCTACAACCTGGCGCGCATGAACATGCTGCTGCATGGAGTGAAGGATACCGAGTTCGAGATTTTCCACGGGGACACGCTGACCAACGATTGGGACATCCTGCGCGAAACAAACCCGGCCAAGATGCCGCGTTTCGATGCCGTGGTTGCCAATCCGCCGTTCAGCTATCGCTGGGACCCCACCGAAGCGCTGGGTGAGGACGTACGGTTTAAGAACCACGGCCTTGCGCCGAAGTCCGCAGCCGACTTCGCGTTTCTGCTGCACGGTTTTCATTACCTAAAGGACGATGGCGTAATGGCCATCATTCTACCCCACGGCGTGCTTTTCCGTGGCGGCGTGGAATCACGCATCCGCACCAAGCTGCTTAAAGACGGCCACATCGACACCGTCATCGGCTTGCCTGCAAACCTGTTCTATTCCACTGGAATTCCCGTTTGCATCCTGGTGCTCAAGAAATGCAAGAAGCCCGATGACGTGCTGTTCATCAACGCGGCAGAGCATTTCGAGAAAGGCAAGCGGCAGAACCGCCTGACCGACACTCATATCGAGAAAATTGTCTCGACCTATCAGTTCCGCATGGAGGAGACGCGCTATTCCCGTCGTGTTCCACTGGAAGAGATTGAAGGCAACGATTTCAACCTAAACATTGCGCGTTACATCAGCACGGCGACGGCGGACGAAGAGATCGACCTAGCGGCAACCCATGAGGAACTCGTTCGGCTAGATCAGCGGGTAAAGGCTGCGACCAGTGATCATAATCGCTTCCTCAAAGAGCTAGGACTACCCTTGCTGCCTTGACTCCAACCAGAACTGTGACGAGCTCCGAGTCTCGCGATCATATTCCCTTATCGCGATTTTCCTTTGGCATCGCGGACGTATGTGTTGTGTGCTCGTCCGCGAATGCCTCTTTTCCCTTTCCGGCCCACAGTTCCCGCGCCCGGTCGCCGTCCTCGCTGTTGAGCTTTTCGGCCATCCAGATCATCGCGCCGAGGATGGTGGCGCGATCATCGCCGGTCAGGTCCACGACGCCCGCCTTGACGACGAGGCCGCCGAGTTCGATCAGATGCCGCGTTCGTTTGCGGCGCTCGACCTGCCATGAGCGCATATCATGCCGCGCCCGCGCCGCCTGATGCCGGTTGCGCGCCGCCCGATTGCGTTGGAGCGCCACCAGTATCGCGGTCAGATGCCGGAGCAGATCGCCGCGACCGGCCTTGAAAGAACGCAGAGCCGCGCTTGGCCCATGACTCCCTCTTTCCGGCATCAGTTGTTTCCGCCAGCACGATCAGCGCCCCGGCCAGTTCCTCGGTGGTGAGGCCATCGGCCCCAGTGGCGATCACCAATTCGCCGAGTTGCTGCACCTTTCGAATTTTCAGTTCCCGCGCCTTGTCTTCCAGCGCCTTCAGTTCGGCGTCGTAGTCCCGTGGTTTGCGCATTGCGGTGTCCTTTCGCTGTCGCAAGTGGTTGATGCTGTAAGGATAGTTGCGCGGGCGGCAGAACGCAGTATTGTTGCCGAGACGGTCTGGTACGGCCCGGTCCATCCCGAGATTTTTTCGAGGGAGGGCGCGCTTATACGTC
>JASGFL010000035.1:0-30006 GCA_047605545.1 Asticcacaulis sp. | reverse complement strand
CCTCCAGTTCGATAAACACGCTTTTCTACGTGTCCGTCAAACCAGGGACAGGCCAATATGAGGCTGCGGTTGAGGCGGCTCGACGGTTCCCGAAGACTGTATCGCTAAATGATATGGATGTGGAGGGCGACAGGGGAGTGGCGTCAAGAGCTTTGAATGGCCTTTTGGAAATGGTGTTCGCAGGCGCTCTTCACGCTGACGTCTCGGAAGCCACAGACAGGTTAGGTCAGTCGTCGACGGCCATCGTTCTTGGTTGGCCAGCAGCCGCGATCGCTGTCCGCGAGTTATTCGACAGTTACGTTAGAAAGACGATACCCCATCGCAACGTTGGTTTTTGGAAGCAATTTGTCTGGTTGAGGGGATGCGCATAACCGAAGCGCCAAACGGATAACCGTGAGTGGATCATCCCTACTGGGCCAGTGCAGGGCGATGACGCACCTCAACTTCAGACCCCACTAGGTCACTGCGGTGGCTGAGGAAGCTAAGTGGGCTACGCAATTTGGCGTGTAGTCAAGATCGTTCCACCAGCTGGTGGAATCTAAATGTCCGGTTTAGGGCCTGAGCAAGAGGATGCCGCTGCATGACCGCTTAGGGCGCGAGGTGGACGTTTGAAAGGTAAGTGAAAGGCAAGTACCGGATAGACGGTGCATGTCTTCCTTATGCTCTTTCCGTATTTTGTATCTTCAAAGCCTTGGTTTTACAGGCTGGCCGAAAAATCTTCGCCAAATAGCGTCCGGGCTGGGGGTGACCGCTGCACTGACGCTTCAGGGCTGCGCCCTTCAGCCATCTTATGTGGCGCCGGATACCAATGTGGAAGGGACGCGCCTGCTTTTGGCGGAAAGCCGTGGCGCAGATCAGCTTTCTATTGCCCCGGCCTGGTGGCTGGCTTTGGGGGATCCGGCAGTTGACCTTATGGTCGCCTATGCCCTTAGGGACAATCCGACACTGGGACGTGCCATCGCGATGCTTGATCAGGCTCGTGCAGAAGCACGTACCGGACGTGCCGGGCATCTGCCTATGTTAGATATAACTGGCAGCAATACTCGTGAACGGACACAACCACTGTCGAAACCGGCTGGTAACGGTCAGACTGCGGGCAAGGCAGAACTGGCGCTGGTTTGGGAGGCTGATCTGTTCGGTCGCGTGCGCAACACGGCAGCCGCCAGTAAGTATCGACTGGACAGTCGCAACGCTGAGGCTGAGGCCATAAGGCTATCCGTTATTGCTGAGGTGGCTGATACGGTAATCAGTCTGAGGGCCTGTCGCTATTCCGATAAGGTGCTATCCGCCGATATTGCCTCACGTGAGACCGATCTGGCTCTGATCCGTCAGCGTCGAAACGCTGGCTTTGCCGCCGATGTCGATGTTGCCCTGTCGGAGACCGGACTGGAAGCGGCACGGACGGCATTGTATCTGCGCCGTCAGGAATGTGCAGGTCTTGTCAGTACGCTGGTTTTACTCAGTGGCCTGCCAGGTCAAGTCGTCGTGGATGCTCTTGCGGCGTCACCGGAACAGCTTCCGGTCCCGCGACTGCCTGAAACTCTGCCAGCCGACGTGTTGATAAATAGCCCCGGCGTGGTGGCCGCTGAACGTAATGTCGCAGCTGCCTGGGCTGACATCGCTGTGGCGCGTGCTGAGAGGATGCCGCGTCTTGATCTTAAGGCGGCGCTAAGCGGTCAGTGGATCAGTGCACTTGGTTCTGTCACAGATAGTTCTCAGGGAGGCATAGGCTTGGGTCTGACCTTACCTGTGTTTGATGGGGGCAGGGGAGCTGCGGCTGTTTCAGCCAGTCAGGCACGTTACCGGGGGGCTGTGGCTGATCTTGATGCGGCCTTACGTCAGGCGGCGCGTGACACCGAAAATGCCATGTCAGCCAATCTTTCAGCGCGGTCACGTCAGGTATCGGCGCAACGGGCTTTGTCTGCGGCTTCTCAAACCCTGACGGCTCGAACGGCACAGTGGCAGGCCGGTACGATCAGTCAGTTAGAGGTTGAAGATGCCCGACGTCAGTACGCTGCGGCACAGGACAGCCTTATTGCCGCCTCGCGCGATGCGGCGCAGTCGTGGATCGCACTGGTCCGCGCTACCGGAATGAACCCTCCAATTACGCCTCATATTTCTGAAAGCCGCTCTAAATGAACTATAATCCTAAAGGTTCTGCGCCCTTGGCGCGACCAACATTATCACGCGGACGTCTGCTTATTGTCTCACTGATGGTGGCGGGTGTTGTCTTTACTCTGTCAGGGGGGCTTCTGTGGCAGTCATCGCATGATGCCGGAGCGGCAGAGCCTGCACAAAAATCCGTTTTGACGGTTGCTTTAGGGATGCCGCGCGAGCAGGTGTGGCCGCATAGCATTGAAGCTTCTGGCGCTATAATGGCTTATCAGGAAACGATTATCAGTGCCCAGATCGGCGGCATTCAACTGCGTGATGTACGTGTCAATGTTGGTGATCGTGTCACAAAGGGTCAGGTTCTGGCGACTTTCGATCCGGCGACACCACGGGCTGAATTGGCGCGACTGACGGCGGCGCTTGAGCAGGCTGAGGCTACGCAGGCTCAGGCTATGGTCAATCGTAATCGTGCCGAAGCCCTGTCCGGCAGCGGCGCCATCAGTGATCAGGAAGTGCTGCGCTATGTTACCGAAGCTGATACGGCCAGAGCTGTAACGCGAGCGGCACAGGCCGCGTTGGCGGCTCAACGAGAGCAACTGAGTTATGTTGAGGTGCGCGCCCCCGAAGATGGGGTCATTGTATCGCGAAGCGCCAGTTCCGGCGCGGTTGGCGGGGTCGGACTGGAGCTGTTCCGTATGATCCCGCAGGAGCGTCTGGAATGGCGCGGAGAACTGACGGCAGCTCATTTGGCGCAGGTCTCAGTGGGGCAATCCGTCCAACTGAGCCTGCCGGATGGCAGCATCGCTCAGGCCCGCCTGAGACAAATCGCACCCAGTCTTGATCCGGTGACAAGGATGGGTCTGATCTATGCGGATATAACCGGCGCGGGCACGGCCAGGGCGGGCATGTATGTCGGGGGCTATATCCGTCTACCTGACCAATCAGGACTGACGGTACCGGCCTCGAGTCTCGTACGTCGTGATGGACGTCATTATCTTTTGGTCGCTCAACCCAAGGGTAAGCATTTTGTGGTCAAAACGCAGGAGGTCGCTCCCGGACGTTACTATGGTTCTGAGGTCGAAATCCTCAACGACGGGCTGAATGCCACACGCATAATCGTGACGGGCGCAGGGTTTCTGAAGGACGGTGATCTGGTCACCGAAGCCCCTCAAAAGGCAAACGCCACAAAACCAAATTCCTGAAATTTCAATCTAAGTAAAGGTCTGCCGCATGAACCTCGCGACCTGGTCCATCCGTAACCCCGTGCCGGTTATTCTGCTATTCGTCCTTTTGAGTCTGGCCGGTCTGCGTGGGTTTCAGACCCTGCCGGTGCAGGATCTGCCTGACATTGAACTGCCGATGGTGTCGGTAAATCTCAGCCTGCCGGGGGCCGCTCCGGCTCAATTGGAAACTGAAGTGGCGCGTAAGGTTGAAAACGCGATCGCTACGGTGCAGGGGCTTAAACATGTGACCTCGACCATCACCGATGGCAATGTCAGCATAACCGCTCAGTTCGAACTGGAAAAATCTCTTACCATCGCCCTGATGGAAACTAAGGATGTCGTGGATGCCGTGCGTTCCGACCTGCCACAGGATATTGAACCGCCGATTGTGACGGCCGTTAATATTATTGGCGGGCCGATCCTTGCCTATGCGGTTTCAGCCGAGGCGCGCAACGAAGAAGAGCTGTCATGGTTCGTGGACGATACAGTGGCAAAGGCCCTGCTCAAAGTTCCGGGTGTTGGTCGGCTCGAGCGCATCGGGGGGCTGGATCGCGAAATCCGCGTCGAAGTCGATCCGATTCGGCTGGCCGGTCTTGACGTGACAGCGGCTGATGTGTCACGCGCCCTGCGTGATATGCAGCAGGAAAGCTCAGGAGGACGAGGGCAACTGTCCGATGCAGAACAGTCGGTGCGGGTTATCGCAACGGCCAGAGAGGCTTCGGAACTTGCGGCCTTGCCGGTCGTTGTAGGGCAGCGCAGTGTGCGTTTGGATCAGGTCGCTACTGTGACCGATACGACCGGTGATCGTACGCAAGGTGCCTTGCTGGATGGTCGTACGGCCGTGGCCTTTAATATTTACCGCGCCCGCGGTACCGATGAAACCCAAGTCGCAGACGGGGTAGCCGAGGCGCTAACGCAGCTTGAGAAGGTGGAGGGGACTGTCTTTACGCCGGTTCTGAATACGGTCGAATACACCCGTGAACAGTTCACAGGTTCCATATATATGCTGATTGAAGGCGCTGTTCTGGCCGTGCTGGTGGTGTTTGTGTTCCTCAGAGACTGGCGCTCGACACTGATCGCGGCGGTTGCCTTGCCGCTGTCAATCCTGCCGACCTTTGCAGCGATGGCGTGGATGGGGTTTTCACTGAATACCGTAACGCTGCTGGCACTGGCAGTTATTGTCGGAATTCTGGTGGATGATGCCATCGTTGAGGTTGAGAATATAGCGCGTCACCGTCAAATGGCTAAGCCGTCGCTGCAAGCCGCGTCGGATGCCGTGACCGAAATTGCTTTGGCGGTTATGGCGACGACCCTGACTCTGGTGGCGGTATTTCTGCCGACGTCACTTATGCCCGGCATTGCCGGCCTGTTCTTCAAACAGTTCGGCTGGACGGCCGCGATTGCGGTTATGATGTCACTGCTGGTGGCACGTTTAGTGACGCCGTTAATGGCGGCCTACATGCTGAAAGACCATCCACCAGCACCAGTCAGGGACGGTTGGCTGATGACACGATATATGAAAGGTGTCCGCTGGGCGATGGCTCACCGTTGGATCACGGTGGTTATAATTTTTATAGCTTTTGTGGGGTCCGTTGCGGTTGTTCCACTTCTGCCTATGGGCATGATCCCCCCTTCGGATCAGGGGCGCACAGTCATTGAGCTGGAACTGCCCCCCGGCAGTACCTATGCGGATAGCTTCGCTGCCGCCGAGTACACTCGCCAGCAGTTGAGCAAGATCAATGGCGTGTCTTCGGTCTATACAGCCATTGGTACGCCTCAGGGCGAGGACGGAGAAATGCCAGCCGATGCCCGCAGAGCTACGGTAACACTCAATCTGGTTGAGCGTTCCGAACGGCCTTCACTGCCAGAGATCGAAAAGCAAGTGCGGGTTCAAATGGAAACTGTGCCGGGTGTACGTTATTCGGTCGGCGGTGCGGGCGGTCCCGGTGAGAACCTGTCTCTGATCCTGGCGGGTGAAGATGCCGAAGCTTTGACGGCCACAGCCCAGCGGTTCGAACATGAACTCCGATCGGTAGGGACTCTGGCCAGTATTACCTCCACGGCGTCACTTGAACGCACAGAGATTGTGGTACGTCCGGACCTGATCCGGGCCGCCGAGCGCGGTATATCAACGGCAGACATAGGTGAAACCGTACGTATCGCCACGAGTGGTGACTATCTGCCTGCGTTGGCGCGACTTAATCTCGAAAATCGCCAGATTCCGATCCGTGTGCGCATGGCCGATAGCGCTCGCGCCGATTACCAGACCTTTGCCAATTTGCGGCTGAATGGACGGGACGGGTCGGTGCCTTTGTCAAGCATTGCCGACATCAGTCTGGAGAGCGGGCCATCTCAGATCGATCGCTATGACCGACAGCGTTATATAACGGTCAGCGCCGATCTTAACGGAACATCACTGGGGGACGCCACGCGTCAGGCCATGAACCTGCCATCTGTGCGCCAGTTGCCGCCTTCAGTGCAGGTCATCGAAACCGGCGATGCCGAGATGGCCGCCGAGATGGGGGCAGGGTTTCTGTTTGCCATGATTACCGGCATATTGTGCATGCTGTGTGTACTGATCCTGCTGTTCAAGGATGCTTTTCAGCCGATCACCATAATGTCGGCGATTCCTTTGGCACTGGGCGGGGCTTTTGTAGCCTTACTGATTACGGGGGCGGAGCTTAATCTGCCGGTCATGATCGGTCTGATCCTGCTGACCGGTGTGGTGGCCAAGAATTCCATCCTGCTGGTTGAGCACGCGGTTACGGTCATGCGTCGGGAAGGGCTGGGTCTTACTGAAGCCATGCTTTTGTCGTGTCACACCCGCGCACGCCCGATCCTGATGACCAGTGTCGCGATGATCGCGGGCATGTTACCGATCGCCTTGGGATTTGGTGTCGAAACCAGCTTTCGTCGGCCAATGGCAATTGCGGTCATTGGCGGGCTGATCAGTTCTACCTTGCTGAGCTTGATCTTCGTACCAGTGGCTTTCAGTCTGGTTGCCGGACTGGAGCGGCGTCTGGGCGGACTGGGCCGTGCTTTGATCGGAATGGCTGTAAACAGAGAACGCGAAAGAGGGCATCTGAAAGACTGATGAAAGGTGGGCCCTCTATCCGCCACGGTTTTGGAGCTATCTTACATTGTCTTTAAGTGAGGCCATGCTACGGCATGTGTAAGATATCTCTGTTTTCAGGACGGGCCATTCATAAAACCTGCCATGCGCATACTTCTTGTTGAAGATAATCTGACCCTAGCAACAGCAACAGCCCGCTCGCTGACGGCGGCAGGGTTTGCAGTTGATGTTCTGCACACGCTTGAGGACGGCTGGCATGCCTGGCAAAGCACAGCTTATGAGGTGGTCGTGCTTGACATTATGCTGGAAGGCGACAGTGGCCTTGATCTTTTGGCGCGCGCGCGTCGAGCGGGTTTCAAAACGCCCGTACTGATGCTGACGGCGCTGAGCGCTGTCGATGATCGCGTGCGCGGGCTGGATCGTGGCGCCGATGATTATCTGGTTAAACCTTTTGCGATTGAGGAGCTTACCGCGCGCCTGCGGGCTCTGGGGCGGCGGCCGGAAGCCTTGTTGGGGACCTGCCTTAGTCTTGGGGGGGCGATCTATGACACTATCGGTCAGACTCTTAGTGTAAAGGGGCGTCACAGTGTTCTGTCGCGGGCCGAAAGCATCATTATTGAGCGCTTTTTCCGCCGTCCCGATATTATCATCAGCAAGAGCCAACTGGGGGAGGCGTTACATTCTCTGGAAAGCGAATTCAGCGAAAACTCCGTTCATATTCTGGTGCACCGTGTACGTCGTAAGCTGGCGGAAATGGAATCCGGCGTAACGATTCATACGGTGCGGGGGTTGGGGTATCTGGCGTCAGGGAATGCCGGAGATGTTGCATGATGCCGCGTCGCTATTCTTTGCTGCATGTCCTGTTTGCAGTTATGGTTGTGCTGTCCACGGTGCTTTATATTATCGTTCAGCTTCGGGACTCAGGATTTTTCGGGCCGGTACCGGCGGATGAGCTTGAAACCCTGTTGTCGCTCAACCAGCTAAGCGAATACCGCTATCCTCTGGCTGTGATCCTGACGGTAAATGTCGCCATATGGCTGACTTTGCATTTTGCCCTGCGTCCGATCCGCCGCCTGTCCGAACGGGCCGGGACTATCGGCCCAGCCAATCTACACGAGCGTCTGCCCCTTGATAACGCGCCGTCTGAGATTGTACCGCTGGTCTCGGCCTTCAATTTAACGCTGGACCGGCTGGAGGCGGCGTGGGCATCACAACGGGCATTTTCAGCCAATGCTGCCCATGAGCTACGCACGCCACTCGGGGCTTTGCGTGCTGAGGTAGAAAGCCGTCTGCCGGCTGAGGATCGTCGTGCCGCTACGGCTGAATTTGATCGTCTGGGGCGGTTGATCGAGCAATTGCTCGTTCTGGCCGAAGCCGATCAGGATCATCTGAATCATAACCAAAAGTTCGATCTGGTCGGGTTGACGCGAGAAACGGCGACCGAATTAGCACCACGTATTTTGTCTCAGGGGCACGACATTGGTTTTGACAGTGTGTTGTCTCATCAGAAATGTCGTGGTGATCCGATACTGGTGGGCATCGCCCTGCGCAATCTTATTGAAAATGCTGTGAAGCACACACCCAAAGGCACCCGTATCGATGTCAGTGTAAGCCAGACCGGTGTCATTAGCGTAAAAGATAACGGACCCGGTGTGCCGAAAGACTTTGAATCCAGACTGTTTGAGCGGTTTTCCAAAGCGGATGCCGGCAGTTATGGTGCAGGCCTTGGGCTTTCGATCGTGGCCCGCATCATGACGTTGCATGGCGGTGAAGCAGGTTTTGAACGCCTGAGGCAGGGCACGACAATTCACCTGAAATTCCCTGTCGAAGAAGACGAGGATTAACGTCTGAATCCTGTCGATATGAAAGCTTGAGGAAAGCCTGACTCGCGACACATGGGCTTCCTTATAGTTCATATCATGAGATAAAAATGTCCTCATCGGCCTGTGGTTATTCGCTTTTGTTTCTGGTCTCGGCTTTAACATTGTCGGCCTGCCAGACCGCACCGACGGAACAATCCGGCCAATTGTCATCCTATTCAGGTGTCTGGATCAAAGAAGGCAGTCTGAGAACCAGCATATCTGTTAAGCGCGATGATGCCGCTTCCGATGCGGTTCAGCGTGTTTTCATTGAACCCGGTGTTTTGGCTAATGGCGTGGGCGAAGACCTGACCGATGCTGAAAAAAGAGCCGTTTTGAGTGAAGTGGATCGTCAGATTTGTTTTGAGATCAGCGAAAGATTTACGGTGGTTCCCGCCGTTGAAAATGATACGGCCATTATTCGCGCTTATGTCGTCAGGATCAAACCTACAGGACGTGTGGGATCTGGCGCCAGTGCGGCGGTGAACTTCTTTAATCCGGTGCCAGGCACAAATGTTCGCGCCCCTGGTTCTACCGGAGGATTGGCCATAGAAAGTGAAATGCTGGCCCCCAATTCAGGCGAACAAATTGCGGCTCTCGCATGGGGGCGGGATGCGCAAGTGCTCGGTACGGATTCGCCGTCATTGTCGCGCATTGGTGATGCACTGCAATTGGCTGAGCCAGCGGGTGATGCCGTCGCCTCGGCTTTTGCCACCAAAACCCGAAAGGCTCAGAAGGTACAAGAACCTGATCCATGCGAAAAACATGGTCCACGCCGGAATTTGACGGTGGGCAGCATGGGGCGCGCGGCCGTCGGCGGTATAACGGGACTTTACGTACCAGATACGGGTGATGAAACGCCCGTCGAATAATATAGCAAACCGGTACAAGTCCGAATATCTTGAATGGTCAAATCGGCGAACCGGGTGATATGGATATTGAGTAGACGCGCGGTAAAGCCACTTGTATTCGCTCAGAGGAGAAAGCCAACTTACCGTTGTGTGACTAGACTGTTCGCAGCTTATTGCCTACTTCTGTAACTCATGCTCCTGATGAGCATGGATTAAATCAAATATACAATGGTCCGTGAGCCTAAAGGCGTGTCCATCGTGCGGTTTTACATACGACACCGCCTAACACGCATCCTCGGGTTTGTAGCACGTCAGGTCTTGCCAGAACGCTTATTTTGAAAGTGAGCTTACGCTGCGGATCGTGGGCGCTTCCGTGAAAGCCTTCGCCATTACCCTCATCTAGAGTCATGATGAGCCTGTCGCCAACTTTTTCGTCCTTGATACCGGGCTTGATCCAGGTATTGACGGCGCACCAGTCCTTGCCGCAGCGCTCGATTTTGACGTGAGCCTTGCCGTCATCGCGTGCCCAGCGCCCCAACAGAGGGTGATCCTGCGCTATCGCAGTAACAGGCTCCAGCGAGATTATACCGGCGACGACTATAAAGCATTTGAAACGCATTCGTCTGGCTCCGTTAAAAGCTGATGAAGGCAATACGTCTTAACATCGCAACTGGATGATCCAAAAGGCATTGGTGTGCGTATAGCTTGGTGTAAATATTCAGAAAGCCCGATATGACGCCCGTTCTGCTGGTCTGTATTGCGATTTTCCTGTGTGTAGGAATGGCGGTGGCGTGGGCCGCGCAGCGCGCAACGGGCAATAGTGGATGGGTTGATGCTCTATGGTCGGCGCTTACCGGTGTGGCTGCGGCTGGGGGGCTGCTGATCATGCAGGCTCCAAACGACCAAAGGCGTTGGGTGGCTTTTGCGCTTATCGTCATATGGGCAGTCCGGCTGGCATCCCATATTGCCCGCCGTAGTCGTGGGGCCGGTGAAGACCCGCGCTATGCTGACCTGATCAGGCAATGGGGGGGCAGGGCATCATCGCAACTGTTTATCTTCCTGCAAATTCAGGCGCTGGCGGCCTTTGGTCTGGTGGTGTCGGTTATTGCGGCTACGTCCAACCCTGCCCCGGGACTGATCTTAACGGATGGCATTGCCCTTATTATCGCGCTGGTGGCCATTGCAGGAGAAGGGGTGGCTGATGCGCAGCTTAGGGCGCACAGCCGTGAGAATGGGGGGCGCAAAACGGTCAACCAACGCGGCTTATGGGCATATTCGCGCCACCCAAACTATTTCTTTGAATGGCTGTTCTGGTGCGCCTGGCCGGTGATGGCCATAGGGGGAGGGTGGGGCCTGTGGACGCTCAGTCTCATTGCGCCGGCCCTGATGTACTGGCTTCTGGTTCACGCGTCAGGCATTCCGCCACTTGAAAAACATATGCTGAATAGCCGTGGTGATGCCTATCGCCGGTATCAGGCAGAGGTCAGCCCTTTCTTCCCCTTACCACGCCGCCACAGGCGCGACTCTTGAACGGAGACTTTCCATGACTTTGATGGGACAGGCCATTAAGGCGGCCGAACATTTCGACCTTCCCGATCTCCTGACTCTGGCGGGTATTGGTCTGTTGGTCAGGCGCACGGATGAGGGGCTTACACAGCTTCCCGCTTATGCCGAGGCCCATTTTGCCGAAGGCATGAAAGACTATCCCATTGCCACCCATACCGTCGAAGCCAATGCCCAGCATTATGAGCTTCCGGCCAAATTTTTTGCATTGGCCCTTGGCCCGCGCCGCAAATATTCAAGCTGTCTGTATCCGCAAGGCGATGAGACACTTGAGCAGGCGGAAATTGCAGCGCTTGAAGCTACGGTTGAGCATGCGGATATCAAGAATGGTCAGGCGGTTCTAGAGCTTGGCTGCGGTTGGGGTTCTCTGACGCTGTATATGGCCGAGAACTTTCCCAAATCGCGCATAGTGGCCGTGTCGAATTCGAATTCGCAGCGGGCCTATATCGAAGCGCAGGCGTGTGCGCGGGGGCTGACCAATGTGGAAGTCATCACGGCCAATGTGGTCGATTTTAAGCCCGAGCGTAAATTTGACCGCATCGTCTCGGTCGAGATGTTTGAGCATATGTCCAACTGGCACGCCCTTCTGATGCGGACATGTGACTGGCTGTTGCCGCGGGGGCAGCTTTTCATCCATGTCTTTACGCATAAGGAGCGGTCTTACCGTTTCAACGTGAATGACAAGCACGACTGGATTGCCCAGCACTTCTTTTCCGGCGGGGTGATGCCGTCTCATGAACTGATCCGGCAATTTTCTGACATCTATCAGGTCGAAGCTGAATGGCGATGGTCAGGCAGCCATTATGAAAAGACGGCTCTGCACTGGCTTGAAAACTATGATCGCAATAAAGCGGAGATCATGCAGATTCTTACACAGGTTTACGGAGCGCAGGCGCCGGTGTGGTTTCGTCGCTGGCGGTTGTTTTTTCTGGCGACGGCCGGCTTGTTCGGTCACGAAGGCGGCAAGGTATGGGGCGTCTCGCATTACCGGCTTCGGCCCGCATAATCAGCTTTCAGGCGCAGACAAATCAAACTGATAGACATTAATCGTGTCGGCCTCGAACCCGGCCGCGCAATAGTGCAGGTAATACCGCCACATGCGGTAAAAGCGCTCATCAAAGCCCAGTGGGTGGATATGCTGCCACTGGGCAACAAAGGCATTATCCCATAGCCGCAGGGTGCGGGCATAGTCCTGACCGAAGGCTATAGCCTTATTGAGATTAAGCTCTTCTTTGCGCGCCGCGGCTATGAAAGTCGCGGGGGAAGGCAACATGCCACCGGGGAAGATATAGGTCTGAATGTAGTCGGCATTGACGCGATAATGGGCAAAGCGATCATCGGCAATGGTGATGGTCTGTATGTGCGCCTGCCCGCCGGGTTTCAGCCGTGCGCGTACGGTGCGGAAATAGACGGGCCAGTTGTCTTCACCTACCGCTTCGAACATTTCGATTGAGACAATCTTGTCAAACTGTCCTGTTACGTGGCGATAGTCTTCAAGGCGGATGTCCGCTCGTGATGCCATGCCTGCGCGGGCAAGACGTTCGCGGGCAAAAGCGGCCTGTTCTGTTGACAGGGTCAGGCCTGTAATGCGGCATCCTGTGGCGGCTATGGCGTATTCGGCAAAGCCGCCCCATCCGCAGCCGATCTCAAGCACGTGGTCGTCCGGCCCGATATTTAGTCGTTTTACGATGCGGGCATATTTAGCCATCTGCGCTTCGTGCAGGCTCATATCCGGCCGCTCAAAAAGCGCTGACGAATAGGTCATGCTTTTATCAAGCCATAGGGCATAAAAGCGGTTGCCCAGATCATAATGGCTGGCGATGTTTTTTCGGCTGCCACCCAGAGTATTGGGACGCAGACGATGACGCAGGTGCGCTACCCACCCCCAGACGGGCCAGGGGCGCAGGGCCTTGGCAAGGGCGGCTTCGTTTTTCAGCGCTAATCGTAATACGGCTTCGATATCGGGACTGTCCCAGTCCGCATCCACATAGGCACTGGCAAAGCCCAGATCGCCGCCGCTCAATAACCGCCACACCGCGCGGCTGCGATGTATGTGAATCTCTGCGCTTGGGCCGCCATCGTCTTTGTCGATAACCATATCCGGCAGGTCAGGAAAACGGATAGTAAGCGTACCTGTATTCATATGCGCCGTCACGTGGCGCATAAGCTCATAAGCCAGTCGCATGATTATTTCCCGGCAACCGTTATAACGGAACTGTCAACACGACGGTCGGCGGGCATGTGGCGATAAACCTTAAGCCCTTTGAGAAGTAGACGCACCGCCTCATAATGTATAGCCAGTGTTACCTTAAGCGTCATTAGCGGGTAACGCAGCAGTACCTTAAACAGGCTTGCATCCGTCAAAGGGCGGCGCGCCCCCTCAAAACCCGCATAGAGCACTTTGCCGCGCGCATCTGTTTGTGTGATGTGCACAGCAACGCGATCCTGCGGTGCAGTGATATGGAAATGGTAGCGGCAGTCCATAGGCATAAACGGAGAGACGTAGAATGCCTTGTCACAGCTATGCCGCACCGTCTCATTCCCTTTTGCGCATGAGATGACATAGGTATGTCGCTCATGAAAGGTGTTGCAAACCTCATAGAGGATGCAGATCAGTTCCCCGGCGGCATTGCGGCAATAATAGACCGTCAGCGGATTGAACACATAACCCAGAATGCGTGGATAACAGAGAATTTCGACCTTAAGACCCTCAGTGGTGTGGCCTGACGCGAGAACATGATTGTCCACCCATGCTCGGAGGGAAACCCCCTTGCCCAGCTCCCCGTGATCGGCGTCGTGAAAGCTGAACAGGGCAAAGCGATTGTGCCCGAATAGGTGCAGGCTTTTGTTGAGGTTGCCCAGTTCATCGAGATCAAGGTTCAGGCAGAACACACCATAGCGCAGCCTGTGTGCCTTTGGTTGAAAGCGATGATGAACGACGCTGCCGGTATAAATGGCCGAACTCATTGGGCGGCCCCCGCAATATCAGGCAGGTAAATGCGGGCCGATTCATTGGCCACCGTCCATGGACGCTTCATACCCCCGATGCGTTCGGCAATGGCCAGCCCTGATTGCAGGCCATCCTCGTGAAAGCCGCTGCCGCAATGGGCACCGCAGAACCAGACGCCGCCGTTTCCCTGAATACGCCACAGGTTTTTTTGTGCCTGAAGGGCTTCATCATCAAATAGCGGATGCGTATAATCAAATTGCGCGTAAACAAGTGGTTCGTTCACAGGCTGATGAGGGTTGAGCGTGACGAAAAGGTTTGTCCGCGTGTTAAGTGGCTGAAGGCGATTCATCCAGTAAGACACAGACAGGTTACGGTCATCTTGTGAGCGAAGGGCGCCCATATAGTTCCAACTGGCCCATACAGCGCGACGCCTGGGCATCAGATCCGGGTCGCTATGCAGCACGGCACGGTTAGGAGTATATTTGAACGCCCCTAGTAAAGCGGAATCTTCCTCGGTCGGATTGGTCAGTATGCGAAGCGCCTGATCGGCATGGGTCGCAATGACCACATCATCAAACCGTTCGAATCCGTCGTGATCGTAACGAACAGACACGCCCGCCGATGTTCGCGTGATGGCCTGAACGGGGGTGTTGAGCCGGACCTGCCCCCCGTGACTTGTAAAATCCGCAATCAGGCGACGCACATATTCACGGCTTCCGCCATTGACGGTGCGCCACATCGGTTTATCGAGGAGCTTAAGCAGGCCGTGGCTTTCAAAGAAGCGGATAAACGCAACCAGTGGATATGAGCGCATTTGCGCGGCTGTGGTTGACCAGATTGCGGCCCCCATAGGCAGTATGTGATTGTCTATAAAACTGCGTGAATATCCGCGTGCGTCCAGATACTCACCCAAAGTCATTTTCTGCGTGGAATCTCGTTCAGAGTTAAGGACGGCCGGCGCATCCTTGTAAAAGCGGACTAAATCGCCGAGCATCTGCCAGAACCGGAAATTAAAGGCGTTGCGTTTCTGGCCGAGTAGCCCGCTCAGGCTGTGGCCGGCATATTCAAATGCCCCGCCGTCAAGAGAGGCCGCAAACGACATGTCGGAATCGATGGTCGGTACATCCAGCGCTTTAAACAGGGCTACCAGATTGGGGTAGTTGCCTTCGTTATAGACAATAAAGCCGGTATCAACGGCTATGTTCTCCCCATCAATGGTTATGTCGACTGTGTTGGCATGTCCGCCAACACGCGAATCCGCCTCAAAAAGGGTTACCTCGGCCGTGCGGCTTAATAACCATGCCGCGCTTAATCCAGAGATTCCCGAGCCGATAACCGCTACCCGGTTTTTCGAAGGGCGTCGCGTCAGTGAAGATAATGTCGCACGGGTACTGGGCATGTATGTTTCCTGCTTTATGCCTTGGATTACGTTAAATGCGCCTCTGCGGATCATCACAGATCGCGTATTTTGAAAAAATAATTCGCGATACAAATCCGGTGTGCGCGATAGAGCGTACTTGTATTCATGCGAATAGTCGTCTCCAATGCGCTTCAGTTTGATGTCAGGCTTCAGGGTGATGCGGTACTTAAGCCGCTCATGAACTCGGGCCGGGAGACGATGCGCTGCGTGAAACCCTCCGCCGAGCCAGAACCGGAAAGCGTCCATCTTAAGGCCTGCATCATGGCTGTGGCGCTTCAGCGTGACACAGGCGCGTTTGAAACCCTCTTTCGCTATTACGGGCCGCGTATTCGCGCCTATATGCTTAAGCGTGATGGCGATCGCCAAAGCGCCGAAGAGCTGATGCAGGAAACGATGGTGATGATCTGGAATAAGTCGGCGCAGTTCGATCCGGCACGCGGCACCTTATCCAGCTGGATTTTCACAATAGCGCGAAATGTGCGTATTGATGCATTTCGTCGAAATAACCGTCCGGTAATTGATCCCAACGATCCTGCCTTTGTGCCTGATGCCATACCCGGCGCTGATCAGGCGCTTGAAGCGGATGAGCAAGCGCAGAACCTGCGCAAGGCCTTGAGGGAATTACCCCCAGATCAGGCAGAGCTCTTGCGCCTGTCTTTCTATGACGAACTGTCACACAGCACAATTGCCCGCTTGCTTCAACTACCTTTGGGCACTGTAAAATCGCGTATCCGACTGGCGTTCTCCCGTTTGCGCGACCTGATGGGAGACACCGTATGACCATTCACCATCACATTAGTGACGCGCTATTACTGGACTATGCCGCAGGCAGCCTTGAAGAAGGCTGGAGCCTGGCCGTGGCGACCCATTTGTCCCTGTGTCCGCATTGCCGTAAACGTCTGGTCGGCATGGAAATGATCGCGGGGGCTATGCTGGACGGATTAGAAGGCAGCGATCAGGCGACAACCAGCCTGGAAACCTCATGGGCGGAGATACAGGCACGCTTGAAGATTTCGCATCCGGAGGATTTGCGTCGGGTGCAACCTGTAGCATCCCACGTCAGTTCAACGAAAAAGGCGGTGCTGCCGGATCCCCTGCGCCGCTATGTCGGCGGCGATATCGATACTCTGAAATGGAAGCCGCTGGGGCTGGGTGCCTATCATTACCCGATTGCCACCGGTAATAAGGCGATATCGGTGCGGCTTCTTCGCATTCCAGCAGGATTACCTGTGCCTGAGCATACCCACGCCGGTAAGGAGCTTACTGTGGTCTTGTGCGGTAGTTTCACCGACTCTAACGGCCGGTTTATGCGCGGGGATTTTGAAGAAACGGATGACACCATAATACATCAGCCGATTGCCGAAGCGGGTGAGGATTGTATCTGTCTGGCCGTAACAGACGCGCCGCTGCGTTTCAAAAGCCGCTTTATGCGGCTGATCCAGCCTCTAATCGGGATTTAAGCTTGGGGAGTACGCCATGAAAGTGAACCTTCCTGCCTTAGTCGTTCTGGCCCTGAGTTTTCTGGCGCTTGATGCCCTATGGCTGGGCATTGTGTCAGTCGGATTTTATCAGCAGGCCATCGGTCACCTTTTGGCACCCGAACCGGATTTCGTAATGGCCGCAATCTTTTACGTGGTCTATCTGGCCGGTACCTATTACTTTGCGGTGCGTCCGGCTCTAAAAGAGGGGCGTGTGAAGACAGCACTCATTTCGGGAGGCTTTTTCGGCTTTGTGGCCTATGCCACCTATGACCTGACTAATGCTGCCACATTGCGTGACTGGCCTGTCTATATGACCGTCGCCGATCTGATATGGGGCACCGTATTGACTGGCCTGAGTTCTACGCTGGCAAGTGCGGTTGGCATAAAAGCGAGATAACCTACTACTTCGGGCTACATGAACCGCTTCCTGCTACGAGCTCTATACGCTCTCAAGACCGGAACCAAACCATGAAAAGTCAAGTAATGCGTCTTGGTGCGTCATATTGCGTCTAAATGCGTCGCGTCTAAATTACCCAAAAAGCGCGCAGGCGAGGGGCGGGATGAGCGCGCGGCGTGGAGGTTGAAGGCACAAACGAGCCACCCCGCCTCGACCACGCACCCCACTAACAGCACGGCTCTTCGTCGGGTCATACACAGATGGATGGCCTGGTTGCGGATGATTCTGCGCCCCTAGCCCAGAGTCAGCCAGCCCCCGAACTGATATGCACTTCTCACGGCAAGCGTCCGTTCATGTACACGGGCAAAAGCCGGTTGGCCGGAAAATAGGCGGTGATGGCGGCAGACAGCCTGGCGATGATGATAATGTTGAGCTTTTCCACCAACTACATCATGACGACGCTACTTCGGGTGGCAACCATTTCAAATCAACCGACAGATATTATGTGGGCTCGTCACTACCTTTATCTGCAACGACAGCCGTGGTCTGACTTTGTGAGCCCGCCGGACTTGTAATGGACAGCACCCTATCAGCATAACGGCCTGCGCCTCGCCCGATAGTTTGGGATGTATTACAAATCCATTACAGCGCCGTCACAACCCGCGCCGCGCGCTCATCCCCGCCCCTCGCCTGCGCGCTTTTTGGGGCGATTTAGACGCAAATGGGCATTTGAGACGAAGCTTTATAGGAAAAGGCTTTGAGGGGCTTTTAGAGCAGGGAAACCGCGACGCATTTAGACGCATTTAGACGCAATATGACGCACCACGACGCATGGCGTTTTGATTGAGAGTGGCAAATGGATTTGATTTCGCTTTTTGCAAAAAGCAGGGGGTGGGCGGGAGAACCCTAACCGAGTGATTTTATCGACTGAAATTGCGTATATGTTAGAATTAACTATCATATTTCAATGTTTTAATTGCTTCCTGAAAATCAGAAACAACCCTAACCGCGCCCTGACTGGAAATTCAAAATATACTGACCTTATTGAAATCATTGAAAAAATTATATTCACATAATCAGGGTAAAGGATGCTGATCCGGTCAGGGTTCGGTTAGGGTAAAATCAGAGAAATAATCCTTTAAATTCAATATGGTCAGGGTGGTTAGGGTTTTCCCGTCTTCAACTGAACTTTTAGGCCTTGCTCTGTATGCGCTCTAATTGCTCAAATAATCCACTTTGCTTCGTTTTCAGATTGCACGCTATTTGCCGCCTGCCGCCTGCCGCCTGCCGCCTGCCGCCGGTCTCAGGTCTCAGGTCTGACTTGTCGTGCCGTATAGCTTAGAAGTGCGCGCAAAACGCGCGCAAGTCTGTTTCGAGAGGGGTTGTTTGCAAGGGTATCGTTGAAATTATTCATTAAAATTAAGGTGTTGTGGTGGAGCTAAGCGGAATCGAACCGCTGACCTCGTCATTGCGAACGACGCGCTCTACCAACTGAGCTATAGCCCCGTAACACCATTTGCAATTTTCTGATCAGGGTTGCGGTCTGTCAAGGCCGCTTTCGTCTGTTATTCCGGCGCAGGCCGTGATATTCACCCCATTACCTGTTCCATTATGGGTAAAATCAGGCGGAAAATTCAGAGCACAGTGGGTCGAAAGCAAGTATGAGCGGGTTTATTTTTTCAATTCTGACGGCAATTTTCAATCTGCTCGTTTGGGCGATTATCATCAGCGCAGTCCTGAGCTGGCTGGTTGCCTTTAATGTGATCAATACCCGCAACCCTTTTGTATATCAGGTCATGCGTACACTTGATGCGCTTACCTATCCATTGCTTGAGCCGTTCCGTCGCTTCATCCCCAATCTTGGCGGGATTGATATCAGCCCGATCATCGCCATTATCGTCATTCAGGCGATGATTACTCACCTGTTCCCGATAGGTCATCAGGCGCTGAGCCAGCTTATTGGCTAGGCTTGTCGTTCGTCTGACGCCTAAGGCGGCCAAAGACCAGATCGACGGATGGGGCGAAGACGAACATGGGCGCGCATTCCTGAAGGTGAGGGTGCGCGCACGTCCTGTTGAGGGGCAGGCCAATGCGGCGCTTCTGCTGTTTCTTTCAAAGGTTTTACGACTTCCCGGATCGCGCCTTGAGATGGTGGCGGGTGATGTCTCACGCCTTAAGCAGATTGAGATTGAAGGTGTGGAGCCTCAGGCTCTCAGGGCCGCGATTGACGCGGCAATGGTCCCAAACAGTACATCGAAGCCGAAACCATAGGGCTTCTTACGCGACAGAGGTGCGGTGGCGATTTCTTGCAACACGCCCCAATTAATTTAATCAAATTTATTTAATTTGTTGCATTTCACAATGTAGATCGTATGGTCGTGGGTCGGAGGATGGCGTCAAGAATCAAGTCTTGCCTGCTTGTCGCGTGCGAATTGGGCCTAAGAGTAAAAATACTCGCCCCAACTTTCTGCGGCATCAGATTCCTGTGCGCTTCGTTCTGAATTTATAAAGGTCTGTGGGTTTGCCGGACGCGTTTCGCGTGCGTCAGGCGGAAAAAAGGGACCTAGGGATGAACAGGGAAGGATATAAAAATGAAGGTAGGATTAAGGGGCGGAGTCTCTCATACGGCCTTGGCTGTGTGCGTCTCTTTGGCCATGGTCACTGGCGCTGTGGCACAGGAAGCGCCCGCGTCTGAGGGGGGAGAAACCACCGAAGTTGTCGTCGTCGGGGTGCGCAAAGCCCTTAGAAATGCTCAGACCACCAAGCGTCAGGCCGATACGGTTGTGGACTCAATCTCGGCGACAGATATCGGGGCATTTCCGGATAAGTCAGTCGCTGAAGCCTTGCAGCGTGTGGCCGGTGTTTCGGTAACGCGTTTTGCCGCCAAGAATGACGTCATGCGCTTTTCGGCAGAACCGTCGGGTGTTGTGATCCGTGGTCTGTTGCAGGTGCGCTCCGAATTTAACGGCCGCGATTCTTTTTCGGCCAATTCAAGCTATGGCCTGAGCTGGTCGGACGTGTCGCCTGAACTGATGGGCGGTGTTGACGTATATAAAAATGTCACTGCGGATATGATCGAAGGCGGTATCGCCGGTACGGTCAATCTGCGTACCCGTTTGCCGTTCGATCAGCGCGGGCGTTTGCTGGCGGCTTCGGCGGAAGCCAATTACGGTGATCTGGCCAAGAAGACGACGCCGACCTTTTCGGCGCTTTATTCGGATCGCTGGGACACCGAAGCGGGTGAGTTCGGTTTTCTGGCGAACGTAACACAGTCTGAGATAACGACCAATTCTCAGGGAACGACTCTGCCGCGTATTATGCCGTTTGCGGCCGGTGTGCAGTCTTCGCAAAAGACATACATACCGTCCGGTTTCTCGATCAATGACAATATGTACACCCGTACGCGTAAGGGGGCGTCATTAGCCGGGCAATGGACAAATTCCGACCGCACCCTTTTGGCGACGGTACAGTACAACTATTCGAGTTACCGCAATAAGTGGTTTGAAGATTCAGTCTCGAGTGCGTTTAGCTGGGTGGATTCAGCGGTTCACACACAGTCATCAGTATGGACTGATCCGACGATCATTACCCCTGCGGACGTCGTTGCGGATAATGTGTTCGATTATATTCCCGGTGCGCCGTTTACATTCCGCAGTGATGGTCTTTTCCAGACGGGTGTTATCACTACGGGGAACGGCTGGGGTATGGGCTCGGTACTGGATGGCTGGCCGCCTCCGGGGATCGTGGAAGGTTCCACAGATCAATTTGGGCATCATGACATTCACGGCGTCGATCTTCCGCTTATACAGCCCTGTATTAATGCGCCCGGCCTGCACGGCAATCGTCCGTGTGAGTATGGTGTCGGCTTCGTAACGCAGTCGCGTTTCTCGGATGAAACGCGCGTTGTCGAGGATCTGGCGCTTAATCTGACCTGGACGCCGACCGAGAAACTCAAGCTCAATTTTGACGCCCAGATTATTCGCGCGACAGCCGAAAAATACGATGTCAGCCTTGGTCTGAAAACCTTTGCCAACGTCAATCTGGACCTTACCGGCAAGTATCCAAAGATTAAGCTTGAGGCACCTAACCGGTATAACCTGATCGGCGATATGTTCTCTGATCCGCGCAACTATTCGCCGGAATGGATAATGGATCACGCGACCGATTCCGAAGGGGAAATGAAAGCCTATCGGGCAGACGTGGACTACGATCTGGACGGTGTATGGCTCGATAGTGTGCGTGCGGGTCTTCGTGTAGCGGATCGTGAGCAACAACACCGCTGGTCGAATTACAACTGGTCAAACATTGCGGGTATATGGTCAACAAATGCCCGTGACGCCTATTTTGTGGATTCCGGCCCGACCTATAATGATAACGGAAGCATCCGGTTCCAGGGCTATGAGCCGGGATACTACGAACTGCGTAATATCGGGGGGGATATCCTCAGCGGCGATATTATCAACGTAAATGCGTTCCCGTTCATTACCCATGACGTAATTTCTAACGCAGGAGAGCTGGCCCGTCGTTTTGCCATCAGTGGTCAAACAGATCAGGGGGGCGTGGCCTCGAGTACCTGGAATCCGATCTGCGAACGACTGGATGAGGTGGACGATTCCTGTTTTACCGGTGGTGAAATTCTGGATGTCCGCGAACAAACCAATTCAGCCTATTTCATGCTGAAATTTGGTGGCCCAAGCGCTACGATTTTCAACGGTATCGGCGTTTCGGGTAATGTCGGCGTACGCGTGGTTCGCAATCGGGTCAGCAGCAATGGTGGGATGAACTTCGCCAAGGGGTTCACGGCTGCGGATCTTAATTGTCAGCCATTGTCTGAAGATGTGATTCAGGGCTTGCCGCCGGGCGTTCTGGCTATCTCGCCGCCGTGTCTGGCCATCAATTCGTTTGAAGATCATATTTTCAGTGACAACTCTTACCTGCCACTGAGTTCAAATGTTGACCACAGATATACGCTGCCGAGCTTCAATATCAAGTTCGACCTGACCGAGGAATGGGTACTGCGCTTTGCGGCATCCAGAGCTATGTCAAAGCCGGATATCGGGCTGCTGAGAAACTATATGCAGCTTAATCGGGCCACCTTGAACCAAAGCGACATCAGGCTGAACAATCCGAACCTGATCCTTGATGAAAATGGTGATCCTTTCGCCTACCGTTACAGCTATACGGCTTCGATGGGTAATCCGCGCCTTAAGGCGATTACCGCAGATCAGGTTGACCTGAGCCTTGAATATTACTTCGCGGCGGTCGGTTCATTGACCATGAACGTCTTCCATAAGAAGTTTAACGACTATATTCAAAACGGCAGCTATGTCCTGCCCGTCACCAATAATGGTATAACCAGAGACGTAGCCGTAACCTTGCCGGTCAATAGCGAGGGCGCCAAGATTTCCGGTTTCGAAATTGCCTATCAGCAATATTTCGACTTCCTGCCGGCGCCTTGGGACGGTTTTGGCGTTCAGGCCAACTACACGCGCATTAAAAACAGCGGCGTTGAAAATCAGGCCCTGACCGTAGATACAGCTGACGGGTCAACCGTTGCCGGTTCTGCGCGTTCGGGTTCGATCAATCCGGGTCGCCTTGAGGGGCTTTCGGATCATCAGTACAATCTTGTGCTGATGTATGAAAAAGCCAAGTTCGGTGCACGTCTGGCCTATAACTGGCGGTCGGAATATCTGATATCGGTCAATGACTGCTGTATCGGTCTGCCGGTCTGGAACAAGGCGGAAGGCTTCCTCGATGGCTCTGTGCGCTATTCGGTAACGCCGAATATCGAACTGAGCGTTCAGGGCTCAAACCTGTTGGGCACCAAGACGGTCTATACGCAGCAGGCTCAGGGGCCAACCGCAGATAACCCGAACACCCCGTCTGTCTTCCTGCCTGCGGGTTGGTATGAAAATGATCGTCGGGTTCTGGTTGGTATAAGGCTGAAATACTAATCGGCTGCCGGATAGCTTCGGGCATAAAGACCTGAAGCCTGTTCAGAACTTAACAAACGCCCGGTTCATTATGAGCCGGGCGTCTTTTGTTGATGTTCAAAGCTGATGGAAAACGCCGCGCGGCAGGCCCGGACTTATGGCTGTGATCACTTTAAATCGCTTCCATCTGAGAATGGGAAGGGGTTATAATGAAACGTTTCCGATCTTATGTTCGGAAATTAAGGGCGTCGCCTTTAGCTGAAGGGTGCGAAAGGTCTGAGAGAGTGAGTGAGATCATCAACCTGAATAAGGTTCGCAAGGCACGTACGAAAGCGCAGAAAACGCTTGCGGCTGGCCAGAACCGGTTGCTGTTCGGTCTGCCTGCGGATGTGCGTAAGGCCGAACTAAAGAAGCGCCAAACAGAAGAAAATCGTCATGAAGGCCACCGGATAACCGGACGGAATGACGAACCTGACCCTGCCTGAGTCTAACAAAAATTATCAGCACAGAAAGAATTTATCCTGTGGCCATTCTTTCTGTGTGCGAAGTATTGAAATACCCGCGTTATGCGGTATTTGGTTTCAGGCATTGAATTTTTAGAAGCATGATCGTTATTGCTCAATATACGTTTCCCGCCCGCCGTAATGGAGATGACCTATGCCGGGATTGAAAAAAAGATCGGTCAATCTGGCCGGACATGCGACCTCAGTCGCTCTGGAGCCTGAATTCTGGGCTGTGCTTGAGGTTATGGCGAAGGAGCAGCGCCTGAGCCTGGCGGCATTGATTGCCGAGCTTGATTCCCAGCGAGGTGAAAGTCTGCTGGCGTCGTTTTGCCGTCTTTCGGCACTGGCCTACGTACAGTCCAAAAGCGGGGCGCGGAAGAAGAAGCCATAAGCATACCCACGGGCCTGAACTGTAAATAATTTGGCAGGTCCTCATGTTTCCGTTTGGTTCCGCTTTGCTGAGCGGCTAAACTGGGGTCATGCTGAATGAAACCTCCCCCATCCCCGCAAGTTTGCAAGCCTCGATCGCCCCTGACTATCTGACGGGTCTCAATCCTGAACAGCGTGCCGCCATTGAGGCCACGCAGGGGCCGGTGCTGGTGCTTGCCGGGGCGGGTACGGGTAAGACGCGTGTTTTGACGACCCGCATTGCCCATATACTGGCCTTAGGGCTGGCGCGCCCGTGGGAAATTCTGTGTGTGACCTTTACCAATAAGGCGGCCCGCGAAATGCGTGAGCGGGCGGCGCGCCTGATCGGGCCATCCGCCGAAGGTCTGCGGAATCTGGGGACGTTCCACTCGATTGCCGCACAGATACTGCGTCGCCATGCGGAACTGGTGGGGCTGAAATCCAGTTTCAATATCATTGATGACGATGATCAGACGCGTTTGCTGAAGCAGGTTATGGAAGCGCGTCGCCTTGACCTTAAGCGCTTTCCGCCCAAGACCATGGCGCATTTCATCGATCAGTGGAAGAACAAGGGCCTTACGCCTGCGGGGGTCATGAAGCTGACGGCGGATGAAGGTGTGCAATTTGCCTTCAACAAGGGCGCGGAGATCTATGCGGAATATCAGGATCGTCTGCGGATACTGAATGCCTGTGATTTCGGTGATCTGCTGCTGCATACATTGAAAATCCTCAGCGAGAATAATGATCTTCTGGCCGAGTATCACCGTCGCTTCAAATATGTGCTGGTGGACGAATATCAGGATACCAATGTCGCGCAGTATCTGTGGCTCAGGCTTTTGACCAATGCCGACCGTAATCTGTGCTGTGTGGGCGATGACGATCAGTCGATCTATGGCTGGCGCGGGGCTGAGGTCGATAATATCCTTAAGTTCGAGCGCGATTATCCGGGTGCCAAGGTCATCCGTCTGGAGCGCAATTATCGTTCTACGCAACATATTTTGTCGGCGGCTTCGGGGTTGATCAAGGCCAATTCGGCGCGTCTGGGTAAGTCCTTATGGACTGAGGATGCCGGTGGTGAAAAGGTTCAGGTGCGTGGCCTGTGGGACGGTGCGGCCGAGGCGCAGCACATCGCCGAGGACATCGAGCGGCTGAAGAAACAGGGGCGCGGCTATTCGGACTTTGCGGTTCTGGTGCGGGCTTCATTTCAGATGCGTGCGTTTGAAGAGCGCTTTTTGATGCTGCAAATTCCCTATGTGGTGGTTGGCGGGCCGCGCTTTTTCGAGCGGGCGGAAATCCGTGATGCGCTGGCCTATCTGCGGCTTATTCAGTCGGCAGATGACGATCTGGCGTTTGAGCGGATTATCAATGTCCCCAAGCGAGGGATCGGCGATGCGACGGTGCAGAAACTGCTGATACAGGCACGACTGGGCGGCCAGAGCGTGATGGCGGCGGTACGCGATCTGATTGATACGGATGAATTACCGACGCGGGCCAAAACGCCGCTACAGGCCTTTATCCGCGACTATGACCGCTGGAAAAACTATGCGGCACAGGTGGCGCAGGATGAACTGCTTGAGCGGGTGCTGACCGAAAGTGGTTATTACGACATGCACCGCGCGGATAAGGTGTCGGGTCAGTCGCGTCTGGATAACCTCAAGGAAATGCAGACGGCGATGCAGGATTTCGAAAATCTTGAGGCCTATCTGGAGCATGTGTCTCTGGTGATGGAGCTTGAGCGGGCGGGCGGTGAAAACAGCGTACGTATCTCGACGCTACATGCCGCCAAGGGGCTCGAGTTTCCGGTGGTCTTCCTGCCTGGCTGGGAGGAGGGCGTATTCCCTTCACAGCGGTCGGTCGATGAGACGGGCTTGCGGGGGCTGGAAGAAGAGCGCCGTCTGGCCTATGTCGGCCTGACGCGGGCGCGCGAACGGGCCACGGTGAGCTTTGTAGCTAACCGTCAGATATTCGGGCGCTGGACGAACCAGATACCGTCGCGTTTTGTCGATGAGATGCCTATTGATCACGTCGATGCGCAGTCGGCGACCGGCTATGCGCAATCCGGCTGGCAATCGCAGGAATCGCGCTGGGATCGGGCGGGCTATCAGCCTAACCACAGTAAGAAAAGTGCGGGTTTTGGTGGCGAGTTGTCCGGCGTGGACATGAGCCGTCTTGAGCGCAAGGCGACGCCACACCGCCCTGTAGCGGCCAAGGCACCGGCCTCTAAGGGCCTGACCACGGGGACGCGGGTGTTTCACATCAAGTTCGGCTATGGCGAGGTGGTGTCTACCGAAGGCAATAAGCTGATTGTCAATTTCCAGACCTCCGGTGAGAAAAAGGTCATGGATAGCTTCGTTGAGAAGGCCTGATGGATTCAGATAACTGGGTGGTTTCGGGTAAGGTCAGGGCGCGCCAGACCGAAACCGGTTTGGAAATCCTGATCGACGGTCTGACGACGCAGGGGCGTTATTACAAGCCGCTGGTGTATGAATTTTTCCGTAAAGAGTGGTCGTCGGCCCGACAGGATTTTCAACCGCAATGGGGCGATCATGCGGTTGAAATCCGCATGGAGCACATTGGCGACCCGCCGTGGATGGATCTTGATAACCTGGCGAAGGCCTTACTGGATGCCATCAAGGGCTTTGTGTTCCATGATGACTCTCAGGTGGCGCGATTGCTGGTCGAACGCTTTGAGGGTGCGCGCGAGCAGATAGAGATCAAGGTCTATCCGCTGAAACGATAGTTACCGGCTCCACGGTTCCAGTGCGCCCCACGCCGCCAGAAGCGTCGCATAGGCCAACCAGCCAGTGATCAGCAGCAAGTGCAGGCCTTTTTGCCAGATGGCCCATCCGTCCGAATGGAAGCGGGCTTCTCGGAATACAAACGGCATATAGAACAACTGCGCCAGCGTGCCTAAGGCCGCCATAAGCGCCAGACCTGAGGCCAGTTTCACCTGTCCGCTGGGCCAGTCAATGAACAGGGCCGCAGGGTCATTGCCGACAGCGTTCTTCCAGTCATAAAACACCCAGATGGCGCTGATCCACAGGACTGCCAGCGCATAGGACGCCCATGTGGCAAGGGTCTGATAGGGCGTCGGGCGCTCGTGACCGTTATAGTGTCGGGCAAAACCCATTAGAACCAGCACACAAAGCCCCAACATAAGACGGGTCATGTCCGTCAGCGTCTGTGGCTTATGGGCCCAGTCAACCAGTTCGTAGCGCCCCATATTGCTGCCGGTTTCAAAGGCGGTGGCCTTACCCGAAGCCGGCAACAGGAAATGCAGGCTTTCGGACGAAAGCGGTGCAGACAGGGGGTTGTTTTGCACGGGCACAAAGAAATCAGCGGCGGTCGCGGGTACAAATGCCGACACCTGATCACGGCCAACCGCCAGAAGGTGCCCCTGATCGTCCGTGCTGATCTCAACGGTGTTAATCAGTCGTGTGATGGCACCTTCGAGGCCGCCATAGGCGCGGCGGGTGCTGACATAGCTTCCGGTCACACGGCTGTAGTCTGCATTGGACGGGGCCGCGCGTACGGGTGCCGTGGGCGGGATGCCCTCGATATGACGGATGAGCAGCTCAGGATAGGCGCGGGTCAGGCGGTCGGAACTGGGGGTATTGGCGGCGATGAATATGCCGATATCCAGTTCAGGGATCAGGATCATATTGGCATTGAACCACAAGGTCGCGCCGCTATGGCCATAGGTCGCCAGTCCTTGCGGGGTTTCACGCATCATCAGGCCCGATGCCCAGCCATTATAGCCGTTAGGCATGGCCAGCAGTGGCGTGCGGAAGGCTTTGGCGGATTGGCTGTCATAGAGCTGAACGCCATCCAGTTGCCCATCGCGTAGCATTAGCGACATGAAGCGGGCCATATCGCCCGCCGTGCTTGAGCCACCCAATGCACCGGACATGGGCAGGGCATGGTCATAGGGCTGTGCGCGCCATGCGGCACCGTCCCAGACGAAGCCCTGAGCGGTTTTGTTAGTAAGCTCGGCTGACATTGGTGCGGGCAAAGCGCCCTCTATCAGGCGAGGATTGAGCTGCGCCGGATCATAGGGTTCACGCAAGGTGGTATGGTTCAAACCCAGCGGCGTGAAAATGCGCGTTTCCATAAGGGTCGGCACATCTTTGGCGCGCGCCGTGTCCACCAGCGTACGGGCAATCAGCGCCGTGCCGTAATTGGAATAGCTGGCAAACTGACCGCGCTCCCGTACCCGCTTGGGCGCATGACGGCGCAAGTAGGAGTCCGCAGCCTCAAGGGTGTCAGGCCGTAGCTGGAACAGATGACCGAGAGAGGTTTCCTCATAGCCTTCGGTATGGGCCAGAATGTCTCTCAGGCGTAAGGGTTTGTAGCTGTTATCTTCGCGGAAGATGCCGCCCGGTGCCGTTTTGGACAGGGGATCATCCAGACCTATGCGACCGGCTTCCATTTCCTGACGGGTGACGACCCATGTAAAGGTTTTGGTGACTGAGCCCAGCCGGAAAAGACTGGTTTGAGGGTCAACCGGACGTCGGGGGCTGAGACGATCATAGCCATAACCCTTGATGAGCACAGGCGTCTGACCCTGTATCACGGCAACGGTAACACCAAGCACCTGATCGCGCTGCATAAGGGTCGGGATCAGGGTGTCGCTAAAGGCTTCGATATCTGCGGGGCTGACCGGACGGGTATCGGCGGCCGGTGGTGCGGGAGTGGCAACCACGGGCGCACGCGGGCGCGGCGCGGCGCGTCTGGGGGCAGCAGCAGAAGATGTAGCCGCTTCAGCAGGCGCAGGCGTCGCCTCAGCGGCCGGTGCGGCTACAGGGGCGGCGGGAAGATCGGCTGGGGGTGCCGGAAGGCTGGCTACGACAGGAAAAGCGGCCCCTAACGTAAGGCACGACAAAAGCAGAATAACTTTACGCAGCACCATGACTAAAGCCTAACCCCCGCAAAAGTATCTTTGTCGCCTGTGGCAGCCTATCGGCGCATTGCCCGCGTAATGCGCCATAACAAAAAATCAGAGCGCTTTGCCGCTAAGAATAAATCCCGCAGCAAGGTGCTCCGGTCGTAACCTACTTCTTACGAAACTGATCCAGCGAGACGACCTTTGGCCCCTGATCTTCGGGCGGGGTTGGGGCGTCATCTGTGTCGGTGGTGTCGTCAGACATATCCGTTTCAATGTCGTCCTCATCCCCATCGGGAATCTCGACATCAAATTCCAGCAGGAACTGCACGCTGGGATCATAGAAGCGCGTAATGGTCGCCAGCGGGAAATTAAGGGTCTTGGGCACACCGCCAAAACTCAGGGTCACGCTGACCTTATCTTCGGTAACCACAAGATTCTGATACTGGTGCTGAAGGACAATCGTAATGTCTTCGGGGTAGCGCGCCAGCACATCCGGCGGGACGCTTACGCCTTCGGCGCGTGTCAGGAAGGTGATGTAAAAATGGTGTTCGCCGGGCAGGCCTTCGGGGGCTGCAGCCTTTAGCAGGGCCTGACGGATCACACTCCTGAGAGCGTTCTGTGTCAGGAAAGCATAGTCCATATGGTCAATGGGCAGGGGTTCTTCGGACATACGAGTTTTTACATCAAAGTTGGATCTGACTACGGGTTTAACATGCCTGATGCGAAACGGAACCGTAAAATATGAGAAAAGAACACAAGCCTGTGCCCTCTGGGGCGGGGCCTGTGTTCACGGAATGCCATGGTGGACAAAAAGCCGCAGGCAATTCAGCGCTTCCGACAGGCATCTGAGTACCTTCTGTTAACCAAATTGTTCAAAAATAGACACCAACTCTATTATGAGTCTGTTAATAAAAAAGTGCAACCCTTGGGTGAGTAAGTGGTTATTTCGGTGTATGAGCGTGAGGCTGCTGTGTCTTTATCAGATGCGACGGATATCCAACCTGAGCGAAGACTAAAATTTGCTCGCATTACCGATCAGGACAAGACGCTTTTGCGTCAGGTCTGGCCCGTGATTGAACCTTCGCTTGATCACATACTGGATGCCTTTTATCAGCATATACATGGCGAAGAAAAACTGTCTGCCATGATTGGCGATAGCGAAAGCCGCCTGAAAACCGCGCAGAAAAAACACTGGAAAAATCTGTTTACGGACGGTTTCAGCAAGACCTATTTCGAAAATGCGCATCGCATAGGCCAGACCCATTATCGTATCGGGCTGGAACCCAGATGGTATATTGCCGCCTATCAGTTCGTGCTGGATGAGGTAGGCTATATTCTGGCGGAAAAA
>JASGFL010000034.1:0-30997 GCA_047605545.1 Asticcacaulis sp. | reverse complement strand
AAACACGCCCTGATCCGATAACGCCGCCAGCACGACCCGCTCAAGCATAGCCTCAGCCAAACCGGCCCGCTCGGCAACCGGACGCCTGATAAGCCCCAGTTCTACAATCTCACGCGCACTGAGGTTCCAGGCCACCGTGCGTTCCTGCGGCAGATAACCGATTTTGGCGGCTCGCTGTGACAATGACATGTCCTTCAGGGACACGTCCTCAACACGCACCTCCCCCTCAAACGGCAAAAGCCCCGCCAGAGCCTTGATGAGTGTGGTCTTACCTGAGCCGTTTGGCCCGATCAGTCCATAGACCTTCTCAGCCGCAAACTGTGTCGTCAGGCGATCCACGGCTTTCGTCTTACCCAATCGTACCGAAACCGAACCGAGCGTAATCATTGGTTCCCTCCGGCCCAGACGCGTGCGCTTTTCCATGCCAGAAGCGCAAACAGAGGCGCCCCCACCAAAGAGGTCAGAACCCCCAGCCTTATATCATTCGATGTTGGCAGAATACGGATCACACTATCCGCCAGCAGCACCATAAAACCACCGGCAAAACCGGACGGCCAGATCAGGCTGTAGGGGTCTTTAATACCCAAAGCCCTGACGAAATGCGGCGCGGCCAGACCGACAAAACCAACCACACCGGCCACCGCCACAGACAGTCCGGCCAGCACACTGATACACAGCACAGAAAGAGCCGCTACCCGCCGCAGATTAACCCCCATCGATCGCGCCGTTTCCTCACCCAAAGTCAGCAAGCGTAAACCCCGTCCCAATGCCGGCATCATCATCGCCGCCAGCACAATCCCGAAAAGCGCTACGCCCGTATCTGTCCAGCTACGGTTTTCGACCGATCCCATCATCCAGCCCAAAATCTCCGCCGTCGTTACCGGCGAAGGCGACAGATTGAACACCAGCGCCATCAACGCCCCACACAGGCTCGACAATCCGACCCCCAGCAATATCAACGCCTGCCGGTCAGGGAATCTGGCGACAAATCCCAGAATGACCACCGACACCAGACCGGAAAACAGCAGGGCAAAACCTTCGACCGCCCACGGCGTCAGCCCAAGCCCCAGCACAATAGCAATCGCTGCCCCAAGGCCCGCCCCTGCCGATACGCCCATAATACCGGGTTCAGCCAGAGGATTGCGGAAATAGCCCTGCGCAATAGCTCCCGCCAGCCCGAGCATAGCCCCGACCACAAAGGCACACAGATTACGCGGCAACCGTATCTGCCAGACAATCTGACCCGCCACCGAAGCGGGGTCGGCAAATGCCTGCGCGTAGTCCGCACGGCTCAAAGCCACATCCCCTAGCGTCAAAAGCCCCGCCAACGCCAATAGGCTGACGAGTGTAAAGGCCGTCAATACGATCACAGAATGTCGGGTGATCATTTCAGTTTCTGCCCCATGGCTTCGAGTTCAAATGCGCTATACCACGCCGGACAGGCCAGAACAGCCGAAGGCACAGTGATGCGATGTCCGGCCTCAAGCTTCTTACGCACCAGCGGGTGCCGCCCCGGTACACGCCGCATGGCATAGGCATCATCATAAAACCCTAGCGCGTATATATCTGCCGTCTGCCTAAGGAACACTTCAGGCGACAAATAATGATAGCCGGACTGTTCAGAGGCCATGCGAAACCCCAGCGTTTTGAATATTTCCCCAACCCACGTATCTGACCCTGCTGACCATGCCGAAGGGGTGTAATAGAGCACCTGACGCCCTTTACCCACGGCACTTTTCCCCGCAACGGCTTTTTGCATAAGTGCCGCCTGTTTTGTTCCGGCTTCGGGAACGCCCATTAAGGCGGCTATGCGCGTCACTTCGGATCCAGCCTGAGAAAAATCAGACACTTCGTTGATCTGTATGATTTTTATGCCTCGCGCCTCAAGTCCGGACAGAAGCTTAAGATCACCGCCCCACGTCCGCACCACCGCATCAGGCTTCAACATCAATAGTGTCTCAAGACTCAACCGCCGCTGAGGCACGGCAACCGCCTTTTCCCGAAAATAAGAGTCTCCGTGACGCGACCGCACAGACACCCCCAGCAGGTTTTCACGCGGCAAAAGCCCCAGCGCATACTGATCGGCACACATATCAAGTGACACCACTTTCAGCGGCGCAGAAACGGCCTTTTGTGCCGTCAACAGCCCACAAATCAACAGTGCCAAAACCGCCATATGCACGCATAAGGGGAATTTATTCCCATTCCGCTCTACCGGCAATTGGTTACCTCATCCACACGCATATGATTAATTATTCATTAACGCACCTTTAGGGGGATCAGGTGCTTGCGGGGGAACATGCCATATTCAAGCGCACTTTACATAGATGATTTCCGCCAAAAGTGGATCAATGGTGCCCCTGATACCAGATCAGCCGTTGAGCACCCCTCCCCCAGCACGCTTTCGCAGGCCTTCAGCGCGCGCTCAGGCCTGTCACGCTGGCAAATTCTGTTCATTGCCATCTGCCTGTTGTGTGGCTCAATATGCGTGTGGTTATGGCCCTCCGCCACGATGACCGCCGTCTACTGGCTGTTCTACGCAGGCTTTATGCTGTCTTCGCTCATAAGGCTTTCGGCCTGTTTCATACCTGCGCACACACGCCACATCGTGCCTGAGCCTCTGGCCTCCAATGAGAACTGGCCGACCTATAGCGTGATTGTCGCCATGTATAAGGAAGCGAACATAGCCGGTCAGTTGATCAAGGCTCTTAATCGCCTCGAATATCCGCGCCACCGGCTTGAGATACTGTTTGCCCTCGAAGCGGACGATACGGAAACCATACGGGCCTTTGAGCAGGCTTTGTCAGGCCGTAGCGACCTGAAACATATGCGTATTATTCGCGTCCCCGAAGGCACGCCGCGCACCAAACCCCGCGCCCTGAACTATGCCCTGACCTTCGCCAGAGGCGATCTAACGGTTATCTATGATGCCGAAGACATGCCCGATCCGAAACAGCTTCTGACCGCGGCACGCTATTTTGCCGAAGGGCCGTCCCACCTTGCCTGCCTTCAGGCCCCTTTGCGCCCTCTGCATCGTAACAACTTTATCTCACGCCACTTTGCCGCAGAATATGCCGTGCAGTTCGAGGTCATCTTACCGGCCATGCACAGGATGGGCCTGCCCTTTCCTTTGGGCGGCACCAGCAATCACTTCAAAACCGACATCCTGCGCCGGATTGGTGCATGGGACGCCTATAATGTCACCGAAGATGCCGATCTGGGCCTGAGGCTGACGCAATATGGCTACACCAGCGGCCTGATACCGGTTCCGACCTACGAAAGTCCGCCAGAAAACAGCCGCACATGGATCCCCCAGAGAACCCGCTGGATCAAAGGTTATATGCAAACCATTCTGGTCCACACGCGTCTTCACACGGCCTTTAAGCCAAAGGTGTGGCTGGGACTTGGCCTGAGCATCGGCATGAGCGTGGTCTCGGCCCTATGTTATGCGCCATTTACCGGACTGATCCTGACATCGGCGCTGATCAACATCCTGCAACCGGAAGCCCTGCAACTCATGTGGCCGGATAAGTTACTGTTTATTGTTGGCATGACAGCGGCGCTTTTGGCGCTGGCGATTGGCACACGAAGGTCACGGGCGGCATTCGGTCTGACGGATATGCTGACGCTTCCCGCCTATTGGTCGCTGCAATCCATAGCCTGCCTGCATGCCCTATGGCAGTTGTTCACACGCCCGTTCCATTGGGACAAGACCGAACATGCGCCCATATTAAGCCCCGCAGAACAAGCCTCCGATTGACGCCATACGCAGCTTGCGGCTATGTGCGGATCATGAGCGTTTCAGATCACCCCATCACCTTACGTACCCTGCCCTGGCGCGACTATGCCCTGATCGATTCCGGTCACGGCAAAAAGCTTGAACGCTACGGCGATTATCTGGTCGTGCGCCCTGAGCCGCAATGCTGGTGGCAACCGAAATATCCGGCCCTGTGGGACAAGGCCGATGCCATTTTCGATGCGGAAAACGAAGACGAAGACGGTGGGCGCTGGGCTTTTTCACGCCGCCCCGAAGAGCAGTGGGCATTGGGCTATGACCGCGTAAAATTCTACGGGCGTTTCACCTCATTCCGCCATCTGGCCTTTTTTCCTGAACAGGCGGCCAACTGGGCATGGCAAAAATCAATCATTGAAAAACGCGATGATCAACCGCACGTGCTGAACCTGTTTGGCTATACAGGGGTCGCCAGTCTGGTTTGCGCCTCGGCCGGTGCGCGGGTCACCCATGTTGATGCCTCAAAAAAATCGGTCGCCTATGCGCGTGAAAACGCAGCGCTTTCGGGCATGGAGGACGCGCCGATCCGCTGGATTGTTGAAGACGCCCGCAAATATGTTCAGCGTGAAGTCAAACGCGGCAACAAATATGACGGCATCATCCTTGACCCGCCGAAGTATGGTCGTGGCCCAACCGGCGAAGTCTGGAGGCTGTTTGAAGACTTGCCGGAACTGCTGGGTTTGTGTGCGCAACTTCTGTCCGACAAAGCAGCCTTTTTCCTGCTCAATGCCTATGCCGCGCGCGTCTCAGGGCCGGCTCTGGCGCACCTGATGGCCGAATCCGTACCGGCAAGGCTTGGGGGGCATATTGATTACGGCGAACTGACCCTGATCGAAGACGCCAAAACTCCGCGTGGTGCGAAACCTACCGAGATTGCCCCGCGTGAAATCGGCCTGTCCTTCTTTGCCCGCTGGAGGGCGCATGTCGATTAAACAGATCACCTCCCTGACCAATCAGACCATAAAGGACATCCGCGCCCTGCATATGCGCAAGGAGCGCGAGCTAACGAAAACCTTCCTGTCCGAAGGTCTTAAGATCGTTGTCGATGCCCTTGAGCAAGGGTTCGTGCCGCGCATCCTGATCTATGGCAAGGATGCTGATCGCCACCCCCTGCTTGACCGCGCCATTGCCGAAACACTTAAGGCTAATGGTCAGGCCTTAGAGGTAACCCGCGAAATATTAGAGAAAATTTCGCGTAAAGATAACCCCCAGATGGTGCTGGCCGTCTTCGATCAGGTGATCCATAAACTCAGCGACATCGACCCGAAATCCAATGATGTCTGGGTCGCGCTGGAGCAGGTACGCGACCCCGGCAATCTGGGGACCATCATCCGCACCGCCGATGCCGCCGGTATCGGTGGGGTAATCCTGATTGGTGACTGCGTTGATCCGTTCTCGGTCGAGACTGTGCGCGCGACCATGGGCTCAGTCTTTGCCTTACCGATCATCAAATGCTCACGCGAGGAATTTCTGACGGATCGCCCCCGCTGGACGGGTTCGGTCGTCGGCACACTCCTGACCGCTACCCATAGCCACCGCTCGGCGCCTTATCAGCGCCCGACCCTGATCGTCATGGGCACGGAGCAATCAGGCCTGACACCTGAAATCGCCGCTACCTGCGATACCAACGTCAAGATACCCATGCGCGGCAAGGCCGACAGCCTGAACCTTTCGGTCGCCACCGGCATCATGATCTATGCGGCTTGCGGCGACTAAACGCCTCAGGTGCCTCTGGGCTTTGCGCGGGCGGTTGCGTCCGCGTTCTTAGGGTCTTCCGGCCATACATGGCGGGGATAACGACCCTTCATTTCGGTACGCACCTCAGGCCATGAGCCATCCCAGAATCCAACAATATCTTTTGTGATCTGGATCGGCCTATGCGCAGGCGACAATAGCGCCAAAGTCAGCGGCGTCTTATGCAGACCAACGGTCGGGTGGATTTTCGTGCCGTAAAATTCAGTCACCCGCGCTTCGGCGCGTGGCCCGCCTTCGGCAGCATAGTCGATACGTACGTGGCTGCCGGTCGCCAGCTTCAGGCTTTCGGGCGCGACTATGTCCAGTTGGCGTTGCTGTTCGTATTCAAGCATCCCCAAAAGCGCCTGAGACACATCGCCTGCCGACAATGACATCAAAGGCTTGCCCGCCGCAAAGGGGCCAAGCCAGTCCGAAAGCGTCGCCAAAAGCGCCTCATCCGACATGTCCGGCCAGTTGTCATCCTGCGCCCGCAGGAAATTAACCCGCGCCCGTAGCCCTTGCGCATTTTCGGAAAACTTAAGGACTTTCAGTCCCTTATCCCTTATTTCCTCAGCCTCGGCCTCAAATAGCAATTCCGCCGGCACCGAACTAAGCGGCTTTGAGGTCAGCACAAGCTCTCCCAGTCGGGTCTGCGCAAACGCCCTGAAACCCGATGCTCCGCGCTCAAGCACTGTGCGCGTAATAAGCCGGTCAGCAAACAATGCCAGAACCTCGGCCTCACTCAGCGCTGCCGCAAGCAACACTCGGTCACGCCCCGCTCCGCCCCCTAAATCACCTACGGCAATATAGGTTTCACGCGCCAGAGGGTCATGCTCGTCCACATAGACGCCACGGCCATTGGCCATCACAAATTCGCCGGCCTTGCCACGCGCTTTGGCGACCCGTTCAGGGAAACATTCCGCCAGCAGGGCATGCACCGATTTCACCGCGCCTGTGCCTTCGCCACCCGCCAACTTTTCCGCCATCTTCGCCCAGTTGGCCGCCAGTTGCCGTGCCTGCGTCACCTTGGGCGTGCGATCGCGCGACAAAGCCTCAAGGCGCGTATCAAGGTCGGTCGAACGCCCCCCAAGGCCATTTTCCGACAACAGAACCGCCAGAGCCGCGCCCTTTTCCGACAGGCCTTCACGTGCCGCCAGCAACAACATATGCGCCAGACGCGGACTGAGCGGCAGCTTACCGATTAACCGACCATGCGCCGTCAGATTACCCTGCGCATCCAGTGCTCCCAGACCAATCAGCAGCTTTTCAGCCTCGATCATGGCTGCGCGCGGCGGATGATCCAGAAGCGCCAGCCCTTCGGTCGTTTTCGCGCCCCACAGTCGCAGATCCAGCACTAAGCGCGACAGGTCGGTTTCCATAATTTCCGGCTTGGCAAACGGGATCAGGGCGCGGTCATTTTCTTCGTCCCACAGACGGTAACAATGACCGGCCTGCGTCCGGCCAGCACGTCCGCGCCGCTGATCTGCTGCGGCTTTGGAGACACGCTCGGTCACAAACCTGACGACCCCGCGCGCCGGATCAAACCGCCCCAGCCGCGACACGCCGCTATCGACCACCATGCTTACCCGATCCAGCGTAAGCGAGGTTTCGGCAATCGCTGTCGCCAGAACAATTTTCGGCCGCGTATTTTTCGCCAGAACCAATGTCTGATCACGCGCATCCATGGCGCCATAGAGTTTGCAGAGATCGATATGGGGCGGCAGTCCTTTTTCAGTCAATATTGACGCCACACGATGTATTTCCCCCTGACCGGGCAGAAAAACCAGCATGGTTTCAGACAGTTCCGCTGCCATTTTTGATGACAGGCGTAAAACCTGACGGGCGACATCCTCCTCAAGCCGACGCGCCTGATCACGGCCAACATAGTGCGTGGTCACCGGAAAGGCGCGGCCTTCGGAATGAAACAAAGCCGCCCCTTCAAGCAGGCCACTCACCCGCTCGCCATCAAGGGTCGCGGACATGACCAGCACCCGCAGATCATCACGCAGCACGCTTTGGCTATCGCGGGCAAAGGCCAGCCCCATATCGGCATCAAGGCTGCGTTCGTGGAACTCATCGAAGATTACACAGCCGACGCCCTCAAGGGCCGGATCATCGATAATGCGCCGTGAAAAGATGCCTTCAGTTACCACTTCGATGCGCGTTTTAGGCCCGACGCGACTGTCGCCGCGCACGCGATATCCGACCGTCTCGCCGACCTTTTCGCCCAAGGTTTCGGCCATACGCATGGCGGCGGCACGCGCCGCCAAACGCCGTGGCTCAAGCAGTATCAGCGTCTGCCCCCTAAGCCAGTCTTCGTTCAATAAGGCCAGCGGCACACCCGTTGTCTTACCTGCCCCCGGAGGGGCAATGACAACACCGGTTACGGCCTGCGCCAGATGCGCACGCAAAGCCGGAAAAATCTCTTCGACAGGTAAGGCCATGTTTCTGGCCTTAACAGACATGTGTACGGGGTCAAGCATTGAGCGTCACAAGGGCATTGTCAAAACCGTTCGATGACGATAGCCTTCCGGAAAAACAACGCTATTTTGTTGACGTAAAATCAAGGCAAGGGGTCATATGTCAGGGATTTTCAAGCGCCTAACTCTCAGGAAGTCGATTACGAAAATCCAGTCAGAGGCGGCCCGAAGCCCCCTCAAACGCACACTTGGCCCGCTTAATCTGGTGTCACTGGGCATTGGTGCGATTATCGGCGCAGGCATTTTCGTCCTGACCGGCGAAGTCGCCTCAACCTATGCAGGCCCCGCCATCATCTTTTCGTTTATTCTAGCCGGTATAGCCTGTGCGCTTGCCGGCTTTTGTTATGCTGAACTGGCCTCAACCATGCCGGTGTCAGGCTCAGCCTATACCTATGCCTATGGCACCATGGGCGAAGTGTTCGCATGGATCATGGGCTGGCTTCTGGTTTTGGAATATGGCGTTGCTGCCTCTACGGTGGCCGTCGGCTGGTCAGGATATGTGGTGTCCATACTTGGGGATGTCGGCATTAATTTCGCTCAGATAAGCGTCGCCGGTAAGGATGCGCCCGCTCTGGCCACGCCACTGATTCAGGCGGCCAATGTACCGGTCGTCAATGCCGCCGGTGAAACGGTTGAGCGCACCATCTTCACCATGACAGGCACCTTCAATCTGGTGGCAGGTCTTGGGATTGCAGCGGTTTCCGCCCTTCTGGTGGCCGGTGTGTCCGAATCGGCCAAGGTCAATAACGCCATCGTCGTCATCAAGGTCGCCGTGCTTCTGACCTTTATTGCCGTCGGTATCGCCTATGTGAACCCTGAAAACTGGCAGCCCTTCATCCCGCCTCAGGGCGAGACCTGGGACAAGTTCGGTTATGGCGGCATCCTGCGCGGTGCGGCGATTATCTTCTTTGCCTATATCGGTTTTGAAGCTGTCTCTACCGCCGCCGCCGAAGCCAAGAACCCGTCGCGTGATGTGCCGGTCGGTATTCTTGGGGCGCTGGTGGTCTGTACAGCGCTCTATATTATCGTCGCCCTTGTCATGACCGGCGTAGTGCCCTACCCGCAGCTGGCAAGCCCAGCCCCCATCGCCGTTGCCATTGACAGCATGGGGCTGGAATGGGCCAATGTGCCTCTGGCTACGGCCGAAGGCGGCCAGCTTAATCTCATCAGCTTCCTTGTGAAAATCGGTGCTGTAACGGGGCTGGCTTCGGTGATGCTGGTTCTGGTCTATGCCCAGACGCGGGTGTTTTACACCATGTCACGTGACGGCTTGCTGCCGGCGGTCTTCTCCAAGGTTCACCCGAAATATCGCACCCCTTGGTTAGGTACGATTGTTCTGGGGGTTGCCATTGCAACGGCGGCCTCATTCCTGCCGATCCGTATTCTGGGGGATCTTGTGTCTCTGGGTACCACTATCGCCTTTGCCATCGTCTGCCTGAGCGTGATTTACCTACGCGTCAAACATCCTGAAATGGAGCGCCCGTTTAAGGTGCCCGGCGGTATCTATACGGCTTCGGCAGGTATTGTGGCCTGTCTCGGTCTGGCGGGCTTTAACTTTGCCCCGATGATCGAGCATGCGCTGAATGACAACCCGTTGCCGTTGATTCTGCTAGCCTGTTATGCGGCGGTCGGTGCTGTCATCTACATCGTTTACGGCTTCTGGCATTCGAAACTGGCCAAGGGCATCGATGTTACGGATGATGCCGAATTGTCCTCACCGGCGGAAGCCTTCCGCGATCTGGACAATAAAAAATAAGACCTAATGCCAATCAGGTCTTGATCTGAAGGCCCCCGTAGCGGCACACACGGGGGCCTTTTCTTTTTGCCCAAGAGTTCCGTCATGACCGCCGAACCGCCGATCCGCCTGTTTGTCGCCCCCGTCACCCCCTTACAGCAAAACTGCACGGTCGTGTGGTGCACGAAAACGAACAAGGCAGCCGTGATTGATCCGGGCGGCGACATAGAACCGGTTCTGGCCGAGATCAAAAGGCGCGGCCTGACGGTTGAGAAGATATGGATCACACACGGCCACGCTGACCACGCAGGCGCCACGCAGGCCCTGCGCGAGGCCACTCAGGCGCCCGTCGAAGGCCCTCACAAAGATGATCAGTTCTGGATTGATCAGATACCGGACAATGCCAAGCGCTGGGGTATCTATGATGCCCAGAGTTTCACCCCTGACCGGTGGCTTGAAAACGGAGACACGGTCACTCTGGGGGAAACCGAATGGCAGGTAATCCACTGCCCCGGCCACACGCCCGGACATGTGGTGTTTTACCACGCCCCCTCACAGTTCGCTCAGGTCGGAGACGTGCTGTTCAAAGGCTCCATCGGGCGCACAGACTTTCCGCGCGGCAATCATGCTGACCTGATCAACGCCATTACCACGCGCCTGTGGCCGCTGGGGGATGTGCGCTTTGTTCCGGGTCACGGCGGCATGTCGAGCTTTGCCGAAGAGCGGCGCTCAAATCCGTTCGTGGCCGACAGCGTGATTGCGCAATCGGCCCCGAACTCAAGCGGATTCGGCTGAGACTTAACCTTTGAGCAACGGGATTAGCTTCTGGGCCAGCATCATATCGCCCTGAACCTTCAGCTTGCCCTGCATAAATGCGGCGATAGGATCAAGTTCACCCTTGGCCAGCGCTTTGAAGTTATCCAGCGACACATTGATCGTCGTATCGGCATCGCCGTCTTCGTTAGTGACCGTATTCGGCACCGCCGCCGCATTGATCAGAACCTTGCCCTCATCCCCAAGATCAAGCTTGATGATCTTGCCGATACCGGAGTCTTCCCCCAGAGCCGAAGCGATTTTTTGCGTAATGGTGGCCAGATCGGTCATATTCACTCTCCTGAGTTTGCATCTGTTGGGTTATGACCTTAAACCGGTTTCAGGTTTCAACAAGCCTGTCGCTGCGTCAGCTTGTGACTAATTTTTCAGGATTTTTGCTAATTTGCCCAGGTTTGATGCGGTAATAATTGGCGCAGGTGCCGCCGGTCTGATGTGCGCCATCGAAGCTGCGGGACGCGGACGCAAGGTCGTGGTGCTTGATCACGCCAAATCCCCTGCCGAGAAAATCCGCATATCGGGTGGCGGTCGGTGTAACTTCACGCACCTTGAGGCCTCACCGAAAAACTATATCTCGGCCAATCCGCATTTCTGCAAATCGGCCCTGAAGCGTTTCGGCCCGTGGGATTTTCTTGATCGGGTCATTGCCCACAACATCCCCTATCATCACAAAGCCGAAAACCAGCTGTTCTGCGATAATTCCGCCATGGATATTATTGACATGCTGCTGAACGAGTTGCGCAGCAAAGGCGGCGAACTGTGGTTGCAAAGCCCCGTTACCGGCTTAGAAAAGACACCCGAAGGCTTCCGTCTGAGCACACCTGATGCCGTGCTAGAGACCTCCAAACTGGTGCTGGCGACCGGAGGTCTGTCGATCCCCAAAATGGGCGCAACCGGCTTTGCCTATGAGGTGGCCCAGCGCTTTGGCCACAGCATTGTGCCGACCCGTGCGGGCCTTGTGCCCTTTACGCTGGGCGGCGAAAAGCTTGACTATATCACCGGCCTTTCGGGCGTTTCCCTGAATGCCCGCATCCGCTCCGGCAAAACCGTTTTTGAGGATGGCTTCCTGTTTACCCATCGCGGCCTGTCGGGGCCTTCGGTGTTACAGATTTCCTCATACTGGCAGGCCGGACAGTCAATCGACATTGACCTCAGGCCCGACATCGACGTACTGGCCGCATTAAAAGAACGCCGCCAGACCACCCCCAAACAGCTTATCAGCACGGTCCTTGCCGACATACTGCCGTCACGCCTCAGTGAGCGCATACTGGAACGCAGCGGCACCAATGGTCGCATCGCCGATCTTTCGGATAAACATCTGACCGCCCTCACCGCCCTGATACAGCCGTGGACGTTGATCCCTGACGGCACAGAGGGTTACCGCACCGCCGAAGTCACCATCGGCGGCGTCGATACCCAGCACATCTCCTCTCAAACCATGGAAAGCCAGCTCTGCCCCGGCCTGTACATCATCGGCGAAGCCCTTGATGTCACCGGCTGGCTTGGCGGCTATAATTTCCAGTGGGCCTGGTCGTCCGGCTGGGCCGCCGGGCAGGGCCTGTAATGCAGAACGCCGCCCGCTTCAAACCCTCTGAGGATGATGTGTTCGGCCGTATCGCCCGCGATTATGACCGTTATTGCGACTATTTCAGCTTCTATATTCAACGTCTGTGGAAGCGCGCCTTTACCCAAGCCATTGTGTCCCACAAAGGTCGCCATATTCTTGATCTGGCTTCTGGCACCGGTGATATCCCTTTACGTATAAAGCGGCACCCTAACGGCAGCGACCGCTTTATAGACGTAACCGACATCTCCAGTCCCATGCTGGAAATTGCCCATAAGAAGCTATCACACCTCGATGGCATTAAGGTCAGCATAGTCAACGCCTGTGAGATGGATCACCTGCCTGACGATCACTACGATCTGATCACTATGGCTTTCGGTATGAAGATAATCGACCGGACACAGGCCATCAAAGCTATTAGACACAAGCTGAAACCGGGAGGCGTTTTTCTCTGCATAGAAGCCTCGCAAATCCCCTTTGCGCCTCTGCACAAGGCCTATCTGACCTATATGCGCCTGTGCTTGCCAATCATGGGCAGACTGATCGCTAACGGCGATTCAAGCAGTTATGACTATCTGTTAAGGGGGATAAAAGCGTTTCCCTCCGCTTCAGACCTTGCGCGCGAACTGGAAGCCGAAGGGTTTCATAAGGTCAGCTTCAAACATTTAAGCCTTGGCATTGTCGCCATACATCAGGCGCATAAACCTCAATAAAAAATCCCTCCCACAAGACGTGAGAGGGATTTTTTATACTAACAGTGCCTGAAGTTACGCTGCCTTGGTCAGTTCGTCTTTAAGGCCGTGCAGACGCTCGGCCACAAGGAACGACAGTTCCAGCGCCTGATCCGCATTGAGGCGCGGATCACAGTGCGTGTGGTAACGGTGGCTCAGTTCGTCTTCGGACAGGGCACGTGCGCCCCCAAGACACTCGGTCACATTCTGACCGGTCATCTCAAGGTGCATGCCGCCCGGATGGACGCCTTCGGCAGCCGCCACGTCGATGAACGAACGCACCTCAGAGAGGATACGGTCGAACGGACGCGTCTTGTAGCCGTTATTGGCCTTAATGACATTGCCGTGCATCGGGTCGATAGACCAGACCACCGGCACGCCATGTTCCTTGGTTGCCCGCATCAGTGCCGGCAGACGCTCGCCAACCTTTTCCGAACCAAAACGCCCGATAAGTGTCAGACGCCCCGGAATAGCCTCGGGGTTCAGGGCATCGATCAGACGCTTAAGGTCATCAGGCTCCATGGTCGGGCCACACTTGACGCCGATCGGGTTCTTGATGCCCTTCATGTAGTGAACGTGAGCCCCATCAAGCTGACGGGTGCGCTCACCGATCCACAACATGTGTGCCGATGTGTCGTACCATTCGCCGGTCGTCGAATCGACGCGCGTCAGAGCCTGCTCATAGTTCAGCAACAGCGCTTCGTGCGAGGTGAAGAAATCCACCTGACGAATTTCCTGCGCCGTCTCCGAGGTGATGCCGATAGCTGACATGAACGACAGGGTTTCGGAAATCTTCTCGGCCAGATGGCGGTAACGCTCACCCTGCGGACTGTCGGAGATGAACCCAAGCGTCCACTTGTGGATGTTGTACAGGTCTGCATAACCGCCGCTGGCAAATGCACGCAGCAGGTTCAGCGTCGCGGACGACTGATGATAGGCCTTCACCAGACGCTGAGGATCCGGCAGACGGGCTTCGGGGGTGAAGTCCATGCCGTTGATATTATCCCCGCGATAGCTGGGCAGGGTCACGCCATCGATGGTTTCGATGGGCGAAGACCGCGGCTTACCGAACTGACCGGCGATACGTCCAACCTTAACGACCGGCTTGCCACCGGCAAAGGTCAGAACCGCTGCCATCTGAAGAATCAGACGGAAGGTGTCGCGGATGTTGTCAGCGGAAAACTCTTTGAAGCTTTCGGCACAGTCGCCGCCTTGCAAAAGGAAGGCTTCGCCCTTGGCTACCTTACCGAGCGCAGACGTCAGACGACGGGCCTCACCGGCAAAGACCAGAGGCGGAAGACTGGCGATCTCAGCCTCTGCCGCGCTCAACGCCGTGGCATCGGGGTAATCGTCAGGAATGTGAAGGGCCGGAAGTGAACGCCAGCTTTGGGGGGACCATGTATTTGTCATAGGTGCTATTTAGGGCCTTATAGGTGCAAACTCAATATCCACAGATGCATTATCTTTTACACATGTGTCCGGAAAACATCTGAAACATCAGGACATTATAGTTCAAACTGAAACTTTTTATGTTTATTTTCAACCTGTGATATCAGGCTTAACCGCCTTTTGCACCACAATCACAACCACAGCCGTCAGCGCCCCCAACGCCAGCCACCATTCCTGCCAGATGCCGAAACTCAGGCAGGCAATGGTGAAAAAAGCCGCCGCTGTCGCCAGCGCATAGGGCCGTGTATCGCGCTTCACAACAACCGCAGGGCCATCAAGTGACTGTAGTTCCTGCATTTCTGGTGCCGCAGCCTCCTCGCCGCGCCCGATACGCAGCACAAGCAGAACCCAGAACAGCGCCAGTATAACAACCCCGACATAGCCCAGTTCAAGGCCGACCTGTATCGGCATATTGTGCGGATGCAGGGGGATATTTTCGCTGCCGAAATTGCGGCTGGTGTTGAAGCCCCACCCCAGCAACGGCTTTTCAAACAGACGGTCTGCGCCAAACTGCCAGATATCAATGCGCGCATCCCACGAAGGCGGCGCGAAGGGCTTGAAGCGGTTCAGCACCCCCGTATGCACCACCGCCGGTATGATCAGCACCAGCACACCTACCGCACCGGCAAACAGCCTGTATATGCTGATGCCTGCGATATTCGGCACCTTGCGGACGAAGAAAAACACTGCCGCAGATATAATTAGCGCCAGTATGGGCGCATTGGCACCTGTGATCACCGCCACCAGCACACAGGCCACAAGCGTGGCGATACCCGTCCGGTAAGCGTGTTTAACCTGCGTGAACAACAGTATCGGCCAGAACACCAGCATCAGCACATAAGCCGTTATAGACAGCTTGACCATCGCCAGGTCAGGCCGGATCGGCTGATATAGTGCGGCTGATAATTGCTGATAGATGGATGCGCCGGATATGGCGTCCACCAATACCCACAGACTAAGCGCCATTACCCCGCCAGCCACCCATTTCGCCAGCCAGACCGCGTGCTTATCCTTAAGATCAAAGGCCGCCAGCACCACCGCCGGATACCACAGGGTCTGAAACGCAATCAGCATCCAGTCCTCTGCCGTCCCGCCTTTGAGGTCGATGACGCCGCCATCTACGCCCGCTTGCCACAATGAGCTACGGTAGCCGATCCATGCCACCATAATCAGCAGCACAGCCACCAGCCACCCCAGATGGCGCACATTACGCCAGTGCCCCAGCAGCAACAGCCCCCCTAAGGTAACTGTCAGGGGAAAGGCCAACGGCCCCGCATAGCTGAAAAACAAAAACAGGGTGAGGATGAACACCAGCACCCCAGCCGTGTAACGGGGAAACTCAAGCCTTTTCCGGTTTTCGTTTCCCATCATCAGGCCGTCCGCTTGTCGCGCAAGGTGACAAATTCTTCGGCAGCGGTCGGATGCACCGCGCAGGTGGCATCCCACTGTGCCTTGGTCAGTCCGGCCTTAACGGCAATGCCTGCCATTTGGATGATCTCGGCACTGTCGGGACCAACCATATGCACGCCCAGCACCACATCGGACTTATGATCGACGATCAGCTTCATAAATGTGCGGCTTTCACCACCGACAAAGGTCGTCTTCATCGGACGGAAACGCGCGGTGTAGATATCAACACGGATACCCTGAGACACAGCCTCGGCTTCGGTCAGGCCGACCGTGCCCACTTCAGGACGCGAAAACACAGCGGTCGCGATCTGGGAATGATCATAGGCGGTCGGATTATTCTTGAACACGGTTTCCACAAAGGCCACACCTTCGCGGATCGCCACAGGCGTCAGATTGACCCGATTGGTGACATCGCCGATGGCATAGATATGATCCACTGCGGTTTTGGAGCACTCATCGACGCGCACCGCCCCGTCCCAGTTCAGTTCGACGCCGACCTTTTCAAGCCCCAACCCTGCCGTATTCGGTATCCGCCCCGTAGCATAGAGCACCGTTTCGACCACCATTTCGGTGCCGTCGGTCAGCGTAACCTTGATCCCGCCGTCCACGGTCTCAAGCGCCGAAGGCTCGGCGTGTGTCATGATCTCAATGCCCTTTTTGGCCATTTCCTGCGTGACGTGTTCGCGCACCTCATGGTCAAAGGGACGCAAAATATGTTCACCGCGATAAAGCAGGTGCGTCTTCACCCCCAGAGCATTCATCACACCGGCAAACTCAACGGCAATATAGCCGCCGCCAACAATGATCATTGATTTCGGCAGGTGATCGAGCAGGAACATCTCATCCGAAGTGATCGCCAGTTCGCGCCCCTTAACCTCAGGCACGTAGGGCTTACCGCCGACCGCAAGCAGAATATGCTTCGCTGTCACCTCATAGGCCGCATCGCCATTAGACGGCGTAATGGTGAGGGTATGCGCATCCTTAATGCTGGCACGCCCCAGCAACAGATCAGCGCCGGCCTTAACGAGGTTCGCCGCATAGATACCCGCCAGACGATTGACCTCGGCCTGATTGGCATCACGAAACTTGGGCCAGTCAAACGCCCCGCTTTGTGCACCCCAGCCAAAGCCGCGCGCATAGGCCACCTGTTCCGGCACGTCCGATGCATAGACCATGAACTTCTTGGGCACGCAGCCGCGCAGCACACAGGTGCCACCGGCACGGTCTTCTTCGGCCACGCCGACCTTAAGCCCCAGTTGCGCCGTCAGACGCGCGGCACGTACTCCGCCGGAGCCTGCGCCCAGAACGAACAGATCATAATCAAAGCCGGACATATAATTCTCTTATGGATTAAGGACGCTGACACCCTCATCGGTGCCGATCAGGGCAATATCCGCCAGATCAAGGAACAGGCCATGATCGACCACACCGGTGGTCGCCTTCAGGGCATTGGCCAGCCCTGACGGATCGTGGATTTCCCCGCAGGCAATGTCAAAGATAAGATTGCCGCCATCGGTTACAAACGGTTCACCGCTCTTTTTGCGCAGGATCGGCATTTTCGCGATGTCGAATTCACTCAGGACATCGGTAACGCGGTTGATAGTACCCTTATAGGCGAACGGCTCGACCTCGATTGGCAGGGCAAACGCCCCCAGTACCGGCACATGCTTGGCGGCATCGGCAATAACGATGCAGCGATCCGCCATTTCCCAGATCAGCTTTTCCCGCAACAGCGCGCCACCGCCGCCCTTGATGAGCGACAGTCCCGGCCCGATTTCGTCCGCGCCGTCCACACAGACATCCAGCCGCCCGACATCGTTGATGTCCTTGATCTCAAGCCCCAGAGACCGGGACAGTTGCGCCGTCTGAACCGAGGTGGACACAAGGGTCAGATTAAGTCCGCCCTGCACCGCATCGGCCACCGCCTTGACGAACCAGGCCGCCGTCGATCCCGTACCAAGGCCGACCTTCATGCCGTCCTGAATGTGATCAATGGCCGCCAGTCCAGCCGCCTGTTTCTGAATATCTGCGCTCATTTTCACCATATCCTATTTTTTAAGAGCGGCCTTTTCAGCGGCCTTGCGTTCACGAAAAGTCTTGGCCCAGCCGGCCTTTTCACTCTGACGCGAACGCTCGAACGCCAGCGCGTCTGCGGCCACATCATCGGTTATCACCGAACCGGAACCGGTAATTGCTCCGGCCCCGACCTGCACAGGTGCCACCAGCGACGTATTTGACCCGATAAAGGCCCCTTCGCCAATAAGCGTCTTGTGCTTGAAATAGCCATCATAGTTACAGAAGATTGTACCGGCCCCGATATTGGCCCGCGCGCCGATCTCACCGTCCCCCAGATAGGCCAGATGGTTCGCCTTGGCCCCCTCACCGACTTTGGTGTTCTTCACCTCAACAAAGTTGCCGATATGCACATCGCGCCCGATCTCGGCACCGGGACGCAGGCGTGCATAGGGGCCAACCAGCGCGCCTGAAGCCACTTTCGCGCCTTCGATATGTGAAAACGCACGGATGACGGCACCGGATTCAACACTGACGCCTGTGCCAAACACCACATTCTGTTCGACCACTGCCCCCGCTGCGATCTGAGTATCCCACGACAGGAAAACCGTTTCCGGCGCGATCAGGGTCACCCCATCACGCATAAGTTCAGCGCGGCGATTTTGCTGCCAAATCTGCTCGGCAAAGGCCCGCTCGGCCTGAGAATTGATGCCTGTCACATCGGCTTCGGGCGTAAAGGCCACCTTGGGCTTAAGGCCGCGCGCCCGCGCCAGCCCCACAACGTCGGTTAAATAATATTCGCCCTTGGCATTGTCATTGCGCACATTGTCCAGAAGCGAAAACAGCACCGCCCGATCCGCCGCCAGAACACCGGAATTACAGGCACTGATACCAAGCTGTTCCGGCGTCGCTTCCTTGGCCTCAACTATGGCCTCAAGGTCATCTTCACCTGAGATAATCAACCGCCCATAGGCACCGGCATCCGCGGCCTCAAACCCAAGAACCGCCAGATCAGACCGGTCGGCCAGATCAAACACGCCCTTAAGCACACCCGATGTAATCAGCGGACAATCGGCATAGGAGACGATCACCTGACCGTCGAAATCCGCCAGTGCCGCCTTGGCCGCCAGTACCGCATGGCCTGTCCCCAGAGGTGGATCCTGAACTACCACCTGAGCCTCACCCAGACGTTTACGCGCCGCAATCCCGACCTCGGCCGAATGGGCACCGACAACGACTATGACCCGCTCACACCCCAAACCTTCGGCCGCATCAATCGCCAGATCCAAAAGGGTGCGCCCCGCCACCGTATGCAGCACCTTAGGCACCGGCGATTTCATGCGCGTGCCCTGTCCGGCGGCTAAAATTACGGCGGCGCGTTTGGCTGTCTGGCTCATATTTCTGATTCACCTGTTGCAGTGCGTCTGGATTTAGCCCAAAGCACAGGACAATTCGACGCCTAATTGCTTGTTCATCAAGTTTTCTGGCTCTCTCAAGTTTTATGGCAGGATTACATGAGTGCAAGCCCCTTACCCGACCTCAGCGGCCATTGTCTGGCTTTTGACCTCGACGGCACGCTTGTGGACACTGCGCCGGATATTATTGGCACGCTGAACGATCTTCTGGCCGATCACGGGGCCGCCCCCTTTCCGGTTGAAGCCGCCCGTCGCTTTGTCGGTCGCGGCGCACGCAGCCTGATTGAGCGCGGTTTCAAGGCCGCGAACCTCGATATTGGCACCGAAGCCGAAGCCGCCCTGCTGCCCGTTTTTCTGAGCCGTTACGCCGAACGTATCGACCACGAAAGCCATCCGTTTGACGGGGTCTATGAAACCCTTGACCTTCTCAGTGCCAAAGGGGCGAAGCTGGCGGTCTGCACGAACAAACCCTACGACCTGTCTGTGCTGCTGCTTACGCGCCTGAATATGATCGACTATTTCGGTATTGTCGTAGGTGCCGACAGCGTCACTAACAAAAAGCCAGACCCCGAACACCTCAAAGCCTGCACGGACTTTTACGGGCTTCCGCTGACGCAATCGGTTCTGATTGGAGATTCCGAGACTGATTTCCTGACGGCCCGCAATGCCGGTGTCCCCTCGGTGCTTTTCAGCTTTGGCTATAACGAAGCCCCTGTGGCTGACCTTAAGCCGGATGCCCTGCTGCACCACTTCAATGAGTTACCCACGGCCTTGGCAAAGCTAATCAAATAAAGCCTTGTCAGCCAGTTTTCGAGACGTTAATAGCCGCCACCTCGCAATTGGTTCGGACTCGTAGCTCAGCGGGAGAGCATTCGCTTCACACGCGAAGGGTCACAGGTTCAATCCCTGTCGGGTCCACCATTTTCCATATTTTCTTCGAAAATCTGTAAAATGATTTTTTGCTGGCGCTCAGGGCCAGTGGCCCTTGGCGGCGCGCAGCCTGCGCTCCCACTTGGTCGCTAGTCGCTTCACTCCGGTGGTTCGCAGCCTGTTTCGGTTTTCAATAAAACCAGTTAGGCTTGCTTATGACTGCGACTACACCGGATCAGGCCATGCCGAATTTCTTTGAAAGCCCCTTTAAAGGCATCACACTGGATAAGCAGGTTACAAACCCGAACATTCAGGTAGGGCGTTACAGCTATTATTCCGGCTATTATCACGGCCACAGCTTTGATGACTGCGCCCGCTTTATTCTGCCTGACGAGGGTGCCGATCGTCTGATTATCGGCAGTTTCTGTTCAATCGGTTCGGGTGCCGCCTTTATTATGGCGGGCAATCAGGGGCATCGGCACGACTGGATCAGCACATTTCCATTCTTCTGGATGCCCGACGTTCCTGAGTTTTCCGGCGCACAGAACGGTTACCTGCCTGCGGGGGATACGGTTATCGGTAATGACGTCTGGATTGGATCAGAGGCCATTATCATGCCCGGCGTGACCATTGGTGACGGTGCCATCATCGGCACGCGCGCATTGGTCACCAAGGACGTTGCCCCCTACACTATCACAGGCGGCAATCCTGCCACCGTCATTCGCCCGCGTTTCGACAACCAGCAGATTGATCTGTTACTTGAAATGCAGTGGTGGACATGGTCTGACCTTCAGCTAAAAGCCGCCATGCCGCACCTCTGTAGTCAGGACATTGAAGCATTGCACCAGTATTGGCTAAAGCATGTACGCGACTGAGTTTTCCGTATGTTTCTGAATATCGCAGCCGTAATATTACTGGTGCTGGCGGCGGCTTATCTGATTGGCTGGTACATAACGCCCCGACCAGCCGTCAAACTTATCCGCGCCCTGTTCAACAAAGGCGCGGCCAACTTTTCAGCCGCCCTGATAAAACATGTTCCGGCAGATATTCGCGTTCAGTCCGACCTGAATTACGACCCTGAGGACAGCTACGTCCGACTGGATATCTACAGCCCGCCGGATCTGTCACCCGACGCCCCGACCATTGTCTGGATGCATGGCGGCGGGTTTGTGTCCGGTCAGCGCAGCGACATTGCCAACTACCTTAAGGTGCTGGCGGCCCAAGGCTTTGCGGTCGTCAACACAGACTATACCATCGCACCCGAAGCCACCCACCCCGCTCCGGCGCGTCAGGTAATGCAGGCCCTCAGCTATATCGATACACACGCCGACAGCTTAGGGCTGAACCGGCACCGTCTGGTTCTGGCCGGAGACTCAGCCGGCGCGCACATCGCCGCTCAGGTTGCCGCACTGATCACCTCATCTGACTATGCCACGACACTTGAGGTCGCGCCGTCCATCAAAGCCGAGCAGCTTAAAGGTGCCTTGCTGTTTTGCGGCGTATTTGATGCCGCCCCGCTGATGCAGGCACGTAACCCTCTGATTGCGGGCTTTATGCGCATCATGTTGTGGGCCTATAGCGGTCAGAGAAACTGGCACGAAGCAGATAGTTTTACCGCCCATATCTCGCTGCCCCGCCACCTGACACCGGCCTTCCCGCCGACCTTCATCAGCTCAGGCAATGCCGATCCGCTCACGCCGCAATCGCGCCTGATGGCACGGGCATTGCGCGAAAAAGGTGTGGCCGTGCACAGTCTGTTTTTCCCGGAGCATCATCGTCCGGCCTCAGGACATGAATATCAGTTCAATCTGGACACATCTGACGGACAAAAAGCACTCAGAGAAACCGTTAAGTGGTTGAATAATATTTAAAATTAATATCCACAATCACGATTGCAAACCACTTGCAATAACGCGATTATACGGATACCGTCCGCGAACATTGTATGCACTATTGCATTTCGGGGGACATGATGAAGCGACATATTCTGGTTACAGCCCTGTTGGCGGCTGGCCTCAGTCTGGGGACGCTTGCACCGGTGCAGGCCGCTGCGCCCGTGACTCATGTCGAGATAGAAAAGCCCGCGACAGGCACAACCATCCTTATTGTCACGCCCGAAGTCAGCCTTGGTATCCTGACGGCCTCAGGCATGACCGAACCACGTGCGGAATGGTCAAAAGCCGCCACAGGTTATTTCTCGGACTCGCTGAAAAAGGCGCTTGGGGCCCGCGAATACGCTACACACGAAATCCATCTGGATACCTACGAAGACCCGCGTGCCTTGCAGATGCTAAAGCTGAACGACGAGGTCATATCGGCCATAATGGGCAACACCTATTATAAGCTGCCGACCAAGACGACCTTTGACTGGACGCTGGGTGAAAGCGCTCAGGTACTGGTGCCTGCGGAACTGGCGGGTACGGTGACGGCACCGCGTTACGCCCTGTTCCTTCGGGCCAAGGGCAGCTACCAAAGCTCGGCCAAGGCGGCCCTTAATGTCGGCATGGCCCTTTTGCGTGGCCCGATGCAGTTCGGTGGACAGGCGGTTCAGGCGACGCTTGTTGACCTGAGCACCGGACAGGTCGTGTGGTACGAACTGGATGCCGTTCCCACCGGCGAAGACATCCGTGAACCCGAAGGCGCGGCCAAGGTGATTGAGCGTCTGTTCAAAAAACTGCCGTTATAGACATGGCCAGAACCTCACACTTCGCCGGTCTGATGGCCGCTCTGATGTTAGGTGTTTCAGCGTTTCCGGTGATTGCCGCCGATGAGGTCAGGCGACAACCGGGGCAACAGCCCGAAGCCAATACGCTGGAACAATCCATCTGGGAAGAAACGCGCAAATCCGAACGTGCCGCCCGCACCTCAGGCGAACGCAATCATGATCCTGAACTGAATGCCTATCTCAGGGACATTCTTGATCGGGTATCGGGGGACTATAAGGGCGATCTGCGCCTTTATGTGATGAACCGCCCGTTCTTTAACGCCAGTATGGCCCCGAATGGCTATACCGAAGTCTGGACGGGCCTTCTGCTGCGTGCCCAGACCGAAGATGAAGTGGCCTTTGTCATGGGCCATGAATTTGCGCACTTTCGGGAAAACCATTCCATCCGTGCGTTTGAAAACGCCAAGGCCAATCAGAACACAGCTATGGCCGCCACGCTGGTCATTGCCGTGGTCGGCGCCGGAGCCGCCGCCAATGCCGGAAGCTACAGTGCTGCGCGGGACATCTCAAACCTGACCCGCGGGCTGGTGGATGCGGTCTATCTTGGCTCCATTGCCGCCTATTTCGGTTATTCACGTGATACCGAAGAAGATGCCGACCTGCACGGTGGCGAAGCCGCGCAACTGGCGGGGTATGATCCTTATGCCGGCGCACGCATCTGGCGGTTCCTGCTTGATGAAACTGCTGCCTCTGACTATGAGCGCACCCGCCGCAGTCCGTCGCGTATCAATATATTCGGCTCTCACCCGCTTGAGGTAGATCGCATCACCGCTATTGAAGCGGCCGCGAAAAAGCGCGGCGCAAGTCCGCTTTCCAACGAAGCCCTTAAGGAGCAGCGCCTCCGTTATCGTGAACGCATCCGCCCCTATCTGAGGCAATGGCTGCATGACGATCTTCGCCGTCAGGATTATGGCCAGACCCTGTTCATTATCGAACGTCTGAGCATAGACGGTCTGGATCAGGGCCTGCTTAATTTCTACGCCGCCGAAGCCTATCGCCTGCGCGGCAAGGGCACTGACCTGAAAAGTGCCGTCACCCATTACCAGAGCGCTCTCACCCATGCGGATGCTCCGGTGACGACATGGCGACAACTGGGTGAGGTTTACCGCCGCATGGGGCAGTCCGAAGACGCGCTGATGGCATTTAACCAATACATCACCCTCCATCCCGATGCCGAAGATGTCTGGATGGTAGAAGATCAGATTTCCACGCTTAAATCCGCAGCCACTGCGGCCAATTGATATGGGGGACTATTCAGTGCGCATAACCAAACCTGCCCTTGCCCTGACGCTGGCTGCGGTGCTCCTTAGCGGCTGCAGCGCCGTCGTTCTGGCCCCCAAAGGCCCGCTGGCGGTTGGTTCCGCTCAGGTCAGCCTCAGCCGCGACTGGTCGGATATCACCAAGCTTTATTATCAGCGTGCCAAAAAGGTAAAAGTGCTGTCTCTGGATGGCCCCGGCCTGAACCGGCTGTACATTTCCGACGGCTTATCCAGCAAAGACCCGCTGATGGTTCACCCCCAAAGAGGTGACCGCAAAAGCGCCCCTGCCCCGCGCGGCAAGGCCAATATGTCCTTTCAGGAGCATATCGAATATGTCAGCACCTCACTGGGCGTTATCGATCTCCAGCAGGTCACAACCTCATCGCCCAAGCCGGTCGATCTTGGGGGGACGCGTGCGGTACGTTTCGACATAACGGCCAAGACGCCCGAAGGCCTAGATCTCAAAGGCGTAGCTCAGGCCTATAGCAAGGGCAATCTGAACTATTACATCATCTATATTGCCCCCGCTGAGCATTATTACGGGGCCGCGCTCAATGATGTTTTGACGACCATGGACAGCTCCAGATAATCGCGCCCCTTAAGCGATAAAAAAAAGCCTCCGTCACTGACGGAGGCTTTTTTGTTAGATCAGGCCGGAACCGCTTCGGGTTTATCGTCCTTGTCCTTTGGCTTGTTCCACATGTCATAGAGACGGAACAGGAATGGATTGACGACAATCGACAGCATGGCGCCCGCCAGAATGAAGTCATAGATTTCAGATGTAATCAGGTTGCGGCTCAGGGCCATCGAGCCAAGTATGAACGAGAACTCACCGATCTGCGCCAGCCCCATGGCCACCGTATAGCCGGTATCCCGATCCTGTTTGAACATGCGGCAGATGAGCAAGGCCGCAGCGCCCTTGGCAAAAACAATGATCAGGAAGGTCATGATCACAGCCAGCGGATAGTTCACCAGCGTAGCCGGATTAAACAGCATGCCGACCGACACAAAGAACAGAACCGAGAAGGTATCACGCAGCGGCAGGGTATTTTCGGCAAACTTGTGACCGATCTTACTTTCGTTCAGCACCATACCGGCCAGAAACGCGCCCAGAGCCAGCGAGGCATCAAACACCGCATAAGCGACATAGGCCATACCAAGCGCAATCGCCAGCGTACCGATGGTGTTCAGTTCCGAAGACCCCTGACGGGCAATACGCGTCAAAACCCACGGCAGAACACGACGGCCAACAATGAACATCACAGCAAAGAAACCACCGACCTTAAGCAGCACAAGCGCCGTGCTCATGCCAATAAAGCCGATATCCAGACGCTCCGGCTGCTCGATAAACTGCGCCACCACAGGCAGCAGAACCAGCGCCAGAACCATAAAGATATCTTCGATAATGAGCCAGCCGATTGCAATCTTGCCCGGCGTGGTCGTCAGCTTTTTACGACTTTCCAGCGTTCGCAACAGAACAATCGTGGACGCAACCGACAGGGCAAACCCGTAGATCACCCCTTCGGCGAGGCTGAAGCCCAGAAACATCAGGCCTACCGTACCAATGACGGCGGCGGAACCCATCTGGAACAACGCCCCCGGAATGGCGATATTTTTCACCGCCATAAGATCACGATAGGAGAAATGAAGCCCGACCCCGAACATCAGCAGAATAATGCCGATTTCGGCCAGTTCCTGCGCCAGATGCACATCGGCCACAATACCTGGGGTAAATGGCCCAATGGCCACCCCCGCAAGTAAATACCCAAACACAGCCGGTAATTTAATGCGTTTGGCAATCATGCCAAAAATGAACGCGACGACGATACCGAAGATGATTGTGTTTATTAAGGTGTGCTGCATATTTCAAACATAGGGTACGCTTAAGCCATAGCACAAGGCAAAAAAGTCACAGACCATTGTTTTTTTGACCTTCCGTATAAAATCCGTTCAGAAATACGTAGCCAGACGGCTCAGGCAAAATGACGCGGGCAAGGAACAGCACCACCCCACCCCGGTAAAATTAATTTTATAAATCTAAAATATTTAATTGATTTTACTTATGCGCCGCCTGCCGTTTTAATCTGGCCATGCACCTTCCACCGAGGGCCAGCAAGACAAACGGAGATAATAAAATGAGTGCAGGTAAATGCCCGGTGCTGCATGGCACCACCCAAACCACGACCGCAGGCAATCCGATCACCGATAACCAGAACAGCCTGACCGCCGGTGCGCGTGGCCCCGTCCTGTTACAGGATTATCAGTTAATCGAGAAACTGGCGCACCAGAACCGTGAACGTATCCCTGAGCGGGTTGTCCATGCCAAGGGTTGGGGCGCGCACGGTACCTTCACCGTTACACACGACATCACACAATATACCCGCGCCCGACTGTTTGGAGAGGTCGGCAAGCAAACCCCTATTCTGGCGCGCTTTTCAACGGTTGCCGGCGAACTGGGGGCTGCGGATGCCGAGCGCGATGTGCGCGGCTTTTCTCTGAAATTCTATACCGAAGAAGGTAACTGGGATCTGGTCGGCAATAATACGCCGGTGTTCTTTATCCGCGATCCCTACAAATTCCCCGACTTCATTCACACGCAAAAGCGCCACCCGAAAACCCATATGCGTTCACCAACCGCCATGTGGGATTACTGGTCATTGTCGCCCGAAGCCCTGCATCAGGTGACCATTCTGATGTCAGATCGCGGCATACCCGTATCGCCCATGCATATGGACGGCTTCGGTTCGCACACCTTCAGCTTTATCAATACTGACGGCGAACGCTTCTGGGTCAAGTTCCACTTTAAAACCCGTCAGGGTAAGGTGAACCACACCAACGAAGAAGCCGCGCAGGTGATCGGCCAAAACCGTGAATCCTATCAGGAGGCCCTGTTCGGCGCGATCGAAGCGGGCGACTTCCCCAAATGGGATCTGAAGGTGCAGATTATGCCGGAAACAGACGCCGACAAGACGCCCTACAATCCGTTCGACCTGACCAAGGTATGGCCGCATGCCGATTACCCGCTGATTCCGGTGGGCGTATTTGAGCTGAATCGCAATCCGGAGAACTATTTCACCGACATCGAAATGGCCGCCTTCTCACCTTCGAACATTATTCCCGGCATCGGTTTCTCCCCGGATAAGGTGTTACAGGCGCGTATTTTCTCTTACGCCGATGCGCACCGCTATCGTCTGAGCACTCATTATGAGGCCCTGCCGGTTAATGCGCCGAAATGTCCGGTCAATCATTATCACGCCGACGGCCCGATGCGGTTCTTTACGAACTTCTCGAACCCGGACGCCTATTATGAGCCAAATAGCTTTGATGGCCCAAAGGAGGCACCGGAATATCGGGAGCCACCTCTGAAGATTTCAGGCGATGCCGATCGCTATAATCACCGCGAAGGTAATGACGATTACAGTCAGCCGCGCGCCCTGTTCAACCTGTTTGATGACGGGCAAAAATCGCGTCTGTACCAAAGCATTGCCGGTTCCATGAAAGGCGTGCCCGACTTCATTATCGAGCGGGCACTGAGGCATTTTGAAAAAATCCACCCCGACTATGCCGCCGGCATCAGGGCCAACCTCTAACCGTCCAGTAAGGGCGTATCCGAAGGCCTCGCTTCCACTTTCGAAGCGGGGCCTTTTGGTTGCCTGCGTATCAAACTGAGGGCCACCAGTTCGACCAGAATAATGCCAATCCCCATCCCCGCCAGCGTCGCCATCAGAGGCAACTGATCCCGATTGACTGCCGCACTGATAATCCAGAACAATGCCCAGATTACCGGCAAAGCGTAAAAGCGGTTACGCGTCAGCCAGATCACCGTCATGACAAAGGCTAATAATACCACCAGTGCCAGACCGGAGTTCATCGGCACACGGGGATCAAAGGCCGCAAAACCGGACTCAACTAATGCAGAGGTAATATTGACCGTCAGGGCCGCACTGACCCAGCCCGTCACGAGACTTAAGGGCAGAACGACAAACAACATATCCTGAATAGTTTTAGCCTGCCCTTTGAGCTGAACCAGACCGGCAATACCTGTCGCCACACTCACCGCGATAATCAGGATACTTGTGGTGTCAAAGCCGCGAAACGGCACCCACAAGGCCCAAACTCCGTTCAGCACAAATATCAGCGACAGGCACAACAGAGGAAACCTGAAACGACTGACATGCGTATTACCCGAACGCATGGCCCAGATGGCCGCCGCAAGGCCCCATAGGTATATAAGCCCCCAGATGCTGAAGGCGATACCTTCGGGCACCAGCGGATGCTGCGTCTCAAACGAACGCTGACTGACCGAAACCCCGAGCTTCAGCACCTCAGGCGCAGCAGCGCCGATGATCTGGAACACTGCCGCCACCATAAGGACAATAGCGGTGAAATGAATAACCTTCCGCACCGGAGCCGGTTGCTTGACACCATCGGGCATGGTGTCCGGCGTTGGCGTTAAAGTGTCATGAACCGGTGTCGTCATGGCGGCTCTCCTTCGGCTGAAGCCTCAGTAAGCGCCAGGGAAAATGTTATATAAATACCGTATGCGTCAGGCCGTATAAACAAACCATAAGGCAAGACCTGACACGATGCCCAAGCCGGTATCAGGCCTTTTTGACAAACTCAGTCCTAAGCACCAGACCCCGTACCTTTTCGTGGTTACATTCGATCTCATCTTCGTCATAGGTCAGGCGGATATTCTTTATGAGAGTGCCGCGTTTAAGCGTCACGCCCCCCGATCCCTTGACCTTAAGGTCTTTGATCAGAGTGACATTATCACCGTCGCTCAGGCGTGCGCCGTTTGCGTCCTTTACGACCAGATCATCTTCATCATCAGCAGCAGACATAGGCAGGGCGCTCCGTAATTACACAAAGCCCCTAGCTATATTATGGATTTAGTCGCGGCAATAGCCTTCGCCGGTTTTAACGACAATACAGTCGCGCTTATCCATCAGCCACTTCATGCCGGTGTCCATGCCGCTGCCGTGTACGACCAGAAGCGCCTCACCGTCGCGCTCGATGCGGATGCCATCGCCTTCGACCGAGCCTTTGAAACTGCGCAGTCCATCAAGGTTTTGCAGCGACACTTCATATCCGCGCCCCAAAGCCGTAATTTCCGCATAGGTGCCCTCAGGCCCGTTCCACCGGCCAACAAAGTCACTGCCTACCGTCGCCGCACTTGAGGCCGCGACAGAAATCGCCGCCGCTTCGGGTGGCAAGGGCGGCTCGTCCTTTTGGGCGCTACAGGCCGATGCAATACCGATTGTTCCGATAGCCAGACAAATACGCCACATGGTCATCATCCCTTTTATAAATTTAAGGCAAGCCTAGCTGTAAGCGCCGCATAAATTCATGCGTAGATGGCGCTAAAATATAAAAACCGCATAATGCCCAGGGGCCTTACCTGCGCACCCGATTGCCCTTAGGTGGCACTCAGAAAAGTGCGTCCACTTCGCTTTGCAGGGTGCTGCTCACCGGATCGTGCCGTCCGTGAATATGGGCATCCATCTCAAGCACCAGTGCCTTCATCGCCTCAAGCCGCGCCTCAAGGTCTTCACGCGGTGCGGTCGCTGCAATGCTAGAACTCAAAAGAATATGTACGGCTGATTGAAAGACCTCCAGCGCATGGGCGCAACAGTCATCAAAAGCCAGACGCGTGTCCGCCTCGGCCTGCTGATAGGCAGCGATCACTACATCTTTTTGCTCAAAACCTGATTGCTCGAAATGCGTCACATAGTCCCGCGGCGCCCAGTCACTGAGTTCCTCGGCCATATCGGGCATATCCATGCCCATTTCAAACAGCATGATCGCTTCGTTGAATAGGTTCAGATAATCCGTCGCCAGCCCCGTCGCCGGATTGACATTTGCCGCCCGCAATTCCTGCTCGTTATACCGCCGCATCGTCTCAGTCTTATCCCCGGATACTGATCCGATGTCATCGAATCTGTTGTTATCGCCCCATAATGGCACAATACACCTTACCAAAGGATGGAGGCAATTAATCCGTTTGCCCCAGATACCCCAGAAGCCGTGAACGTATCTCCGGCAGGGGCTGATTGAGCGGATGGAATATGTGCCGCTCAAGGAAAAAGCCTGTCAGATGAAACCCGTCTGCCAGTGCCTTGGGGCCGCGCGCGCCCTGTGCCGACAATAAGAACTCAGGCAGGGGCAACAGCTTGTTGCAGAAGGGCGCACCGGATTTACGGCTGACGGCGCGACCTGACTTGGGGCTGACATAGATCAGGTCATCATGCCCGCCCGTCACCGCACAAGCACTGAGATCAAGGCCAAATCCTACCGCTTCCAGCAAGCCGGCCTCGAAACGCACATAGACATATGGCCAGATGTCCGGCCATTGAAACGACGTAATAAGGGCTGAAAAAGCTTCAAACGCACCGGCCTGCGGATCACGTTCAGGCAGGGCGGCACGTGTCATCACACAGGCGCACTGAAGCCCCAGCAGGGCCACAGGATCATCCAGAACATCCGCCCCCTCGCCCATAGGCTCAAGGGTGGCCGAGCCAAGATTGTCGGTGCTGCGCGCCCGATAACTCAGGCGCACATGGCTAGCCGGTTGCAGATAGGGTTTGAGCCGCCGCGACGCAGCCCCCGCCACATGCGCAGCTATATGCCCGTGATCGCGCGTCAGAAAATGCACGACCGCCCCTGTCTCACCGTGCGGGCGCGCACTCAGGACAAAGGCTTCGTCGTCATAAATCATGAGAAAAAATCAGGACTCGAATTCCAGACCAAACTGGCTGTAAAGGGCGCGGTCATCCGTCCAGCGCTCATTGACCTCAACATGCAGGAACAGATGCACCTTGCGGTCCAGAAGCAGCATCAGTTCTTCGCGCGCCTTCTGACCGATCCATTTCAGGGTCTGGCCGTTCTTACCTAGCACGATGGGACGCTGGCTGTCACGTTCGACATAGATGGTCTGTTCAATACGGGCCGAACCGTCGGGCATTTCCTTGAAGGCAGTGGTCGATAC
>JASGFL010000033.1:0-31114 GCA_047605545.1 Asticcacaulis sp. | reverse complement strand
ATGCCGTCATAGACGCTGAGTTCCAGCATCTTGGGGTCGATCATGATGAACTTGCACTGTTCGGGATCAAGGCGGTACAGGATCGACAGGATCATGGCATTGACCCCGACCGACTTACCCGAACCGGTTGTACCGGCGATCAGAAGGTGGGGCATCTTGGCGAGGTCGGTAATATAGGGCTCACCGCCGATGGTTTCCCCCAAAGCCATAGGCAGGCTGTGGCCAACCTTTTCGAACTCTGACGAGGCCAGCAAATCCCGCAGATAAACCGTCTCACGCGTTGCGTTAGGCAACTCGATCCCGATGGCGTTGCGGCCCTGAACGATCGACACCCGACAGGCGCGTGCTGACATGTTGCGTGCAATATCTTCGGCCAGGCCAACGACGCGCGACCCCTTAACACCAGCGGCAGGCGCCAGTTCATAGAGCGTGACCACGGGGCCGGGGCGGATCTGATCGATCACGCCCTTGACGCCAAACTCAGCCAGTACGCTTTCAAGCATACGGGCGTTTTGTTTCAGAGCGGCCTCGTCATAGCTGGCGGCGCGAGCCTTGGGCTTGGACAATATATTCAGTTCCGGCAGACGGAAATTGCCGGGCTTGAGGAATTCAAAAGCGGTCTGGCGTTCGTCCTGTTCACGGGTCGAAGGCTTGGGCTGACGCGGAGCCTCCATACGAATCTTGGGTTCCGGTGCCGCAGAGGTAGGCGGGTCAATATCAAACGGCGGCAGATCGTCGTCAGCGTAATCAGCTTCAGGGTAATGATCTTCAGGCACTTGCTGACGGGCATTGACCACTGGCGCAGGCGGTGTTTCGCCAATGTTCGAGAAATCCTCATCATCCAGAAACGGCGCGGGCGCGGATTTCGGGCCTTTGGGGCGCTTTACCTTCGGCTCGCCTGAGCGATGCAGGGCCTCGCCAATGCCGGTGGCACCAACCACGCCTTTGAGGCCGCCGAAAACAAAGCCTGCACCACGAATATAGGATTCCGCATTCAGGCGTAGGGCCGCGTTGAAACACAACAGCGCTGCGACTGCATAGATCAGGCTGGCGATTACGCTTGAGGCGGGCAAGCTCATAAAGTCAAACAAGCCTTTGAGCAGGCCATGGACGCCGGTGCCCCAGAACCCGCCAATACTGACTTTATCGGGCCCGCTGATGAGCGGAGCCAGTGCTGCCGCCAGCATCAGGGTAAACAGGGCGGCAAAAAAGCTATGTAAACGCAGGGTTTTACGACCCGCATCAGGGTCCGTCTGAAACAGGCGCACCAGACCGAACCAGATCATGAGCAGCGCCATAGGCCAGGCCGCAAGTCCCAGAGACTGAATCCCGATATCGGCAATAACCGCCCCAAACCCGCCCAGAATATTGGTGACGGCGGCCGAAGACGAGGTGTTCCAGCTGGCGTCCGAGGCATTATAGGTGCCAAACGCCAGCACACAGGCCAGACCGGCTACGCACACCAGTGCCCCGCGCAGACGCGCAAACAGTACCGATTCCCAGATGGTGCGGAAATTGGTTTCCAGATGGTTCCAAACAATGGCGGTAACCGTACTCATCGGCAGCCTGAATCCTTGCGCTTAAAGACTTCGGGCTGTTTTGCCATGGATAAGGTTAATGTCCTGTTTACCTGAATTGAAATGACGCGCTGAAGCCCCCTTGGCTTCGGGTTTATGCAGACTTTGGATATTGAGGCTGAAAACCAGATCGTAGTTTTGGGTACATGGCCTTTTGTCGCAGAATTCACAGTTTACGCCCTTGGCGGTCAGGCGTAAAAGAAAGGCATGGATAAGCGGTTTGATGTGATTATCGTAGGTGCCGGCATGGCTGGCATGACGGCGGCTCTGGCTCTGGCGCAAGGGGGGCTTGAGGTTGCGCTGATTGAGAAGCAACCCCTGTCCGAACAGGTGGATATGGGCTTTGACGGGCGGGCTTCGGCCATTGCCTATAGCTGTTTCCGTCAGTGGCAGGCGCTGGGGGTCGGGGAAGCACTTGAGCCTCTGTCGTGTCGTATGGACAAGATTGTCGTCACTGACGCGCACCTGCCCGGTGCTGCGACCAAACCGGCTTCGCCGTTCTTTCTGTATTTCGATGCCGCCGAGATTTCCGATCGTTCCGGCGATGAGCCTCTGGGCTATATGATCGAAAACCGCCACATCCGCCGTGTGTTGCATGAGGCGGTGGTTAAGGCCGGAATTACGCTGATTACCCCTGCTACAGTTTCCGAAATCGAGGAAAGCACCGGCCAGATACGGTTGATGCTGGATAATGGCGATAGTTATGTCGCGCCTCTGGTGGTGGCGTCTGAGGGGCGTCGTTCAGCTTTGCGCGAATGGGCGAAGATTCGCACGATTGGCTGGGACTACAGACAAAGCGCGGTAGTGGCCACGGTAAGGATGCAGCATCCGCACAACCATGTGGCCTATGAGCATTTTCTCAGCTCCGGCCCGTTTGCCATTCTGCCGTTGACGGAAAATCGTGCCTGTATTGTCTGGTCAGAAAGCCATGATAAGGCCAAGGCGTTGATGCAGGTTCGGCCTGAACTGTTCCATGCACACCTGATGCAGCGCTTCGGCGATTTTGTCGGTGAGGTCGAGGTGCTGGGGCCACGGTTCTTTTATCCGCTGTCTATGGGTCTGGCGGAACATATGTATCGCGGGCGTCTGGCGCTTTTGGGCGATGCGGCGCATGGTATTCACCCGATTGCCGGTCAGGGGCTTAATCTGGGCCTGAAGGACGCAGCGGCCTTTGCCGAGGTGATTATTGAGGCCGCGCGCTTAGGTGAAGATATCGGTTCGGAGCTGGTGCTGGAGCGCTATGCCCAGTGGCGGCGTTTTGAAAACGTCAGCACTTCGGTCATCATGGATGGGTTCGTCCACCTGTTTTCAAATAATAACCCGCTGATCCGTCACGCGCGTGATCTCGGGATGGGCGTGGTCAATGCCATCCCACCCTTAAGGCGTTATTTCATGGAAGATGCCGGCGGGGCGACGGGTGATCTGCCCAAACTGCTGCGTGGTGAGCGTTTGTAGGCGTGGCCCTATATCGGGTGCAGGGTCAATGACCCTGCTTTTGCGGCTCAAAGCGTCGGGCCTGATCGACCAGCATGATCGGCACCCCTGAACGGATGGGGAAGGCAAGACCCGCGGTCGGGCTGATCAGTTCCTGAGCCTCACGATCATAGGTCAGGGGGCGGCGCGTCACCGGACAGACAAGGGCCTCAAGCAGGCGCGGATCGATTTCGGCAATGGTTGTGCTGTGGTCGGTCATAATAGCTCCTTAGCTGAACAGCAGGCCGGACAGGCGACGACGACCGGATTTGGCCAGTTCAGACGTCAGGCCCACAGCCGAAAAGATTTTCAGCAAGAACTGGCGGGCTTTCTGATCCTGCCATTCGGGATCAGCCTTAACAATGGTCAGAAGCTCATCGACTGCCTGTTGCATTTCATCCTGACCGGCCAGAGTGCGCGCCAATTCATAGCGGGCTTCGTGGTCATTAGCATCCGCCTGAAGACGGTTGCGGAAAAGTTCGGCATCAACAGGCGCATCTTCGGCCAGTTCAATAGCGGCGCGCAGCCCCAGAATGTCGGCGTCGGTGGTGTCCTTAGGTGCCGTATCGAGAAACTGCTTGGCCTGTTCAGCCTGACCGACCTTAAGATAAAGGCGCGTGACACCGGCAATGGCCTTAAGGTTTTCAGGCTCCTTGCTCAGGATATAGCTGTAGGCCTCAAGCGCACTGGTGATGTCGCCCTGAAGGGCTGATTGCGCGGCCAGTTCCAGAGCTTCTTCGATGGTCGGTTCGCCATCGGCGCCGCCACCAAGCTTTTCCACAAAGGCGCGCAGTTCACTTTCGGGCTTGGCACCCATGAAACCGTCAACCGGCTGACCATTGACGAAGGCATAGACGGTCGGGATCGATTGCACCCGTAGCTGACCGGCGAAGACGGGGTTCTTATCGACGTCGATCTTGACCATGCGTACCGCGCCCTTGGCTTCGGTCACGACCTTTTCCAAAGCGGGGCCTAACTGACGGCATGGCCCGCACCAGGTCGCCCAGAAATCGACTATAACCGGAGTGGTTTTCGAGGCTTCGATCACATCGGCCATAAAGTTCTGATCAGAACCTTCGATAATATAGGGGCTGTCGCTGGTCATGGGATTTCCGTCAATAAAGTCTGCAAGATAGAAATGGGCAAGGCGGCGAATTAGTCAACCGCTGCGAAGTCAATCACCTGATATTTGCGGTTCAGGCGTTCAAGAAATGCGCGGAAGGTAGGTTGCTTCAGAGCGGTGGTCGCCGTGTTGACCAGCGGATGAAAATTGACAATTTCCGCGTCATAAAGGCGCTTATCAAGTACAAACCGTACCTTTTGTTCAGGGTCATTGATCAGGGCCAGTGCCGTAACCGAACCGGGCCGAACCCCTAATGCGTCAAAAAGCCTTTCCTCAGAACCAAAAGACAGACGGCCTGAGCCAATCTGTTTCGGCATGGCCTTAAGATTGATCTGTGTCGTCTGCTCGGCGCTGATGAGCCAAAGCTGCCCCTTGTCGTCCTTAAGGAACAGGTTCTTGGTGTGCGCACCGGGCAGTGCAGCCTTTATCTCATCACCTTCGCCCACGCGGAACACAGCGGGATGTTCAAGGGTTTCAGTTGACAGACCCCAGTGACTTAGGGCTTGAAGCAGGGTGTTTTGGGTATAAAACGACATAGGTTTGCGCTTTACAGGAGTTGCGTCGTCAATGGAATTGGAATGTTTTGTCGTTCAGGACGGCGCGCGTGAGATTATTCCGGGACGTCAGGATCGGGACTGGATGGATGCCTTTGCCAGCCGCTTTCCCTATCGCTGCCTGCCTTTGACCATGGCCAATTCGACGGGTTGGGAATTGCTGATCCCTGAAGACCTGACGATTGAATGGAACGGCGGCCGACTGGCGACCGATACGACCATTACGGCTGATACACCCGGTGCGCATATTGACCATTTCGCCCAGAGCCATTTCAGTCATGGCATTGTGACGTTTCACACCGGTTTTCTGTTCCGTACACCGCCCGGCTGGTCTTTGTGGGCCGGTGGCGCACCTAATCACATCAAGGATGGCATAGCGCCTTTGACGGGCCTTGTGGAAACCGACTGGTTGCCGTTTCCCTTTACGATGAACTGGAAAATGACCCGCCCCGGTGTGGTCAGTTTCAAAAAAGGTGAACCCTTCTGTTTCATCAATCTGGTGCAGGACAGGCAGTTGGATAACGTACAGCCGGTCATCAAACCCATTGAGGCAGATCCGGATCTTAAGGCGCAGTTTGAGCTGTGGTCAGAAAGCCGTGCGGCGTTCAACCAAAGCCTTGTCAACCGTGATCCCGGCGCAATGAAACAGGCCTGGCAGAAGTTCTATCATAAGGGTGAACTGCCCGATAAATCAGAAGCGCCCGCGGAACATATGAACCGCAGGCGTCTGAGGCCACCTATTATTCAGGATTTTCCTGAACAGGATTAAGTGTTTATCCGACGTTTTGGGAGCGAAACAGTTCCCATTCCTCTATCACGCGACCGTCAGGCAGGTGACAGTAACCCGTGTCACCTTCGGCGGATTTGCGGATTTCTGAACGCCCGCCCTGATCAACGCAATATTTCGAGGCCGGATTAGGCATGCCAATGACCTTTGGAGCCTGCGGTGTTGTGCAGGCTGCCAAAGGTACAAGTGCGGCGAGTATAAGCGTGCGCATAAGCTTTACTTAGGCTGCGGCCTTACGATCTGCGGTGCAAGGTTTTGCGCCACTTCGCGGGCATTATAGCTATGGAGGTCACCCTCTGGTTTGGCACCACGGCCCATAACCACTTCTGCAGTGGCTTCGTAGCGATGGAAGGTCGTGGAGCTTTCCTGATAGGCACCCCATGAACCCCAGCCGCCGCGATAATAGCGCCAGTAGAACCCGCCATAATAGGACGGCCCGAAGGGGTCACGATAGCTGCGTGAAACCGTCGTGGTTTCCTGAGTGTTCGGGCTGACGAGCGTGAACCAGTCATAACCCTGTTCAATGGTCAGTTCTGATGCGCGGAAAAGCATATAGTTTTCAACGGTTTCACGTGGCGTTGACGTGTTTCCGCTGAATCTCAGACGATAGCGACCGGTTTCAATACGTGTGTCGCTATAGCCGCGCGCCGTGCTTTGTGCCGCGTCAATCGGCTGGTACGGCGTAGGCGTGGCGCAGGCCGACAGTAACACAAGGCTGGCAAGGCCTGCCGTTAAACCCGCAGATTTGAATATACGCGGCATGGTATTACTCCTGAAGGTGATCCGTTACCGAGAGGCTTCCGGTATGTGAATCCACTATTGTGGGTAAATTTTATGCCGTCAATGTGGCATTATTGGGTCTGATCTATTCCCGCTCAGGGTGGGGTGCGACTGAATTTACAGGGATTTTTGTGTGGGTAAGGGCGGAAAATAGCCGAAAAACGCCGTTTTCAAGACGAAACTGATCAATTCGCGCCGTGTCCGGTGATAAATGCAGCAGGTTAAAGCCATTCGGCTGGCGACGGATGCGGGTGGACATGGCCGTCGAGGCGCTGACGAACAGGGTCGTGTGATCGGTGGTGTTGCGACTTTCGATATAGGCGTGGTGCTGATGACCGGCGAGCACCAGATCGATGCGTGCCTGTTCGATAGTCCGAAGCAGCTTCCGGCCATTGAATACGGTAATATCGAGGGGGAATTCTTTGGGGCTTTGCAGCGGATGGTGGATCACCAGTATCCGCCAGGGCGCATGTGAGGTCTCGAAAAAATTACGTAAGGCGTGTCTTTGTAAACGGCTTACCGAACCATTGGCCCAGTTCCAGTGCGGCAGGATCATTCGGGCGCTGTTGAGACCGACTATATCAGACAGACCGGTCTGTAATACGGGATTCAGATCCTGCGCAATGTGACGCTTATAGCGTTCGAACGGATGCCAGAAGCGGCGGAAATCTATCCCCGGCAGGTCATGGTTGCCGGGAATGGCAAAGACCGGTGCCTTGAGGCGATCAAAAAAGGCACGTGCCTGTTGGAATTCGGTTTCGGTCGCCGACTGTGTGAGGTCTCCGCTGGCGACAATAAGATCAGCCCCGCTGTCGTTCAGATGTGTCAGCAGGGTCTCGGCAATGTCGTCATCACAGGCCCCGAAGTGCAGATCGGAAATGTGGGCAATAATCATGCTTTGTCCTGCGCAGGCACAAGGACGGCTATCGATTTCGGTTTTAGGGTAAAGGTCAGGTCGCCCTTGAGGGTGATGACCTCGCCATCCAGAGATACCAGACGTTTTTTACGACGCCCCCTGAGGGCGAAACGTTTGGCTGGGATTTCCTGAATCCCGGGATCTTTGAGCCAGTTGCCAATCATCAGAGCGGACAGAAAGCGCAGATGTTCGGCCTGAGTGCTGGTGGTGGCGACATAGGCTGCCAGTTCACCGCCTTCGAGGGTTTCGCGTTTGAAATTGTTACTGTCGAGCAGGGTTGAATCGGCAAAGCGGTTGACCGAAACGACGACGGCAGGGGTATTGAAGCGATGGATGGCCTTATCGGCTTCCAGGGTGATGCGCTGACGCTTGTTAAAGCGTTCCAGCACATAGAGGAACATGCGCGGGATCATCCACAGGTCATTGCCTTTGCGGTTTTCTTCGCGGTAAACGGCGGCATTGGGCATGACGCCGATGCTGGCGCAGCACAGGAATATCTCACCGTTTACGTAACCGGCATCCATTTTGATTTCGGTGACACCCTTTGCGTAGCCATCAAGCGCGGTTTGCAGGCTGTCAGCCCCCAGATCCTTGGCCAGCAGGTTCATGGTGCCAAAGGGTAAAACGCCGAACGGTTTATTTGTGTGCTCAGACAGGTATTTGGCACTTTCACGCAAGGTGCCGTCACCGCCGCCAATAATAAGCGGCGCCTTCTTTTTACTCAGTCGCGCCAGATTGTCGGCCATATCTTCGGGGTCAGAGAAGCACAGTTCGGCGACGGTGAGGCCGCTTTCGTTAATGGCGGCTTCGATGGCCTCATGGCCCATGTTCAGAACGGTGCCGGATTTGCCATTGATTAGTATATTAAAACCGGTGCTAGTCATGACGCTCACACGAAAAAAGGTCTGCATCCAATTAAGGACGCAGACCCTGTAAAAAAGCGATAAGTCTTTGAGACTTAGCCGCGTTGGTCGCGCTTGGCGGCGACACGCAGACGGAGTGCGTTCAGCTTGATGAAGCCGGCAGCGTCGCGGTGATCATAGGCGACCTTGCCTTCTTCGAAGGTGACCAGTTCCTGATCATACAGCGAATAGGGGCTTTCGCGACCGGTGACGGTGACATTACCCTTATAAAGCTTAACGGTGACGCGGCCGGTGACCTTGGCTTGCGAATAGTCGATCGCGGCTTGCAGCATTTCGCGCTCTGGCGAGAACCAGAAGCCGTTATAGACCAGCGAGGCATATTTCGGCATCAGTTCGTCCTTAAGGTGCATGGCACCGCGGTCGAGCGTGATAGATTCAATGCCACGGTGTGCGGCCAAAAGGATGGTGCCGCCCGGTGTCTCATAGACGCCGCGTGACTTCATGCCGACGAAGCGGTTTTCCACCAGATCGAGACGGCCAATACCGTTGTCGTGACCGAACTGGTTCAGCTTGGTCAGAAGGGCTGCCGGTGACAGGGCTTCGCCGTTGATGGCGACCGGATCACCCTTTTCGAAGTCGATGGTGATGACGGTTGGGGTGTCAGGCGCAGCTTCGGGCGAAATGGTGCGCTGATAGACAAATTCCGGTGCTTCGACGGCGGGATCTTCGAGCACCTTACCTTCGGACGAGGAGTGCAGCAGGTTGGCGTCCACCGAGAACGGGGCCTCGCCGAGCTTGTCCTTGGCGATGGGGATCTGATGCTGTTCGGCAAAGGCCAGCAAGGCTTCGCGCGAAGCAAAGTCCCATTCACGCCAGGGGGCGATCACGCGGATGTCGGGTTCCAGACCATAGTAACCCAGTTCAAAACGAACCTGATCGTTACCCTTACCCGTGGCGCCGTGACAGACCGCGTCGGCACCCAGCTTACGGGCTATTTCGATCTGCTTCTTGGCGATCAGCGGACGGGCGATCGAGGTGCCGAGCAGGTACTGGCCTTCATAGACTGTATTGGCGCGGAACATCGGGAAGACGTAGTCGCGGACAAATTCTTCGCGCAGGTCTTCGATAAAGATGTTTTCGTCCTTGATGCCCAGAAGCTGCGCTTTTTTGCGCGCTGGCTCCAGTTCTTCGCCCTGACCGAGATCGGCGGTGAAGGTGATGACTTCGGCACCATATTCGGTTTGCAGCCATTTCAGGATGATCGAGGTATCGAGACCGCCGGAATAGGCGAGGACGACTTTCTTGACGGGCTTTTCAGCAGGGCTGGACATGGGGCAAATACCGCTTGGCAGGAGAAGGCAGGGAAGGGTGAATTAAAGGCGCGTTTAAGGCTACGGACGCGGTTATGCAAGATTTATTCATACAGAAGCTCAAGCAGCAGCCGGTCAAGTACCAGACGCCCCTTTGGTGTCGCATAAAGACGTGTATCCGATTGTCCCAGAAACCCGTCAGCGATCAGGCTTTGGGCGCGCTTTAGCGGCAGGTCCTTGAGACGCTCAAGACGTACCCCTTCGGTCAGGCGTAAACCGAGCATCAGGGCTTCTTCGGCGGCTTCGTGCGCCGACAGGGCTTCGCGGTCTATGCCGGTGCCGTGGTCAGATACTCGGGCAATGTAAGTTTTGAGGTCGGATTCCGCGACGGTGGCGTGTCGGGCGCCCGAAAGGGTCAGACGACCGTGCGCTGGTTCTTTGTTGGGTCGCCCATGGGCGTTTGGAAGTGTCAAACGACCGTGGGCTCCGGGGCCAATGCCGATATAATCGACCCCCTCCCAGACATTGAGGTTGTGTTGTGAGCGGGCAGCGGGGCCTTTGGCGTGGTTTGAGACCTCATAGGCGTCAAAACCGAGTGAAGACAGGACGGTCTGTGTGGTGTCGTAAAAGGCTTCGCCGACCTCGGACTCTACGGGTTTCAGGGTGCCGCGTCGGGCTGCGCGACCAAAGGCCGTATTGGGCTCAATGCCAAGCTGGTAAGGGGAAATATGCTCAATGCCCAGACGCGCGGCCTCGGTCAGTTCGGACTGCCAGTCGTGCAGGGTCTGTTCAGGCAAGGCATAGATCAGATCAAGCGATACCCGATCAAAGACAGACAGGGCTGTTTCAAGGCCAGTGAGGGCTTCGCGGGCCGAATGATTGCGCCCCAGAAATTTCAGAGCCTGATCGTTCAGGGACTGAATGCCAATCGACAGGCGGTTGATACCGGCTTCGCGGAAGGCCTGATAGCGGGCGATCTCGGCGTCGGTCGGGTTGGCCTCAAGGGTGATCTCTATGTCGCCCTGTGGCGGGAACAGGGTTTTGGCGTCGTCAATCAGGGTGGCGACCCATTCGGGCTTCATCAGGGATGGGGTGCCGCCGCCTAAGAAAACCGAGGCCAGATAACGGGAACCAAGCCATTCCGCCTGCGTGTGCAGGTCCTGTCGGATGGCCTCAAACAGACGGGTCTGTATCTCAGTCTGGCCACGGTCGCGCGTGACGTTGAAGTCGCAATAGGGACAGATGCGCGCGCAATAGGGCCAGTGGATGTAGAGGGAAACAGGATACACTTAAAACAGGTGGGTTTTCAGCTGTTCAAACGCAAGGTGGCGATGGCTGAGGCTGTCTTTTTGCGCTTCGGGCATTTCGGCGAAGGTGATGTCATGGCCGTCGGGCTGAAAGATCGGGTCATAGCCAAAGCCCTGATCGCCGCGAGGCTTGACGATCTGGCCATAGACGCGGCCTTCGAACACCACGGCGTGTCCTTCGGGCCAGGCAACGGCCAGTGCGCAGGTGAAAAAGGCGCGGGTGGAGAAGGTGTCGGGGGACTGGGCCTGCGCCTGATCGAGTTTCAGGTGAATGATCTCCATAGCCCGCTCAAAATCCTTGTAGGGGCCTGCCCAGCGCGCACTGTAGATGCCCGGATCGCCGTTCAGGGCCTCGATGCTCAGGCCGGAATCGTCGGCCAGAGAGACGGTGCCGGAGGCTTGCGCGGCGTGGCGGGCCTTGAGGATCGCATTGCCGACAAAGGAGACTTCGGTTTCGTCCGGCTCAGGCAGGTTCAGGGAACCGGCGCTGATGACCTCAAAGCGGCCCCCCAGCAGGGCTTCGATTTCTCTCGCCTTACCGGAATTATGGGTGGCGGCGACAAGTTTTTCACCGGCGATCAGTTGCAGGGACATGCAGGGGCTCCGTAAATTATCTGGCACTTTTACGCAAAGCGGGCGGTAAATAGAACTATAAATCCGGTGTCGGGTGATTTATGTCTTGGGTTTTTGGGGCTGACCGGTAGGGGAGTCATGCGGTTTTTAGGGCCGGGTTCGGTGTCGAGCCTTCTGAAAATAGCGCTGGATGCGGTCTATTATGCCCTGTTCGGGCTGTTGGCGGCCCTGTGTGTGGCGGTGCTGACCCTGTTGTCCGTGCCCGCCCTGTCGCAGCAGGTTACGGCGCGCATGCAGGTCGATATGGACGCCAGCGATCAGGTATTGCTGCTTCTTGTGTTCGGGCTGGCGTTGAATGGCTATCTGGTGATCGTGTTGTGGATGCGGCAGGTGTTTCGCACGCTGGCTGAGGGGGATGTGTTTCATCCGGCCAATGTCTGGCGGTTGCGGTTTATCGGGATCGCTCTGGCGGTGCTGGAAATCTATTCCTATCTGTCGCGCACGCTGGTTGAGGTGCTGCTCAATATGCCGGTAGAGCCGGTATATGGCATGCGGGCAGTGACGGCCTGGGTCTCGGTGCTGGTGGTGTTTGTGCTGGCGGAAGTGTTCAAGGAAGGCGCGCGGCTACGGGCGGAGGCCAATCTGACCATATGAGCATCCGTATCTGCCTTGATGAAATACTGGTGGCGCAGCGTCTGTCGATTGTTGAGCTGGCCGATCGCACGGGTATCAGTGTGCGGCATCTGAATATATTACGTGACAACAAGGCCGTGGCGGTCAGGCTTCGGACATTGGAGATATTGTGCGAAGCCCTGAGGTGTGAACCGGGCGACCTTATTGTGCGCGATAAGTAGAGACTATTTGCCGATGGCGGCGTTTTGCAGGGCAAACAGCTCGGTGGTGCCTTTTTCGGCCAGATCGAACAGGGCGTTATATTCATCGCGTGAGAAACCACGCTTTTCGCCGGTGGCCTGAATTTCGACGATCTGCCGGGTGCCGGTCAGGACGAAATTGGCGTCGGTTTCGGCGGTAGAGTCTTCGTCGTAATCGAGATCAAGCACAGGGGTGTCATTATAGATACCGCAGGAAATGGCGGCGACCTGATCGAGGATCGGGGTGGTCGTGATCAGTTTTTGTTCCAGCAGTTTCTGAACGGCCAAGGAATAGGCTACCCATGCGCCGGTGATCGAGGCGGTGCGGGTGCTGCCGTCTGCCTGAATGACATCACAGTCGATGGTGATCTGACGCTCGCCCAATGCCTTGAGGTCAGTTACGGCACGCAAGGAGCGACCGATCAGGCGCTGGATTTCCTGTGTGCGGCCCGATTGCTTGCCCGCAGCCGCTTCGCGGCGTGAGCGGGTGTGGGTCGAGCGTGGCAGCATGCCGTATTCAGCCGTCACCCAGCCCTGACCCTTGCCCTTAAGGAACGGGGGTACGCCCTGTTCGACCGAGGCCGTGACCAGAACCTTGGTGTGGCCGAAGGACACAAGGCACGAGCCTTCGGCATAGCGGGTGATGCCGGTTTCCAGCGTCACCTTGCGCAGCTCATCGGCCTGTCGGTTCGAGGGGCGGAAGGTTTTCAGGGCGTTCAGGGCGTCGAATTGTGACATGATCGGTGTCTCCGTAATCTGATTAACGGCCTAACAGGTCAGGACGGCTTATGAAACCCCTTCCTTTTCGGGGGCAGGCATTTTATCTGTTGGGGATGACCGATACATTCACCCGTTCGCAGCTTCTGACCGGCACGGCGTCTCTGACCGAGCTTGATGCACGGGCGCGGGATGTGTTCCGGCAGGTGGTGGAAACCTATCTGGAGACCGGTGAGCCGGTGGGGTCGCGCACGTTGTCTCGCGGGGGCATTGCCCTGTCGCCGGCGTCGATACGTAATACCCTGCATGATCTTAGTGCGTTGGGGCTGTTGTCGGCGCCGCATATATCGGCGGGCCGGATGCCGACCCATCAGGGCCTGCGCCTGTTTGTCGATGGCTTGCTTGAGATCGGGGATATTGGTGAGGCGGCGAAACGCGACATCGAAGTGCGCCTTACGGGTAAGGGCCAGAGCTTTGACAGCGCGTTGAAAGAAGCGTCGAACCTGTTGTCGGGTCTGGCGGGCGGGGCCGGTGTGGTGATGACGCCGTCGTTTGAGGCGGGCGTCAAGCATGTGGAATTTGTCAAGCTGGCGACTGATCAGGCTTTGGCGGTGCTGGTGTTTGATGACGGGCGGGTGGAAAATCGTCTGATGCCGCTTCAGGCCGGTGTGACGCCTTCGGTGCTGATGGAGGCGTCGAACTATCTGAATGCGCGGCTGCGCGGGCGCACGCTGTCGGAAGCGGGGCGGGAGCTGCGCACCGAACTGGAGCAGGAGCGCCGTCAGCTTGATCAGACGGCGGCACAGCTAATTGAGGCCGGTCTGGCGGTTTGGTCGGGTGATCATGATCAGCGGGCGCTGATTGTGCGCGGGCAGGCTAATCTGCTGGAGGCCTCGGCTTTGGAGGATCTTGAGCGGGTGCGCGCCCTGTTCGATGACCTTGAACAAAAGGAAGAACTGATTACGCTGCTGGACGGGGTGAAAACGGCGCAAGGGGTGCGGATTTTCATCGGATCGGAATCAAAGCTGTTTTCTTTGTCCGGTTCGGCTGTTATTGCAGCCCCTTATATGACCGGACATGCCAGAGGCGAGGCAGGCACACAAAAGGTTATGGGCGCCATTGGCGTCATTGGCCCTGCCCGGTTGAATTATGCGCGGATCATCCCACTTGTGGACTACACCGCACGGATTCTGGGGCGCATCCTTGATCGGGAGCGTTCCTGAAACCGCAGACGTTTTAAGAGATTAAGGACGACATGAGCGAAGACATCAACGAAAACGAAGATCATCTCGAAACGGATGGCGATGCAATTCTCAATGCGGCGCTTGAGCAGCTTCAGGCGGAAAACGCTGCGCTTAAGGAGCAGGCACTGCGCTATGCTGCCGAGGCCGAGAACACCAAGCGTCGTGCCGAACGCGAAATGAATGATGCCCGCGCCTTTGCCATTCAGCGTTTCAGCCGTGACCTTCTGGGGGTTGCGGACGTGCTGACGCGTGCGCTGCAGTCGGCTCCGGCCGAGATCGCCGATCCGGCATTCAAGAACTTCGTCACCGGCATCGAGATGACGGAAAAGGAACTGCTGGGCGCGTTTGAAAAGAACGGCGTCAAGAAAATCGCTCCGCTTAAGGGCGACCGGTTCGATCCGAACTTCCATCAGGCCGTGATGGAGCAGCCTTCGACCGAGGTTGAGGGTGGCAGCATCATTATGGTGATGCAGGTCGGTTATGAACTGTTCGGGCGCGTTATTCGTCCGGCCATGGTCGCCGTCGCGGCCAAGGGTTCAGGCCCGTCGGCCGGTGGCTATACGTCCGGCGGCGAGGCCACGGGCGGCACTATTGATACGCAGGCCTGAGGCCACGTTAAATAGATCTGAAAAAGCCTCCCTGTTTCGGCAGGGAGGCTTTTTTATTGTCAGAGATATTTGCTGAACCACGCCAGAAGATCGTTCCAGCCCTCAGTGGCCGCTTCGGCCTTGTAGCTGGGGCGATAATCGGCATGGAAGGCGTGTTTGGTGTCAGGGAAGACTTTAATGTGGCCGGGGGTCTTGCCGGAGGCCTTAAGGGCGGCATTGGCACGGTCAACGCCTGCCTGAGGGATGCCCGCGTCATCTGAGGCATAGAGGCCGAGCACCGGCCTGGTCAGGTCGGGGATGACATCGGCGGGCCACAGGCGGTCTTCGGCCCCCAGGAAGTCTTCGGGTTTCGGGCGCTCAAGGCGGCCATACCACGCCACGCCCGCCTTGATGTCGGGTATCTGGGCGGCGGCCATCCATGTCACGGCACCGCCCCAGCAGAAGCCGGTAATGCCGATGCGCGAAGTGTCGGCAAAGTGCGTGCCCTTTGACTGGCCGACATCGGGGTTCGATTTCAGCCAGTTAATCAATTGGTTCAGGTCGCTCATGACCTGCGTGTGCGGGGCCTGTTCGACCAGTTTGCGCACCTCGGCAAAGTCAGTGATGGCGGCGGCAATGCCTTTGCGGGCGAAGGGATCGAAGCTTAGGGCCACGTAACCGGCATGCGCCAGACGGCGGCAGGTATCGCGGATATAGTCATGCAGGCCCCAGACTTCGGGGACGACGATGATGACCGGACGGTTTTTCGCCTTCTCCGGCAGGGCAATATAGGCCGGAATCTGATAGGCCGGATCAGCGGAGGGGATGGTCAGGTCATGGGCGATCAGACCTTCGGACGATGTGGTGATGGCGGCGGCGTTAAGCTGACCGGCGCTCAGGGCATAGCCGGCGAAAAACAGGCCAGCCAGACCGCGGCGGCTCAGGTGGAAATCTTCGGGTTCAGAGCCTTCGGGGCGGGTCAGTGTCACGCGTGTCATCGGTTTCATATCCCTCAATTCTGTGTTTTAAATCCTGTGTCTGTGCATAAAAGCAGGTGTGGCCGATGACGCAACCGCTTTAATGACCATAAAAATATACAGGCTTTTGCCAAAACCCCTTGCAGGGCCGTCAAATACCCCCATATCCCCTACAGATTTGAAGGATGATCAGAAGATCGTTCTTGAAAAAATCGTCACTTTTATCTTATCGGGGATGGACAAAGGCGGTGCTTACTCGTCAAAAGGCTGCCAAACACCATTCGCCTAAACGGAGCTAGACTGAAACCCATGGCTAAAATCATCGGTATTGACTTAGGGACCACCAATTCCTGCGTGGCCGTCATGGACGGCAAGAACCCCAAGGTGATCGAAAACGCCGAAGGCGTGCGTACCACCCCGTCGGTTGTGGCCATTGTTGACAATTCGGAGCGCCTTGTCGGGCAGCCCGCAAAGCGTCAGGCCGTAACCAACCCGACCAACACCTTCTTTGCCATCAAGCGTCTGATCGGTCGTAACTACGATGATCCGCTGGTGACCAAGGACAAGGGCATGGTCCCTTATGAAATCGTCAAAGGCCCGAACGGTGACGCCTGGGTGCGCGCCCACGGTCAGGACTATTCGCCTCAGCAGATCTCGGCCTTTACGCTGATGAAGCTGAAGGAAGACGCCGAAGCCTATCTCGGTGAAACCGTAACTCAGGCCGTTATCACGGTTCCGGCTTACTTTAACGACGCCCAGCGTCAGGCCACCAAGGATGCCGGTAAGATTGCCGGTCTTGAGGTTCTGCGTATCATCAACGAGCCGACCGCTGCCGCTCTGGCCTATGGCCTTGAGAAGAACGACGGCAAGAAGATCGTCGTGTACGACCTCGGCGGTGGTACTTTCGACGTGTCGATCCTTGAGATCGGTGACGGCGTGTTTGAAGTGAAGGCCACCAATGGTGACACCTTCCTTGGCGGTGAAGACTTCGACCTGCGCGTCGTGGATTATCTGGCTGACGAGTTCAAGAAGGAAAACGGTGTTGACCTTCGTACCGACAAGCTGGCTCTGCAACGCCTGAAGGAAGAAGCCGAAAAGGCGAAGAAAGAGCTTTCGACCACGGCGCAGTACGACCTGAACCTGCCGTTCATCTCGATGAACGCGTCCGGCCCGCTGCACCTGAACCTGAAGCTGACCCGCGCCAAGCTTGAGTCGCTGGTTGAAGACCTGATCCAGAAGACCATCGCCCCTTGCCAGCAGGCCCTGAAAGACTCCGGTCTTAAGGCATCTGACATCGACGAAGTCGTGCTGGTCGGTGGTATGACCCGTATGCCTAAGGTTGCCGAAGCGGTTAAGGCCTTCTTTGGCCGCGAGCCGCACAAGGGTGTGAACCCTGACGAAGTGGTGGCACTGGGTGCTGCGGTTCAGGCCGGTGTGCTTCAGGGCGACGTCAAGGACGTGCTGCTTCTGGACGTGACGCCGCTGACGCTGGGTATCGAGACGCTCAACGGGGTGTTTACGCCTTTGATCGAGCGTAACACCACCATCCCGACCAAGAAGTCCCAGACCTTCTCTACGGCGGCGGACAACCAGTCGGCTGTGACCATCCGCGTCTTCCAGGGCGAGCGTCCGATTGCCGAGGACAACAAGCTTCTGGGCCAGTTCGACCTGACCGGTATTCCGCCCGCACCGCGTGGCGTGCCGCAGATCGAAGTGACCTTCGATATCGACGCTAACGGTATCGTGCAGGTTCACGCCAAGGACAAGGCGACCAACAAGGAGCACTCGATCCGTATTCAGGCCAATGGCGGTCTGTCGGATGCGGACATCGAGGAAATGATCAAGACGGCCGAAGCCAACAAGGCGGAAGACGAAAAGCGTAAAGAGCTGATCGAAACCCGCAATCAGGCTGACTCGCTGATCCATTCGACCGAAAAGGCCGTCAAGGACTTTGGCGATAAGGTTTCGGCCGAAGACAAGACGACGATCGAAGCTGCCCTGACCGATCTTAAGACGGCCAAGGACGGTGAAGACGCCGAAGCTATCAAGACCGCGCATCAGGCCCTTCTGACCGCGTCGATGAAGCTTGGTGAAGCTATGTACGCCCAGCAGTCCGGCGATGCCGGCGCGGACGAAGGTCAGCCTGCCGATGACGGTGTGGTTGATGCCGAGTTCGAAGAAGTTGACGGCGACGAGAAGAAAGACGCTTAATCGGCGTCTGTGACCAGTGAGGGGGAGTCTTGGATACAGGACTCCCCTTTTTTATGAGAGTTTGGGGGCCAAGGGCGGACTTATGGCGCGTGACTATTACGAAATTCTGGGTGTTCACCGTGAGGTGACTGAAGTCGAGTTGAAATCGGCCTTTCGCAAGAAGGCGATGGAACATCACCCTGACCGTAATCAGGGCGACCCTGAGGCCGAGGCGCGCTTCAAGGAAGTCAACGAAGCCTATTCCGTGCTGTCGGATGCGCAAAAGCGCGCGGCCTATGACCGGTTTGGCCACGAAGGCGTCAATGGCAACGGTGGCGGCGGATTTGGCGGCGGCGGGGCCGGTTTCTCGAACGTAGAGGATATTTTCGCCGAGATGTTTGGCGATGTCTTCGGTGGCGGCGGTGGACGCCGTCAGGGTGGCCCGCAACGCGGCGCAGATGTGCGCTATGATTATGAAATTACCCTTGAGCAGGCCTATCAGGGCGCGGATGTCGAACTGAATGTGCCGACGACGCTGACCTGTGAGGTCTGTAAAGGTTCAGGGGCTAAGGCGGGCTCAAAGCCGCAGACCTGTTCGACCTGTGCCGGTCACGGGCGTGTGCGCAGTTCAAACGGCTTTTTTCAGGTCGAACGTGCCTGTCCGACCTGCGGCGGTGCCGGTCAGGTCATTAAGGACCCATGCGGCAATTGCCATGGCCACGGTCAGGTGCGCGCCAACCGCAAGCTGAATGTACGTATTCCGGCCGGTGTCGATGACGGCGCACGTATCCGTCTGTCCGGCGAAGGTCAGGCCGGTGCCAAGGGTGGCCCCAAGGGCGATCTCTATATTTTCCTCAGCGTCGGTGAGCACGATATCTTTGAGCGTGATGGCGACGATCTGCACTGCACGATTCCGGTGCCTATGGCGACCGCCGTACTGGGCGGTGAGGTCGATGTGCCGTGCCTGATGGGTGGTAAGGACTGTGACGGTATGTGCCGTCTGGAAGTCTCTATCCCCGAAGGCGCGCAGACCGGTCACAAGGTCAAGATCAAGGGCAAGGGTATGCCGTCGCTCAACGGGCGCGGCAAGGGTGACCTTCTGGTCGAACTGTTTGTCGAAACGCCCAAGCATCTGAGCGCAGAGCAAAAAGACCTGATGCGTCAGTTTGCAGCCCTGTCGGAAGAGCAATCCTATTCACAGTCGCAGGGCTTTATGCATAAGGCCAAGCGCTTCTGGGACGATATTACGGGTACGGCTTAGGGCGCATCCCGAAAAGTGGGCACCGGTTTTCGGGATAAGATGCGTGACGGATAAAGCAGGGGCATCGCCCCTGCACCCATTAGAGCCGAGCCAGATGGTGGTTTCCATTGCGTAAATAGGGGCCGTTAAAACGCGGGTCGGCTATTTGATGCAAGATGGCGGCGATAAGCATCCCTATGGTGCTGATGATGACCGGCAAAAGGCGTGTGTCGAACGGAGCGGGGTCGATCATTTACGCCATTATAGTTAGATTTATCGCAAACATGCCCCAACTGAACGCACAGAAGGCGGTGACAAGTCTTCCCCACTAATAGGGCCGGATCAGCAGAAGATAGCCTATGGGCAGGCTAATTCTTAAGCTGGTGAAAACCGATTGAAAGAGCGGCGGAGCTTCGGTCAGATCGGTTTTTGAGAAGCCCAAATTGGAAAACAGAAGATCTAAGGGATCATTCAGGGTGAATGTTATGGCCTGCAAAAGCGTGGCCCCAATGGCAATTGCATAGGCCAGTCTGAGGCACATGATCCGGGTTTTGATGCCGGTTTTATGATCCTGACTGGTCATGTTTTCCCCCGTAATTATCTTTATCATGTATCAGCGAAGGGGAGAGTCAAGGGGATGCTGAGAGCCCCAGCCGCTCCCTGAAAAGGATTAGGGGCAAAGTAAAACCCCCTCTCCGGAGAAAGGAGAAGGGGTTATGGGGTCGGATAACCTCTGGGCAAATGGGTGCAGGGGCAATGCCCCTGCTTTTGGGATGCGCTTTTAAGCGTCCACTTCGGCGTCCAGCGCGTTTTCCTGAATGAACTCACGGCGGGGTTCGACGACATCGCCCATCAGTTTGGTGAACATCTCATCGGCATCGTCAGAGTGGTTGACCTTGACCTGAAGCAGGGTGCGGGCATTGGCGTCGAGTGTGGTTTCCCACAGCTGATCGGCGTTCATTTCCCCAAGGCCTTTATAGCGCTGAATGGACATGCCCTTACGACCGGCATCCAGAACGGTGGCAATGAGGTCAAGCGGGCCACGGATCTGGGAAGTTTTGTCTTTGCGGCGATAGGTGGCGACCTGATCGAAGGTGTCACCGAGGGCCTCGGCGCGTTCGGCCAGACGGCGGGCGTCCTGAGAATGTAGCAGTGACTCTTCGAGGACGATTTTTTCCGAGACGCCCCGACGGATGCGGGTAAAGACATAGCCGCCGGTCTGACCGGCTTCGACCGTCCAGTCACGGTCGCCGTCTTCGTTCAGGCGGTTAAGGCGTGCGGCGACGCGGGCAAGGTCAGGCTTTTCACCAAACAGACCGGCCAGAGCGGCTTGTTCCAGAGCGGCCGCAGGGGCGCGCATCGACAGGCGGTCAATATAGGCTTTGAAGCCCTTGGCGGTGCGAACCTGTGCCTCAAGGTCATTACCGGCAATATGCTCACCGTTCAAAAGCTCAAGGGCGGCTTCGGAGACACCTTCCTCAATGAGGAAGTCATCCAGTTCCGAGTCGTCCTTAAGGTAGCGTGAGGACTTGCCTTTGGAGACCTTATACAGCGGGGGCTGGGCGATATAGAGATAGCCCTTGTCGATGATGTCCGGCATCTGACGATAGAAGAAGGTTAGAAGCAGGGTGCGGATGTGCGCGCCATCGACGTCAGCATCGGTCATGATGATGATCTTGTGGTAGCGCAGCTTTTCGATGTTGAAATCATCGCGCCCGATACCGGCCCCGAGGGCGGTGATCAGGGTGCCGATCTGATCGGAGGACAGCATCTTGTCAAAGCGGGCGCGTTCAACGTTCAGAACCTTACCGCGCAGGGGCAGGATGGCCTGATTTTCACGGTTACGACCCTGCTTGGCGGAACCGCCAGCCGAGTCACCCTCGACGATAAAGACTTCGGACTTGGCCGGATCGCGTTCCTGACAGTCGGCCAGCTTGCCGGGCAGGGAGGCGATGTCGAGCACCGATTTGCGGCGGGTCAGTTCGCGGGCCTTACGGGCGGCTTCGCGGGCGGACGCGGCTTCGACGATCTTGGTGACGATCTGCTTGGCTTCGTTCGGGTTTTCTTCGAACCACTGGCTCAGTTTTTCGTACACCAGACCTTCAACGGCGGGGCGCACTTCTGAGGACACAAGCTTGTCCTTGGTCTGGCTGGAGAATTGCGGATCAGGCAGCTTAACCGACAGAACGCAGGTCAGGCCTTCGCGGGCGTCTTCGCCGGAGACAGACACCTTTTCGCGCTTAGCCAGACCGGAGGATTCCATATATTGCGAGATCACCCGCGTCAGGGCGCCGCGGAAGGCCGCCAGGTGGGTGCCGCCGTCACGCTGAGGGATGTTGTTGGTAAAGCACAGCGTCGTTTCGTGGTAGGAATCGTTCCACTGCAGCGCCAGATCGACCTCGACCTTATCGCGCTGACCACGCACATCGACGGGGGTCTTGATGATCGGTTGCTTGGACTTATCGAGGTGCTTGACGAACTCGACGATGCCGCCTTCGTAATGCAGGATGATGTCATAGACTTCGGCTTCGCGCAGGTCGGCAAAGCGGATATGGACGCCGGAATTGAGGAAGGCCAGTTCGCGCAGGCGGTGTTCCAGCGTCTTACGGTCGAAGTCGATAAAGGCAAAGGTGCCGTCGCCATCTGCGGTTTTCAGGGACGGGAAGAAGCGCACCTCGGTGCCGGTATAGGATTTACCGTTGTCACGTAGCGGTGCATCGCCAACGGTTTTCAGCGGTTGAGCGGTTTCGCCACGTTCAAAGCGGACTTCGTGTTTTTTACCCTGACGATAGATGGTCAGCTCAAGATAATCGGACAGGGCGTTAACCACGGAAACGCCCACGCCGTGCAGACCGCCGGAGACCTTATAGGAGTTCTGGTCGAACTTACCGCCTGCGTGAAGCTGGGTCATGATGACCTCGGCGGCGGAGACGCCTTCTTCGGCATGGGTATCGACCGGAATGCCGCGCCCGTCATCGGTGACGGTGCAGGAGCCGTCGGCATTGAGGATCACCTCAACGCGGGTGGCGTGACCGGCCAGCGCTTCGTCGATGGCGTTATCCACGACCTCATAGACCATGTGGTGCAGGCCGGAGCCGTCATTGGTGTCGCCGATATACATGCCGGGGCGTTTGCGCACCGCATCGAGGCCCTTAAGCACCTTGATGGAATCCGCGCCGTATTCGTTTGCCGGTATATCGTTTTCAGCCATTTTCAGTTCCTGAATTCTACCCATTGGCCGCTGTCGACCCGCACGCCGGTAGCGCGCGATTTTAGTCCGTCGAACAGCGATTCATCCGTACCCGTAAACAACGTTTGTAAGCCCAGATGGTCGGTTTCGTCAAATAAGGCCACACGCCGAATCGGGTCGAGATGGGCGGCGACTTCGTCAAGTAACAGTACAGGATTCGGTACGCTTTTAACACGCGAAAGTCGCGCCCCTTGCGCCAAAATCATATTTAAAACGAGGGCCTTCTGCTCACCCGTAGAACAATCAGACGCCTGACGGTTTTTTTCACGGTGAAAGACGCGCAAATCCATGCGGTGCGGCCCGAACAGCGAGCGTCCGGCGGCGGCATCACGCGTGCGGGCTTGTCGGAAGCCGTCCTTAAGGGCGTCAGGCGTGTCGTCACCGGTCAGGCTGAGGTCGGCCTTGGGGAAGGCGCCTTGATGGGTGTCGATCTCGGTTTGCAGGGCTTCAAGGGCGGCGTGACGGGCGGCAATCATGCGGGTGCCGGCTTCGGTCAGTCTGAGTTCCAGCGCCTCAAGCCAGGCTTCGTCGGCGGGGCCGTGGATCAGCAGCTTCAGGCGTTCACGCAGGGCTTTTTCATAGGCGGATACGGTGCTGGCGTGGGCCGGATCGGCGGCGAAGACCAGGCGGTCAAAGAAGCGCAGGCGCTCGGCGCGGGCCTCAAGGAAGATGCGATCCTGCGCAGGGGTCAGCCAGACAAGGCGCAGATGATCAAGGGTGCGACCGGCGGGGACGGTTTGCTGATCAAGGCGCACCACGCGTTTATCGGGGTTGCGCGGATCGGAGCCGGTGCCGAGGCGGGTTTCATCGTCCTCGCTTTTGAGGATCAGCGATATGCCCCACGGACGGCCCCGCGTTTCATCAGGCAGGCGGCGACCGAGATCAGCTACGGCCGCGCCGCGCAGGCCCCGACCGGGGTTGAGCATGCTGATGGCTTCGAGGAAATTGGTCTTGCCCGCCCCGTTCGGCCCGAACAGGTACAGGCTGCGGCCCATCAGATCGACATCAAGCCGCTCATAGCCACGAAAATCAGTCAGGGAAAGGGAGTGCAGGCGTGTCTTCACGAAAGCTGGTTTACCCCATCAGAGGAGAAAAGCCAAACCGGAGTGTTGAGTGCTGCTCAGAGTGAGTTGTGCCTGACAAAGAGGTATCAGAGATTGGGAAAGAGTAACTGGACTCTGTCTGTGTTTACACCGTCAGATCCCGACCACCAGCATACGGGATATGTCCAATCTGATCTTGATCTTGATCCTGGTCGATCACGATAGATTTCAGGGATGAAAACATCGAAGAAGTCATCCTGCTTTTCTGATTTTAAAACGCCGCAAGCACCCAGAATTTCAATCATTTTTCTGCGTTCGTTGGATGACGATGGAAGCGCCTTACTTAGCGCCTTGTCGAGGTGATTAGGTGTCGCTTTAAGGGGTTGGTTACTCGCTATGTTAAGAATTTTGCGCAGAACAGCGAAGTCCTCATCATCCGGAGGGGTAATCTCCATATGTTTGAACCATTCGAGATCGAATCCTATATAAAGAATGTCAGAATGCATCACGCCACCCCATTTATGGCGGTAAAAATTGAGGATATTTAAATCCGTCAATTGAGCGGGTATTAATTCATAAGCACCGCAATATTCACACCATTTATGACCCGTCTCGAGTATCTGACTATATTGGCATGTATGATCCAATAAATGCAGGGCATGTACGTAGCTGCCCAAGGCGGATCGTTGCGCTAACGTCCGGCGGCTCAGGCTGCCAACAAACGCGTCAGCAACGGCACTCAGTTTAATCGCATCCCGCATGGCTATGGCGTGTTTGACCATCTCATCGTGCGACAAGACAACAGGATCAAACATGTATCCTTTGGATTTTGCATATGCAAAATCTTCTGGTGATGGGATTTGTTTGTTGGGGCCAGCCCACCCCTGAGGCCCCCAATATCGGTTGAACAATATGTCTCTGGCACGCTTGTCAAACATATTATCCCCCTAAAAGTAAAGGGCCGCGAACAGATGATCGCGGCCCTTTACAATGTTTGTAATTTGGTAGGTTACACCCGTAATGGCATCAGAACATATTGGACGCCCTGATCGGCGGTGTCGAGCACGAGGGTCGGTGACGCCGCGTCATTGAAGCGCAGTTCGACCTGCTCACCGGCGATCTGGCCCATGACATCAAGGATGTAACGGGCATTGAAACCGATTTCGATGGCTTCGTTGTCGTAGTCGATTTCGGCTTCTTCGACGGCCTGACCGGCTTCGATATTGCGCACGCTTAAGGTCAGGCGACCGGGTTCGATCGCCAGCTTCACCGAGCGGCTCTTTTCTGCCGAGATGGTCGAGACGCGATCGACGGCGCGCGACAGGGTCGCGGTTTCGATACGCATGGTCTTGTCGTTGTTTTTCGGGATCACGCGGCCATAGTCGGGGAAGGAACCGTCAATGATTTTTGAGGTCAGGGAGGCGTGACCGAGTTGGAAGCGGATCTTGGCCGGAGACACAGTCAGTTCGACATGGCCGGAGCCGTCATCAAGCAGGCGGCGGGCCTGATCAATGGTCTTGCGCGGAATGATAACGCCAGCACCGCCGACCGAGCCATCGGGGGCCGGAATTTCAGCCAGTGCCAGACGGTGACCGTCGGTGGCCACGGCGCGCAGATAGGCCGAACCGTCTTCGGTAATGGTGTGGAGGTACAGACCATTGAGGTAATAACGGGTTTCCTCGGTGGACACGGCAAAGCGCGTCTTGTCGATAAGGCGCTTGAGGTCTTCCTTAAGGAGTGAATAGGTGACGCCCTCATGGTCAGAGGACATGACCGGAAAGTCACCGGCCGGAAGTACCGGCAGGGCGAAGCGCGAACGGCCAGCCTGAACGGTCAGGCGGGGGTCTTCGCCGGTTTCGTAACGCAACTCAACGTCGGCGCCTTCGGGCAGTTTGCGCACGATTTCATAAAGCGTATGGGCCGAGGCGGTGATCTGGCCCGGAACGCTGACTATGGCTTCGGCCACATCGACCATTTCCATGTCCAGATCGGTGGCTGACAGGGACACGTGCGACCCTTCGGCAGACAACAGGACGTTGGAGAGGATGGGGATGGTGTTGCGCCGTTCAACTACGCTCTGCACATGGCCCAGAGCTTTGAGTAAGGCACCCCGTTCGATGATCAGCTGCATTTTGCTCGCGTTCCGCTTATCGTACTTGTGTTTTCAGAACAAAAGGCCGGAGCGAGCGCCCCGGCATTTTGCAAGACCTTATCGTAATATACGTCTTCGTCAACCACTACTCAGCCGTTGCGCAGCTTACGTGTCAGAGCCTCGACGTCGCGGGCGATCTGTTCGTCGCTTTGCAGCAGTTCTTCGATTTTCTTGACGGCGTGCAGTACGGTGGTGTGGTCACGGCCACCGAAGCGACGACCGATGTCCGGATAGGAGCGGGTGGTGTTCTGCTTGCACAGCCACATGGCGACCTGACGCGGGCGCGCGACCGAACGGGTGCGGCGCTCAGACAGGAGGTCAGCCTGTTTCAGATTGTAGTGTTCCGAGACCAGCTTCTGAATTTCGTCAACCGTAATGCGGCGTTCGACGGCCACTTTCAGGTTCGGTTGCAGCAAGGCCATAGCTTCGTCCAAAGTCAAACTCCCCAGACGCGCACCGGCAGAAGCGACCAGTGTATTTACGGCCCCTTCCAGTTCACGGATAGACCCCGGAACGCGTTCTGATAAAAAATGTAAAATGTCGGTGTCCGGCAAGCGGGTCAGACCCAGCCGGCGCGATAGTTGATCAAGCTTGCGCTCAATTATGCCCATCCGCAGGGATTGATCGGCGGCCTCAAGGGCGCAAACCAGACCCGAAGACAGGTGCGAGCGCAGGCGCGCTTCGATTTCGCTTAGGTGTGAAGGCGGGCGATCCGCCGTAAAGACAACGCGGCGGTTGTCTTCGATTAACGCCGTCAGGGTATGAAACAGTTCTTCCTGAGACGAAACTTTGCCGCCAATGAAGTGAACATCGTCAATCAGCAGGAGGTCGGCGCCGCGCATCTGGGCCTTAAAGGCCGACAGCGACTTGTCCTGAAGGGATTTCACAAAGGTGGAGGTGAATTTTTCAGCGGTCAGATAGACAATCCTGGCGTCCGGCTTAAGGCGCTGCGCTTCCCACGCAATGGCATTAAGCAGGTGGGTCTTGCCGTAGCCGTAGGGGCCATGGAAAAAGACCGGATTGAAATGACCATCGGCCCATGAGGCGACCTGACGCGACATGGTATAGGCAAATTCGTTGCCACGGCCCGGCACAAAGCTGTCGAAGGTCAGGCGTTCCTGAAGACCGGCAATGCGGGCGGCGGCATCGGTAAAGCTGACGACCGGTGCCGCGGGGGCTGTGCCGGGGATGTCAGAAATCGGCTCGATAACCGCCTGAGGCTGCGCGGTCTGTGTCGCGGAAGCGGTTTCGGTAAATTCGGCGCGCGATTTAATGTCCAGAATACGACCTTCGGGGTCGTTTTGCGTCCACAGTTCATTGGCGCGTTTCAGGGCATTGCGGGCAAACCAGTCACGGGCATAGACGGTCGGTGTCACCAGAACCGGATCGCCCAGCGGACTCTGTCGGATAGCGGAGGGCGCAACGTAGGAGTTGTAAGGCCCCTCGCCCAGTTCATGACGTAAGGTAGTGGCCACTTTCGTCCATACCGTTTCAGGCAGGATTGGCGACCAGTTATTCAGGCTTGGCATAATGTTATCGCCCCGATCATTTTCCCATCCCATAAACACAAAGCCATCGGCAGCAACATGTGCCGGTGCCCACACTACTCACGCCAATAACGCTGACGAACCGCCTGAAAACGGACACAGATATCCTCTAAGGCGGCTCGCCATTCTCGGGCGCGCAACCTGAGCTGATAATGCCAAAGGCAATCAGTATCACGGTTTCAAAGTCGTAATTTCTCGTGACGTCCAAGCAGCCCCGGAACGTCTCCATTTCATCCGTAATGGGATGGAAAAGGCGAGACACCGGCACATTAGCTTGCTTGACGGCGTGGTCAACGAGGATATTTGCTCACAGGTGCGGATATTTTTGTTGACTCTGATAACCCGTTCGCCAGAAACAAGAATTTAAGGCAAAATTAACGCTTGTCTAAGGGACGCAAATTCCTGAATTTTTTGGCACTGCGACGCACAAGACAAAGGGGCAGATGCTTTCGCATCCGCTAAAAATCGGGGCCGGATTATCAGATTTCAAGACAAATCAAGGCCCTGAAATTCAGGGCCTTGATGCATATTCCGCAGATGGAAACAGGTGCCTTAGGCGGCCAGTTTCTTGAGCGCAGCCGCCAGACGCGATACCTTGCGCGCGACAGTATTCTTGTGGATCACGCCCTTGGTCACAGCACGTGACAGTTCGGACTGAGCGTCGATGAAGGCGGTCTTGGCAACAGCGGCATCACCGGCAGCCAGAGCTTCTTCAAACTTACGCACATAGGTACGTACGCGCGAACGACGTGCCTTATTGACTTCGGTACGGCGGGCGATTTTGCGGATCGCTTTTTTGGCGCCGGGATTATTAGCCATTCATCACCTTTGGGGACGAAAATTAACGAAACTGCGCAGGGACAGGCCCCGCACAAGGGAATTTCAAGGAGCGCGGGATATAACCGAAGGTGTGCACAAGGTCAACGCTACAAAGCAAAGATTCAGACTCAAGGGGCGGTTTTTCATTTTGCGCCCTCGAATCCAGTCACCACAGGGGGTTCATCAGGCTGACAGGCCGGACAATAGAAGGTCGAACGGCCGCCATGCACCTTACGCAGAATGGTTTGTGCGCATCCGGCCGTCTGACAGGGCTGTTTTTCGCGGCCATAGACTTTGAAACTATGCTGAAAATAGCCAAGTTCACCGGAGGCACCGGAAAAGTCGCTGATAGATGAACCGCCGGCCTCTACGGCGGCTTCGAGCACCTGCTTTATGGCCTGTGTCAGGCGGGTGGCCTCAGGGAGGGTGAGCGAGGTGCCGGCGCGGTCGGGGCTAAGGCCCGAAAGATAGAGGGCTTCACAGACATATATATTGCCCAGGCCCGAAATCAGGCGCTGATCCATCAGAAGCGTCTTCAGGTTCTGGCGGCGGGGGCTGAAGGCGGCATGGAGGTATGCCGGCGTCAGGGCGTCGGACAGGGGCTCACGGCCCAGACCCTGCCACCAGTTCTGGGCATAGAGCTCATCGGGCCGCAGTAACAGCATGAAGCCGAAACGGCGCGGATCGTAGAAGTCGATATGGTAGGTGGCGTCAGGGGTGTGGCTCAGGAGCCGGACGTGCCGGTGGCGATCCTGAGGCGTGACCGCATGGTAATAGCTGGCGTCGAGGGGCGCGGTTTGCGGACCGCTGATCTGAAAGCGGCCAGTCATGCCCAGATGCGTGACCCAGACATCCTGCGTGTCGAGGTGAAACAACAGATATTTGGCCCGACGTTCCAGCCTTAATACGGTGGCGTCGTTCAGGCGCTCGGCGAAACGTTCGGGAAAGGGGTAACGCAGGTTCGGGCGGTTAAGCTGCACATCCGACAGGCGTGCGCCTTCGAGGACAGGTAACAGGCCGCGCCGGACGGTTTCCACCTCGGGCAGTTCGGGCATAGGAGAGACTCGGAAGCGTTAAAAGGCTCAGGCAGCGCGAATGAAGCCGTTGCGGACTTCGGACGGCGTTGTGCCGGACAGGTCCTTGTACCACAGGTCGGGTTCAAGGGCGACCTCATCATTGAGGGCGAAGCTTTCCCACGCCAGATCAGGCTTTGGGCGATCCGAAGCGGCAATAACCGCACGCAGTTCGGCAGACGAGGTCACGCCGACGATCACAGAGGACACGCCTTTGAGATTGAGGGCAAAGCTCAGGGCCGCGTGCAGGGGATCCGTGCCGGTTTCGGCCAGATGGCGGCGGATGCGCGACAATTGCGGGCCGATGGACTGAAGATTGGGCGGCAGATCCTGACGCGGGACAAATATCAGCCCCTGTAGAAAGACCGAGCGTATCTGTACCTCTGTGCCAAGGGCGGCCAGGGCTTCGATTTCGCCGTTTTTCACCAGACGCTGATCCAGCAAAGAGCAGGGCAGTTGAATAAGGTCGGGCTTAAAGCGTTTGGCCAGAAGGACAGGCTGATCCTTAAGGCTGGCATTAATGCCAATGCGGCTGATCAGGCCTTCGGCTTTGAGTTTTTCCAGACGCGCCCACAGGGCATCGCCTTCGGCACCCATCAGGTCTTCGGCATTGTCGATCAGGGCCACCTGCGCACGCGCCAGACCTATGTGGTCAACCGAGCGCTTCAGGCGCGATTCCACCCAGTCCAGACCCTTTTCCACCCTCAGGGTGCGGATCTGCGGTTTGAAAGGCGAAGGAAAGGGCCAGCAGCGACCAAGGATGCGTTCGACATCGCCGCCATAGGGGGCCACATCGATGGTACGGATTCCACAATCGGCGGCATAGCTCAGGATCTGACGCACTTCGTCCTCAGCCACGCGACCGCGCGGATTGGAAATGCCATAGTCACAGCCGAACTGTGCCGATCCTAAGCCAAGTGTGGCTTTCATGCGTAATTCTTAACCAAAACCTAATGATTCCAACAGGGTAAAGGCCCTGTGAATCGCCATTTGGCGGTAAAGAGTTAAACAAGTTCTGAACAGAACGGCGTAATTATCTAAAAGCTGTGAACGCTACGCAAAAAACTATGTGGCGCTTATATGCCGAACAGGCGCTCACGCTCAGCCAGATTGCGTACCGAGACATTCAGATCGGTCACAAGGCCGTTGGCGATCGAATAGACCCAGCCGTGCACCGCCAGAGGCTGACCCTGACGCCAGGCATTGAGAATGATCGGATTGGTGGCGACATTACGCACCTGATCGATGACGTTCAGCTCACACAGGCGGTCAACGCGGACGTTCTGATTGTCGCAGGCTTCAAGTTCGTGGCGGTGGGCATGGGCCACATCACGGATAGGGGACAGCCAGTGATCAATCAGGGTATCGCCGGTGGATTCAATAGCGGCGCGCACACCGCCGCAGCCATAGTGACCAACGACCAGCACATGCTTGATCTTAAGGACATTGACCGCATATTGCAGCACCGACAGGTAGTTGGCGTCCTGCGGCGGGGCCAGATTGGCCACGTTACGGTGCACGAACAATTCGCCCGGATCGAGATTAACGATTTCATTGGCCGGAACGCGTGAATCCGAGCAGCCGATCCACAGATATTCGGGATTTTGCTGGCGGACCAGACGCGAGAAGAAGTCCGGATCTACGCGGACCTTTTCACGGGACCACTTGCGATTGTTTTCAATCAGTTCGTCAACCATGATCATCTCCGTAGGTCATTATACCCGTGGGAGATAAAAGCTTGGGGGCGGAGTATCAAGTGTTAATTTAACGGAATCTGCGCATCTCAGTGCGGCGGAGAGGCGGACGGTGCCGCACCAATGGTCTGAACGCGCACATGACTGCGGGCGGTGTGGCCGTCTGTGTCAATGACACTGAGGTCATAGAAGCCATCGGTTTCCGGCACCCAGATCAGTTCACCTTCGACCGGCAGGCCGTTGATATACCATCTGAGAGGCCCCTTGCCGCGGGCCGATAGCTTCAGGCCCCGCTTTTGGCCATTGGCATCGGTCTGGACATAGAGGCGCGCGCCGTCAGGGGGGAACAGGATCGACGGGCCTTTGGCGCTGGCGTCCAGTGTTTTCAGGGCTTCGGGGGCGCGGGCGGGGCTTAGGGCCTGCGGGGCCTGAGACGGGGCGTTGAT
>JASGFL010000032.1:0-31217 GCA_047605545.1 Asticcacaulis sp. | reverse complement strand
CCCGAACAGCTTGTTTACCGCATCGGCGCGCGTCCGCTGCATGCCCGCGTTTTTAACGGAGTTCCCCAATGAGTACCCTAATCCTTACCGCCGGTTCGGTCAGCCTGTCGCAATGGCGGGCCATTTATCGCGGCGCGGCGTTCCGGCTTGATCCGGCATGTATGGACGGGGTGCGTGCCAGTGCCGAGGCCATTGCCCGTATTCTGGCCAAGGGTGAGCCGGTCTATGGCATCAATACCGGTTTTGGCAAGCTGGCTTCGACACGCATCGAAGACGCCGATCTGGCGAAGCTTCAGCGTAATATTATCCTGAGCCATGCCGCCGGTGTTGGTGCGCCTTCGCCCAAATCTGTGGTGCGTCTGATGATGGCGCTTAAGCTGACTTCGCTGGCGCAGGGCGCTTCGGGTGTTAAGCCTGAAACCATTGAGCTGATGCAGGCCATGCTTGAGGCCGACCTTATTCCGGTCGTGCCGTGTCAGGGATCGGTTGGGGCATCGGGTGATCTGGCGCCTTTGTCGCATATGGCGGCGACCATGCTGGGCTATGGTCATATTGAGGTGGACGGCAAGGTTTTGCCCGCCGCTGAAGCCCTGAAGGCGGCGGGTCTCAGCCCCTTTAATCCGGGGCCGAAAGAAGGTCTGGCGCTGCTTAACGGGACGCAGTTTTCGACGGCTAATGCGCTGGCCGGTCTGTTTGAGGCTGAGCGCCTGATGCAGACGGCGCTGATTACGGGGGCCTTATCGACCGAAGCGGCTAAGGGGTCGGATGCGCCATTCGATCCGCGTATACACATTCTGCGCCGCCATCAGGGCCAGATCGATACGGCTGAGGCCCTGCGTCAACTGATGAGCGGTTCGGATATTCGCGCCTCACATATCGAAAACGATACACGCGTTCAGGACCCGTACTGCCTGCGCTGTCAGCCTCAGGTCATGGGGGCGGCGCTGGATGTGCTGCGTCAGGCGGCGCAGACCCTGTCGCTTGAGGCCAATTGCGTGTCGGATAATCCGCTGATCTTTACCGGCGAAGACGGTGATGAAGCACTTTCGGGCGGTAATTTCCATGCCGAGCCGGTGGCCTTTGCGGCGGACATGATCGCTATGGCCATTTGTGAGATTGGCTCGATTTCCGAACGGCGTATTGCCATGCTGGTCGATCCGGCGCTTTCGGGGCTGCCTGCCTTTTTGACGCCGCGTCCGGGTCTGAACTCAGGTTTCATGATCCCGCAGGTGACGGCGGCGGCGCTGATTTCCGAGAACAAGCAACGCGCCTTTCCGGCCAGCGTCGATTCCATTCCGACCTCGGCCAATCAGGAAGACCACGTGTCCATGGCCGCGCACGGCGCGCGCCGCCTGATGGACATGGCGAACAACGCTTTTGCCGTCATTGCCATTGAGCTTTTGGCGGCGGCACAGGGCATAGATTTTCATGCGCCTCTGACCTCATCGGCGGTGCTCGAGCGGGCGCGGACGGCGACGCGCAAGGTGGTTCCGGCGCTGGATGATGACCGTCATTTCCACCCTGATCTTGAGGCCGCCATTGCCTTTGTTTCCGAAGGTCGTCTGGTTGCGGACACACAAGCGGCCCTGCCGGAGGTAGCCTTATGACCACAGATTTCCTTGAGGTTCACAAAGGTCAGGCACCGGTAATTATCGCCTTTCCCCATACCGGCACCGACATTCCCTTCGCCATCGAAGACCGTCTGGTGTCCGGCTCGATGGGGCGTAAGGATGCCGATTGGTGGATTCATAAACTCTATGATTTTGCCGCCGAACTGGGTGTCACCACGGTGCGTACGACGATTTCGCGCACGGTGATTGATGTCAACCGCGACCCGTCCGGTGCTTCGCTCTATCCGGGGCAGGCGACGACCGAACTGTGTCCGACCGTTAGCTTTGATGGTGAGGCGCTTTACCGGTCGGGACAGACGCCGGACGAAGCCGAAATCGCCCAGAGGCGTCAGGCCTGGTTTGATCCCTATCATCAGGCGATTGCCTCAGAGATTGCGCGTTTGATGGAACTGCATCCGCGTGTGGTTTTGTATGACGCGCACTCAATCCGCTCCGGTATTCCGCGCCTGTTTGAAGGTGAGTTGCCGCAGTTCAATATCGGCACCAATGGCGGTGCCACCTGTGATCCGGCCCTAAGTCTGGCGATTTCGCAACTCTGTGGCCAAAGTGGTTTCAGCCATGTGGTCAATGGTCGTTTCAAAGGTGGCTGGACGACGCGCCATTACGGACGCCCGCTGGCGGGTGTGCATGCCATCCAGATGGAGCTGGCCTGTCGCGGTTATATGGACGAACCGGATCAGGTCACGCCGGATAACTGGCCCACGCCCTATGACCCCGCACGTGCCGAACCTTTGCGCGACGTGCTTGTCTCACTCATTCAGGCAGCCCTTGGCTTCGCCCGATCCTGATTTCTCTTTTTTGTGTTCCTGTAAGGAGTCTTACTGTGTCCTCCCAAATCAATAATCGTCGCGTCATTCATCCGGCGACGGGTACGGAATTAAGCGCCAAATCATGGCTGACCGAAGCGCCGCTGCGGATGCTGATGAACAATCTGCATCCTGACGTGGCCGAACGGCCCGAAGATCTGGTGGTTTATGGCGGTATTGGCCGCGCCGCACGTAACTGGGAATGCTATGACAAGATTGTCGAGACGCTGAAGCGCCTTGAGAACAATCAGACCCTGCTGGTGCAATCGGGTAAGCCGGTCGGTGTGTTTGAAACTCACGAAAACGCGCCGCGCGTGCTGATTGCCAATTCCAACATTGTGCCCAAGTGGGCCAACTGGGAGCATTTTAACGAGCTCGATAAAAAAGGCCTGATGATGTACGGCCAGATGACGGCTGGCTCATGGATCTATATCGGCGCGCAGGGCATTGTTCAGGGTACCTATGAAACCTTCGTCGAGATGGGCCGTCAGCATTACAGCGGCGACCTGTCGGGTAAGTGGCTCCTGACCGCTGGCCTTGGGGGTATGGGCGGGGCGCAGCCTCTGGCTTCTGTAATGGCGGGCGCGTCCTGTCTGGCGATTGAGTGTCAGGCCTCAAGTATCGATATGCGTCTGCGCACCGGATATCTGGATCGCTCGACCGAGAGCCTTGATGAAGCGCTGCAATGGATCAGGGAATCCTGTGAAGCTAAGACCCCGATTTCGGTGGGTTTGCTTGGTAATGCCGCCGATATTTTGCCGGAACTGCTGAAGCGTGGCGTATTGCCTGATCTGCTGACCGATCAGACTTCGGCGCATGATCCGGTTAATGGCTATCTGCCTTCGGGCTGGACAGTTGAGCAGTGGATCGCCAAGCGTGAAACCGATCCGCCAGCCGTGTCCAAGGCGGCGCGGGCCACCATGGCGCAGCATGTCCGCGCTATGCTCGATTTCCAGAAGGCCGGTGTGCCGACCGTAGATTACGGTAATAATATCCGTCAGATGGCGCTGGATGAAGGGGTTGAAAACGCCTTTGATTTCCCGGGCTTTGTGCCTGCCTATATCCGTCCGCTGTTCTGCCGTGGCATTGGCCCGTTCCGTTGGGCCGCGCTTTCGGGTGATCCTGAGGACATCTACAAGACCGATGCCAAGGTTAAGGAGCTGCTGCCGGACAATGCGCATCTGCATAACTGGCTCGATATGGCGCGTGAAAAAATCCAGTTTCAGGGCCTGCCAGCGCGTATCTGCTGGGTGGGTCTGGGCGATCGTCACCGTTTGGGTCTGGCCTTCAATGAGATGGTCAAGAACGGTGAACTGAAAGCACCGGTGGTGATTGGCCGCGACCATCTGGATTCGGGTTCGGTGGCATCGCCTAACCGTGAAACCGAGGCCATGAAGGACGGTTCGGGCACGGTATCCGACTGGCCATTACTCAATGCGTTGCTGAATACGGCTTCGGGAGCGACTTGGGTAAGTCTGCACCACGGCGGCGGGGTCGGCATGGGCTATTCGCAACATTCCGGCGTTGTCATTGTCGCCGATGGCACTGACGAAGCGGCCAAGCGTCTGGGGCGTGTTCTGTGGAACGATCCGGCGACTGGCGTCATGCGTCATGCGGATGCGGGCTACGAGATTGCACTCGATTGCGCCCGTGAAAAGGGTCTCGATTTGCCGGGAATACTTTAAGAGGGAGTGCCGGTATGAAACTGACCTATCTGCCCGCCGCTGATCGCAAAACCGTCTCGTGGAAAAACGGCGGCGGGCAGACTCAGGAAGTCGCCGTTTTCCCGTCCGGCGCCAGCATGCAGCATTTTCAATGGCGTATCAGCATGGCTACGGTCGATAGTGCCGGTGCGTTTTCGGTGTTTCGCGGCACTGACCGGCATCTGACCTTGCTTGAGGGGCGTATGCGCCTTGAGGTCAACGGGGTCTGGCATGACCTGAGTGACGGCGAAAGCCTCCGTTTTGAAGGTGATGTGCCGACATTCGGTGCGCCGGTCGGGCTAAGTGTCAGGGACCTGAACATCATGACCCGTCGGGGCCGGTTCAGTGCCGAGGTTAGCAAAATCGAGGCCGGTGACACGCTGCCTGAGGGGGGCGGAGAGGGGATCATCTTTGCCCTGACGGCGACGCGCATTTCGGATCATCTGCTTGAAACCTATGATGCTTTGCATATTGAAGCGCCTGATTTCACGACCTTTCATCTGACGCAGGGGGCGGTTTTGTTCATCAGATTCGTTAAGGCGGCATGGCCGCAGGGACGGGTCTGAACGAAGGCTCCGGACGTAGATATTTGTTACTCAGGTCAATTCATTAGTCTCCTGACCTGTCACCTTGCCCCCGTCTGGCCCCTGCCTGTGCGGGGGCTTTTTTTGTTTGAAAAACTGACGCCCTGTAAGGAAATGAACCATTGATAAAAGAAGGTGGTTTCAAAAGAAATTAATAATCAAATGGGTGTAACAAAGTGAAATGTGTCGAAATAATGACAAATAACAAAACTGAAATTACCCGAAATAATGCGTTACCATTAAGAAAAACGTTAATTTATATTTCTGATTTAATTAACTTATTTAAAATATCGACACTATGTCAAAAACCTTAGCGTGCATCCTTTCCCTTTTCGCAACTGCGTAAAAGGTGGTTGACGATCCGGCCTTCAGAAATAAGTCTATACATAATTCAGCTGCCCTGGCTCAGTGGTCAGGCTCCCAAACAGCTAGAATTCTGAAAAGGGATATTCAGATGGCACACAAAGATAACCGCACGTCCCGCCGCACCCGGGGCACTTCCATGCGTACACTGCTTTTGGCAACCACCTTACTGGCTGCAGCAGGTTCGGCTTTTGCTGCTGACGACGCTGCTGATGCAGCTGAAGTCATCGAAGACACAGGCGTAACCGAAGTTACGGTTACGGCGACCAAGCGCAGCACCCGTATTCAAAAAACCCCTATGGCTATTTCCGCTGTCACCGCCGAGACACTGGAAAAGACCGGGGCCATGACCATGCAGGACTATGTCAAGTTCGTCCCCAGCCTTAAGGTATCCGATGACGGCCCCGGCCGTGGTCGTATCAGCCTTCGCGGTATTCAGGGTACGGGTGAAGCTCTGGTCGGCGTTTTCTATGACGAAACCCCGATCACCGGTTCGGTCGGCGTGTCTTCGGACGCCGGTGGCCGTAACCCCGACACCACGGCTTCGGACGTTGAGCGTATCGAAGTTCTGCGCGGCCCTCAGGGGACACTGTTTGGTGGTTCGACCATGGGCGGCGCTGTGCGCATGATCATGAAAAAGCCGAAGCCGATCTATGAAGGGTCTGTCAGCGCCGGTTACCAGACCACCGATGGCGGTGGCGACAGCTACAACTATACGGTCATGGCCAACGTACCGCTGGTCGAAGACAAGCTGGCGGCACGTGTCGTGGTATATGAGCGTGATCAGGGCGGTTATCTTGATAACACCTTCCTCGGTAAGGAAGACTATAATACCAGCAACGTGAAGGGTGGCCGTATCCTGCTGCGTTACAATGCCACTGACGCCCTGACGATCGATGCGGCCTTCTATACGCAAAAGACCGACGCGGTGGGCAACAACACCTGGTTCCCAGGCATCGGTGAATATAAGACCGACAACAAGCTGATCCTGCCCTATACCGAAGACACCAAGATCTACTCGCTGACGGCGAACTGGGATTTGGGTAACTACACCCTGACCGGCAACACCAGCTATTTCCGCGCCAACTCGGTCTATGCGGCGGATGACACCAACTATGTCGCCGGTTACCGCACCGTCGCCAGATGTTCGGCTTTCCTCGGGGTCACCTGCGTTGATGGTACGCAGCAATATGCGGACTATCTTGATTACGTAAACAGCTACTATCCGGCTGCTATCTACTATCCGGACGAAGTGCGTAACTGGACGAACGAACTGCGTCTGTCTTCGAACTTTGAAGGCAACTTCAACTTCACCGCCGGTATCTATTACGAAGATCGTAATCAGGACACGGTTGGTTCGGACGTTCTCGGTGATCTGGAAACCGGCCTGTTGCTTCAGCCGATCAAGTACATCTACTACCGCTATGTGGTCGATGAACTGAAGCAAAAGGCTTTGTTCGGTGAAATGACCTACGATTTCACAGACAAGCTGAAGCTCACACTGGGTGGCCGTTATTTCGAGTACGAAAAAATGGTTGGCGGCGAGACCGTTATTCCGTGGGATCTGATCGGTGCGAACCTGCGTCCTTACTATGAGCGTAACACCAAGGAAGATGGCACCATCTTCAAGGCGAACCTCAGCTATGACATGAACTCTGACATCATGTTCTACGGTAACATCTCCGAAGGCTTCCGTCCGGGTGGTGTGAACCAGACCTTTGGTCTGCCGGACGCTCTGATCCCTTACGAATCTGACAGCCTGACGAACTACGAAGCCGGCTTCAAGACCATGTGGTTTAACCGCAGTCTGGTGCTGAACGGTGCGGTTTATGTGGTGAAGTGGGACAACATGCAGGTTTCGGGTCGTACCCCGAACGGTGCGTTCAGCTTCATTTCCAATGCCGGTAAGGCAGAGGTTAAGGGCTTTGAAATTGAAGGCTCCTACGTGCCTGCAGCAGGTGTGACCATCAATGCTAACTACAGCTACAATGACGCACAACTGACCGAAGATCAGGTCAATGACTATGTGACCTCTGCGGGTCGTAAGGGTGATCGCATCACCTTTATCCCTAAGCACAAGGCCGCGATCTCGGGCAACTATCAGTTCCCGCTGACGGGTGAATACGAAGGCTTCCTGCGCGCAGACGTCAACTATGTCGGCACATCCTTCTCTACCCTGAACCCGAACGACACCTACGCAACGAAGAACCCGGCCTATACGCTGGTGAACCTGCGCGGTGGCGTCGTCAATGATGCCGGTGACTGGGAAGCTTCGCTCTACATCAACAACCTGCTGAATGATGTGGCGATCTTCCGTCTGACCAACTCGTCGACAACTCCGGTCGGTGGCAGCGCCGTCAGCGCCATGCCGCGCACGATCGGTGTCAGCCTCACCAAGCGCTTCAACTAAGACACTACCCCGCCCGGAGGGGCGCTCTCTCCCCCTTCGGGCGGAACTTTCCGTTATGATTTTTGCTGCACTTCCAGCCTGAGAAATGGCGGGATGTGTTTAAGGAAACTCCCAGATGACGAAACACTTCAGTTTTAAAACCGGCGCTTTGATGGCGACATCGGTACTGGCTCTCTCGCTGCTGGCCCCTGTGGCTCAGGCCGAAGTGCCAAGCGCGACGTCAGTCCTTGGCTTTGAAATCGGTGATGATTACAAGCTGGCCGACTTTCATGATGCTATCAAATTTATGAAGGCACTTGAGGCCAGTTCCGACCGCATCAAGATGGTCGAAGCCGGTAAGTCCACCCACGGTCAGACCCTGCAATATGCGGTTATTTCCTCGCCGGAAAACATTGCCAATCTTGATAAGCACATCGCTATCTCGAAGAAGCTGGCAATGGCCAAGGGCCTGACCGATGCTGACGCCAAGGCGCTGGCGGCCGAAGGCAAGATCATCATCCACATTGATGGCGGTATGCACCCGTCAGAAGTTGCCGCGCACCAGACGGCGCTGGCACTGGCTGAAAAGCTTGTGAAGACTCAGGGCGATGCCGAGATCGATGCCATTCTGGATAATGTCATTCTGATCCTGTGGCCGTCGCTTAATCCGGACGGTCAGAACTGGATCGTTGACTGGTACAAGAAGAACCTTGGCACAAAGTACGAAACCTCGCGTATGCCATACCTGTATCAGGAATATGTCGGTCACGATAACAACCGTGACGGCTATATGCTGAACATGACCGAAAGCCGCACCGTCTTTAAGGCCGTGCAGGACTATGATCCGGTAATCTGGTTGTCGCACCACCAGGTCGCGCCGTTCCCCGCCCGTATCTGGGTGCCGCCGTTCGCTGACCCGATCTCAAGCAATGTTCACCAGAACATGCGCATCTGGACCAACGCGCTTGGTACCAACATGATGGCGCGTTTCGAGCATGAAAATAAGCCCGGCGCCATTGCGCAGGCGCGCTTTGACAACTGGTATGCGGGTTTCCTTGATTACACCCACGTGTTCCGCAACACCATTTCCTTCTTCACGGAAATCGCCCACGATTCCGCGACGCCGAAATTCTATGATCCGAAGGACTTCCCTGAAAACCGTAAGGATTTCGCGCCTCAGATCATGTATCCGAACCCCTGGAAAGGTGGCTGGTGGCGTCTGAAGGACGGCGTCGACTACGGTGTAACCTCGTCGATGGCAATTCTGGATACGGGCGTAAAGTACCGCGAAGTGCTGCTGTATAACCGTTATCAGGCTGGTCGCGACAATATCTCCAAATATACGGCTGATGGCCTGCATGGCTATGTCCTGCCTGCCGGTCAGACCGATATGGTCGAAACCGCACAACTGGCGCAAATCTTTATCGATCACGGCGTAGAAGTGCATCAGGCCAGCAGCGAGATCACGCTGGGCGGCAAGACCTATCCGGCCGGTTCCTATGTGCTTCTGACCGATCAGGCCTATTCGGGTCTTATCCCTGAGCTTCTGGGCGTGCAGAAATATCCGGACATCGTCCTCAGCGGCGAAGGTACACCGGCTGATCTGCCTTATGATGCCACCGGCTGGACATTGCCGTTCCAGATGGGCGTAGAAGCCGAAGCCATTGCGACTCCGGTCGGTACCACTGAGCGTTCGTCCCTGACGCGTATCAGCAAGGCCGAGGTTGAGGGCAGCGTTTCCGGTCAGGGTCGCACCTATACCCTGAGCCGTAAGGTCAATGCTTCTTATGCCGCGACCAACGCCATCTATAAGGCCGGTGGCAAGCTGTCGGTAACGCCGGACGGTGAAACCTTTGTGGTATCGGGTCTGAACGCTGCCAAGCTGAACCCGATCGCGGTTAAGTACAGCGTTGATTTCACGGCGGTTCCGTCAGCCCCAGAAGCTACGGCGGTTAAGGCGGCACGGATCGGCATGTATCGTCCTTGGGGTTCCAACATGGACGAAGGCTGGTCACGCTGGGTGCTTGAGCAGCATGACTATCCGCTGACGAGCCTTTATAACAAGGACATCTCCGGTAAGCTGTCCTCCAAGTACGACACCATCATTCTGCCGGATATGGGCGGTCGCGGCCGTTCGTCGCTTGAGGTCATGAAAAACGGCCTGAGCGAAGAGCAAACGCCTCCGGAATATGCAGGTGGTATCGGTGATGCCGGTGGTGAAGCCCTTAAGACCTTTGTGTCTGACGGCGGTACGCTGGTGGTCATGAACGGCGCTTCGGATGCTGTGATTGAACTGTTCGGCCTGCCGGTGACCAACTTCGCCAAGACCCTGACGCGTGAGCAATTCTTCAGCGCAGGCAGCCTGTTTGAGGTTGAACTGGCCGAAGCCTCGCCGTTTACGGCTGGTCTGGCGGCCAAGCCAGTCGTCATGTTCCAGTACAGCCCTGTCTTCGAAGTCAAGGAAGGCTTCAAGGGTAAGGTGCTGGCGAAGTACAGCGACGACACCAGCCCGCTGAAGAGCGGTGTGGCCATCCATCCTGAGAAAATTCAGGGCAAGGCGGCTGCGCTCGAAGTCGAATACGGTAAGGGCAAGATCCTGCTCTACGGTTTTGAACCGCAATGGCGCGGCCAGAGCCACAACACGTATAAATTTGTCTTCAACGCTTTCTATAAGTGACCGAATCAACGATCCGCGCACACCCGATTTCCTCCCCTCAAAGTGCGCGGATCGTTCGATAAAACTTCGCTGTTACACTTCAGCAAGCGGCCCGGGAAGCGTCATGGGCCGCTTCTTTTTTCCCTAAAAATGTCTTCCCTTCTGAAGCTCATTATGAGAGTGCCTGTTCAATGTCGAACCTCCTAAACCGTCTGGGGTTGAAAAAACCCATCTCAAGGATTCAGGCCGAAGCCGCCGGAAGCCCGCTGAAACGTTCGCTTGGCCCGCTCAATCTGATATCGCTCGGGGTGGGGGCGATCATCGGGGCAGGGATTTTCGTTATCACCGGCGAAGTGGCCTCAGGCTATGCAGGCCCCGCGGTGATCATCTCTTTCGTGCTGGCCGGATTTGCCTGCGCGCTGGCGGGGCTTTGTTATGCCGAACTGGCATCGACCATGCCGGTTTCAGGGTCTGCCTATACCTATGCCTATGGGTCCATGGGCGAAATCGCCGCGTGGGTCATGGGCTGGCTGCTGGTGCTGGAATATGGCGTCTCGGCGGCGTCAGTAGCCGTCGGCTGGTCAGGCTATATGGTCTCGATCCTCAATGATTTTGGCATCAGCCAGCATCTGTTTCCGCCCATAGAATATGCGGGCCGCGAAGGTCATATGTGGGCCACGCCGCTCATTCAGTATGTGACCGATGAAAACGGTCAGGGCAGTTTTCCGTTCACCGGCACCTTCAACCTGATGGCCGCCATCGGTATTGCGTCTGTGACGGCGCTGCTGGTGATGGGCATTAAGGAATCCGCCAATGTGAACAATGCCATTGTGGTCATTAAGGTGCTGGTGCTACTGGCCTTTATTGCCGTTGGTGTCGCCTATATCAATCCGGCCAACTGGCAGCCCTTTATCCCACCCGCAGGCCAGACCTGGGACCAGTTCGGCTATGGCGGCGTGCTGCGTGGCGCAGCGATCATCTTCTATGCCTATCTGGGCTTTGAAGCGGTTTCGACAGCCGCCGCCGAATCCAAAAATCCGTCACGTGATGTGCCGGTCGGGATTCTGGGGGCGCTGATTGTCTGTACGCTGATCTATATGGTCGTGGCCGCGGTTATGACCGGTATCGTGCCCTATCCTGAGCTGGCCAGTCCGGCCCCGATCGCCGTAGCGATTGATCGCATGGCGCTGACATGGGCCAATTTCTCGGCCCCCTGGGTTGAGGGTGGTTCGCTTAATGCCGTCAGTTTGATGATCAAGTTCGGTGCGGTTCTGGGCCTTGGCTCGGTGATGCTGGTGCTGGTCTATGGCCAGACACGTATCTTCTATACCATGGCCCGTGACGGCCTGCTGCCCAAGGTGTTCGCCAATGTGCATCCTAAGCTGCAAACCCCGTGGACCGGCACGATTGTTCTGGGGGCGCTGATTACGATTGCGGCGTCCTTCCTGCCGATCCGTATTCTGGGGGATCTGGTGTCTATGGGGACGGCGCTGGCCTTTGCCATTGTCTGTTTCTCGGTCATCTATTTGCGGATTACCCACCCTGAGCTTGAGCGTCCGTTCCGTGTGCCGGGCGGCGTCTATACCGCAGGTGCAGGCATTATCGCCTGTCTGGGGCTGGCGGCGTTTAACTTCGTGCCAATGATACAGCATGCCATGAATGATAACCCGCTGCCTTTGATCCTGCTGTGCGGCTATGCGGTCGTCGGGGCAGCGATCTATGCCGCCTACGGCTTCTGGCATTCGCGTCTGGCTAAGGAACAGGCAGGCGAAGAAACTGAGGCAGACTAATCCGCCTCATATCTGCTAAACAGACCCCGCAGGCGTTAGTGTCTGCGGGGTTTTCTTTTTAAAGGTGACTTATGAGCGCAAGCATTAATCTGTTTTCCTATGGCACCTTGCAGCTTGAGCCGGTGCAGTTGGCGACGTTCGCGCGTTTGCTGGGCGGGGAAGAAGATGCGCTGAGTGGCTGGCGCATGGACATGTTGGAAATCACCGACCCCGAAGTGCTGAAAACCAGCGGCGAGCGGTTTCATCCGGTGGCCGTAAAAACCGGAAATGCCGCCGATAAGGTTGCGGGCAAGGTGTTTCGCATCACGCCCGAAGAACTGGCGCATGCTGATGCCTATGAGGTGTCAGATTACAAACGCATAGAGGTGGCGCTGACCTCCGGTACGACGGCGTGGGTGTATGTCACCGTCTGATCGGGATGCGCTGCCTTTGCGACAGTGAGCGCCAGATCCACTCAAAGGGGCCATAGCGGAAGTGTCTGAGCCATATGGGGGACCAGATGATCTGAACCACCCAGATGCTCGCGACAATGGCGATAAGCTGAACATAGCCCAAAGTGCCGAACAGGCCGAGGCCGCGTCCACCGTAAAAAATAGCCGTCATGATCAGGGATTGGGTCAGATAGTTGGTGAAGGCCAGCCGACCCACCGGCTCCAGAAGGCGTATGAAACCACTGCCCGCCTTGGCCAGAAGCATAAGTATTGTTGCATAGGCCAGACTGACGAAGGGCGCGAGAAACTCATTGGCCAGACTATAGGTCGCTTCGTGATCCCCCGGCGGGAATCCGGCGCGCATATCAAGAAGGTTTTGCCAGCCGATCAGAACCAATGACACGGCACCGGCGGCGATTACCGGCCATGCAGGATAGCGTCCTTCGAAAAAGCCGGTTTTAAACAGGCCCAGACCAATCATCATCAGTCCCAGAATCTTGGGCAGGTACAGGGTCAGTGTGAAAATCAGGCCGTTGGTCCATTCGGTAAAATTACCGCTTAGGGACTGCGCGAAGGTGCCACGCATCAGGACGCTATGGGCCATGACATTGACCTGAGTTTCCGTCACAAAGTCGGGGTATGCTTCATAAAGCGGTTTCAGGCCGAACAGCATCACGGCCATGATGGTTGAGCCGATCACCCAGAAGACCGTGCCCCACAACAGCAGTTTCGGGCCGCTGACCGAACGCCAGCGCCAGAAGACAAAACCGGTGACGGCGTACATCACCAGAATATCCCCCCACCAGATCAGTGCGCCGTGGATCAGGCCAAACAGCAACAGCCAGCCCAATCTTCCGGTCAGGGGGTGCTTGATAAACGGTGTTGTCGTTTCGGCCTTTTGCCCCACCAGATACAGGCTGACGCCGAACAGCATGGCAAACAGCGTATAGAACTTGGCCTCAAAAAAGGTGTGTATGCCCCACCAGACCCATAGATCAGCCAGAGACAGTGTAAACGGCCAAAAGATCGGATTGTTCGCGGCCTGCATCGGGGCGGCGAAAGAGGCGGCATTGACGGCTAAAATCCCAAGCACGGCCAGCCCGCGAATATAGTCAAGGCTGGCGAAGCGGGGGGACGACATCAGTCCTGAATGGCTTTCTGGCGAGCAGGCGCCAGAACAATCTGTTGCAGAAGGGTGGCCGAAGGCAGGGCCAGAAACAGCTGTCCTAAAATCATCAGAAGAGCATAGCCCGAGAAGATCAGAAGGTTCTGACCATCAAAGGCGACATTCTGCGACACCATCCAGTTAAAGAAGGCGACGCCCGAACCAAGGAAGCACACAACAAAGGCGCAGGCCATTATATGAAACAGCGCCGTCAACCGGCTCTTGGGCGGGTGCATAGACCACAGGGCAATGGCGCAGACCATCCAGAACAGAGCCAGCATTACCTGCCTCTGGGTTTCGTGCAGGGCTTCGGCCAGCGGCACGGCATAGACGCGTGAGAAAAACCACGCCAATCCATGCAGGCTCAGGGCGCCGAGCAGGCCGGTCACGATCCACGGAAAGGCAGGCGTGCGAAATGGCAAGGGATTAACGCGTCGGTACCGGCTTGTCGCCGCGATAGTCATAGAAGCCGCGACCGGTCTTACGACCCAGCCAGCCGGCCTCGACATATTTCACCAGCAACGGGCAAGGGCGATATTTGGAATCGGACAGGCCATCATAAAGTACGTTCATGATCGCCAGAACCGTATCCAGACCAATGAAGTCGCCCAGTTCAAGCGGCCCCATCGGATGATTGGCCCCAAGCTTCATGGCGGTGTCGATGGCTTCGACCGTGCCGACGCCTTCGTACAGTGTATAGATGGCTTCGTTGATCATCGGGATCAAAACCCGATTGACGATGAAGGCCGGATAATCCTGTGAGTTGGCAGTGATCTTGCCCAGAGATTCAGCAAAACGAACAGCGGCCTCATAGGTTTCCGCGTCCGTGGCAATGCCGCGAATAATCTCAACCAGCTTCATGACCGGCACGGGGTTCATGAAGTGCAGGCCGATAAACTTCCCCGGACGATCCGAAGCGGCCGCCAGACGGGTAATGGAGATAGACGAGGTATTGGAGGCCAGAATGGCTTCGGGCTTAAGATGCTCGCTGACGGCCTTGAAAATGGCCTTCTTGATGTCTTCGTTTTCAGTGGCCGCTTCGATGACCAGATCGCAGTCCGCCAGATCACTGGCCGAGGCAGCGGGGGTCAGAAGCGTGCGCGCCTTTTCGCCGACTTCGGATGTGATGACATCCTTTTCAACGGAACGGCTAATGCCTTTTTTGATACGTTCAAACGAGTCGGCAACGGCCTGAGCCGATTGGTCATACAGAATGACTGCGTAACCGGCCTGTACACAGACCTGAGCGATGCCCGATCCCATCTGACCGGCACCGATGATGCCTACTTTTTTGATATCAATCATATAATCCGAACCTGATACGACGCTGGGCAGACACTATAGCGCCCGCAAATATAATCAAGGCCCTGCCACAGACTTTGGCAAGGCCTTGAAAATAATAAAATCCGAGGGTGGCTTTAAGGCCATGACCCTCAGGCTTAGCCCAGTGCTTTCAGAAGCTCCGGCAGAGCGGTTTTGTAGTCAGCGACCAGACCGAAGTCAGCGACCTGAAAGATCGGGGCTTCGGGGTCTTTGTTGATGGCCACAATGACCTTGGAGTCCTTCATGCCCGCCAGATGCTGGATGGCACCGGAGATCCCGACCGCAATATAAAGCTCAGGGGCGACCACCTTGCCGGTCTGGCCGACCTGATAGTCGTTCGGCGCATAACCGGCATCCACCGCTGCGCGTGAGGCCCCAATAGCGGCCCCCAGCTTATCCGCCAGAGGCTCAAGCGCAGAGGTAAACTCCTCAGCCGAACCCAGCGCCCGCCCACCGGAAACAATCACCTTGGCCGCGCCCAGTTCAGGGCGATCCGAGGTGACCTTCTCTTCGGAGACAAAACGGGTTTTCAACGTAACCGACGGTGCCGACACGGCCTCAATGGCCGCTGAACCGCCTGAGGCCGCCACCGGCTTAAAGGCCGTCGGACGTACCGTCAGAACCTTTTTGGCGTCAGAGGTCTTGATGGTTTCCAGCGCATTGCCCGCATAGATCGGACGGACAAAGGTATCCGCAGACACCACCTCGGTGACATCCGAAATCAGCGACACATCAAGCTTTGCGGCAATGCGTGGCGCAAAGTTCTTACCCGAAGCCGTCGCCGGAATGGCAATGGCTTCGTAAGCATCGGCAAGCGACAGGATCAGCGCCGAAACCGCTTCGGCAATATCAGCCTTAAGCTCAGGGCTTTCGGCGGTGAGCACCTTGCGCACACCCGCCGCTGCGGCAGCCTGTGCGGCAACCGCTGTCGCGCCGTCACCATAGACCAGCACATCGACATCCCCCGACAGGGCCTGCGCCGCCGTGAGGGTTTTCAGGGTCGTATCACGCAGATGCGCCCCGTCATGATCGGCAATAACCAGAACAGCCATATCAGAGTACTCCAGCAGACTTGAGATTAGCCACCAGCGCTTCAGCGCTGTCCACCTTGACACCGGCCGAACGCTTCGGCGGCTCGGTTACCTTAACAACGCTCAGTCGTGGGGCGACATCGACGCTGTAATCGGCAACCTGCTTGGTTTCCAGAGGCTTCTTCTTGGCCTTCATGATGTTCGGCAACGACGCGTAACGCGGCTCATTGAGACGCAGGTCGGTCGTGACCACGGCGGGCAAGGTGACGCCGAGGGTCTGAAGACCCCCGTCAACTTCGCGGGTAACCAGAAGCTCCGAACCGGCTACCTCGACCTTTGACGCAAAGGTCGCCTGTGGCCAGTCAAGCAGGGTCGAGAGAATCTGACCCGTAGCATTGTTGTCACCGTCAATGGCCTGCTTACCCATGATAATCAGGTCAGGCTTTTCGTCTTCGGCCACAGCCTTCAGGAGCTTGGCCACCGCCAGCGGCTCCAGATCGGCATCGGTCTGGATCAGCAGGGCGCGATCCGCGCCCATCGCCAACGCCGTACGCAGCACGGCCTCAGACTGGGATACACCAATAGATACGGCAACAATCTCGGTGACTGTGCCTTTTTCCTTCAGGCGCACCGCTTCTTCTACCGCTATCTCGTCAAACGGGTTCATCGCCATCTTGACATTGGCTAGATCGACACCCGACTGGTCGCTCTTCACACGAACCTTGACATTGAAATCCAACACCCGTTTCACGGGCACTAATACCTTCATGCTCTTTGTCCTTCACGAAGCGGAAACAGACTGTTTTGCAACAGGCTCTAAGTGACGAGCGGCGGGGCCAAAGTCAATCACAGAAGTGACAAAAACGGACAATAGAGATAAGGCTCACGACAATTTGCATCTGCCCTTGGGGCAGGGTATGAAGGCGAAAAATCAGGATTGTTAAATGAAAAACGCCAATAAATGGGTACTGCGGGTTAAGCTGATCGCGTTGGGCGTTTTTATCGTCGCCAGTGCCGGTGTGCTGATCTATGGCAACTATTACGAGATGCCGCGCCGTAAGTGCGAGGCCGAAGGCATGTGGTGGTCAAACAAATACCGTAGCTGTTCGGCGCCGATCTACCTGCCGACACTGACAGGCCGCAAGGCAGGTGAGCCGCAAAAGATTATCTGGCCGTCCGAAGATGCCGCCTATGTTTCCAAACCGGCAGCCAGGGCAGAGACAGCACCGGCTCAGGCTGAAACGGCTCAGCCCGAACCGGCGCAATAACATCAGGACGTCAGCAACGCTGCCGCTTCATCAGCGGCAGCCACCAGCGCCCGCAATATGCCGGTGTCCGAAGACGAGTGACCGGCCTTATTGACCACATTCAGACGCGCTTCGGGCCATGCCTTGTGCAGTTCCCATGCGGTCTGCATTGGGGTTACGACATCATAACGGCCCTGCACGATCCAGCCGGGAACGTTTTTCAGCGCCGGAATATTTTCAAGAATCCAGTTGTCGCTGTCGAAAAAGCCCTTGTTGTGAAAGTACCAGGACTCGATGCGGGCAAAGGCAATGGCAAATTCCGGTTCGGCGAATTTTGAAGGCGTATCCGGTGGCCCTTCGATCGACAGGGTATTGCCTTCCCATCCGGCCCAAGCCAGAGCGCAGTTCAGCTTTTCATCATAATTGTCGCCATGCAGGCGCTTATAATAGGCGGCCATCAGGTCATGGCGTTCGGCTTCGGGGATAGGGGCCAGATAGCCTTCCCAAAGGTCGGGATAGATCTGCGAACAGCCTTCCTGATAGAACCATTCAAGCTCTGAGCGGCGCACCAGAAAAATGCCGCGCAATATAAGTGCCGACACCCGATCAGTGTGTTTGATGGCATAGGCGAGCGACAGTGTTGACCCCCATGAGCCGCCAAAGACTACCCATTTGTTGACCCCAAGCTTTTCCCTTAGGGCCTCCATGTCGGCGATCAGGTGCCAGGTGGTGTTGTCCTCAAGCGAGATGTCCTGTGAGGCATGCGGCCGTGATTTGCCGCAGCCGCGCTGATCGAACAAAATGATGCGGTACAGTTGCGGATCAAAGTAGCAGCGCAGGTTCGGGCTGGTGCCGCCACCGGGGCCACCATGTACGACCACGACCGGCAGGCCTTCGGGATTGCCGCTTTGTTCATAATAGATTTGATGTTTCCCGCCGGTAGGCATATAGCCGTAATCATATGGCTCTATGTCGGGGTAGGGGCTGTTAACGGGTCTGCGGCTATGCAAAGCGCTGTGTTGATCAGTCATCATGTCTTTAGGTTACAAGTTGCCTTTTGGGGCAATGAGGCGGCCATATGTGCCGTATTTTGATCAAACACTGAAAATGCCGCTTCCGACAACCCTTTTTAATTTTTCAACGCGCTGGCGACAGGCCATCTTCTACGGCTTCCTGCTGATCGGGACGGGGGCCAGCCTGCCCTACATGCCGTTGTGGTTCGCTTCCAAAGGCATGTCGGGCGCGCAGATCGGGCTTATTCTGGCGATACCGCTGTTGCTCAGGGCCGTATCGGGGCCGGTTATCGGCGTGTGGGCGGATACATTCCGGCTTTATCGCACACCGATGATTTTCATGGCCGCAGCGGGCGGCTGTCTTTATGCGCTTCTGGCCCTGTGGCCTTTGTTTAATGACAACCGTTTCCTGTTGTTTACGATTGTCTGGGTGCTGGGCTTTACCTGTACGACCTCAATGACACCTCAGGCCGATGCCATGACCATGGAGCTGTCGCGCAGGCAAGGTTTCGACTACAGCCGTGCACGGGCAGTGGGGTCTGTCTGTTTCATTGGCACCAATATCGCGGTTGGTTATCTGCTGAAGCTGTTTGGTGTCGATCTGATCCTTATCTGGATCATCATGGCGGCGTCTCTGACGGCTCTGGTGGCGCGGTTTATTCTGCCTGCGGCCCCGCGTCTTGAGGCCAAACCTGACACGCTTGCTACCGAACCGACAGCCAGTGGGTGGGAACGCGTCAAGGTGTTGGCGCGCAACCCTGATTTTATCTGGCTGATGATTGCGCTGGGCTGCATTCAGGCGGCCCATGCCTTTTATTACGGCTTTTCCAGTCTGATCTGGAAGAACGAAGGCTATGACGGCCTGAGCATCGGGTATCTCTGGGCCGTAGGGGTGTCTACCGAAGTGCTGATGCTGGCTTTTGGTCTGCGGATGCGTCGCCAGTTCGGGGCATGGAATCTGTTGCTTCTGGCGGGCGGATTCAGTGTGCTGCGCTGGGCGGCAATGGCTTTTTCACCGCCAATGTGGATGCTGTGGCCGCTACAGATGCTCCATGCCATGAGCTTTGCCGCCTGTTATCTGGCGGGTTTGGAACTGACGCGTAAATTTGCCCCCGAAGGTTATCAGAACCTCGCCCAGACCATCAGCGCGGCCTATGTCATGGGAGTGATGATGGGGCTTTCGACACTGGCGGCGGGGCCGGTCTATGATGTGCTGGGGGCCAGAGGCTATGGCGTCATGGCGTTGATGGCCGCTGCCGGATTTGGCACGTCCTTATGGCTATACCGCAAGCACCGAGTTTAGCCCCAAAGTGCCGGTTCAGGTGGTTCCAGTATAGAGCCTATGATCCCCAGACCCGGTTCACGATCTTTGGCCAGCAGAAGCGGCCCGTCCAGATCGATGAAATCGGCCCCTTGTCCCACCAGCATGGCCGGTGCCATAGACAGCGACGTAGCCACCATACAGCCGACCATGATCATTAGCCCTTTTTCCTGCGCCGCTTTTTTCAGAAGCAGGGCTTCGGTCAGGCCACCGGTCTTATCAAGCTTGATGTTCACCGCATCATAAAGGGCAGCGCAGTGATCAAGCGTGTCACGGGTGTGCAGGCTTTCGTCAGCACAGAGTGGCACCGGACACCGATACCCCTCAAGTGCCTGATCCTCTCCGGCCTTAAGGGGCTGTTCAATCAGCACGACCCCAAGCCTGTGCAGATCGGGCGCAAGGGCCTTGAGGTCATCAAGCGTCAGGCCTTCATTGGCATCGACGATCAGGCGCGGATTGGGGGCATGGGCGCGCACTGCTTCTACGCGCCTAAGGTCATCCGGCCCGCCGATCTTAAGCTTAAGGGTCGGGCGGCGGGCATTGCGCGCGGCCTGTTCGCCCATGGCTTCGGGGGTGTCAAGGCTTAGGGTGTAGGCTGTTTTCAGTGGTTTGAATATCTCAAGACCGGCGGCCCTGTAGGCTCTGATGCCACTTTGTTTGGCGCGTAAATCCCACAAAGCGCAATCAACCGCATTGCGTGCGGCTCCGGCAGGCATGAGCGTCAGCAGGGTCTCTGGGGTTATCCCTGCTTCGATCTGTGGCCGCACGGCTTCGATGGCGGCAATGGCGGCGTCCATAGTTTCGCCGTAACGGGCATAGGGCACCGCTTCGCCGTGACCTGAGTGACCATCCTCAGTCAGTCGGACATAGAGCACCTGTGCCTCGGTCTTGGAGCCACGGGCAATGGTAAAGCGTCCGGCAATCGGCCAGACCTCGGTACTTACCGTCAGCACTGGCATCAGATCAGGTCGCTTATGGCCGCATCAAACATCAGATAGGTGCGCCCTGCCGGATTACCCAGAAGCTCGGTCAGAGCGGCCTGAGCATCGGGCGTCAGCAAGGCAATGTTGATCTGACGATCCAGCGCTCCGACAAACTCATTGACCTGTTCACGCAAGGTCGGATCAGTCGTCAGGCGGCGGCTGAGGCGGCGAATGGCGGCAGGGGCCACACGGCGTATAACCAGACGCGCGCCCTCGTTATCATCGGCGACAATCGCGGCAATGATTTCGCTCAGGCGTGTGCGGTTAAGCAGGGAATGGGTATCAACGCCCATAGCTGTGACTTCGGCCACCAGCAGGTCATCAAGACTTTCGTAGCTTTCCGCCTGAGGGTCTGAGGGTGGCGTCTTAGCCGGTTCGTTGCGCGGTGTTTCGCGTGATGTCTCTCTGGCGGTAGGCGGTGGGTTTTCACGCCCCTCCATACCGTTCAGCAAGTCGCGCCATGACCAGCCATCCTGCACAGACTGACGATCCGCAGGCCGTTCAAGCGGGCGTTCGGGGCGGGTCTTGCGTGCAGGTGTCAGGGGTGCGGAACGGTCATTGGTCTGACGATCAGATGCCGTATCCGGACGCAGAGGCTCCGTTCTGACGCGCGCAGGCCTGATCGGGTCGCGGGTGCGGTCAAAGCGTTCGACATAAGGGTTAGAGGCAGACGGCGCCGATGGCTGAGGCTGTCCGCCGACAACCCCCATAAGACGGACTGCCTCGGTCAGCATTTCATAATTACGTTTGACGCGTTCCTGAAACACCTGATCGACGGCTTCGGTTTCTTCTGCGGCCTTACGGGCGGCATCGGTCATGGCCATAAGGCCGTCTTCGACCGAGCGGCGAATTTCCTCAAGCCGTGTTCTGGATTGCTGCGGCAGATCATCGACGCGGGCATTGATTTCGCTTAAGGCCGCATCAACCTGCGCAATGGCGTTGCGGGCATGGGCAAAACTGTCGTCCAGTCGCTGGGCCGCCTTATCGCCTGCGTCGTCAATCAGTTCGACGGAGTCTTCAATCAGACGGCGGGCCGAAGCCATGCGGCTGTCGAATACGTCTTCGGCCTTTTTACCGGCTTCAAACAGGCTTTCGTTCAGGCGGTCTACACGTGTCTGCGCCGAGGCAGCGGCCTGATCGGCGGCGGTGCGGGCATCGCTGGCGGCCTGATGCAGTTGCTCAAGCGCGCGCTGGGTTTCGCTGACCATTTCGTCACGGGCATCAGCGGCCATCAGCGAGATATTGGACAGGGTCGAGTGAATGCGGGTTTCAAACGCGGTGCGCTCGCTTTCGGCGCCGGTCAGCACCTGACGGAACTGAGCCTGCGCGTGCAGCACCAGATCACGCAATACATCGACACCACGTGACGAGGTTTCCCCAAGCTCGACGGTTGCCGTGCGGGTGACATTAAGCGCTTCGGCCAGTTGCGCGCGCTGGTTTTCCAGATGCACTGCAAAGTCCTCCTGATCGGCCCGAAGCGACAGGGCGGCGGACACAAGTCCGGCCCGTTGCTGGCTCAGGCCTTCTTCAACCGTGCGGATCTGGTCTGTGACGCCGGTACCGGCGGTTTCCAGACGTAAGGTCTGACGCCCCAGATCTTCGGCAATGACGCGCACACTTTCCTGCGCGTCATTGGCGGCGGTGGTCAGGTCGGCGGCACGGGCCGCCAGAGCGGCTTCGGCTTCCTGAAGTTGGGTTTGCGCCAGATCAGACGCATCGGCGACCATACGCGCCTGACGGTCAACAGCATCGATAACGCTGTGGGCCTGCTTATCCAGAATTTCCCCCAGCGCGGTGATGGCGGTGCGTTCATGCCCCAGGGCATCGGTAATCGAGGTGGTGGTCGAACGCGCCAGACCGGCGGCTTCGTTAAGTGTATCGGTTTCAGATTTCAGACGCTGGCTCAGTTCACTCAGGTCGTTGTGAGCCATGCGGACGGCGCGGACGGCCTGTTCAACCTGTTGACGCAGACTGTCCACCAGTTGCGAAGTCTCTGATGCGGCGACGGTTGCCGGTGCAATCATGGCGTCCGCCAGCGCAGCGGTACGGCGTGCCTCCTGTGACAGAGCCGCCGCATGGCGCAGGGCAACAGCCGTGGCCACAATCAGACCAATGGGAAACAGGGCCAGTGCCCCCAGTATCACCAGTCGAAACGGCTCAGTCGTAAAGGCATTAAGATCGGTTTCCGCACCCAGTACAAAGGCCGTCAGGCTCAGGGCCCACAAGAGGCTGACGAAAATGGTGCCGCCCCAGAACAGTCCGCCGGAGCCACCGGAAACCTTAAGGATGCCATCGGGTCTGGCCTTCAGGGCCGGTGCCGCCTTGGTGACGGGCACAGGCTCAGGCGTCTCTTCCTGCATCACCGGCGGCGATGGTTCAGGCGGTGGGGTCAGGGTAACGGCAGGCCCTTCGGCATAGGCTTCGGTTTGCAACTGAGGCGAAGGGATATCCAGATCATCATCAGACGCTGACGCCTGTTCGGCCGCCAGTTGTGCTTCGGTATCGGCGTCAGGATGTGTGTCGTTTCCGCTATCGGTACGTATCTCCGATGAAGACAGGTTTAGGGGCGTAAGAGGGGGGCGTATGCGTGATTTCATCTGCCTGTCTGTCCTGTCGCGGCTCGGGTCGCACCATTAGATCAGATTTCGTTCCGATTGAATCGAAATCCGGCTCTGATTTTTGTTTTGCTACATTTTCCGGCGTACAACCGGCAAAAACCGGAGATAAGGCGCTGTGAAAATGCGGAAGGGAGACAAAACTGACGTTCTCCCAAGAGGCGAAAGGCTAATGCCAAGTCAGGGAATAGGCAAAGTTTATTTGAAAAACGGACAGACTTTTTACTGGGTTAGGCGCGTCACAGGCCCCGACTGATGTTGATGTGCCGCACTGAATTTTTATTCCGCGCACGATAGGGTGCGGACCATTATTATGGTGCAACCTTACAGGATAATATGATGGCTAATCTGTCTGTTGCTGTTCTGGTCGGCAGTCTCCGAAAGGATTCACTTAATCGCAAGGTGGCGCAGGCCGTGATCCGTCTGGGGCCTGCGGATGTGAATTTTGATATTCTGCGCATCGGTGACCTGCCGCTATATAATCAGGATGATGATGCGCATCAGGCCGAGGCGGTGTTACGCCTCAAGCGTGAAATCAAGGCCGCAGACGGGTTGATGGTCGTCACGCCTGAATATAACCGCTCGGTGCCGGGTGTTCTGAAAAATGCGATTGATCATGCTTCGCGTCCCTATGGCCAGAGCGCCTTTACAGGCAAACCTGCGGGTGTGCTTGGTGTCTCAGGCGGTGCCATGGGAACCTCGATGGCGCAGCAGCATTTGCGTAATATTCTGGCCTATCTGGATGCGCCGACACTGGGGCAGCCCGAAGCCTTTCTTCAGGCGAATGACAGTCTTCTGACGGCGGATGGCCAGATTGGCGAGCGTAGCCGCGCCTTCCTTCAGGGGTGGATGGATGCGTTTTTGGCCCATGTGCGCCGATACGCGGGCTGAGACGCAACAATATAACCCAGATTGCGATTTCAGACTGAACTTATCGCTTGAAGAGCGTGATCGTCGCATATAATCTCAATTTCATGGCTGGGAGCGATAAATTTTCCGATCTCGATTCGTTTGACCGTGAACTCATCAAGGTGTTGCGGGCGGATGCGCGTGCCACGGCGGCGGAACTTGGTGAAAAGGTTGGCCTGTCACCATCGGCGGCACACCGTCGGGTCAAGCTGCTTGAGCAGCGCGGTGTTATTGCCGGCTATCGTGCGGTCATTGCCGAAAGTGTTCAGGGCAAGCAGGGCGTGGTATTCGTCCACGTCACCTTGCAGGATCAGCGCCGCGAAACTTTTGAGAAGTTTGAAAAAGCCGTCGTTCAGATTGCGGCCATCGAAGAATGTCACCTGATGTCAGGTGAAGCTGATTATCTTCTGAAAATCGTACTGCGCGAAAGCCTGTCGTACGAAGATGTGCACCGTGACGTGCTCTCGACCATGCCTGGTGTCTCCAAGCTGGTGTCGCTGTTTTCGATCCGTACGGTTAAGGTCGCCTGATAATCAGGCCTTTATGTTGAGCAACTGCCCGACCATCTCATCGGTGGATTTCAGTACCTGCACATTGGCCTCAAAGGCATGGCGCGCTTCGATCTGATCGACAAAGTCACTCAAGACATCATTTTTACCGGCATTGGCAGCAATTCGACCTGCCGAGGACGCAAACGACTGTGACGCATTTAGTGCGCCAGCAGCGGCAATATTAAACGCAGACATGAATCCTTATCCCCATTCACGGCAAGCTGACCGTAGGGAGAGATTAGCCCCCAAAGTTTAAGGTCGTGCGTAGAGAATGGGTTAAGGCCGGTTAACTGAAATAGCCAAGATTTGACGAGGCAAAGCGCCCGATGTTCGGCAGCACGGTCGGCAGTTCCGACGTTGACACACCAAACCAGCGCGCCAGTGTCGCCCCCATCTGATCAACCGAAGTCGAAGGCAGAAGCCGCCCCTGACCGACCTGATCATCAGTGGTGATGGATATGTGCGGCGCGGTGCCGAAATAGCGCCCGCCATTGACCGCGCCGCCTACGACAAAGTGGTGGCTCCCCCAACCGTGGTCTGAGCCATTGCCGTTTGACGACAGGGTGCGTCCGAAATCAGATGCTGTAAAAGCGGTCACAGAATTGGCGACGCCCATCTCTGCTGTCGCATTATAGAAGGCAGTCATGGCATCTGACACCTGACGCATCAGGGTGGGGTGGTTCTCCATCAGAAGATCGTGGTTATCGAACCCACCTAGCGAGACAAAGAACACCTGTCGTTTGGCCCCCAGCGTATTCCGCGCTCCGATGAGGCGGGCGACAATGCGCATCTGCGCCGCCAGAGGGTTGTTGTCAGGAAAGGCGGTGCTCAGGCTGACCGGCGACAGGGCGGCATTGACTATGCCTTCCATCTCAATTGACCGTCGCGTGACCTTTGTGAACTCGTCCTCAAGCACCTGAGAACTGGTGCGCGTAATCAGGGTGCGCAGGGCATCTGCTGCCGCAGCAGACCCATAGACACCGGTTTGCAGGGGTGTGATGGCAACGGCACCATTGGGGCTGATCTGATATTGCAGGGCCTGATCACCGGAAACGAACACAGCATTACCGGCGGCGGAAATACAGGTCAGTATCGAGCGGTTATTACTCGACAGGGCCAGATCGCCCAAACGCCCGCCCCAGCCAATAGTCGAGCCTTCGGAGGCCAGAGACTGCCAGACCGATTGCTGGTCGTTGTGGGAGAACAGCTTGGGCGGCAGCGGATACAGGACGCGGTTCGGGCTGTTGTACTCTGCCAGCGTTAGCGGCGTCATCAGTGGCCCGACATTAAGCTGAATGGCGGCTTTTCCGGCATCAAACAGTGACTTAAGGCCGGTCATCTGCGGATTGAGCGCATAGCGCAGATCATCGGTCAGGGTTTGAGATACCAGCGGCGTTAGCGCCGTGGCGCTCAGGCTCGAATGACCTACGGTAATATGTCCGGCGCTGCGACCGGCACCGCCGCCGCGAATGGCGTGATAGCGATCATAGTTGTCGAGATCATAGGGGATCAGGGTATTGTTGTGATCCGATCCGCCATAAAGGAAGACGCAGACAAGGGCCTTATAGTCACTATTGTCAAAGGCGGCAGCCTCACCAATCGCCGCAAGGTTCATCGCCAGAGGCAGGGCCGTGCCGGTCATGGCCAGTCCTAAGGCTCTGCGCATCATGACGCGGCGGGTAATGTCATTGGTTTTATTGATATGCATGTCCGCGTCCCCCCTATTTCTGCACCAGATATTCCGGTGAGGCCATCACCAGAAGTGTTGCGGCATGCAAGCGCCGACGTTTGTCATCATCTGACCCTGAGGGCATGGTGTTGATGGCATCACGGATAGTGGTGCGCGTGTCGGCGGAAAGCTGGCTGGCGGTAAATTTCATATTCAGCCAGTCCACAAGTGCGGCGGCATCGGTGGTGCGACTGAGGTCGTTAAAGGTCAGGCGCACATCATTATAGCCCCACGGAATAAACCAGTTCAGGAAATTGATATATCCGGCGGTGGTGGTTTCGTTATGGATCTGAAACTCAGGGGCTACATGGCCATCGGTGGCTAATGCGGTGTTGGGCGGTACATAGCCGGGCCGGAAGAAGTTAAACACCGAGGGCGAGCGCAGGGGGCTTTGGCCCAGCCCATTATCGCTTGAGGAGGTGTCATAGATTTCATAGCGGCCATTGGATGAGCTGTGGCCAAAGGTGCGCGCCAGTTGCACAAAACGCACCATAGGCTCGCGCACCTTGCCGCCCTTGGGATCGGTATTCAGGGTGCGCGCTTCGGTATCGGTGAGAATGGCCCGCCACACCGCCTTAAGGTCTCCGCGCACGCCTGAGCCATTATTGGCAAAGGCAGCGGAAACACGGCCTATATAGGCCGGTGACGGGTTGGAGGTAATCAGCCTCTGGATCATCTGACGCGCAAAGAACGGGCCGGTATTGGGATGATTGAACAGGGTATCAAGCGCGGTTTTCAGTGCCGCGGCCCCGCTGGTATTGGCCGGAATATGTGTGCCCAGAAAATCGACGGCTTCGGGCGAGTGGTTTGACGCATTCAGTCCCATGCGATCACGCACCAGCTCGGTTGAGGGGATGTGATAGCCAACCCACGGCGCATAGGTTTGGGTCACACGGGCATAGCTATGGTCATAGCCGGTAAAGACGCGCGCCAGATTGGTGATGTCGGACTGCGTATAGGTGTCGATGGGGCGGTTGTTGCTGTCTTTGTTCTCGGTGCCATCGGCATTCAGTTCATGCAGCCCGATGGTGAATAGCTGCATGACTTCGCGGGCATAGTTTTCATCGGGCACGCGGCCTGTGGAGGTGTCGGCCTTAAGATTACCGCGCGTATTGAGGAAAAACCCCATGGCCGGATTGAGGGTGATCTCCTCAAGCAGGGTGCGGAAATTGCCAAAGGCATTATTCGTCAGGTGATCCCAGTAGGCGGCAATCGCATAGCCTGGCCAGAAACCATCAAGCGGCGTCAGGGACACCACGAAAAATTCCGACAGGGCCAGCGCCATACGTTTGCGCATCTGATCCGATCCGGTCAGCAACTGATTCCAGATCATGAAATCACCATATTGCGGCCAGAAATAACGGCCTTCGGAGGTGATTTCGTTGTGTCCGATGCTGTCCAGAAACGCGACGCCGGTGCGCGATGGCGACGTATTAAACTGAGTGTTCAGCCAGTTGTCATAACCGGCATTGCGTAAGGCAGTGACCTCGGCGTCGGTGGCTGAAAACTGTGCCTGAAGCAGAAAGCGTGCGGCCTGAGTTTCCGTTATAACCGGTGTGGGTGTCGGGGGCGGGGTGGAGCTGCCGCCACTTCCGCCACCGCCGCCACCACCCCCGCCGCAGGCACTGAGGGCTGTGGCAGAAGCGGTTGCGGCCAGAAGGGCGACACGTGGTGACTTTGAAGAAGAGGGTGTTCCGGCGTCAGACGGATTATCCGCGCACGTCCTCGTTACCGTTTCCGGCTGTATTCCCTGCATACTATCCCCGACTAAATATTTTATCTTTATTTAGTCGGAGGCTAACACGGATCAGAAGAATTACCAGACGCGAATTTAGGCCCGCAGACTGGCTCCGGCTTTTTGCGCAGCGGCGACGATCTTTGCGGAAACCGCTTCGATTTCGGCGTCGGTCAGGGTCTTCTCGGTCGGTTGCAGCGTGACTTCAACCGCCAGAGACTTATGACCTTCGGCCACGCCCTTGCCCTGATAGACATCGAATACCGAAGCATCGGTAATCAGCACCTTGTCTGCGCCCTTGATGGCCTTAAGCAGTGTATCGGCACTCAGGGTCTCTTCGACCACAAAGGCGAAGTCACGCGACAAAGGCATCAGGTTCGACAGGCTGAGGGCGCCTTTTGACTTGCCGGATTTGGCCTTGGGCTGCGGTAGGTTGCTGAGGTTGATCTCAAAGCCGATATGCGCACCATCCAGATCAAGCGCCTTCAACACCGAGGGGTGAAGTTCGCCAAATTCCGCGACGATGTTCTTGGGGCCCAGTTGCAGGCGGGCCGAGCGACCGGGGTGCCAGTGCGCGGTGTTTTGCCCCTGCACCAGTTGCAGCGACGCGACCGGCACATTGAGGTCTTCAAGCAGGGCAAACAGGTCGCTTTTGAGCGCGAACACAGCCGATTGGCCGGTTGGCTCCCAGTGGCGGGCCTTTGTGGGGGCGACAATGGCCGAAATGGTGGTCTTCTGATCGGCTGGCTCAAGGCCCTGATAGATCGGCCCGATTTCAAACAGTTTCACGCCGTCAAAACCGCGCGCGGCATTGCGGCCAGCGGCTTCAAGCAGGTTCGGCAGGCTTGAAGGGCGCATGCAGTTCAGTTCCGAGGCAATCGGATTGGCCAGAACCAGTTTGTCGTCACCGCCGCCGAACAGCTTAGCCCAGTCCTGACGCATGAATGACCATGTGGCGGCCTCACTATAGCCATAGGCTGCCAATGCGCGGCGTGCCGTGCGGGCGCGAGCCTGAGACGGTGTCAGTACGCCACCAGCCTTAGGGGTAATGGTCGGCAGAGGCGTGGCAGGGATATGGTTGAAGCCATAGATACGCGCGACTTCTTCGACCAGATCGGCCTTGCCTTCGACATCACGGCGCCATGACGGCACGCTGACTGTCCACGGATTGCCCTTGGTGACGCCGAAACCGAGCGCGGTCAGGATGCGGGCGGTATCGTCATCCGATATGGTAAGGCCCGTCAGTTGACCGACATAGGCCGGATCAAAGGTCACATCAGGACGACCCGCAGGAACTTCGCCAGCGATTACGACTTCGGAAGCCTCACCGCCACACAGATCAAGGATCAGTTGTGTCGCCAGTTCCAGACCGTCGATGACCGACGCCGGATCGATGCCACGGGCAAAGCGATATTGCGCGTCTGACGAAATCTTGGTGTCGCGGCCTGTCTGAGCGATGCGGATCGGATCGAACCATGCGGCTTCGATAAATACGTCGGTGGTGGTTTCCGAAACGCCGGTGCTTTCGCCGCCCATGACGCCACCCAGACCGATTACGCCGGAGGCATCGGAAATAGCGATCATCTCAGGGCTTACGGCATAGGTTTTGCCATCAAGGGCCAGCAGTTCGGATGCTTCTGAACGCAGGCCCGCTTCGATGGTGGTGCCGCTCAGTTTGGCGACATCATAGACGTGCAGTGGACGTGCACGGTCAAACGACAGGTAGTTGGTGATGTCCACCAGAACCGAAATAGGCTTAAGGCCAATCAAGGTCAGCTTATCGTGCAACCACTTGGGTGACGGGCCGTTTTTCACGCCACGCACGACGCGACCGGCAAACACCGGACAGGCCTCGCCATCGACCTTGATGCTGATGGGCGAGGGGAACTTACCCGCTACGGCCGGAATGGCTTTTTCAGAGAATGTCCCAAGGCCGGTCGCTGCCAGATCGCGGGCAATGCCATGCACACCCAGCCAGTCGGGGCGGTTCGGGGTCACTTCGAAATCAATCACCGGTTCGGCACCAAAGACTTCGGCGGCAGGTGTACCGACCGCCAGATCGTCCGACAGCTCAAGGATACCGGCGGCATCGCCTTCGACCAGCAATTCTCCGCCGGAACAGAGCATGCCGTTCGACACCACGCCACGCACCGGCTTTTCAACCAGAGTGACATCAAGCCCCGGCACATAGGCCCCGATTGGCGCATAGATGGTCGTCAGGCCGGCGCGGGCATTGGGCGCGCCGCAGACGATTTCCTTGCGGCCATCAATCGTATCAACCTGACAGACCTGAAGCTTGTCGGCATTGGGGTGTTTGGCGGCTTCTACGATCTTGGCGACGCTGAAAGGGGCCAGCAGTTTCGCCGGATCGGAGACATCCTCGACCTCAAGACCCGCAGCGGTCATGGCTGCGGCCACGGCATGGATATCCGCGTCGGTGTTGAGGTGATCTTTAAGCCAGTTAAGAGAGAATTTCATGGTTTAGTCGTCCACGATCCAGGAACCGATATTATCAATTGGTTGTGGCAGTCGGTTTTGAAGCCAATCCGCGCACATGACAGGCGAAAATTCAGGATCATCGCATTCGATAACCCAAGATAGGAAGTCTTCAGGGCCGCCGTTGAGATATGGAGGCGGGGAAACGGGTTTGAAAACGGTCGGTAGTTTCTCTGTAATCGACAGATAATTCAGGATGTACCCCAGTTCCTGAACCGTTTTCCAAGCAAGGGAATGCTCTAAGTTGATATGAAATTTTACCCACCATGCCTTATCTTCCGAACCACTGTTTATTGTTCCGTCAACGCAAGGTATGCGAGAAAGCAAGTCCTCCAAGGTGGACAAATCAGTTCTGCGCATCTCTTGAGAATGCGGCATCAGCTCAGGCCGCTTGCGGGGTTCGGGGCGGCGAAACCGCTGAAGCCGTAGTGCGACAGCCAGCGGGCATCGGCGGCGAACATATCGCGCAAATCCGGCACGCCGTATTTCAGCATGGCCAGACGATCAACGCCCATGCCCCAGGCAAAGCCCTGATACTCATCGGGATCAATGCCGCAGGATTTCAGCACGTTCGGATGCACCATGCCGCAGCCCAGAATCTCAAGCCACGAGTCACCGGAACCGACCTTCAGCTCACCTTTTTCCCACGAACAACGCACATCCATTTCGGCGGACGGTTCGGTGAACGGGAAGTGGTGCGGACGGAACTGGGTGGTTACGTTATTGGTTTCAAAGAAACGCGAAAT
>JASGFL010000031.1:0-31347 GCA_047605545.1 Asticcacaulis sp. | reverse complement strand
CCATCATTACCGGCGGCGGCACAAACCCTGCCGCTTTTCCTGTCGATAAAAACGCCGGCATACCAGCCGCCATTTGACCCGGTGCACAACAGGTTTCCATTAGTGTGTCGGGTCCAGCCCATTGCATAGGAACCGCCCAAAAGCGGTGTGTGCAGGGTCTGCCAGCTTTTGTGTTTAAGGAAGCTGGATGGCTGATCACGGTGGGCAACCAGATAGGTCAGCATATCCCTGATGGGCATATGGACTCGGCCCGCTGGCCCAAGGACAACCGGAAAGTCGTTCATCGGGTCGTTTACCAGCATGGGGACATGAGTGGGTTTGGTGGCGTCATGACCCAGTGGCTGGTCTAATTGACCCTCATGGCCCGGTGGGCCGAAGCCTGCCTCCGTCATACCCAGCGGTTCAAACACGTAGGCGGTCATCAGGTCTTCCCATGAGCGGCCAGTCAGCTTTTCGAGCATAGCGCCAGCGACAACATATCCATTATGGCTATAAAGTATCTGCGGGCCCACCAGATTAAACGGAGACTGTTTCAGGGCTTCAAGGGCGTAGGTCAGGCGCTCTGGCACAGGGTCAGGCAAGGGGGCGTGATAATAGGTAAGATACTGTTCCAGAACTAACGAAAGACCGGAGCGATGGTTGAGCAGATGCAGGAGCGTGGTGTCACGGTAGGGTGTGGCGTTCGCTTCGGGCAGAACCTGAGACAACGGTGTTTCCCAGTCGATAAGGCCGGTTTCGACCAGACGTGCCACCAGTGTGGCCGTCATGGATTTGGTAATAGTCCCCCAATGCCATTTATCGGTGTCCCTGACTTCTGTAGTGTCCTTAGATGATCGCAGTCCAGTGACGTATAGGGCTGAGGTGGACTTATCAGAAAAACCTACCCCCAGCGCGGGCGTATTTTTGCGCTCACGCACTTGCCTCAGATAGGCGGGGCTTAAGGAAGGAACCGGTATCGGCGTTGCTGATGCGGGAATGCTATTGCCGCGATAGAAACTTAAAGGGTATTCAGAGACCTGAGTGAAGGTGACGTCTATTCGGTCAGGGCTGGTCAGCTTTCCGATGAATTTTGCGTTCATCCACGAAAAAATAGCCTGAATGTTATCGCCCTCAATCACAAGGTGGTCAGCCTTATGGGAGCCACCTCTATCGAGGAAATCCAGGGTCGCGCTCTGACCGGAAATAATCAGACGCAGGCCATAGTCATCTGATATGCCCTCAAATATTGCAGACCATATGCCATCAAAAGGGTGGGCGGCTTCAGCATGTGCAGTAGATGCGCCTGCCCAAATGGCCGCTACGCCCGAAGCTATGGATTTCAGGTGAGAGCGGCGTGTCGGCATCATACCCCGGAAGGAATCAGATTTTGTAAGTGACCCCAAGCGAGGCCAGTACATTCCAGTATTCAGGGAAGGTCTTGCTGACGCAGGCGGGATTGTCGATCACGATACCATGCACCATCAGACCCGCCAGCGCAAAGCACATGGCAATGCGGTGGTCATTGAATGTGTCGATGACCGCAGGCAGGGTCTGGCCTTTGAGTGATGGGTCGGCATGGACAATCAGGTCGTCGCCTTCTTCGTGCGCCAGACCTTCGCGGATGCGGTTCAGGCCCTGAGACAGGGCGCTGGTGCGGTCACATTCCTTGACGCGCAGGTTGGCGATGCCGACAAAGCGCACCGGTGTATTATTAAATGCCGCCAGCACCGCCAACGTCGGGATAGAGTCCTGAATCTGTGAGCCGTCAATGACCGCAGGCATGTTCGGGAAGGCGCGGATCAAGTCACGCGCGGCGGCGTCAGGCTGAGTAAGGCCAGAGGTGTCCATCTGATAGGTGATGTTGCCGCCGGTCAGAACCTCAGCGGCCCACAGATAGGTGCAGGCCGAGGCATCGGGTTCCACATCATAGGTCGCCGCCGTGTATCCGGTCGGCTCCACGCGCCAGACGCCTTCGGACGGCGTAGAAATTTGCGCCCCAAAGGCGCGCATGGCCCCCAGTGTCAGATCAATATAGCCGCGCGCGCCGATGCCGGTTCCTTTGAGGCGTACCTCGACCGGATGTGTGCCGCAGGCCGCCAGCATCAGAAGGGCGGAGACATATTGGCTTGAAAGATTGGCATCGACCTCAACCACCTGACCGTCGAAATGGCCTGCGCCCTTGACGGTGACGGGCGGGCAGCCGGTGGGGGCGGAAACCTCAATGCCAAGGCTTTGAAGGGCATTGACCAGAGGCAGGATCGGGCGTTTGCGCATATGTTCATCGCCATCGACCACAACTTCGCCATCCGCCAGAACCACGGCGGCGGTCAGAAAACGGGTGGCCGTACCGGCATTGCCAAGGAACAGGGGCTTTGAGGGGGCCTTAAGCTTACCCGAAGCGCGAACCGTCAGGGTCGTGGCGTCGTCATTGGTGATTTCAACGCCCATTTCACGCAAGGCAGCGGCCATATACAGGGTGTCGTCGCTTGAGAGTACACCGTTGAGGCGGCTTTGGCCTGCCGCTAAGGCGGCAATCAGCAAGGCGCGGTTTGTCAGGGACTTGGAGCCGGGCAGGATCACCTTGCCGTTAAGCGGGCCGGAAACCGGATTGATTTCAAGTTGCGGATAATCGTTGATATTCACCGGACAAACCTCTGATCGTTTGCCTGATCACTTAGTGTCCTGATCGGCAAAGGTCAATCAGCAGGGCTTAGCGCATGCGGACAATACCGCGTGTGTTGGCGGCTTTTTCGACCTGAGTGACCATCATCTCATCGATATTGCTGGCTTCGACCGGTCGTGAGAACAGATAGCCCTGCATGACCTGACAACCCGCCTGACGCAGGATGTTGCGCTGACCACGGGTTTCAACACCTTCGGCAAGGATGTTGAGGTTCAGGGCCTTGGCCAGACGAATAATGGCGCGGATAACGGCCTCGGCATCGGGATCAAGGCCAAGATTGGCGACAAAAGAGCGATCGATCTTGATCTTATCCACCGGATAGCGGTTGAGATAGCTCAAGGACGAATAACCAGTGCCGAAATCATCCAGCGCAATGGAGAAGCCCATCTGTCGCAGTTCACGAAGGGTTTGCTGTGTGATCTGATCATCATTTAGCAATACGCCTTCGGTGATTTCCATTTCGATGGACTGAGCCGGTATGCCTGTGCTCGACAAAATGGCTGACACACGCGCAAGGAACCGCGTGGAGCGCAGTTGGGTCGCGGATACATTGATCGCCACCTTAAGGCCCGGCCAGCGTTTGGAATCGATCATGGCGCGTTCCATGATCAGATCGCCCAGCTCATTCATCAGGCCACATTCTTCGGCCAGCGGTATGAAATAGGCCGGCGAAATCGGCCCGCGCTCAGGGTGCATCCAGCGCGCCAGTGCCTCAACGCCGACAATGCGACGGGCGTGATCCATCTGCGGCTGATAGACGACATCGATGGCATTGGTCTTGATGGCTTCACGCAGACCGGCCTCAAGCAGTTTGCGCAGCTTGATGGTTGCGTCCATTTCGACTTCGAAGAAGGCGTACTGAGAGCGGCCTTGTGCTTTGGCACGATAAAGGGCGAGGTCAGCCTGACGCAGGGCTTCGGCGGGGTCGGTATCGGGGTCCTGAAGCAGGGTGACGCCGATCGAGCAGGTAGAATAGACCTGACCGCTTTCGAGCAGCACATTGCCGCTTAAGGTTTCAAGTATGCGCTTGGAGAGCGCTGCCGCACTGTGGGGATTGGTGTCGGTCTGGACGATAACAAATTCATCGCCGCCCAGTCGCGCCAAAGTATCGCCGGAACGGATCATGCCGGAAATGCGGGTGGCGCTATGGCGGATAAGTTCGTCACCGGCCGTGTGGCCTAGCGTGTCATTAACGTCTTTGAAGCGGTCAAGGCCGATGCAGTGCACGGCCACATAGCCGCCCTGACGACGCACGCGTTCAAGCGCCTGAGTCAGACGATCCGTAAACAGGGTGCGGTTAGGCAGGCCGGTCAGGGCATCGTGCATGGCCATATGCTTGGCGCGGGCCTCAGAGGCAATCAGGTTGCGCGCGGTTTTTTGGGTTTGGTGCAGCAGGAACAGGGCCACAGCCCCAAGACCCATGGCGATCAGCAGCACCGGACCAATAGCGCGCATGAAAAGCGTATAGCCGGGGCGGTGCGGTATCCATGTCAGTTCCACAAGTGTGCGGCCCTGATCGTCAATGAATGCAGCGCGGGCGGCATCATCTGGCACGACCTGCCCCTGTCGGACGATGTGCAGGGACGACAGCATATATTGCTGCGAAAGCGCCTGAAGCTCTGTGCGGGTAATTTCACGCACGGCCACAACAACGAATGGTGAGGCAGCTTGAGAAACGTCATCAGTGTCGCTGACCGGCGAACGTACCGGATTGGCTGCCAGCATGAACAGGCGACCATTGATGGACGACAACTGACCCATCAGGGCAGGATCGCTTAAGGGCTGGCTTTCCTGCACAGGCAGGGCGCGTACACGGCTCAGCAGTGTGCTGGCGTGGGGGCGGAAGTCTTCGAAGGTGCTGGTTTGGGCGACGCCTTCGTCACCATAAGCGAAATAGGCTTGGTTGGACGGATCAAGAATAAACGACCAGTCATATCCAAGCGTATTGATGTAGTGCTCTCCAAAGCGCGCGCGGATCCAGTCTGTATCATTGCTGTTCAGCCGTTTGACCGCCTCTTCGGAAAAGGTGGTCGGGGCCATACGGCGGGTGTTTTCCTTGATGAGGTGTTCAATGCCGATGCGCACAAGATTTTCTTCGCGCGCCCGTCCGGCCTGATCGGTCTGTAACGACCAAAGCCAGAGGATTCCAATCAAAGCGCAAACGACCATCACGACGATTAACGTCATGGGGGCCAACAGCTTTAACTCGCTCAAATCTCGCTTCACGTATGCTCCGTAGCACGGCGAACCTGGGGGTGTGTGCGGTTAAGCTAACGCAAATATATTAAGGTAAAGCAAATAAAAGTGTTTTTAATTTAATGGTTTATTAGTTTTGTCAACAGGGCCATTTGCTCGCTTTTTCCAAGAAAAACAAGACTTATGACGCTATTGGTGTATTTTTACGGCCGCCGGAAACCGAGGCGGCAAAAGCAATTTTTTAATTTCCGGACTATTCATCTGCGTCATTCGGATGAAAAGCGCTTCACAGTTTCCGGATTGCGCTTTAGAAGGCCGTGACATTTTTTTAATCAGGATTTTCACGCTTGATACATCTGCCACAGGCCAAGCTCGATCAGGTCGTTGATCGTTTCCGCATGATTGAGGCGCGCATGGAAAGTGCGACCGAAGGGGCGGAAATTGTCCGGCTGTCCAAAGAGCATGCCGAGCTGAAACCCGTGGTGGATGCTGTTACGCACCTGCTTAAGGCGCGGGCGCAGGGGCCTGAGCTTGAGGAACTGATTGCGCTCAATGATCCCGAACTGTCGCCGCTGGCGGCGGAAGAGTTGCAGGAACTGAAAGAAAGCCTGCCGGAGCTTGAGCACGGGGTGGCCCTGTTGCTGGCGCCTAAGGACAAGGACGAGAACGCTTCGGCCATTCTGGAAATACGTGCCGGTACGGGCGGGGATGAGGCGGCGATCTTTGCCGGTGATCTGTTTCGTATGTACTCGCGTTATGCTTCGGCGCAGGGCTGGCGTGTCGAGGTGGACAGCATTTCCGAAGGTGATGCCGGTGGTTACAAGGAAATCATTGCCTCTGTGACCGGCGAAGGCGTGTTCGGCAGGCTGAAGTTTGAATCCGGTGTGCATCGCGTTCAGCGCGTGCCGGCGACCGAAGCCGGTGGTCGTATCCATACCTCGGCGGCGACCGTAGCGGTTTTGCCGGAAGCCGAAGACGTTGAAATCGAAATCCGCGATCAGGATATCCGCATCGATACCTATCGTTCGTCGGGGGCCGGTGGTCAGCACGTCAACAAAACCGACTCAGCGGTACGTATTACGCACATGCCGACCGGCATTGTGGTGACTTCATCCGAAAAGTCGCAGCACCAGAACCGCGCCATCGCCATGCGTAACCTTAAGGCGCGTCTGTATGACCAGCAGCGTCAGGCGCTGGATGCCGCCCGTTCGGATGCCCGTAAGTCTCAGGTAGGTTCGGGGGATCGTTCCGAGCGTATCCGCACCTACAACTATCCGCAGGGACGGGTGTCGGATCATCGTATCAATCTGACGCTCTATAATCTGTCGCTGTTTATGGAAGGCGACATGGATCAGATGGTCAATGCCCTTATTGCCGATGATCAGGCCGCGCGGTTAGCTATGCTGGCCGAGGAAATGGGCTGATATCGTTCCTAAGGGGGCGTTTTCTGGTCTGCAAATGCCCGTTTTCTGTGCTTCCGATGCGTAACTACCTTAAGTACGCTGCGCTTCGGTTCTCGAAACCAGACATTTTCGACTGAGAAACCACTCCCCTTTGAAACGATCTCTCTCCCCCTGTCTCTGTGGGGAGCGCTTGCGCCGAATAGTTAAAGGCGCAGGGTTGTAAAATTCGTCATACAAGTTATGTTTCCTGTGTGAAATAAACAGGGAATGTCAATATGACCGAAACGAACCGTCGCAATGCACTGAAATGGGCAGGCCTTGGGGCCTTTATGGCTGCGGGGCCTGTGGCGGCGCGCGCCGAAGCTGCCGCCTGCGAGGCTGCGCCGGAAATCAGTTGGCCGAAGGGTGTCGAAGGTCAGCGCAAGGGTGACCTTGGGGACGGGACTTTCCTTAATCCGGTGCTGGCGGGAGATCATCCTGATCCGACCATCCTTAAGGATGGCGAAGACTATTACATGACCTTCTCGACCTTTGAGGCCTATCCGGGGCTGATCATTTGGCATTCGCGTGACCTGATCAACTGGCGGCCTCTGACGGCGGCGCTGACGAAGAATATCGGTTCGGTCTGGGCGCCGGAGCTGATCAAGCACAAGGGGCGTTTCTATCTTTACATTCCGACCAAGAAGACCTCGGCCCCGCACAGCCGGACGACGTCGTGGGTGATCTGGGCCGACAATATTATGGGACCGTGGTCCGAGCCGGTTGATCTTGATCTGCCGGATCATATCGACCCCGGCCATGCGGTCGGCGAAGATGGCACGCGCTGGCTGTTCCTGTCGGCGGGCGATCGGGTGCGGCTGTCGGACGATGGTTTGCGCACGGTGGGCGAGATCGAGCATGTCTATGATGGCTGGCGCTATCCCGATAGCTGGGATGTCGAAAGCTATTCGCAGGAAGGGCCCAAGATCACCCGCCACGGTGACTATTACTATGTCATCACCGCTGTCGGCGGCACCGCAGGGCCTCCGACGGGGCATATGGTGATTGTCGCACGTTCAAAATCGATTAACGGGCCGTGGGAGAACCATCCGCGTAATCCGCTGGTGCGCACCGAAAGTTTAAGCGAGAAATGGTGGTCGCGCGGTCATGCCACTCTGGTTGAGGGGCCAAATGGTGACTGGTGGAGCATTTATCACGGCTATGAAAACGGCTTTTGGACACTGGGGCGGCAGGCGCTTTTGGCACCGATAACCTGGACGAATGATGGCTGGCTTGAGTTCGGTGGTGGTGATCTGTCGAAGCCGATTAAAAATCCGGCGGGCGGTAAGCCGCATGGCGGCGAACTGGCGCATGGATATGCGCTTTCGGATGACTTCAGCGCCGATAAATATGGCATCCAGTGGAACTTCTTTAACCCGTCACCGGATGAGGGGCTGCGTCTCAAGCGCACCAACGGCGTGCTGCATTTGACGGCCACCGGTGAGGCCCCAAGCTCGTCTTCGCCGCTTTTGTGTGTGGTGGGCGATCAGGCCTATGAGTTCGAGATGGAGATCGAGATCGACGAAGGCGCGCGTGCGGGCCTGTTGTTGTTCTATGATCAGCAACTCTATTGCGGGTTGGGCTTTGATGCGCAAAATTTCATTACCCATCAGTATGGCATTGAGCGCGGCAGGCCAGCCAATCCGCACGGGCGGCGCATGCATATGCGGGTGCGCAATGACCGGCATATTATCAGTTTCCATACCTCATCGGACGGCAAGACATGGCAGCGGTTTGATCGCGGCATGGAGGTTTCCGGCTATCATCACAATGTGCGCGGCGGCTTCCTGATGCTCAAGCCCGGTTTCTATGCGGCGGGTAAGGGCGAGGCGCGGTTCCGTAACTTTGTCTATCGCGCGCTGTAGGGCAGGGGTGGATCGGGCGCAAAAGCGGTGTATATGGACGGGAAAATCCAGACAAGGTGAGTTCCCATGTCCCATTACACCGATAACCTGACCCAGCTGGGTGGCCAGACTGTTGCTGCGGATACGCCGGAAAAGGCGGTGCTTGAGCGCGTGCCTAATCCGCATAGCGATATTGACTATGTGGCGCGGTTCACGGCCCCTGAGTTTACCTCGCTCTGTCCGGTGACGGGGCAACCTGATTTCGCGCACATAGTCATCGACTATGTGCCGGATCAGTATCTGGTGGAATCCAAGTCGCTCAAGCTGTTTCTGACGGCGTTCCGTAATCATGGCGCATTCCATGAGGACTGCACCATCTATATCGCCAAGCGTCTGCGCGATCTGCTTGAGCCACGCTGGTTGCGCATCGGTGGCTTCTGGTATCCGCGCGGCGGAATTCCGATCGATGTCTTCTGGCAGACGGGTGAACCGCCGAAGGGGACATTGGTTCCTGATTTCGGCGTTTCAACCTATCGCGGGCGGGGCTGAGGTCAGCCCTCCCAGAAACTGACGCGTTCCGCATAGTTCGGGCGGTCGCGCTCAAGCGGGGGCTCGGTCGGGGTGCCCAGGAAAATAAAGCCTGCGACCTCTTCGCCGTCTTTGAGGCCCAGCAGTGCCTTGGCATCCGCATCATAGGCATACCAGTCGGTGATCCAGTTGGCACCGTAGCCCAACGCACCGGCAGCGATCAGCAGGTTCTGGCAGATGGCAAAGGCCGAACCGATCTGTTCCCACTCAGGGATCTTATGCGGCTTGACGGGCGAATAGATCACCAGAAGGGCTTCGGGCGGGGCGGAAAGTTTAAGGAGCGCGCCTGCGGCCTTTTTGTCACCGCGGCTTTCGGCCAGCGCTTTCAGTTTTTCCACCAGTGTCGCTTTTGATTGAGGTGTGAAGCGCACAATGCGCCACGGCCCGATTTTGCCGTGATCGGGGACGCGAAAACCGGTGTTGATCAGCAGTTCAATCTCGTCTTCTGAGGGCGCGGGCAGGCCGAGGGTCGGGGCCGGTGCCGAGCGGCGGCTCAGGAGAAAGCGCAGGGTTTCCGGTGACGAACGAACCGGCAGCGGGGTGCCGAATGCAATGGGGGAGAGATCAAGAGAGTTTAAATCAACGCGGTCACTCATAAACTTGCCTTTCGGGGGTCACAAAAGCGATTATATGTCCCTATATAGGCTGCCTGCAGGCTTTTACGAACATAATACTGAAAGTAATTCGCATGACGGATGCGCGCCCGTTACCTGAGTGGGATACCACTGAAAAAGATGCTGAGCGTGCGCGCTGGCAAACCGTTACGGCCGAGGCTGTGTTTGAAACACCGTGGATCAGGGTTGAGAAGCACAAGACCACTGCGCCGACCGGCCGCAGCGCCGATTATGGCCTAATACGTTTCAAGGCCCGCGCGGTAGGCGTTCTGCCGCTACATGAGGACGGGACGGTCACGCTGGTCGGGCAGATGCGTTATCCGTTTAACGCCTATAGCTGGGAAATGCCCGAAGGCGGGGTGCCGTTCGGTGAGGCGGTGCTTGAGGGGGCCAAGCGGGAACTGGGCGAAGAAGCAGGGTTGAAGGCCGAACACTGGCGAGAGATTCTTAATTTCGATATATCCAATTCGGTGACCAATGAGATGGCCACTTGTTTCCTTGCATGGGGCTTAAGTGCCGGTGAAACGGCGCCGGACGAGACGGAACTGCTGGAAACCGTGCGGATTCCCTTCAAAGACGTGCTGAATGCTGTTATAAGCGGTGCAATAAGAGACTCCTTAACGGTCGTGACCGTATTAAGGGTGTTTCATATGGCGGCGACCGATGAGCTTCCCGAAGCGCTCAGCCGCCTGATACGATAACCGGAGTTCATATGGCCCAACCGTTTGAAGTCATTACCCCTGAGGATAAGCCGGTCTGGCTTACGCTGCGTCAGGAAGCCTCGGATGCACTGGCGTCGGAGCCGTCGCTGGCGTCGATGCTGCATTCGACCATCCTGTCGCATGACGACCTGCCGAGTGCTTTGTCCTATCATGTGGCGCGCAAGCTTGGGGATGACAGTATTCGCGGCATGACCTTGCGGGAAATGGTGCGTAAGTACTATGCGAAGGACGAGGGGCTTGAGGCGGCGGCGGTTGCTGATCTTCAGGCCGTCTATGATCGTGATCCGGCGGCCAAGGGCTATTTGCAGGCCTTTATGTTCTTCAAAGGGTTTATTGCCCTGCAGATTTACCGCATTGCCAACCGTTTGTGGCGGGACGAGCGCTATACGATGGCGCATTTCCTCCAGAGCCGTGTGTCAGAACTGTTCCAGATTGATATCCATCCCGCTGCCCGTATCGGCAAGGGGATTTTCATGGACCATGGTACAGGTATCGTCATCGGTGAGACGGCGGTTGTCGGCGATAACTGCTCGATCCTGCATAATGTCACACTTGGCGGGACGGGGGCCGAGCGCGGCGATCGTCACCCCAAGATTGGCGAAGGTGTGCTGATCGGTGCCGGTGCCAAGATACTTGGGAACATTACGGTGGGCGATCACGCCAAGATTGCCGCCGGTTCGGTGGTGCTCAAGCCCGTGCCATCGCATTGCACGGCGGCGGGCGTTCCGGCCAAGCTGATCAACTGCGAAACCTGCTCTGATCCGGCGCGCAGCATGGATCAGACCCTGTCGGACGTTATTTACGACTACGTCATTTAACCGGCATGGCAGATTTGCCTTCGACCCAGACCTTAGGCCTGCTGGGGGAACTGATCGGGTTTGATACCGTATCAGCGAAATCCAATCGCGCCCTGATCGACTATGTGGCCAGCTATCTTGAGGGGTACGGCATCAGGGCCGAGGTTGTACCTTCGCCCGATGGCACCAAGGCCAGTCTGTGGGCTACTATCGGGCCTGAAACGGACGGTGGCATTGTCCTTTCCGGTCACAGCGATGTTGTGCCGGTTGACGGGCAGGACTGGTCGAGCAACCCGTTTTTAATGGATATCCGCGACGGGCGGGCCTATGGGCGCGGGGTGGCGGACATGAAGGGCTTTGTCGCCTGCGTGCTGGCGGCAGCGCCGAGTCTCAGCCGTCTGACGCTCAAACGGCCTGTGCATATTGCCCTGACCTATGACGAGGAAGTGGGTTGTATCGGTGCGCCGCAACTTCTGGAGTGGCTGAGTGACAAGCCCTATAAACCCGCCATAGCCTTTATTGGTGAGCCGACCCTGATGCGCGTGGTCAATGCGCACAAAGGCATCATGGCGGCGCATACTGAAATCACCGGCTGTGAGGCCCATTCCAGTCTGGCCCATCTGGGGGTCAGCGCTATTGGTCTGGCGGCGACGGGTATCGGGATTTTGCAGAGCCTTGAGGCCGAGCGGGCGCAGGCGCACAACGATCCGCGCTTTGAACCGTCGCGGGCCACGGTTTCGGTCAATCTGATCGGGGGCGGGACGGCGATCAATATTCTGGCGGGGCAGGCGTGGTTTGACTGGGATATACGCTCAATTCCCTCGGTCGATGCGCATGCTCTGCGGGGGGAGTTTGAGCAGCGTCTTGAGCGCGATGTGATTGCACCGGCGCGGGCGAAATTCACCTGCGTCGAGGCAACGACGACTGTATGGGCCGATGCGCCAGCGCTGAAACCCGAAGATGATGGCGCGGCAGAGGCACTGGCCAAGCGGCTTATGGGGACGAATGAGGTCTTTGCGGTGCCCTATGCGGCCGAGGCAGGCCAGTTTCAGCAGGCAGGCATTTCAACCGTGATCATCGGACCTGGATCGATCGAGCAGGCGCATAAGGTCGATGAGTTTATCGAGCTTTCGCAACTGGCGGCCTGTGAGGTATTTATGCTGGCGCTGATTGCGGATCTGGTGCTGTAAAAGGGTTGCGGAACGCCTTTCTGTGGGCGAATGCTGGCGCAGGCTTTGCCTTAAAGCGCGGGGCTGATAAATCACACACAGAATTTATCCACCGGGAAACAGATTCGTGCTTTGATGCAGGGGCCATCCTTGCCCGAAAGCCAGAAGACAAGAGGACATGTCATGACACCTGCCGATATCGAAAAAGTACAGAACTACCTGACGAAAACCTTTGGCACCAAGGGACTTGAGGTCAAGCCGCGCAAGCAAAAGGATTCCGCCGAGGTCTATATCGGTGATGAATTTATCGGCGTGGTCTATGTGGACGAGGACGAGGCCGGTTCATATCTGTTTGAAGTGGCCATCCTTAAGGAAGACCTCTGATCGGACTCTAAGCCCTCTCTGTGTGTCTGATACGGAGGGGGCGCTGATACAGACAACCAGATATAAAAAAACCGGCCACCTGAGACAGGGGCCGGTTTTTTTATAACCATCAAGCCAGAGCTTACTTCTTAAGGAAGCCACCGAACTTGTTGTTGAAGCGCGAAACGCGGCCAGCACGGTCAAGCATGGTGCCTGTGCCGCCCGTCCATGCCGGATGGGTGCGCGGATCGATGTCGAGGTTCAGGACAGCGTCGGCCTTACCGTAGGTCGAGCGTGTCTTGTAGGTGGAGCCGTCGGTCAGGGTGACGGTGATCCAGTGATAATCTGGGTGGCCTTCTTTTTTCATGGCTTATTCCTTAAAAACGTCCGGCCAGCATCTGTGCGGACGCGAAGAAAGGTGGAGGTCGTAAGTAACCGAAGCGGCGCTCATACAGGAAGACCCGTTGCCGTGCAAGCCATAAGCCTGTATGGAGCGCATTTATGAGTGACACCGTAAATCGTAACAATCTGCACAGCGACCGTCCGGGGGCGGGGGCGAACCTGAGTCGACAGTTAAATCAGGAAGGTTCGGGGCGCGAAAAGTCGCGCGACCTGAAGTCACTGATCCGTTTATGGCCCTATATCGGTCGCCAGAAGGTCGATGCTTTTTTTGCACTTTTGTTTGTGCTGGTGTCTACGTCGGCGACATTCTCGCTGACCGGTGCTTCGCGGCTGCTGATTGATGAGGGGTTCGCTTCACGCGATGCGTCGCAGCTTAATTTCTGGTTTCTGGTGCTGGCGGGGGTGGCGCTGGTGCTGGCGATGGCGACGGCGCTCAGATATTACTTCATCACCAAGCTGGGTGAACGCGTGGTTGCCAACCTGCGTAAGGATGTCTTTGGTCACATCCTGAGCCTTGATCCCGGTTTCTTCCTCAAAATCCGTACCGGCGAAGTGGTGTCGCGTCTGACGACCGATCTTCAGATTGTCGATACACTTGTCTCGACATCAGTTTCGGTGGCGCTGCGAAACGCCATCAGCTTTGTGGGTGGCTTGATCCTGCTGATGATCGTCAGCCCCAAACTTACGCTGTTGGTTTTGTGTATTTTCCCGTTCGTTCTGGTGCCGCTGTTTACCTTTGGTCGGCAGGTTGGCAAGCTGACGCGTCAGACGCAGGACAGCTTTGCCGATACGGTCGGTGTGGCGGGCGAAAGCCTTGATGCGCTGGAGACGGTGCAGGCCTTTGTGCGCGAAGATCAGGTGCGCGGTAAGTTTTCCGGTGGCATCGAGACGGCCTTTGGTTTGTCGCTGAAGCGTATGGGCGCGCGCGCGATCATGACGGCGCTGGTGATTTCGCTGGTGTTTGGCGGGGTGGCCTTTGTGTTGTGGTTGGGGTCGCGGGCGGTCATTACCGGTGAGATGACCGAAGGCACGCTGATCCAGTTTGTGATGTTGTCGGTACTGGTGGCCGGTTCAGTTGGCTCCTTGAGCGAGACCTGGGGCGATGTGCAAAAGGCCGCAGGGGCCATGGTGCGTATCGACGAGTTGTTGCAGGCGCAACCCGGTATTCGGGCGCCTGAGCATCCGGTGGCGCTGCCGCAACCGACGCGTGGCGACATTCGTTTTGACGCGGTTGATTTTGCCTATCCGTCCCGTCCCGATCAGCCGGTGTTGCAGGGCTTCAGCCTTGAGGTCAAGGCGGGTGAGACGGTGGCGCTTGTGGGGGCTTCGGGGGCTGGTAAGTCTACGGTCTTCAAGCTGTTGCTGCGTTATTACGATTCCAATCAGGGGCGCATTGATCTGGATGGCGTAGATATCCGCAGTGTTGACCCAAAGGCCTTGCGTGAACAGATTTCGCTGGTGGCGCAGGATTCGGCGCTATTTTCCGGTTCGGCGCGTGACAATATCCGCTTTGGCCGTGAAAACGCCAGCGATACCGAAATAAGAGAAGCCGCACAAAGAGCACAGGCGCTGAGCTTCATTGAGGCCTTGCCCGAAGGCTTCGATACGCCGCTGGGTGAGCGGGCCAAGTCTTTGTCGGGTGGTCAGAAGCAACGTCTGTCGATTGCGCGGGCCTTGGTGCGTCAGGCACCGGTTCTGCTACTGGATGAGGCGACTTCGGCGCTGGATGCGGAGAATGAGCGTTTGGTGCAGGCTGCGCTTGATGAGGCTATGGATGACCGGACGACGCTGGTGATTGCGCACCGTCTGGCGACCGTGCTTAAGGCCGACCGGATTGTTGTGATGGATGCGGGGCGTGTGGCCGAGGTTGGTACGCACCACGATCTGGTGGCGCAGGGCGGGCTATATGCGCGTCTGGCGAGGTTGCAGTTCGGGGCCTGAGGATAGCGTCGCTTTGTGCGAGGCGTTATGTCACGGTTGAGCGCATGGCACTTAGACGATAGGTGTTGGGCGTGAAGTAACGACGGAGGCACCCATGACCGAGCATGCCCGTGAGGCGCGTCAGCGTATCCGCGAACAGGCGGCGGCGATCGGTATCGATGAGGTCTTTATTTCCGATCTGGTGGATGAGTTTTACAACCGCGTGCGCCGGCATGGGGTGCTGGGGCCGATCTTTAATGCCCGCATCCACGACTGGGATGAACATCTCTCGCTTTTGAAGTCGTTCTGGGCTTCGGTGGCACTCAATGCAGGGGTGTATTCCGGAAAACCCGTCATGGCGCATCGCGCGATGAGCGAAATCGAACCCTGGCATTTCGGGGTCTGGCTTGGGCTGTTTGATCAGACCTTAAATGACATTGCGCCGACCCCTGAGGCGGCTAAATATTTCATGGAACGCGCCCAACGCATAGGCGAAAGCCTGAAACTGGCGATGTTCTTTGATCCTAGCAAGCTTTAGCGCGCTTGCACCCTCAGGGTAAATTTTGAGATCAGTTCTCATGTTGTCATTCGTGACAACTTGCCGCACAGGCGTCATCCTATATTCATTTGACACATTTCGGCCACGAGCCTAGAGACGTAAATATCGATTAATAAATATTTGCCGTTAATACGTGGCAATTATATGATTTTCGATAGTCATGTCGGGTTATTTGCTTGCGCTATACTGTGGCGCAACGCGACTATTATTGGGTTTTTCATGTGATCGAAAGTATTGATTGGCTTGCTATGTGCGGCGAGATCGTTCAAAGCCAAAATCCCTTACTTTTTGTATTGTTTTTAGCGGGCCTGACCGGCAGCGCGGCCCATTGCCTGACTATGTGCGCGCCGTTTGTACTTATGCAGAGTGCGCAGTTGCGCGATCAATCCTTGGCGACGCGTTTGTTGCTGCCCTATCACGCCGGACGAATCACAACCTACGCGATGTTGGGAGCGGTTGCCGCAGGGGCCTTGTCGCTGCTGACCGGCTTTGGCTGGTTTCAGGTTTTAACCCGTCTGATGCTGGGCGGAGTGGCCATGATCTTCCTGTTTTTGCTGGCCGAGGGGCTGTTGTCGCGGTTCGGCGTGCGCCTGCCGTTTCGTGTGGGGATGAAGCTGCCGTGCACGCTTAAGTCGGTCGGGCAGTTGATGCAGACCCGCAGCATTATCGCCCGTTATGCGCTGGGGCTGAGTTTGGGGCTTTTGCCCTGCGGGCTGATTTTTGCCGCCCTGATGACCGCGGCGACCACGGGCAATGCCCTGTCCGGCGCTCTGGCCATGATGGCTTTCGGGCTGGGGACGGTACCTGCGCTGATGGGAGCCGGTCTGGCCGGACAGGGCGTGTTCGCCCGCTGGCCGTCTTTGAAAACCATAGTTGGCATGACCGCGCTTGGGGTCAATGCCGCCCTTTTGCTGGCCCTCAGTCTGAGGTGAGCGGGCCTGAACACCGAAAGAATACCAACACCGAAATGAGTTTACGCAACGAGTTTGACGACCATGAACACCAACGGGAACATCAACGGGAATACCAATGACTGACATAGCCGTGACATCCGGTGGCGCAGGCCACGCGGTGCCTGCGTCTGCGGCAGGTTTGCCGAAGCCGCGATACAATGACACCCTGATCAAATATTTTACCATTGCGACCCTGTTCTGGGGCATTGCAGGCTTCCTTGTCGGAATTCTGATTGCGCTTCAGATGGCGTTTCCGCAACTGAACCTTGAGCCGTATCTGACGTTCGGGCGGTTGCGTCCGTTGCATACTTCGGCGGTGATTTTCGCCTTTGGGGGTAATGCGCTTCTGGGGACATCCTACCATGTGGTGCAGCGTACTTGCCGGACGCGTTTGTTTTCTGACAATCTGGGCTGGTTCACCTTCTGGGGTTATCAGGCCTTCATTCTGATTGCCGGTCTGGGCTATGTGTTCGGTGTGACGCAGGGCCTCGAATATGCCGAGCCTGAGTGGTATGCCGATCTGTGGCTGACCATTGTCTGGGTCGCCTATCTGGTCAATTTCCTCGGTACGCTCTGGAACCGTCAGGAAAAGCACATCTATGTGGCCAACTGGTTCTATCTGGCGTTCATTGTCACTATCGCCATTCTGCATATCGTCAACAACATGGCGCTGCCGGTATCGCTGACCAGCGTGCACAGCTACAGCACCTGGGCAGGCGTTCAGTCGGCCATGATCCAGTGGTGGTACGGGCATAACGCCGTGGGTTTCTTCCTGACGGCGGGCTTTTTGGGGATGATGTACTACTACGTCCCCAAGCAGGCGGATCGTCCCGTCTATTCCTATCGTCTGTCGATCATCCACTTCTGGTCACTGATCTTCATCTATATGTGGGCGGGGCCGCACCACCTTATCTATACCTCGCTGCCGGATTGGGCGCAGACACTGGGCATGACCTTCTCGATCATGCTGTGGATGCCGTCATGGGGCGGGATGATCAACGGGATGATGACCCTGTCGGGGGCCTGGCACAAGCTGCGCGACGATCCGGTGCTTCAGTTCATGGTCATTGCGCTGGCCTTCTATGGCATGGCGACCTTTGAGGGGCCGCTGATGTCGATCAAGGCCGTCAACTCGCTGTCGCACTATACCGAATGGACCATCGGGCACGTGCATGCCGGTGCGCTGGGCTGGGTCGGGTTCATTACCTTTGGCGCGCTCTATTACCTTGTGCCGCACCTTTGGAAAAAGAAGGGCATGTATTCCACGAAGCTGATCGCGGCCCACCTGTGGATCGCTACCATCGGTATCGTGCTCTACATCACCTCGATGTGGGTAGCGGGCATTATGCAGGGCCTGATGTGGCGTGCCTATAACGAGATGGGCTTCCTGACCTATTCGTTCGTCGAAAGCGTCGAAGCCATGAAACCCTATTACATCATCCGTGTGCTGGGTGGCGTCCTGTACCTGACCGGCGCCCTGATCATGGCGTGGAATGTCTGGAAGACCATTCATTCGGACAGCCCTGCGCCTGAATCGAACACTCTGAAAGCGGAGGCAGCGTAATGTTAGAGAAACACTCCAAAATCGAACGCAATTCGATGCTGCTGCTGATCCTGACGGTTATTGTCGTCTCGATTGGCGGGCTGATCGAGATCGTGCCTCTGTTCCGCGTGCAGACGACCATCGAGAAGGTGGAAGGGGTTAGACCCTATACGCCGCTTGAGCTGGCGGGCATGGAAATCTACAAGCGCGAGGGCTGTAATACCTGCCATTCGCAGCAGATCCGTCCTTTGCGTGACGAACTGCAACGTTACGGTCACTACAGCCTTGCGGCCGAAAGCATGTACGACCGGCCTTTTGTCTGGGGCTCAAAGCGTACCGGCCCTGATCTGGCGCGGGTCGGCGGCAAATATTCTGACGAATGGCATGTCGCGCACCTGAAAGATCCGCGTGCTGTGGTGCCGGAATCGATCATGCCATCCTATGCGTTTCTGGCTGATACCCTGATCCGCGACTCCAAGATCGTGCAAAAGGTCAGAACCCTGCAAACGCTTGGGGTGCCCTATACGGATGAAATGGTGTCTGAAGCGAAGCGCGATCTTCAGCTTCAGACCCTGCCGAACGAGGACCTTGCCGGTTTTCAGGCCCGTTACGGCGACAAGGTGGCCATCCGTGATTTTGACGGCAATCCGAACCGCCTGACCGAGATGGATGCCATTGTCGCCTATCTCCAGAAGCTGGGCACAGATGTCGATTTCACAACCTACAACCCTGATTACCGCCTCGGTAAAGGGAGCGCACAATGACAAATCTTGAACTGATTGGCGGCCTTCTGACCCTGACCTTTACGCTTGGGTTCACAGGCATTGTGGTCTGGGCCTACTGGCCCAAAAACAAGGCGAAGATACAGGCCCACGGGCAAATCCCCTTCAAGGACGAGGTGGACGATAATGAGTAATACACCTTCCGAAAAAGACCCGAAGCTGAATAAGGAAATTGATGCGCCTACGGGGGTGGAAACCACCGGTCATGAATGGGACGGCATCAAGGAGCTGAATAATCCGGCGCCGCGCTGGTGGCTGATTGTGTGGATGATCTCGATCGTCTGGGCCATTGGTTACTGGGTGGTCTATCCGGCCTGGCCGACCATCAGCGGCAACACCAAAGGGATCGCGGGCTGGACGCAGTACAGCAAGCTTGAGGCGGAGAAGGCTGAGATCGATGCCCGTCAGGGGGCATGGTTGACGCAGTTCCGTCAGGCGGACTTTGCCGCCATCAGCGCCAATCCTAAGCTCTATGAATTTGCCCGTGCGGGCGGTGAAGTAGCGTTCAAGGAAAACTGTGCCGCCTGTCACGGGGCCGGTGGTGAAGGCAAGGTCGGCTATCCCAACCTGAATGACGATGACTGGCTCTATAGCGGTACGGTGGACGGTATCCATCATACGCTTAAAGTAGGTATCCGCTCGGGCCACCCTGAGGCGCACATCACCCAGATGCCCGCCTACGGGCCGATGCTGAAGGCCGATGAGATCGATGATCTGGCGACCTATGTCATCGATCTGTCCAAGGGCGACAAGGCACCGCGTACACCGGCCTATATTCGCGGTGAGGCGCTGTTCACCGCCAACTGCGTCACCTGTCATGGCGAAGGCGGGGTCGGTGACCGCAATCAGGGCGCACCACGCCTTAATGACGCGATCTGGCTCTATGGCGGGGATCGGGACAGCGTTGTTTACACCATTACCCATGCGCGCGCCGGTGTGATGCCGACATGGGAAAACCGGCTCAGCGAGGACACTCTGCGCCAACTGGCCATCTATGTGCATGGCCTTGGGGGCGGAGAGTAGGGGAGCGACTGGCTGAGGGGGATCCCCTCCTGCGGGGCAGGAGGGGATGATCCCTGTCAAAACGGGGGGGCGCGGTGTGTCAAAGCGCCACGGTGTAATTCCGTCGCATGCCCCTGTGGCAGGCGCGGTGATATGAGACCCCAATAGCGATAAGAACAGATGTCGAAACAAGGCAGATGAATACCACCGAAACACAGGTCAGCACGCAGCTTTTTGAGAAGGCTGAGAAAATCTATCCCAGACGGGTGAAGGGTAATTTCCGGAGTCTGAAGTGGATAGCCATGATCGTTTTGCTGGGTATCTATTACGGTGCGCCCTGGTTGCGGTGGGATCGCGGGCCGCATGTGCCGGATCAGGCGATCCTGATCGATCTGGTGGGGCAGAGGGGGTATTTCTTTGGTATCGAGATTTGGCCGCAGGAGGTTTATCTGCTGGTGGGGGTGCTGATCCTTGCGGCGGTAGGCCTGTTTTTTGCCACCGCGCTTCTGGGGCGTGTCTGGTGCGGCTATGCCTGTCCGCAGACGGTCTGGACCGATCTGTTTGTCTGGGTTGAGCGCTTTGTGCAGGGCGACCGTAATGCGCGGCGGAAACTGGATCAGAGCAAGTGGACATTTAACAAGATCTGGAAGAAGGGGCTGACCCATTTCATCTGGATTGTGATCGGCATGCTGACCGGCGGGGCATGGGTATTCTATTTCAACGATGCGCCGACCCTGTTTGATCACATTCTGCATTTTGATGTGTCGTGGACGGTGCTGGGGTGGGTGATTGCCCTGACGCTTTCGACCTGGTTTATGGCCGGTTTTGCGCGTGAAAATATCTGTACCTATGCCTGTCCCTATTCGCGCTTTCAGTCGGCCATGTTCGACAAGGACACCCTGATTGTCACCTATGAGGCCGAACGCGGAGAGCCGCGTGGCAAGCATAAGGCGGGCACAAGCTGGGAAGGGCGCGGGCACTGCATTGACTGCACGGCTTGTGTGGTGGTCTGTCCTATGGGCATCGATATCCGCGAAGGCTTGCAGATCGAGTGCATATCCTGCGGGCTATGTGTCGATGCCTGTAACGAGGTGATGGACAAGGTCGGCCTGCCGCGAGGGCTTATCCGTTACGATACGGAAAACAATCTGCGCGCCCGTCAGCAATCCGGTCAGACCTATAGCCTTAATGTGGCGCACCGTAGCAAGGGCGATCCGAAGGTGATGCCTGCAAGGCTTCCGGTGCAAAAGGAAAAGATCCGCTGGCTGCGTCCGCGTACCCTTGCCTATGTGCTGATATTGTCGATTGTCGGGGGCCTGATGATCGGGGCTATTGCCACGCGTCAGGTGACTGAGGTCAATGTCATCCATAACCGTGCGCCGCAGTTTGTACGCCTGTCGGACGGCAGTATCCGCAACAATTACCAGATCAAGGTGCTCAATAAATCGCATGATGACCGGCACTATCAGGTAACCGTCAGTGGGCTTGGGGCGGCTGAGGTCACGGTGCTGGCGGCGGGTGATCGTCCGGTGGCAACCCTTGATGTGCCTGCCAACAGTGTCGGTGAGTTCCGTCTGATGGTCGTGACCGGCCCGGCGGCAAGCGATGCGGATAAGCGTCAGGAAATTGATATCGTCCTTAAGGACACCCAGAGTGGAAAGGAAACCTTCGGTGACAGCTACTTTGCCCGTTAAGCCTGAGGATATGACACCCGAACAGCGCGCGCAGTATGACAAAAAGCGCGGGCGGTTTGTGCCGTGGATCATTGTTGCCTTCTATATCAGCTTCATTGTGCCGCTGATCTGTTTTGCGGTGATTGCGTTCCGCAATGCGCCGTCTGAGGTCACGTCTTCGGCCTATGAGAAGGGGCTGAACTATAATCTTACGCTGTCGGCGCAGGCGGCGCAGGATGCGCTGGGCTGGAAAAGCACGGCGACCTTTGACAAGGGGGAGCTTAAGGTGATCCTGACCGATGCCGAAGGGGCGGTGATCGATGGCGCCAGTGTCAGGGCGTGGTTCGTGCATCCGGCCAATAAAAAGCTGGATCGGGAGGTGACGCTGCATCCCGTTGGCCCCGGTACCTATGCCGGTACACCGGAACTGGGGGCGCGGGCCGGTTATACGGTGCATATCACCGCCGCGGCCAGAGATCGGGAATATCAGACGGTTCTGTTTGCGGGTGAATAGATCATGGCCATACTGATCCTGCTCATACCTATTGCCGGCTGTCTGGGGCTGCTGGCGCTGTGGGGGTTTATGTGGGCGCTCAAAAGTCATCAGTTCGAAGACCTGCAAGGCAATGCCGAGCGTATTCTGCATGATGAGGATGACGAGGCGTGACTATTGACTATGCCTGTTATGCCAGCGCGGAAGACGCGAAACGTCAGGCGCTCTATTTGCAGATCGAGGGCATGACCTGTGCCGCCTGCGCCTTTAAAATCGAAGACCGTCTCAATGCCGAGGCAGGGGTAAAGGCGCGGGTCAATTACGGCACCCAGCGCCTGCATGTCAGCTGGGCGGGTGAGGCTGAGGCCGACAAGGGGCGCATCAACGCACTTGTGCCGCTGATTGAGGCGCTGGGTTATCGGGTGGCGCCGTTTGATGCCGAAAGCCAGCTGGAGCAGGCCCGCGAGGCGCAGCGGTTCCTGCTGCGGTGTCTGGTGGTGGCGGGCTTTGCCACCGGTAATGTCATGCTGTTTTCGCAGGCGCTGTGGTTTTCGCCTGCCGGTTCCATTACCGGCGCGACCAAGGACATGATGCACTGGGCGATGGCGCTGATTGCCCTGCCGACCCTGATCTATTCCGGTCGTCCGTTTTTCTACAGCGCCTTTAATGCCCTGAGGCACGGGCGCACCAATATGGATGTGCCGATTACACTGGCGGTACTGCTGACCAGTGCGCTCAGTTTTTATGAAACCCAGCGCCACGGTGACTATGTCTATTTTGATGCCACGGTGATGTTGCTGTTCTTCCTGCTGATCGGGCGCTATCTCGACAGTCTGGCGCGGGGCAAGGCGCGTGAGGCGGCGCAAGGGCTACTGGCTATGCTTGAGGGCACGGCGACGCTTAAGGACGGATCGTCGGTGCGTATTCGTGACCTTAAGGCCGGTCAGGTGCTGGTGACGGCCACGGGCGAAAAGATTGCCGTAGATGGCGTGGTCCTTAGGGGCGCTTCGGAGATAGACACCAGTCTGATTACCGGCGAGAGCCTGCCGCGATCTGTGACGGTGGGCGAGGCGGTCTATGGTGGCACAATCAACATGTCGGCACCGCTTGAGATCAAGGTGATGGCTTCAAGTGACAAGAGCCTGTTGGCGCAGGTTGTAGCCCTGATGGAAAAGGCCGAGCAGGGGCAGGCGAAATATGTGCGCATTGCCGACCGCGTGTCGGCCAAATATGCGCCGGTGGTGCATGTGCTGGCGGCCCTGACGTTTCTGGGGTGGATATTTATCGGTCAGTCCGACTGGCAGGACGCCATGCTCAAGGCTATGGCGGTGCTGATTATTACCTGTCCGTGTGCGCTGGGTCTGGCGGTGCCGGTGGTACAGGTGCTGGCCAGTGGCGAACTGTTCCGGCGCGGCATATTGCTGAAGTCAGGCAAAGGGCTTGAGACCTTGGCAAAGGCCGATACGGTGGTCTTCGATAAGACCGGCACCCTGACTCTGGGGCAACCGCAGTGGCTTAATACCGATGCATTGGGGGGTGATGATCGGCGTCTGGCGGTGGCCATGGCACGTCAAAGTCGCCACCCCTTATCGCAGGCCTTGGCACGTCATTGGGGCGATGTGACGGATGATGTCGTCGTTGAGGATATCGCCGGTCAGGGCTTGAGGGCGCAGATCGATGGTCAGGAAATCCGTCTGGGCAAGGGGGAGTGGCTGGGGGCAGAGATCGCTTCGGATGGTCAGATGGAAATGTGGTTCCGGCGCGGGGATATGGCTCCGGTGCGGCTGGTGTTTGCCGACAGGTTGCGGGCGGATGCACTGGAGACCTTAAGCGGTCTTAAGGCGCGAGGCTTAAGGCTGATTATGTTGTCCGGCGATCGTCAGGCAGCGGCCGAAGCCGTGGCGGCAGGTTTGCCGTTTGATGAAGTGCGGGCCGAACTGTTGCCCGCCGATAAGGTAACGGTCATCGAGGCGCTTCAGGCCGAAGGGCGTAAGGTGCTGATGGTCGGGGACGGGTTGAATGACGCGGCGGCCTTATCGGCGGCCTATGTGTCGATGTCGCCGTCTTCGGCAATGGATGTTACGCAGAATGCCGCGGACTTTGTCTGGCGCGGGGAGGGGCTTAAGGCGGTATTGGTGGCGCAGCATCTGTCTGTGCGCTCAGGGCAGCTGGTGTCGCAGAATTTCGCGATTTCGATGATCTATAATGTGTTGGCGGTGCCTTTGGCGGTTGCGGGCTTTGTGACGCCTATGATCGCGGCCATTGCCATGTCAGGCTCATCGCTGATTGTGGTTGTCAATGCGTTCCGTCTGAAGTGGGCGCGTTAATAAAACGGAGGGGCGTGAACCCCTCCGTAAACATTGATCAGGAATTGTAGTCATCCAGACGGAAGCGGAACAGGTGCGTTTCGTCACCAACCACGACCTTAAGGGTCAGGGTACGGTCATCTTTTTTGCCAAGCTTTGGCGCCTGAAGGAACAATAGTCCGCCGTAAACCGTTTCAGGGTCGATGGTTGACTTAAGCAGGACCTGATTGCGAATGGTGTCGAGAGACTCTTCGAGTTCGGCATTAACGCGGGCCGAAGACCCTTGTCCGGTCAGTCCGCCGATGACCATGCCAGGGGCATTGGTGACGTTCTTAAGGGTCTTGGCGGCATTGTCAGATTCAGCACCGGCAACCATAGCCGTTGATTTTACGGCTACGTCGGCAATGCCGGTGAGGTAGCCAGTGCGGCGTGCCCATTTGGCGTCGTTACGCGCTTTCTTTTCCATCTCGGCGGCGCTGATGATGGTTACCTTGTCTTTCTTTTTTGGCAGGGAAGCGGTGATCAGTTCCGGCTCAAACAGGATTTCATCTGCCGACAGGTTCAGCACGGATACCGACAGAGTAATGTTGCCTTCCTTGAAGTCTGTGACCGGAAGGACTTTGATGCTGACGGTGCTTTGGGGAAGTTCGGAGAAGGTGGTGGCCAGACCGCGCTCATAGCGGATGCGCTGGTTTTCACCCTTAACCGGCGCAGGCGTAAAGTCATGAGCGAGTACAGCCAGTGGTGTTGCTGACATAAGCGAACAGGCAGCAAGTACACGGATAATCTTATTCACAATGGCCCCTTATTTATACGGATAATGGTATTATATTAAATTTACTATCGTGTGCTTGCAACTGTGAAGGTGCGCAAATTCACAAAGAAGGTAAATTCTAAACGCCCATATGCCTTATCTGTCGGCCTGAATTTCATAAATTTGGCACGGAATGGATGGTTGATAAGTTGGGTTTGGTGAATCAAATCCTGACGAAGAGCGATTCCGTTATCAGATTGTTAAGGACGTTCTGTCTTTTCTTAATCCTCATGCATCCGGCAAATCGTAACGGTATGACTCTGGCTCCACTGTTGGTGCGAGGGGTGGACGATATGACGGAGCGGGTCTGTTGGGAGAGGCGTGATGCCTGCAATCGTCAGAGGAGGTCGCCGTCAGGCGGCGCAGCCGAGCAAGGGTGCGGGTAAGCCAGCCCCCAAAGGCGCTGCGCGTGGCGGTGGGCGTAAATCCAATGCGAGCCACAGTCGTATCGGTTCGGTGCCTATGTCCAATGAACTGATTGGCTGGCTGGCCTTTGGCGGTCTGGCGACGCTGATGAGTGTTGTCCTGCTCACCGGTGGTCGCGCCGAGATGCTGAAAACCTCTGTGGCGAATTTTGTTGACGGCCGCATTGCTGCCGTTGGTGTGAACCTGCAAAAGATGCGGCTGGTGGGGGTTTCCGAAGCCGCCAGTCCCGACATCAAAAAGGCCCTGACCTTTGAACGCGGTCAGCCCATTGCCCTGATGGATCTGGAAAAGGTGCGTCAGGATGTTGAGGCTGTGGGTTGGGTCAAATCGGCGGTCGTACGCCGTCAGTTTCCCGACGGGCTTATTATTACCGTTACCGAGCGTCCGCGTCTGGCGGTCTGGCAGCACAACAACAAGGTCGTGGTCATTGATGACAAGGGCCAGATCATCCCCGAAGCCAATGCGCACACCTTTACCGACCTGCCGCTGATTGTCGGCGAAGGCGCTAATGAACAGGCGGCACAGGTGCTTGAGCTGTTGCGGGCGCGCCCTGAGTTGCTGACGCGTACCGAGGCGCTCATTCGCGTCAATACGCGTCGCTGGGATGTGCGCCTGAAAAACGGGGCGCTGATCAAGTTGCCGGCGCTGAACGAAGATGAGGCGCTCAATCGTCTGGATGCGCTGATTGTTCAGAAGCGCATTCTCGATCAGGGGTTCGCGGTCATAGACCTGCTGGATCCCAATACGCTTGTGGTTGTGCCGTTACATACGGGTAACGCGCAGGGTTAGGTTCTCATTTGCAAAACGCGGGTGGGGTTTGTTGTTAGACTGTTGTTGATGGGCTTGAAAGCGCATGTCACGATTAGAAGATCGTAAACTAGCCAGAGATGGGGTGTCTCGTGACGGGTTGTCCCGTGACGGAGTTGCACGCGAAGCCGTGAGACCTGTGGCGGTAACGCCCGGACTGGTAGCCTCTCTGGATCTTGGGGCCTCCAAGATCGGTTGCTTCATTATGAAGCCGGATGGTGCGCGAACCTCGGATCAAACCGTGCGTGTCGCCGGAGCCGGTTATGTGCAGTCCAAGGGCGTGCGCGCCGGTGCTATCCTTGATATGGAAGCAGCTTCGACCGCCATTGCGCAGGCCGTTGAACGTGCCGAGGCCATGGCCAATGTCTCTATTCAGGGCGTACGCGTGACTGTGCCAGGGGCGCAGACCGCTTCGCATCGTGTGGCCGCCAGCGTGTCTCTGGGCCTGAAGCCCGTATCTGATACTGATCTTAACCGCGCCATTGCCTCCGGTCTGGCGCAGGTACGTTTTCAGGGGCGCCGCACCATTCACCTGTTGCCTGTGTCATGGTCGGTTGATGAGCAAAGCGGTGTGCGCGATCCGCGTAACCTGACCGGTCGTACACTGGGGCTTGAGCTTCTGGTGGTGACGATTGACGAAAATGTCTTCAACAACATCATCCAGTGCGTGAACATGGCGCATCTTGAGGTGCAGGCCATTGTCTCCGCGCCTCTGGCAGCGGCGGTGTCGGTGCTTGAGCACGACGAAAAAGAACTGGGCTGCATCTGTATTGATATGGGCGCAAGCTGCACGACGGCTTCGGTGTTCTATAACGGAGCGCTGGTGCATATTGATTGCCTGAATGTGGGCGGTGGTCATGTGACGGCGGATATTGCGCGCGGGCTTTCGACCACTCTGGCCGGTGCCGAGCGTATCAAGACCCTGCACGGTACGGCTATTGCCTCAAGCCACGAAGACCGTGAAACGGTTGAGGCCCCGCCGCGTGGGGATGACCCCGGTGCGGCGCCGATTGTTGTCGCCCGTTCGATCCTCAAAGGGGTGATTGCCCCACGAGTCGAAGAAACTTTTGAGCTGCTTAAGGAAAAACTCAGGGCGTCAGGCGTTCCGGTCGATCCGGGTGCCGGTATTGTGCTGACCGGGGGTGCATCGCAGTTGGCGGGCGTGCGTGAACTGGCGGTACGTGTGTTTGACCGTCCGGTGCGTCTGGGGCGTCCGAAGCGTGTGCCGCATCTGGCTGATGCCGCGGCAGGGCCTGCGTTTGCGGCCTGTTCAGGGGTAATTCTGCGCACCCTTTATGGGCCGCGTGATGTAGTGCCTGTAAAGAAGATTATGTCTGCGCGTTTAAGTCCGCGTGATGCCCCGCAAACCGGTCAGGGCAATCCGATTGGGCGTGCGCTCGACTGGCTGAGGCAAAATCTGTAGTCGGAATATTTCAGACTGTGGCCTTAATGCACTTTAAATAGAGCTAACGAGTACGTAAATATTTATGACGGTTTCGTCATATTGCGTTGAGCTCATGATAATACTTCAAGGTGTCGAGCCTATGGCTCACGGTTTATTCCGCGCCTGCTACCCTCATCCGGAGCAGGAGGATAAGTGTGTCAAGATCGCTCTGCGTGATCACCCCATGCCTAAGCGGGCAAAGTTGGTTGACCTTAAGGAGCCTACGGACCCTAACCTGAGGGAACTGTTCGCTTATAAAAAACTGAAAGCCCGTGGTGTGCCGGTCGAAACCCGTTTTCCGGCGGTGCATGATCTGGTGGAAACCGATCTGGGGCAGGGGCTTGTGGTGGATCGCATTGATGCGGCCCTGCCCGAAGGGGCTTTGACCTTACGTGACTATGTCGAAAAGGGCGTGCGCGGGGAACTGACGCCGGACATGCTGATGGCGGAGTTGCGTAGTTTTGCCGATTTTTGTGTGCGTCATTCGGTCTTTGCCTCATGCGATGAGTGGCATAACCTCTATTTCGTGCGCGTAGGTGAGGCCTATCGTTGTATGGCTTTTGATCTCAAGCTGCGGCTGAACCGTGAATTTATTCCGTTTTCAACCCTGTTTCCGTTTGCCCTGAAGCGTAAGATACGTCGTCGCTTCAATCGGATGATTTCGGAGGTTGAGGGCCTTTTGTCCATGCCTGCGGCCGCGCAGGCGGCGGCCTGATCGGGTAAAATTTTTTCAACAGAAACCTTTCAGACCGAAGACGTTTCCCTGACTCACGTATGCGGTATTATTAAACCGTATAGTGCGGTTTACGGATGGCCTTAAGGTGTTAACGAAAGTTAACCTAATCGTTAATGAAATTATAGGTTTGCACTCGCTGTATGCATTTTGCGCTACCTCAGCGAGTATAAGGATTCCGTTAAGACGATATTTTGTGAATTATGGTTAAAATTTATTAGCATTTTTACTTCAAATCGAGCCGACTCACGCTATCGGGTAACTAATCATTAAGCATATTTGATGTCTCATGGTGTTCCGCACCAAACGGAGCGCCGGAGCGGGAATTTGACGCCCCTCAAAAGGGCAAGCAGAAGGTTGATCTGATCGCATGGCTATTCATCTTTCGGCGCCACGCGCCACGGAATTAAAGCCGCGTATTGTCGTGTTTGGCGTGGGCGGGGCCGGTGGCAACGCTGTAAATAATATGATCGAGGCCGGTCTTGAAGGCGTCGAGTTTGTCGTAGCTAACACCGATGCGCAACAGTTGCAGTTTGCCAAGACGGATCGTCGGGTGCAACTGGGTATCAGCCTGACGCAAGGTCTGGGTGCGGGGGCGCATCCGGAAGTCGGTATGACGGCCGCTGAGGAATCTGCTGCCGAGATTGCCGAGCACCTTGATGGTGCACACATGGTCTTTATTACCGCCGGTATGGGCGGTGGCACCGGTACAGGTGCGGCTCCGATTATTGCCAAATGCGCCCGTGAGCGCGGCATCCTGACGGTCGGTGTGGTCACCAAGCCCTTCATGTTCGAAGGTCGTCACCGTATGCGTCTGGCCGATGCCGGTATCTCTGAGCTTCAGCGTTATGTTGATACGTTGATTGTTATCCCGAACCAGAACCTGTTCCGTATTGCCAATGAGCGTACGACCTTTGCCGAAGCCTTTGGCATGGCCGATCAGGTGCTGCATTCTGGCGTGCGTTCGATCACCGATCTGATGGTTCTGCCTGGCCTGATCAATCTTGATTTTGCCGACGTGCGTTCGGTTATGTCTGAAATGGGCAAGGCGATGATGGGCACCGGTGAGGCTTCGGGCGATGACCGTGCCTTGCAGGCGGCACAAAATGCCATTCAGAATCCGCTTCTGGATGAAACCTCGCTTAAGGGTGCCAAGGCTGTGCTGGTGAACGTCACCGGCGGTCTGGATATGACCCTGCTTGAGGTTGATGAGGCGGCCAATGCCATTTCCTCAGAAGTCGATCCGGACGCGAACATCATCTTTGGTGCAGCATTCGATCCGTCTCTTGAGGGCAAGCTGCGCGTTTCGGTCGTGGCAACAGGCATGGATGGTCAGGCCGCGTCGCAACCTGCGCCGGTTCAGCAAAATACGCAGACGCCTACCGGTTCCGGTCGTTCGGCATTCAACGCCCGTTCGCAGGCTGAGCCTTTGGTCGTGCAGCCGGTCGCTCAGCAAGCTGCACCGGTCGCCCCGCAACCGGCACCGGTTGAGACGGTTGCCCGTGTACCTGCGCCGAGCAGCGTTACTTTTGAGCAGCGTCCGGCCCAGACCGCCTATGCGCCGGCACCGCAAGCTGAGCCGGCCCGTCCAGTCGCGCCTGCACCGGCACCCGTTGCCGCTCCTGAGCCACGCATTATCGGCAAGATCGTTGATCCTGCGGTAGAAGAACTGAGCGAAGGCTACGTAGCGCCGGTACAGCGTCAGGAAGCCCCTGCGCAGCGTCCTGTGGCTGGTTACGGCACCCGTCAGCCTGAGCCACGTGTGGCTCCGCGTCCGGCGGCACCTGTTCAGCAGGAAGAAGAAAACCGTGGTTCGATCTGGCGCGGCCTGTTCCCTAACCGGACGGCACGTCAGGAACCTTCGGCCGGTTATGGTCATGCGCCACAGGTGCACGCACCGCCGCAATCCCATGCGCAGCCTCATTCTCAGGCGACTCAGGCACAATCTCAGCCGGTTCAGCAACCGGCTCCTGAAGCCGAGGACGATCTGGAGATTCCGGCATTTTTGCGGCGGTTAGCTAATTGATTATACAGGTTAATTTGCATTAATACTGGCGTTACAAACCGTAATTCATGTTTAATTGAGTGCGGTGGTCACAAATAATATAAATGCGGGTGCGGAAGTGCCCGCATTTTTGTTTTCTGGATACGCTCAAATGCTGCCTGAACATCACGAACACACACTGGCTTTGCCTGCTATCTGCGCCGGAATCGGTTTGCATACGGGTCAACACGTGCGTCTGTCTATCCGTCCTGCGGCTGCAGGTACGGGCGTGGTTTTTGTGCGCACGGATCTGAATCAGAACGATAATGTTGTGCCTGCGCGTGCGGATTGCGTAACCCAGACCCGTCTGGGTACGGTTATTACCAATGCGTCCGGCGTATCCGTATCAACTATTGAGCACCTGATGGCGGCGCTGTCGGCGCTTGGGGTTGATAATGCGATCATCGAACTTGACGGCCCCGAAGTGCCGATCATGGACGGTTCGGCGCAACCTTTCGTGCAACTGCTTGATCAGGCCGGTTTCCGCCGTCAGGCCATGCCGCAGCGTGTCATCGAAATCCTGAAGCCTGTTGAGGTTATCGAAGGTGACAAGCGCGCAGCCCTGTTGCCTGCCGATCGCTTTGAAATGCGCTTTGAAATCGATTTTGATAATCCGGTCATCGGCCATCAGGAAGTTGAACTGGTTATCACCGAAGAAAGCTTCCGCACCGAACTGGCGGCGGCACGTACCTTTGGTTTTGTCGAAGGTGTTGAGGCCCTGCGGGCTGCTGGTCTGGCGCGTGGTGGTTCTCTGGATAATGCCATTGTCATCGACGGCGATAAGGTGCTGAACGATGGTGGCCTGCGTTTTGTCGACGAATTTGTGCGTCACAAGGCTCTGGATGCCATTGGCGATCTCTATGTGCTCGGCATGCCGATTCAGGGTCGTTTTGAAGGTATTCGTGCAGGTCACGGCCTTAATAATGCCGTGGTTCGTGCCCTACTGTCTCAGCCGGAGGCTTACCGCATTGTTGTGCGCGGTGAGGCACTGGACGAAGCCGTCTAAAAGCTGTTGGCGTTTGTACGGCCCTGTTGTAGAGCTATCCTCC
>JASGFL010000030.1:0-31934 GCA_047605545.1 Asticcacaulis sp. | reverse complement strand
TCCTGAACCTGATGGACACGCCGGGCCACGTTGACTTTGCCTATGAAGTGTCACGCTCTCTGGCCGCCTGCGAAGGCTCTATTCTGGTGGTTGATGCCTCTCAGGGCGTTGAGGCCCAGACACTGGCCAATGTCTATCAGGCCATTGATAATAACCACGAGATCGTTCCGGTGCTCAACAAGGTCGATCTGCCTGCCGCCGATCCTGATCGTGTGCGCGCCCAGATCGAGGATGTGATCGGCATTGACGCCTCAGACGCCGTTCTGGCCTCGGCCAAGTCCGGCATTGGTATTGAAGATGTACTTGAGGCCGTCGTAGCCCGCCTGCCTGCGCCCAAGGGCGACCCGACCGCGCCGCTGAAGGCGCTTCTGGTTGACGCCTGGTACGACCCTTATCTGGGGGTTGTGGTTCTGGTGCGCGTATTTGACGGCTTCATGAAACCCGGCCAGCAGGTCAAGCTGATGAACGCCGGTGCGACCTATAAGATCGATAAGCTTGGCGTCTTCCAACCCAAGGCGACGGACGTAGAGGTGCTTGGCCCCGGTGAGGTTGGCTTCTTTACCGCCCAGATCAAGGAAGTGTCCGACGCCGCCGTTGGTGACACCATCACCGATGAGCGTAAACCGACCGCACAGGCCATGACCGGCTTTAAGGAAGTTCAGCCAGTGGTTTTCTGCGGCATCTTCCCAGTCGATGCAGCGGATTTCGAAGACCTGCGGGCGGCCATGGGCAAGCTGCGCCTGAATGACGCCAGCTTCTCATACGAGATGGAAACCTCGGCAGCGCTTGGCTTCGGCTTCCGCTGTGGCTTCCTTGGGCTTCTGCACCTTGAGATCATTCAGGAACGCCTGTCGCGTGAGTTCAATCTTGATCTGATCGCGACCGCTCCGTCGGTGGTCTATAAGATCTATATGAACAACGGCGATGTCATTGACCTGCATAACCCTGCAGATATGCCGGATGTCGTCAAGATCGACCACATCGAAGAGCCGTGGATCAAGGCCACCATCTTCACGCCGGACGATTATCTGGGGGCGGTGATTAAGCTGTGTCAGGATCGTCGCGGCATTCAGACCGACCTCTCTTATGTCGGTTCACGCGCCATGATCGTTTACGAACTGCCGCTCAATGAAGTGGTGTTCGATTTCTATGATCGCCTGAAGTCGATCTCCAAAGGCTATGCCAGCTTCGACTACACCATCGAAGAATACCGTCAGGGTGAGTTGGTGAAAATGTCGATCCTTGTCAACTCCGAGCCGGTCGATGCCCTGTCGATGCTTGTGCACCGTGACCGTGCGGAATCACGTGGACGCGGCATGTGCGAAAAGATGCGCGAACTGATCCCGCAGCACCTGTTTGTTATTCCCATTCAGGCGGCTATTGGCGGGCGTATCATTGCCCGTGAAACCGTGCGCGCCCTGCGTAAGGACGTGACCGCGAAATGTTACGGCGGTGACGCCACGCGTAAGAAGAAGCTTCTGGAAAAGCAGAAGGAAGGCAAGAAGAAGATGCGGCAGTTCGGCAAGGTCGAAATCCCGCAGGAAGCCTTCATTGCCGCCCTTAAGATGGATAACGACTGATCAGTGGTGCTGGCCGTTTTTGACGGCCACGGCACCTTTGACCGACCGGATGCTCAGGGTCTGGCTGCCCATTCAAGCCCAGCCATGACCGCTACGAAGACTGCCTGCAGCACCAAAAGCAGCCAGCCCAGCGGCGTCAGCGGCAACAGGGTTAAAAACGGCAGCGGCAGCGTGACCACGACCCAAAGGCAATTGCCATACACAAACAGTTTTGCCACCAGTGGCGACACCTTTGCGCTCCGCGACGCCAGGGCCATGCTGGCTGTAATGGGCAGCAGCACTATGCCTACCCAAAACAGTACCGGTGCCGGAAACCCCGTCCAGATTTCCAACGGATGCCTTGCCAATAAGAGGCCGACGCCCGCGATGCCGCAACTGATGGCGTCGAAACGGAGCAGGTTCTGGAATGAGGGTACGGGGATCATGTATTACGCTTTCGGAAATCGCCAAAAACTGGCTGGTTCGACTGCATAGTTGTAGCCTCCTGTTCTGAAGTCGATTACGTCTGAGGTAATCGCCGCACAGCGGATGGACGTTTAAGACCCAAGACATGACAGATTACCGGCACACGGTTGGCGAAAAGCTGCGCGACTGGCGGCAGCGGCGGGGATACAGCCAGCTATCTCTGGCGCTTGAGGCGGATGTTTCCCAACGGCACTTAAGCTTTGTGGAATCCGGCAGGTCATTACCCAGCCGTGACATGATCCTGCGCCTGAGCGAACAGTTGCGCATTCCATTACGTGACCGCAATGCGATACTTAATGAAGCCGGTTATGCGCCAGCCTATTCCGAACGCGCACTTGCAGCACCGGAATTGACGGCTGCGCGCGCGGTCATTGATCGTATTCTGAGTGGCCATGAACCGCATCCGGCATTGGCGATTGATCGTCACTGGAACCTTTTGTCGGCCAATCGCGCCGTTGGCGTGCTGATGCAGGGCATAGCGCCGCATCTCCTTGAGGGTGATGTCAATGTGCTGCGGCTCAGTTTGCACCCTGATGGCCTTGCGCCGCGCATCCTCAATTATAAGGTCTGGCGCAACCATATTCTTGCGCGCCTGTCGCACGACATAGAGGTGTCAGCCGACCCCACTCTTGTGACGCTTTTCGATGAAATCCGGTCATATCCCCTCCCCCCTCAGGCTTTCGGAGATACGCCGCCCCCTGTGCCGTCACCGGCCATTGCGATCCCGCTGATGCTGACAAGCCCAGAAGGCCCGCTGGAGTTCCTCAGCACCACGACCGTTTTCGGAACCGCCGTTGATGTGACCCTGTCCGATCTGGTCATAGAGAGCTTTTTCCCCGCTAACGCCCAAACCGCCGCAGCTATGAGCCAGTTGTGCGAGGCACAATCGGCGGTGACGTAAGGTTACCAATCCAGAGAAACTACAACCGCATTATCTCAAAACCACAGAGGAGCTAAAGGCACGCGAACGCTTAAAAGGAATAGTCCCCTTTGCGCCCGGAGCGGTCACCGCACTATCGATTGCATTCTAAGTCTCAAACCGGACATTAATAGCTGAAAATTCCAGTTTTAATGGCTTCGATTCTCTGGAGCAGGTCAAATCCGCTGCGAAAAAGATCCGGCAATTGGATAAATTTGCGACGCACTGCAATTATAGGTATAGTTTGCTAAAGCAATGTTATCCTGAGGGGGAATCATGTCGCGTCAACTTGTTAATGCCTGCGTTGCGGAGTACAGCCGTTCGTCTGATCGCCTCATCAAATTGGTTCAGTTCGTTGTTCAAAAATTAGAAACCGAATTGAAAAAACATCAGATAATGGCGCGCGTCAGTGGACGCGTAAAAACTCGTACTAGTTTGGAAAATAAGCTCGAAACTTGGGTCGAAAATCCTGAGAAAGCTGCTCGTCTGCAACGCGCTTCTGACATTTTCAATGTCGTGGGTGACTTGGCGGCCGTTCGAGTAATGACTTATGTTGAAGATGACCGAAAGACCGTCGCGGAAATCGTGATGAAACTGTTTGATACTCCAAATCATATCGATAAATTCGGCTTTGAATTAAAAGAGAATTCTAAAAGAATTAAAGAGAGCCCAAACAACTATTATCGAGCTACGCACATGCAGATCGCCCTGAGGGCAGAAGATTGTGTCGGTCCGAACGAAAATTTAAAGTCAGATCACTGCGAACTTCAGATCACCAGTATGCTTGCACATGTTTGGAACGAAATCGAGCATGACATTGGTTATAAGGGAGATGGAGATGAACTAAGTCCTGCGGAACAATCTGCGTTGGACTCACTCGGTATGCTGACTAAGACTGGTGATAACATCATTGTGTCGTTGATCGGCGCCCACAAGTCTCGTCATTCTCAAAAAGCCACCAAGGCACGCCGCAATTCTGAATATTTCCAAGATGCCGATGCCTTGGGCGATTTCCTGCAACGTCATTTTGGCGAGAAAATCGCCAACAAAAAAACCTATTTCGGCACAGATAGGCATAGCCTCTTTGACGCGCTTCGCTACTTAAACCTACACCATCCTGAGAAGGTTGCTGTGATATTTAAGCCGAAGCTGATGGAGGAGGCGATCACCACGACAATGCGCGCCTTGCGCGAGTTTGAAAATTCCTCTCAGACCGCTCGGCAACGATTTAACAAGGATAGTGCAGACGTGGCTCTAGTCGTCCTTTTTGGTCAATACGGTGAAAAGCTCGCAAAGGAGCCGTACGCAAAATCTGGCATGAAACCCCGTCATTTGGCCCTTGCAATTCGATATCAGGCTTGGTTGGAGCATGTTCGCGCCAAAGCTAGGGGGCGTCACTAGCCGTCATTCGACTGAGTTGTTTGCTGTTGTCCTGAAGAAATGTCTCTCTCAATTTCTGATAAGAGATTGCCATTTCTGTATGCGTCGCCACAGATTTTCGAGGAAGTCTTCGAAGCGCTGCCGCTTTTTCGCGTAGGCAGCCGCTTAGGCTTGCGAGCGCGACGGTGAGGTAGATCCTTGATATGCGCTCCGACGTTGCCTTGAGAGTGAACTCGGCGGCAGGCAGCAGTGTGAAGCCTGTGTCAACTATGTCTGGTCTCGGATCTTCTCGCACATTCCGAATGTCTGCATTGGGCCAACAGCAGTCGATTATTCTGCCGCTATATCGCAAACATAATCTACAAATTTGAAAAATTTTCCGGCAATAAACACGCTCTGCCCTATCTGGACAAATACTGGCGACCCCTGAGGGACTCGAACCCCCGACCTCTGCTTTAGGAAAGCCTTGCTCTATCCGGCTGAGCTAAGGGGCCGTCGCCAGATGGCTCTAGCATGATCCGTGTCCGCCTGAGAAGCCCCCTAAAGACCTCTGGCGGGCTTTTGCACCGGCAAAACAACCTGTATGGTTAACGTGGACTATTGACCCCACATATGGTATAGAACAGAATCGGAATTTACGAATGTCACTGATTCGGTCATGATTCGTTTCCGTGTCGTTCCGCGCTTTGTGCGTCACGCGTTAATCTTTTAACGACACAAAATCTTCTTACATCCCAGACCTTCCCAAAGTCGTTTTCGCTGGCTACATATCGGGTGTGTCTGACCTGTCCGCCCCCTCTGCTGAACTGCCTCGCCCTGTGAAAGACACGGCGCGTCTTGTGGCCGTTCTGGGGCCGACCAACACCGGTAAGACGCACTATGCCCTTGAGCGTATGCTGGGTCACGGCACCGGCATGATCGGCTTGCCGCTGCGGCTTCTGGCGCGCGAAGTTTATGACCGCGTCGTCAAACAAAAAGGCCCCAATGCCGTCGCCCTGATTACCGGCGAAGAAAAGATTATCCCGCGCCTGCCGTCCTATTTTGTCTGTACGGTTGAGGCCATGCCGCTTGAGCGGCAGGTGGATTTTCTGGCGGTCGATGAAATTCAGCTTTGTGCCGATACCGAACGCGGCCATGTGTTTACCGACCGGCTACTGCATGCCCGCGGACGGCAGGAGACCTTGTTTATGGGCGCTGGTACCTTTGCGCCCCTGTTCCGCAATCTGTTTCCCGATGCCGAGATCATTTTCCGCGAGCGCCTGTCGCAACTGAGATACGCCGGGCCGCGCAAGCTGACACGTCTGCCGAAACGGTCTGCCATTGTCGCCTTTTCGACCGCTCAGGTCTATGCCATCGCCGAACTGATCCGGCGTCAGCGTGGCGGTGCTGCGGTAGTGATGGGCAGCCTCAGCCCCAAGACCCGCAATGCTCAGGTTGAGCTTTTTCAGCGCGGCGAAGTCGATTTTCTGGTGGCGACCGATGCTATCGGAATGGGGCTGAACATGGATATCGACCATGTGGCCTTTGCCGGATTGTCGAAGTTTGACGGTAAACGTGTGCGCCCGCTGACGCCTCAGGAAGCGGCGCAGATTGCCGGTCGTGCCGGCCGCTTTACCAACGAAGGCACGTTCGGGGTCACGGGCGATTGTCCGGAAATGGACGAAGACCTGATTGCCGCCATCGAAAACCATCGCTTCCTCAGTCTGGATGCCGCTCAGTGGCGTAACCGTGAGCTTGATTTCTCAAGCCTTGAACACCTGCTACGCAGCCTGACCCATCCGTCGCCTCATCCATCACTCAGGCTGGCCAAGGAAGCACTGGACGAAAAGGCGTTGCGGCATCTGGCGCAGGACGAAGATATCGCGTTCAAAGCCCGCAATCCCGTAACGCTGAAAATGCTATGGGAGGTGTGTCAGCTACCGGACTTCCGCAAGGTATCGCTGGATGAGTTTCTGAAAACCGTCACCTTCCTGTTCTGGTCGCGCCTAAGCCCCGACGGGGTGGTGCCGCATGACTGGTTTGACGAGCAACTGACGCACCTCAATCACATGGATGGCGACATAGACACCCTGTCGGGCCGTCTGTCGGGGGTGCGCACCCTGTCCTATATTGCCAACCGCCCCAACTGGCTGAAAACGCCAGAGCATTGGCGGGCGGCCACGCGCGATCTTGAGGAACGCCTGTCGGACGCTCTGCACGAAGCCCTGATGAAGCGCTTTGTCGATCAACGCACCAGCGCGCTCCTTAAGGCGCTCAATGCCTTTGAGGAACCCAAACCCGAAATTACTGAAACCGGTGAAGTGTTCCTTGAGGGCCAGAGAGTCGGGCAACTGACCGGCCTGACCTTTGTGCAGAGCGCGGGCGAAAGCCTGATTGAGGACAAGACCCTGCGTCAGGCAGCTCACCGTGCCGTGACGCCGATCCTGAAGGAACGTCTGAGCGAACTGGCGCAGGCGCCGTCAAAAGCGTTGCGTCTGCGGGGTTCGCAGGTCTTCTGGCATGGGGCGGTTGTCGGACGCATCGAGCCTTCGGATTATTTCAGCCCCCGCGTCAGGCTGCTGTGCGACACCGATCACGCCAGTCTGCAACAAGCGGCGCAGAAACGCATTACTGATTTTACCCGTCAGCAGATGGTGCATACGCTGAAACCCCTGCACAGACTTTTCAGTGCCGCCAATGACGAAAATATACCCGCCAGCGTACGCGCTCTGGCCTATCAGCTGTATGAAAACGGCGGCATTGTCCGGCGCGACGAAGCGCTGAAGCTGTCGCCCGAAGATCGCAAACTGCTGAAATCTCTGGGGGTGCATGCCAACCGCTTTGTGTGGTTCCTGCCAAAGCTGCCGCACGCGCAGATGAAGCCCTTTGCGCACAGCGCTGATCACCCGCAACGCGCCCAGAGCCTCAAAGGGCGCGTGATTATTCCCGGGTATGGACCTGTGGCGCTTAAGGCCCTGAGCGATCTGGATAAGGCCTTTTCCGAAGGGCAGTTCAACAAGGGCGCGACCTACTTCAAAACCGGTGTGGTCGTTCAGGACAAGCTGATGAACGCGCTTGGGTTTGTCAAAACGCCGCCGCTTAAAATCGGTGAAGGCGATGAGCGCACCGGCTGGCGGCCACGTGGGCAGCAGAAATCGAAAACCCCTGCGCCAACGCCGGTCTATATAAACCCCTATTCGCCGTTTGCGGTATTACGGGGCGGATAGGCTGACTATTTATTTTTATGGCCAAACGGATTTGTATGCAGAGTTCTCCAACTTTGCCCTCTATGGCATCGAAATGGACGGTATTTGGTGGCGAACAGTTGAGCATTATTTTCAAGCACAGAAATTTATAGATAACGCCTATCGCGTACGTATTTCCAAAGCCTCGACACCTAAAGATGCCAAAGCACTTGGGCGTACCCGCACACTTCGGATCCGTGATGACTGGGATACAGTGCGCGACCAAATCATGCTTGTGGCTGTGCGCAAGAAATTCACAACACATCCAGACTTGAAAACACTTCTTCTTGCTACTGGAGAGGAGCCTTTGGCTGAAGCGGCTCCCGGAGATTATTACTGGGGGATTGGTGCGGATGGCACAGGTGAAAACAAGCTTGGCACCATCTTGGAACAAGTCAGATATGAGCTTAGGGGCAATGCGGTATAGTTAGCCCAGCCTAAGGTCAGGACCCATTGATTTTGTGATTGCGATCTGATTCATGCTCCTGAGGAGTATGGATCATGAGCGACCTTTATTGGCTGATGGGCGAGCGGATAGCCCGGCTTTCGCCGTATTTCCCGAAGAGCCACGGCAAGTCGCGTGTGGATGACCGTAAGGTATTGAGCGGGATCATCTTTGTTAATCGCAACGGCTTGCGCTGGTGAGATGCGCCAGCAGCCTATGGTCCTCACAAGACGCTCTACAATCGCTCTTGCTGCTACCGTGCTCTTCTGGCTATGAGTCTCCTGAGCCTAATGCCGCCAACAGCACCTATAATATCACTGTCGGGCGCGGCACCTCTGCTGCAGGCCCGTTTACCGACAAAAACGGCACAGCGCTAACGGCGGGCGGCGGCAACCTCCTGTTGCAGGGCAACAGTCTGTATAGTGGCCCCGGTGGCCAGCAGGTCTATGCACCGAAGACCTGATCGTCTTCCATGCACGCCGCCTATCGCAGAATGGCCTGCCCTATCTGTTCATTAAGAATCTGAACTGGGTTGATGACTGGCCAGTTATTGCGGACTGATATAGTATCAGCCCTATGAACGATGAGACCTGTCGCGCAGATATCTGGTTGTGGCGGGCGCGGTTTTTTAAGACCCGCGCTCTGTCGTCGGGATTTATCGAAGGCGGCACGATCCGTCTGCAGCGCTTTGGCCAGATGACGCGTCTGACCAAGGCCGGTTTCAGTCTGCGCGCCGGTGACAGACTGATTTTCGCCATAGGTACAAGGCTGTTTGATCTTACCATTATGGACACTGGCGAACGCAGAGGACCGGCCTCAGAAGCGCAAATGCTTTACAATCTCAATAATCAGCCGCCGACATAATATTCAAACCCCGACCCATTAGTAAAAATGACCCTTTGGTACAGGCTTTATGCCTTGACAGGACAGTCATCAAAAGTCATGACGCGCCCTGAAACCATGCGATAATTCGCTGGGTGGTCGCCTTGTGCCTCCAGACGTTTAACCGCATTTGTTTTTGTCGTCCTAAGTCCGTCCCCCTGTGGTCGGCCCATTCAGGCTAATCAAGAGTTCCGATGACCTATATCGTCACTGACCCCTGCGTAAAATGCAAGTTCATGGATTGCGTCGAAGTATGCCCCGTTGACTGCTTCTATGAAGGCGAGAACTTTCTGGTCATTAATCCGGACGAATGCATTGATTGCGGCGTATGCGAGCCGGAATGCCCCGTGGACGCCATCAAGCCGGACACCGAGGATGAACCCGATGGCAAGTGGCTTGATATCAACGCCAAATACTCGCGCACATGGCCGAACATCTCGGTAAAGGGCACCCCGCCTGCTGACCGCGAAGAGTTTGAGCGCGAAGAAGGCAAATACGAGAAATACTTCTCCGAAAACCCCGGGGATGGTAAGTAAGCCTCCACCGTTTCAGGAGAGCTAAGACGTGCTGCCCGTTACTGATAATCCCGTAGAAGCGCTCAACACAGCCCTGCTGTGGCTTGACTATGCCGGTGTGGCGGTATTTGCCGCTTCCGGTGCGCTTGTGGCTGCGCGTCACAATCAGGATATTATCACCTTCGGCTTTTTCGCCGCCATTACCGGCGTCGGTGGCGGCACCTTGCGCGATCTGCTGATCGGCGCGCCGGTTTTCTGGGTAGAGCGCCCCGGCTATATCATGGTCTGTCTGGGCATCGCCCTGACGGCGTGGTTTCTGGCAGGGTTTAACTGGCGCTTTCGGGCGCTGGCCTGGCTTGATGCGCTGGGGATTTCCGCCTTTTCGGTGGTCGGCGCCGCCAAGGCCTTAAGCCTTGGGGTGCATCCGTTCTCAGCCATGCTGATGGGGGTGTTTACCGCCATATTCGGCGGCGTTATCCGTGATGTTCTGGCGGGGCAACCCAACTTCATTGTGCGCCGTGAAATCTATATCAGCGCCACTATTCTGGGGGCAGGCCTGTTCGTCGGGCTGCGTCTTGTGGGACTATCGTTCTGGCCTGCCGGTCTGGCCGGTTTCGGGGCAGCGTTTGCCCTCAGGGCCGTGGCCATTGTCTATGGCCTGCATCTGCCAAGCTTTGGCCACAAGACGCCCCCGCACAGCCCTGAGGATGAGAGCATCCGTTAAAATTCGGATGTGGGCGCTTTGTTTTTTCGCAAAAGTGTGATATTAAGGTGTCGTTAGGTGGACGTGCCTCTGAGTCTGAACCACGCTTTTAGCGAGACTCACCGGTGGGCCCACACTTCAATATTCATCTTTTAGTGTACGCCCGACCATAATGACCGGACGGCACCTTCGACAAAGGTCGGATGACAGGATTGTCTTAGTTTCGCATCATTTACACACACGATGGCCCGCCTCAATACCGGGACATCGTTTTTTTGTGCGCCTGCCGGTTCGCCGACAGACAATGAGCGAAACGGATAACCTTCACCGGCCTTGCCTTTAGCGAAAGGATCGCAATGTCGACATCTGCTTCATTGGAATTTACCGTTGGCGATAAGGTCGTTTATCCGGCGCATGGCGTGGGTACTGTGGCCGCCGTCGAGAGTCAGGAAGTGGCAGGCTATACGCTTGAAGTTTACGTCGTGACCTTCGACCATGAAAAAATGACCCTGCGCGTCCCGACCAAAAAGGCCAAGACCGCCGGTCTGCGTCATCTGGCGGCCGAAGCCGTCATGTCTCAGGCTCTGGTGACCCTTAAGGGTCGCGCGCGCATCAAGCGCACCATGTGGTCACGCCGCGCTCAGGAATACGAAGCCAAGATCAATTCCGGCGATCTGGTATCGATTGCCGAAGTTGTCCGCGACCTGCACCGCGCTGAAAACCAGCCGGAGCAATCCTATTCAGAGCGCCAGCTTTACGAATCGGCGCTTGACCGCATGGCCCGCGAAGTAGCGGCGATTGAAAAAATCGACCGTGACGCCGCTGTGGCCATTCTCAACAAGTCGCTGATCAAGGCGGCCTAAGAGAAAAACGGTCTGAAATACACAAAGGCCCGCCGAGTCCGCCCGGCGGGCCTTTGTTTTGCCGAACAGAGGTCGCTTAAGGCCCGATTTCAGGGTTTTTGCCCTTGACGGCTCGGCAACCGTTGCCTATAGAACCCCCCTCCTGAGCGCTGCACCTGCTGCAGGCGTTCGTTTGTCATTTATCTTATCCTAAGGTGGATCCCATGTCGCGTCGTTGCGAACTCACCGGTGTAGGCCCGATCGTTGGCCACAGCGTGAGCCACTCAAATATCAAAACGAAGCGTCGCTTCCTGCCTTCGCTCCGTGAAACCGCTCTGCAATCCGAAGCGCTGAACCAGTCGTTCCGCCTGAAGATCACCAACGCTGCCCTGCGCACGCTGGACTTCAAAGGTGGCCTGGATGCGTTTCTGGTTAAGGCCTCTGATGAGAAGCTGTCTCTGCGCGCCCGTCGCCTGAAGAAGCAAATCAAGGCTAAGCTGGCTGAACAAACCGCAGCCTAATCGCTTTTGGCTTTGTGCCGAACACATGAAAAACCCCGAAGCCTCAGGTTTCGGGGTTTTTTGTCATGTTAATCCGCCCCTATCACCATAGCGATGCCGAAGCCTTAAGTGCGCCTTACGCCCGCGCCGTCAGCCAGACCGGCCCCCGCGCCTATAGTCCGGATCAGGTGGCGGCATGGCTTAGTCTGACGCCGGATGCGGCGCGCATTGGGGCCATGATGGCGGGACGCTGGTGCTTTGTTGCCACCACAGACACGCCTGCGGGGTTTATTGATCTGGAGTCTGATGGCCACATAGACATGCTGTATGTCGCACCTGAGGCGACCAGTATGGGGGTCGGCTGGCATCTGTATCAGCATGCCGAAGCCTTTGCCCGCGAACAGGGGCTGACGCGGCTTTACACTGAGGCCAGCGAGATCGCCCGCCCCTTCTTTGAACGTCAGGGGTTTCGGGTCCTTCACCGTCGCGATCTCAATCTGTCCGGTGTCGCTATCCATAATTACGCAATGGAAAAGCTTTTGGGCACTGACTGATTTCTGAAATCGCCAAGCCCGCGCACGGAAAATACCTGACAAGGCCCCCTGTTGTCCCACACAGGAAGCCTGTTATGCCTGACCTCCATAGCCTGAACATTATCATTCACGTTGTCTCCGGCAGCCTTGCCCTGCTGACCGGACTTTATATCCTCGCGCGCCCCAAAGGCACGCAAAGTCACCGGCGCATTGGCTGGGGCGCTGTTACCCTGATTGGCATCTGCACCTCTTGCGCCCTGATCGGTGCCTTTGCCTTTCGCAGCCAGATTGATCTGATGGGGGTCAGCATATTGGTGGCCTATCAAATGTGGGCGGCCATAAGGGCACTGAAGCTGCACAATCGTGGACGCGACTTGCCGGATCTGGGGCCTGCGGTCGGATTGCTCGTCATCTGCGGGGTTAGCCTGTGGCTGGTCAGACAGGGCGGAGACGTCAACTGGGTGCCGCCGCTGGTCTATGCGTCCATCGGGTCAATGGTCCTGTACGGTAGCTGGGATGTCGGACGCACCCTGTTACCCGCACGCTGGCGGCTGTGGCTTAACCCGTCCGAACATGCCTTTCGTATGACCGGCCTTATCGGGGTACTGGCTTCGGTAGCTGCCGGTACGTTCTGGCCCGTCAGCTATGTGCCTTTGGGCATTGTCGGGGTGTCTACCTGTGTATCGGTCTTCTTTGCCGTGCGGGCGGCGCGAAAAGCACTGGGGGTCACGCCTTCGGTCGCCTTGAATGCCCGATTAAAGGCCGACAGCGAATTATAACCAACACTCAGCGCCAGTTCGAGAATCGTCGCTTCTTCGTCGGCGCGCGCCTTAAAGGCTTCAATGCGATAGTAGTTGAGATAAGCGCTGAAATGGCCATAGCCCTCACCGACATGGATGACGCGGCGCAAATGGTGTTCCGGCACCTCTAGGCGTTGCGCCAGTCGTGACAGGCTCAGTTGCGGGTCGCTATAGACCTCTGCCATTTCATGCCTCAGGCGCGTAAGCAGCGCCTTTCCCCGCGCATCGAGCGGTGCTTCGTCTGCGGCCACCTTACGCCGCCATTCATGGTCGAACCCGACCGCCGCAAAGCACATTATCATCGTCAGCCCTGCGCCGACGGGCATAATCCAGCCCCAGCGGAAAAACATCCCTATGGCTATGGTGCTGCACAGAATGGCCCCGAACCCCAGAACCACAAACCGCGCCATTCGTCGCCCGCGCAAAAGGTCATCCGGCAATCCCCGCCACACCAACAGGGGCAATTCAAGAAACAGATAAAGGCTCAGAAGGTGCGCAATCACCTGCGCCCACGACAGCTGAAGCGGCCAGAACCCCAGACTGCCTGCACCCACAAGTCCCGCCAGCAACGCAACATCCAGCCAGACAGGGCGCTGACCGATATCGAACCCCGCCCGCGCCGCATAGTTACAAACCAGAGGCCCCGCCAGCAAAACCGGAAACAAAAACTTCAGCGCCTGCGGATAGGCGGCATACAGAAAATACAGCGCCCCGACACACATCGACACCGCAAAGGCCCGCTGACCGAATAAGGCTCTGCCCTGCCACACCAGCAGCGCCGTCATAACCATAACCGCTGCCGTTGCCGGTGCCAGAGCCTCTATCATCTATGGCGCCCACTCAAAGATCAGCAGGCGCGTCGGATTGCCCTCACCGATCGGATCACTGAGCAGATAAAGATCATAGCCGGTATCGGTTTTCACCGCCGCCACGCCTTCGTAATTGTCATGCGGCAGAGGCGGCTTAACGCTCAGGATGGTTTCCTTAAGACGCAAAGCATCTCCATCGACCTCAAGGCGTCGCAGAACGCTGCGCGCGCCCGTCCACGGCGTGTAATACCGATAGAGCGCCAGAATATCACCCGTGTCGCCCAAGGGCGCCAGTGACACCACTGCATAGCCCATGCCCGGTGTGGTCGGGCCTTTGAGCTGACGACAGACATAGTCCGTAAGCCCGCAGCGCCAGAAGCCCCCCGTTTCGGCCCCGACAATCAGATGGCCGTCATGTATCGTCAGGGCCTCAAGCCCCTGATTGGACGGAAAGGTCGGCAATCCTGACAAAGGCAAGGTTTCCCCCGGACCCGCCAACCCGTCCGCATAGCGCATGACGCGGTGATTACCCTCAAACGACACGTAATAATCGCCCGTTGCCGCGTCATAGGCCATGTCTTCGGCATCGCTTAGGGTCTTGTTGCCAAAGGGTTTCAGCGCGGCATCTTTTAAGGTGCCGATCTCAAGCGCGACAGGCCCATCGGGTTTAAGGTCAAAAGCAACATGATCGCCAAAATCACTGATGGCTTCGATGCGCAGATCATTCGCCTGCCCGCTGATGAGCAGATCCGACAGACCCACAAAATGCGGCGTTCCCTCAGACGCCAGCACATAGGCGGCCCGCAATGATGCCCGCGCACCGGCCTTAGGTTCGGGAATATCTATGGCTTCAAACCGGACAGTTGCCGGCGCATCATAGGCCCTTGGTTGTGCATCCGCGCACCCGCCCAACAGCAACAACCCTGCCAGACAGGCACCGCGCATCCGCTTAGCGCCTGTGGCCGCGAGGGGCCTGAGCGGTCTTTTCATCGAACAGCTCCGCCAGCTTTTCAATCAACGCCCCCCCAAGATGTTCCACGTCAATCAGTGTCAGAGCACGTCGATAATAGCGCGTCACATCGTGGCCAATACCGATAGCCGCCAGTTCGACACGGCCCGCGCCTTCGATCTCGGCAATCACCTTACGCAGATGGTTTTCGAGATAATGACCCGAATTGACGCTTAAAGTGCTGTCATCCACCGGCGCACCGTCGGAAATGACCATCAGGATGCGCCGCGACTCAGGCCGCGACAACAGACGCCCATAGGCCCATTGCAGGGCTTCACCGTCGATATTTTCCTTAAGCAGTCCCTCACGCATCATCAGGCCAAGGTTTTTATTGGCCCGCCGCCAGGGGTTATCCGCGGCCTTATAGATGATATGACGCAGGTCATTCAGACGCCCCGGATTGGCGGGCTTACCTTCGCGCACCCATCTTTCGCGGCTTAAGCCCCCCTTCCACGCCTTGGTGGTGAAGCCCAATATCTCGACCTTAACGCCGCACCGTTCCAGTGTCCGCGCCAGAACATCGGCACAGATCGCCGCCACCATAATCGGACGGCCACGCATAGAGCCGGAATTATCCAGCAAAATCGTCACCACTGTATCGCGGAATTCGGTGTCTTTTTCCTGCTTGAACGACAAGGGCGCAGACGGATCAATCACTACCCGCGACAGACGCGCGGCATCCAACACCCCTTCCTCAAGGTCGAACGACCATGACCGGCTTTGTTGCGCCATCAGGCGGCGCTGCAAACGGTTAGCCAGCCTTGCCACCACATTCGACAGGCTGCTCAGTTGCTGATTGAGGAAGCCACGCAGGCGTTGCAGTTCTTCGGGGTCGCACAGTTCTTCGGCGGTGATGATCTCGTCAAACTCGGTCGTATAGACATCGTAATCCCTGCGCACCCGTTCCGCCTCAGTGGCTTCACCAGCCTGAGTTTGCGCAGCCTCACCTTCGGCAGCCTCATCGGCACTGGCGTCAGATACCGATTGCGGATCGCCGGACATCTGGGTGAAGTCGTCCTCAGCATCCTGAGGCTGGTCTTCGCCACCGGTCGGCTGCTCTTGCTGTTCGGGGGTGGAATCGCCGCTTTCGTCTTCGTTGTTATCTTCGGAATCAACGGACGGATCATCGCCCTGCGACGAGTCTTCCTCTTCGCCTTCGTCTTTTTTCTCTTCTTCGGCGTCCTGAGAATCGTCAGTCAGATCAAGGGCGCGCAGCACTTCACGGGCCTTTTGTGTGAATGCCTTTTGATCGGACACCAGATCGGACAGATCCGTCAGGCTGGTACCGGTCTTTTGCTCGATCTCATCGCGCAGCAGATTGACCACACGCTGCGCTTCGTTCAGCACCGGATCACCGGTCATGACCTCACGCGCAATCAGGCCCAGAATATCCGCCAGATTAAGCTCGGTCTTTTCTTCCTTGCGCGTCAGGCCGCTACGTTCCAGATCGCCCTGAAGCGCCGCGCGCAGGTTCTGGCGCACGCCCCCAAAGGCGCGACTGCCCAGGGCCTCAAGGCGCGTCTGCTCAAGTATATCAAAGGCTTCGGCGCTGGTGGAATCGGCAGGGCGCGCGCGGCTGTGGATCGCGGCATCATGGTGGGCGACCTTAAGCGCCAGACGATCGGCCTGACCTCGCACCTGCGCCGACAGCTTGGCATTCAGGTCACGCGGCGGGTTGGGCAGGATCAGCTTACCACCGTCCAGACGCGGGCCATCGGGGCCGAACACGACCTCAAGTTCGGCATCCTCGGCCAGAGCGCGGGTCGAATGGATCAGCGCCTTGCGAAACGGTTCGGATAAGACTGTGACAGGCTTGGCCATGTTTTCTTTCCTGTTTCCCCCTCCCCTTAAGGCGGGGGATAGGGGCTTAGATGACCTGTACCTTCAGGGCAGATTCTTTTACGTCGGTGCCAAAGCTGCGCTGATAGAATTCAGCCAGTGTCGGGCGCTCAAGCTCGTCACACTTGTTGAGGAAGGTCAGGCGGAAAGCCACCTCAGGATCATTCCCGAAGATCACCGTATTCTGCGCCCATGTGATGACCGTACGCGGTGACATGACGGTGGAAATATCACCATTGGCAAAGGCCGAACGCGTCAGGTCAGCCACGCGCACCATGGCCTCGATCAGAGGCTTGCGCTCAGGCGTATTGAACTCAGGCAGCTTGGCCAGAACGATCTCAACCTCGGCCTCGTGCTTGAGGTAGTTGAGCGTCGTGACAATCGACCAGCGGTCCATCTGGCCCTGATTGATCTGCTGCGTGCCGTGATACAGACCAGTGGTGTCCCCCAGACCAATGGTATTGGTCGTCGAGAACAGTCTGAAGAATTTATTCGGGCGAATGACCTTATTCTGATCCAGCAGGGTCAGGCGGCCCTGCGCCTCAAGGACGCGCTGAATAACGAACATCACGTCTGGACGGCCCGCGTCATATTCGTCGAACACCAGCGCCACAGGCCGTTGCAACGCCCACGGAAGAATGCCTTCCTTGAACTCAGTGACCTGCTGACCGTCCTTAAGCACAATGGCATCCTTACCGATCAGGTCGATACGCGACACATGGCTGTCGAGGTTGACGCGCACCAGCGGCCAGTTCAGGCGCGCGGCAATCTGTTCGATGTGGGTCGATTTCCCCGTACCGTGGAACCCCTGCACCATGACGCGGCGGTCATAGGCAAAGCCTGCGCAGATCGCCAGGGTCGTTTGCGGATCGAAACGGTAGCTTTCGTCAATTTCCGGCACATGATCATCGCGCACCGAAAAGGCAGGCACCAGCATATCGGAATCAACGCCAAAGGCTTCGCGCACGGTTACTTTTTTGTCAGGCATCAGGCCCAGCAAAGGATCATTCAGGGTATCGGAGGTAATAACGGACATGAGGGGCAAACTTCTGCGAACGGTAAAACATTCAGGCTAAAAAATACTCAGGCATCAGCTAAAACCTGCGGGCCGAATACACAAGCCCCAAGGCATAAAAAAGCCCTGCCTTTATGGATAGTCTGGCCGTCCGCGCCCCTATGTCGCAGCCCTTCCCTCCGGCGCAAATGCACATTAAAGTTCTGCCTGTTACCCCAAGACCGGAGTTAAGCATGCAAGGACATTGCCTTTGCGGGTCTGTGACCCTGACCGTCCCCGACCATACCGAAATCGATGTTTGCCACTGTGATATGTGCCGCCGCTGGGCCGGTGGGCCGGCGTTTGTTATCGGTTGTCAGGCCGCCGATCTTGTGATCGAAGGGCGTGAACACATCAGTGACTACAACTCATCTGACTGGGCTGAGCGCGGCTTTTGCAAACACTGCGGGACACATCTCTATTACCGCATGAAAGCAGATCATTACCATACGATCGGCGCGGGCCTGTTCCCCGAAACCTCAGGCATGACCATCACGCAACAGATATTCATCGACGAAAAGCCCGCCTATTACGACCTTGCCAACGACACCCCCGTCATGACCGGTGCGGAAGTTTTTGCGGCCTATCCTCTGCCAGACTAAGATTTCATATTTTAAGAAAACAGCAAATGCATATAGAAAAATATACCCGTAGCTGAAAATATAATAATTGAAGCATAATCTTTTAGTTTATTTCGCTCCACTGGCTTTCCTAATAATTCAAATATTAAAAAATAAATTCCATTAATTATAAATACAGATAAAATTAAAATCAATTCATTAGTAGGAATAATATTAATATTAAAATATTTATTTATGCAATTTTCCAGAAATATTAAAAAGAAAAATTGATGTAGAAATATAAGTGATATTGCAGTTGAAATACTTGCAACCTTTTCATTTCCTTCAACCCAAGGCTTGATTTTCATTTTTGATAAAATGCTATAAACTCTGCTGTAAAATGGAACGTACAGTTTCATTACCCCACCTCATATATATTTTTTTACAACGAAATTTTGCAATTTCGCTCCGTATGCTGGAAACCGGTTACGGCATTGAGCAACGCTGCAGGCCTGTTGCCTGAAACCTCAGGCATGAGCATCACGTAGCAGATATTAATCGACGAAAAACCCGCCTGTTACACCCCCGCCGCTTTACCCCTTCATTTTCACTACATGAATGAGGACAGTTTCGGGCGGGTCATTAAGAACAGCCTTCCATACTTCACCGCCGCCTTCCGCCTTCTCCAGTCGCAGGCGAATAATCTCTCCCGCCCGACGCGTGGCCAGATCAGGAAACACCGCTTTCACGGCCTCAATCAGCCAGCCCTGAGGATTACTCCGCCTCATTTCGACTGTGCGCGTCTCGCCGCCCAAGGTAATGCTATAATTAAACAAAGGCATAAGCGCCCCCCCTATTCTTCCCGATCCGGATGCTGAAAACTGATTACCTCACTGAGGAATGGCGCGGCCTCAAGGTCATCAAGGGTGGCCCGTAAGGGTAAGTCCCGCAAACCATCGACATAGCGAAGCTTGGTCTCTGTGCCAAACTGGATGACTGGCGCAATGTCTGAGGGGACATCAAACGTTGCAATCGCCAGCGCAACCCCATCCGGGGCCTCATAGGTCAGCGGCGTGCCGCACTCCCCGCAGAACCCGCGCCGGACATGGTTCGAGCTTTGAAACCGCTTCGGCTCTGCCCTTGTCCAGATCAGCCGTTCTTCGGCCACACTGACCAGCGGCGCAAAAAAGTTGCCGAAGGCCTTCTGACACATCCGGCAATGACAGATCGAAGCCTCGCCTAACGCGCCGGTGAAACGGAAACGCACAGCGCCGCACTGACACCCGCCGGTTCTGAGATCGTCCATTTGCCGCTCCTGTCACTGGTTCGGTATATAAGTCACACTTGACATAATTAGAGGTCAATAAACGTCAGCAATCCGTAGCCGTCATTTTTCCGCCCCATTATTCGACGCAATTGTTTCGCAGCGCAAACAAGGTGTGAAGCGACAAAAAACTGAACACCTGCTATTGCACACTCATCTTTCAGGGCCATATACCCCTTTAGCCCAGCCATCTGAATTTATTAAGGTAAACAGCGTTGTTCCGCCCATTTTACGATTGGACTCTGAGACAGGCCGCCAAGCCGCACGCTGATTATGTACTGGGCAGTATCTCCTTCGCTGAAAGTTCATTTTCTCCGGTTCCACCCGATGTGATGATGGTGCCCATGGCGCTGGCGCGGCCTGACCGCGTCTATACGCTGGCGTTCATCTGTACGCTGGGGTCGGTGCTGGGGGGCCTGTTCGGTTATGCACTCGGCTATTTCCTAGCACCCGTTGCGCTGGATATGCTGAAATGGATGGGACAGCCGGATGCGCTGAACAATTTCCAGCACCTGTTCAACCAATGGGGCACATGGGTCATCCTGCTTAAGGGGGCAACGCCTATCCCCTATAAGCTGGTGACGATTCCCGCCGGTCTGGCGCAATTTTCACTAGGGGCGTTCATCGCCACCTCGGTCATTACCCGCGGTGTACGTTTTTACCTGACTGCGTTCCTTCTGAAACGTTTTGGCCCTCAGGCACGTGAGCTGATGGACAAGCGCCTGAACAGCGTGATGATCGGTGTCGCCCTGCTGATCGTGTTCGGCATAGTCATCATGAAGTTTATCTGAGTCTAACCCCCCGTGAGACATTGCCATTTGCGCCGTCCGGTATAAAGTGACGCCGGATTACGCAAAATGACTTCGGGTGATATTCGTCCTATGAAAGCCGTGCTTTTTTTCAGCCGCTGGTGGTCGCTCGTCGCTCTGGTTGCTTCGCTGATGTTGCTGGGCATTGCCCATGCTTTTCAGACCTTTGATGATCTCAACCCCTGTTATCTGTGCCTGAAACAGCGCGATCTGTACTGGATCGCCACCGGCGTATCGCTGACAGCAACGGTCTGGGCAGTGTTTACCGGCGCCAAAGGCCCGCCGCGCGTCTTTTCGTTTGTACTGTTTGCCGTTTTCGCCACCGGTGCCGCCATTGCAGTGTTCCATGCCGGCGGCGAACAGCACTGGTGGGCATTACCTGCCACCTGTTCCGGCACCAGCACCGATGTCAGCATTGATTCTATCGCCGCCATGCTTTCGGGTGCCCAGATCAAGGCCCCTCAGTGTGATGTGGTGGCCTGGACCTTCCTTGGCCTGAGCATGGCCGCATGGAATGCGATTATTTCCGGCGGACTGGCTATACTCAGCCTCATTGCTTCGCTGCGTCTGCAACTTTTCTTCCGCCTTTCCCAGCGTCAGGCCTATCTGAAAAGCCAGACCAACCTGAAAGGATAAGTCATGAGCGCGACTCCGCCACGTCCCGGTCAGGGGGAAACCGAGCGCCGCCTGCATGAGATTCTGCGCGTGGATCACGCAGGCGAACTGGCGGCCGTACATATTTATCGCGCACAGGCCGCCGTATTTGCCGCCACCCCGCACCAGAGCCTGAGCGGCGATCTCAAGCGTATGGAAGCCGAGGAAGAGGTTCACCTGCAACGCTTTGAGACGCTTCTGAGAGAAAAGCAGATTAGGCCGACCGCTCTGGCGCCGGTCTGGCGTCTGGCGGCACTTGGCCTTGGGGCCGGTACCGCGCTTTTGGGGCAAAAGGCCGCCCATGCCTGCACCGAAGCCGTCGAAAGCGTGATCGCCGATCACTATGCCGAACAGATTGCCGAAACCAAGGACCGCGATCCTGAACTATCGGCGCAACTGACGCAGTTTCGTGACGATGAACTGCGCCACCACGATCACGCCATCGAAGAAGGCGCGCACGAAGCGCCGATGTATCCTTTGCTGACCGCCGTCATCAAAACCGGCTGTCGGGTCGCTATCAAACTGAGCGAAAAAATCTGAAGGCACGCACATGAACAAGCGCCATTTCGTTTTCGATTATGATAAGGCGCGGAAGTTCCGCCTGAAAGATCTGCATGGCAAAACGCCTGACGTATCGCTTGGGGACCGGATGGCCGACTCGGTGGCCTCGATGGTCGGATCGTGGCGCTTCATTATTATCCAGTCCATCCTGCTATTCGGCTGGATCGTACTGAATGTGGTCGCCTGGGTTAAGGCGTGGGACCCCTATCCGTTTATTCTGCTCAATCTGGTGCTGTCGTTTCAGGCGGCCTTTACCGCGCCGATCATCATGATGTCGCAAAACCGTCAGTCGGACGTGGATCGCAAAAAGGCCGAGATTGATTACGGCGTCAACGTAAAGGCCGAGGCCGATATCGAGTCCCTGCACACCAAGTTTGACCTGATGCGCGAAAAGGACATCGCCCATCTGATCACTCTGCTGGACACCGTCATTGAAGAAAACCGCGCCCTGCGCGACGAAATCAACGACCTCAGGAACAAGCCTTAAATCCGGTCGAAATCCTCAGCCTGATGCAGGATTTCAAGCAGCTCTTCGCGTGGCTCATCGTCCATTGCCGATACATCAAGTACGGCGTCACCAGAAGGCGTGACCTCAAGCGCGACGGTCTGCTGATGGAAATGCAGAATATTCTGTTTCGGCCCGAACCAGCCTTTGCGCTGATGGGTTACCTTCGCCCCTAGCGCGGTTTCCAACGCACGGTTTAAGGTCGACACCTTAGTGCCCATGTTCGGAAAGATGATCACACCGAATTTGCGCCGGTCAGGCTCAAATAATATACGCTGGCTCATTACGTCCCCTACGCCTCAAGTGGCGTATCCCAATACAGATAATCGACCCAGCTTTCATGCAAATAATGCGGCGGGAAACGACGCCCAAGTTCCTGAAGCTGATACATGCTTGGTCTGTGCGGGTTTCGGTTCAGGTGCATCCGCGCCTGCTGCGGAGTCTTGCCCCCTTTACGCAGATTACACGGCGAACAGGCCGTAATGATATTATTCCACGTCGAACGCCCGCCCTGAGATACCGGAAGCACATGATCAAAGGTCAGATCATTATGCGCCCCGCAATACTGACAGGTAAACTGATCGCGCAGGAACACATTATACCGCGTGAATGCCGGCGGTCGGTTCTGGTCGATATAGGTTTTCAGGGAAATGACGCTGGGGAGCCTGAGGCTCATGGACGGCGAACGGATTTCGATGTCGTAGGTTGAAACGACGTCAACACGTTCTTCGCATACCGCCTTGATGACCTCCTGCCAGGGACGTGTGGACAGGGGGTAATAGGACAAGGGGCGAAAATCGGCGTTCAGAACCAGTGCCCGCCAATCAGAAGGGGGATTTTTCAATATCCTCATAATGCGCTCCCCTTGTGTGCGCGGGCATTATGAGGGATGTCGGGACAAGCGTAGCTGAAGACGAAGCTCCTTCTGAACGAAATCTATCCACACCTGATTAAGAACCTGATTCACGCGAAAAGAAACAGTGAATTTTTGGTGACGCAGTTTGATCTTGTCCCCGCGACACCAGCGTTTTACAGATCGGGTCATGTCTTACCGCACCCGCTTTGCGCCCTCACCCACCGGCTATCTGCATCTGGGGCACGCCTTCTCGGCCCTGACGGCGTTTGAGGCCGCCCGCGCGCATGACGGAACCTTCATTCTGCGTATCGAAGACATAGACCACACGCGCTGCCGCCCAGAATTTGAGCAGGCCATCTACCAAGACCTTGCCTGGCTTGGCATAGGCTGGCCCGAACCGGTATTACGCCAAAGCCAGCATATTGAGGATTACCAATCCGCTCTGGATCACCTCAAGACCAGGGGCCTCGCCTATGCCGACTATCGAACCCGCAAGCAGCAGGCCGAAGCGGCCCTAAGTGCCCCGCAGGTCGGTGATGCGCCCTTTGCGCCTGAGGAAACCGGCGAACCGGCATGGCGTCTGTCGCTTGAGGCGGCCCGTGATTATCTGGGGGCCGACTATGAAACCCTCTCGTTTTACGATCTCCACAGCGGTCAGCAAAACGCAAACCCCTCAATAAACGGCGATGTGGTGCTGGGGCGTAAGGATGTAGGCATAGCTTATCATCTGGCGGTGGTGATCGATGATGCCCGCCAGAACATTACGCACGTCCATCGTGGCCTTGATCTTTATGACGCCACCCACACGCAGGTATTGTTGCAGGCCCTGCTGGGTTTGCCGACACCCACCTATGCGCACCATCCGCTTTTACTGGACGCAGAGGGACGTCGCCTTGCCAAACGCAAAGGCTCCAAAGCCTTACGTGACTATCGCCATGAGGGGCTAAGTCCGGCTGACCTAAGGGATATGATGGCCAAAGGCCGCACCGGAAACCCGGCATAGAAAAAGCCGTCCGATCGACTGACCGGACGGCTTTTATTGTAAGTCTCTGTGCAAAAAGGCTTAGAGAACCTGCAGGTTGACCGCAGCGGTCTTGCCGCGCTCGGTTTGCAGCTCATAGGCAACCTTCTGACCGTCAGCCAGACCTTGCAGGCCTGCGCGCTGAACCGCAGAAATGTGCACGAACACGTCGTTGCCGCCTTCAGCCGGTTGAATGAACCCGAAACCCTTGGTGGTGTTGAACCACTTAACCGTACCTTCAGCCATTTACGCTCTCCCTTTTCAAACGAGCCAGTATCGAGGTGTGCGGGGGGAAACCCCTTTAACAATCGCCTATCTCGGTAGCAGCAGGTTTGAAACCGTCCATGCAGCACAGTTTCGGGCAGCTCAGATTAACGAATTGTGCACAGGATTAAGCCCTTACTTTCCGCAACCGTCAAACAAAAAAACACATGGTTTCCGATGAAATTACATAAAAAACATCGTTATATTGCTTTTTTATTGTGATCACAAATCAGGGGTGCGATCCACCCGCTGTTTATACGGCTTCTGTATGATTTATAACCTTCTGCAACCGTAATTACCTCAGGTTGCTTCCTCTGATCGCCCGCTTTGGACGACGGCACATCTGCCCATTACGACTTGTTGCTCTTTATAAATACGCCTAACAATAAACCGTTCGCGGCAAACCATAAGAGCTGTCCCCATGCGGTTTAACTTCCCCCGCCAGTCTGTTCTGCAACGCTTGGCCCTTAAGAGGGCCCTGTCCTTGCCTTTTGCTGTACTCAAGCTTCTGTCGGGCGGCAGCATTGTCCATATCAACGGACGCACCCTTGATACCCAGATTCAGTTTCTGCGGCAGGTTGTTCTTGCCCGTTCCGGTGGGCGCGTGCCGCTGTCTCTGGCGGGCGGTAGCCTTGAGGGGGTACGCGAAGACTGGACAGATACGGCGGCCTTGACCGCCTATTCCAGTAAGAAAATCAAGGTCGAAAGCGTTGGTTCGGATACGGTGACGGGCCGTCTGGTGCGCCCCGACACGCCTGATCCTGAGGCCCCGCTTCTGGTTTTATTGCACGAAGGCGGCGGCGTGCTGGGTGGCACGGACCTGAGTCTGGCCTTCGCCAGCGTTTTTGCCGAAGAAACCCGCTTCCCCATGTTTCTGCCGGATTATCGTCTGGCACCTGCCCACCGTTTTCCGGCCGCGTTTGATGATGCACATAATGCGTTTGTCTGGGCGCAGGCCAATGCCGCACGACTGGGGGCTGCATCCGGTGCCGTCGCCTTAGGCGGCATTTCGATGGGGGCCAATATCGCTGCGCGGCTTTGTCTTGATCTGAAGCGCGATTTCAAGCCCCTGCCGGTGGCGCAATTGCTGATCTCGCCTCTGCTGGATCTGGCGGATCCTGAGATAAGACAAAGCCCTTATGCCCAAAGCTGGCCCATTGGGGCTGCGGACATTGAGATCATGATCGGCCATTACGCTGGCGCAGGCCTGTCGCTGACCGATCCGGCCCTGTCGCCCCTGAGGGAAAAGCTGATTATCGGTCAGCCTGATACGCTGGTGATCGCGGCGGGCCTTGATCCTCTGGCCACTCAGGCCGAGGCCTATGTACAGCGCCTGAGTGATGCGCGCACCAAAGTTGTTTATCGCCGTTACGACACCCTGCCCTGTGGCTTCACACTGTTTGCGGGCCTTGTCGATCACGCCGAAAAAGCGACACGCGACATTGCCCGCACCTTTGTCAGCCTGATCAGGGGATAAGCCCGCCCGGCGGCGTATAATGTACGGTCGCGCCCGGCCCTAACGGGAAGTCGAAATAGACCCAGGCCGCCGTCATCAATATGCCTGCGCACATAAAGGCCAGTGCAAAGGGTAGCATCAGCGCCAGCAATGAACCCACACCCATCGACTTATCCCAGCGTCGGCAGAAGGCCAGTATCAATGGGAAATAAGACATCAGCGGCGTCATGATGTTGGTGTAACTGTCGCCCATGCGATAGGCCGCCGTCGTCATTTCCGGTGAAATCCCCACCAGCATGAACATCGGCACCACGACCGGCGCCAGTGCCGACCACTTGGCAGTTGCCGAGCCGATAAACAGATCCAGCACCGACGAAAACAGCAATACGCTGACCAGCAATATCGGAGACGGCAAATCCCATGACTTCAGCAGTTCCGCACCATTGATGGCCGCAATCGGCCCCAGACGCGACCAGTTGAACATGGCCACAAAGTGCGCCGCGAAAAACGCAAACACAATATAGGGTGCCATAGAACGGATACCGTCGGTCATCATCTGCACGACATCATTATCCGATTTGACCGTGCCCGACCCGATACCAAAGGCCACACCCGTGCCCAGAAACAGGATCAGGAAAAAGGCAATCAGTGACGCATAGAAGGGTTGCAGACGTGATGGCCCTTCGACGCTAAGGTCGATCAACGGGGAATAACCCGGCCACAGGGCAAGAGCTGCGAACGCCGCCACCAGCACAACCGCCGCCAGACCAGCCCATTTCAGGCCCTTCTTTTCTTCCTGAGTGACTTCGGACTTGGCCAGTTCCGCCGTGATTTCATCGTCCGGCTTGCTGCCCCATTTGCCCAGACGCGGTTCCACCACACGATCGGTAATGAACCAGGCCACCGGAGTAAACACGATAACAATCGCCAGAATGAACCACCAGTTGCCGATCGGGTTCATCGTCCATTCGGGATCAATGATCCGCGCCGCTTCCTGAGTGAATCCAAACAGAAGCACGTCAATCTGACCCGGCGTAATATTGCCCGCATAACCACCCGATACCGCCGCAAACGCTGCCGCTATACCGACCAGAGGATGCCGCCCGACCGAGGCATAGATCAGCGCCGCCAGAGGAATAAACACCACATAGGCGGCATCGGACGCATGGTGCGACACCATACCAATCACAATGACACACGGCGTCAGTATAGCGCGCGGTGCCTTACGCAGCGAAGAACGGATCAGGGCGCTGAACAGGCCCGTACGCTCAGCCACCGCCGCACCGTACATGATCACCAGAACCACCCCAAGCGGCGCAAAGCCTGTCAGGGTCTTGGGCATATCCGTAAACAGACGCCCGATATTTTCAGCGGTAAACAGGCTGTCGGCGCGATAGGTCAGGACACCGTTCTCAAGCTCGGCCCAGGCAGGGGCCTTGTCGCCGCTATAGGTGATCGAAGCCTGCCAACCGAGATTCGCCCCCAGAACCGACAACAGCATCAGGGCCAGAATCAACCAGACAAAGATCATCACCGGATCAGGCAAAAGATTGCCTATGCGCTCGACCGCCCCCAGAAACCCTTTGGAACGGCGCGACGCGTCGTCAGAAACCGGTGTATTCACCCTGCACTCATCCTGAAAAATTGAAAACCCAAGCTAGCTTACAGGAATTCGCACTGTCAAACATTCTGTTGCCCCGCCCGCTCCGAAATGTCGCTTGCGCGGCATGGGGGTGCGCAGTTATGATAACAATGGTTTTTATCTCAGGGGGCAGGCCATGATGCACCGCATATTCAGATCCGCACCGGCTATGGTTATGGCCGCGGCCCTTATAACCGGCGCCCTGCCCACTGCGATCATGGCTCAGGAAGGCACGCCGCACACGATCGAAGCCTTACAGGCCGTCAGCGCCAGCCTTCAGGCTAATCTCAAGGCGGGTGTCGAGGCCTATCAGAATAAGGATTATGTGGCCGCCTGTACGTCTCTGGCTCTGGCGGTCGGCGACAGCCGTACTATGCAATGGCATAATCAGGGCCTGATCAACCAGCACAAGGCCCTGAATCAGGACACCAGCGAACTTGAGGCGCAGACGAAAGAACTTGATGTCGTCATTGACCGGCTTGAGGCACGCACCAAAATCGTTTGCGCCCAGGCGCAATAGGCCAAGAAGGCTCTATTCCCAGAACTCCGATTGCTCCGGCACGCGGTTAAAGGCTATTTTCGCGCCCACAAAGGCATGAATTTTCGGGCGTGGGCCAATGGTTATGGCATCCTTGCCAAAACGCTGATTCAGGCCATCCATCGCCGCCAGAAGCTGCATATGCCGCCGGTCTTCCTGCCCTTCTGCGCTCCAGCCGAACAGATCCGGTGCGGCCTGCGCCGGCGTCATCTGAAGACAGGTCACAGAGACTTTCTTGACCAGATCATTATTGAGCTGAACCATACAGTCCCGCCACAACGCCTCGGCCACCTCCAGCAAACGAAACGTGTCCGAGGTCGGCGTGAATTTCAGCCCCGCCTTGCCGTATCCGACCGGCGCGCCGCGCACCGACAGCAACAGCCCGCCGCATCTGTATCCCATACGCCGCAACCGCGACCCGCATTTTGCCGTCAGCCGCCGCGCCACCATTCGCGCCTGCTCCAGCGGTCTGAGTTCACGCGCCAGCACATGTGAGTGACTGATGGTACTGCGTTCGGTTTCCACATCGGGCGGGTCGATGCCATGCAGGCTGTACCAGAAATTATCCCCCATGATCCCGCCCCAGAGCTGACGCAGACGTGACGGCGACAAGTCCCATAATTGCGCCACGTCCATGACCCCCGCCATCATCAGACGGTGCTGCATGGCCGCGCCTATACCCGGAAAATCTCCGATAGGCAGATTCAGCAAAGGCCCCGGCAGTTCATCCATACGCAGCACCGTCATGCCCAGAGGTTTCTGCATATCCGCCGCCGTCTTGGCCAGCATCCGCGACGGCGCAATCCCCACCGAAGCCGTCAGGCAGATGCCGACATTTTCCATGATGCGCTGCTGTATCCGATAACCCAGCGCCCGCGCCACGGCCTCCTGCGTCTCAGGACCCATCAACCGGCAGGCCACTTCGTCGATTGAGCACACCTTTGCAACCGGCAGCACATGATCGACCTCGGCCAGAATGCGGTTATGCACCTCAACATAGACATCCGGTCGCGCCTCTACGATCTTCACATCCCGACAGATCATCTTGGCATCGCGCACCCGCGTACCGGTTTTAATCCCCAGCGCCTTGGCCTCCTGACTGGCGGCAATGGCCGAGGTGTGATCGCTCATGACCGGCACCACAATCACCGGCCTGCGCCTGAGGCGCGGGTCACGCTGCTGCTCGACGCTGGCAAAAAAACTGTTCATGTCGAGATAGAGCCATTTCAGCCCACCCCCGTCATCAACCCAGAATTTTTGCCTGTTCATGCTCATTTTTAGAACATATCATGAACAAATTGGGCAAATCAAGCGGACTCACCGGCGTTCGTCCCGCAAATGTCGCATTGCAGTGCAAAATCAGCGGTTCGCAAAACCGCCGATATACTCTATAGGGGCCAGATGTCTGCGACACCCACATCGCCTGCCGGTTCGCCCGAAGCACCCGATCCGGCACCGAAACCGAAGCCCTCACTGAAAGCGATTATTCAGGAGAATAGCGCCCTGAGCGTTATGCTGGCGGTGGTTTTCGTCAATTTGGTCGGCTTCGGACTTGTGGTACCGCTGCTGCCATTTTTCGCCAAAAGCCTTGAGGCGCAGGTGTGGCAGGTGACGCTGATGTTCGCCGCCTATTCCTTCGGACAATTTTTCGCTGAACCCTTCTGGGGCAGTTTATCGGATAAGGTGGGTCGCAAGCCGGTTCTGGTGGTCACAACCGCCATGAATGCCCTGTTCTATGTGGCGCTGGCCTTTGCCCCGACCATCTGGTGGGCAATATTCATACGCTTCTTTAATGGCATAGGCTCAGGCAACGTCTCGACCATTCAGTCCTATGTGTCGGACATGTCCGAACCACACCAGAAAGCCAGCCGCATGAGCCTGATCGGCGCGGCTTTCTCGCTCGGCTTTATTATCGGGCCGGTGATTGGTGGTTTTCTGGCGCACGAAGAAAACGGCACCGCCGGTTTCCAACTGCCTCTGTTTGTGGCCGCAGGTATGGCTGCCACTGCCGCTATAGGGGTTCTGCTCTACGTCAAGGAAAGCCGCAAACGCACGACCTCGGCCCCGCCGGTCAATCTGCGCCAGACCTTTATGATGGTGCGCAAAGATCCGATTCTGGTGCGTATTATCCTGACGACACTTTGTTATATGGCCGCTTTTGCCGGTCTTGAGTCCACCTTCGGCCTCTGGGCGGATGCCCGCTATGGCTGGCATGCCCGCGAAGTCGGCCTTGTGTTTCTGGGGATCGGTATCGCCGCCGCCGTTATGCAGGTTTACCTGACGCGCCGCCTTGTCCGCCGTTTTGGTGAGACACGCGTTCTGGCGGGCGGGCTTGTGGTCTTTGGCTGCGGCTTCATCCTCCAGAGTTTCAACAGTCTGGCTACGCTGGTCACGCCGATTGTCATGCTGGCCGCCACCGGTCAGGCAGTAGTCTTTGCCACCATCTCTGCGCTCATCAGCCTTAATGCCCCACCCGAACGTCAGGGGGCGGTTCTGGGCCTCAACATGGCCGCAGGGGCCACGGCCCGCATTATCGGCCCGATTGCCGCAGGGTTTCTGTTCAGTATTACAACCGATGCGCCCTTATGGTTCGGCGCGGTCATGTGCCTTGTGGCGGCCTATCTGGCGCTTAAGGTCGAAAAGGCTGAACAAAAACGCATATCGGCCTGAGTCCCCTTGCGTTTCATATCCCTTTCGGATATTAGCCCCCTTTTCCAAAACCCGTCGGGCCAATGACATGCCTTGGCGGGTTATCCATCCTAAAGAGGGCGGCGTTAATCGCGCCGTACACAAAATGTCAAAGCTGAAGACCAAGTCCGGCGCCAAGAAGCGTTTTCGCTTCACCGCCACCGGCAAGGTGAAGGCCGGCGTCGCCGGTAAGCGCCACCGCCTGATCTCGCACAACGGCAAGTATATCCGTCAGAACCGCGGCACCGCGGTTATGTCTGATGCCGATGCGAAGAAGATCAAATCTTACATGCCTTACGCCTAAGGAGACGCAGAACTATGGCACGCGTTAAAAGAGGCGTAACTTCACACGCCAAGCACAAAAAAGTTCTGAAGCAGGCCAAGGGTTTCTACGGCCGCCGCAAGAATACCATTCGTACCGCCAAAGCCGCTGTCGATAAGGCCGGTCAATACGCTTACCGCGACCGTCGCGTTAACAAGCGTAACTTCCGCGCCCTGTGGATTCAGCGTATCAACGCTGCGGCCCGTATCGAAGGCTTCACCTATTCGCAGTTCATCCACGGCCTGAACGTTGCGGGCATCACGCTCGATCGTAAGGCTCTGGCAAACATCGCCGCAAATGACGCCGGTGCCTTTAAGGCCATCGCCGACAAGGTGCGTGGCGCTCTGGCTGCTTAAGTCTTTCTGACTTAGTCCAATAAAGACCCCGCACCTTAACCGGTCGCGGGGTTTTTTATTTTGCGCCTTTATTTGTCGCGCATTTAATCCGAAAACCGCTTCACACTTTTCGGAATGCGCTTTAAACACAGCCATCCTTTTCATATGACGATCCGATCATGAGCGATTACGCAGCCTTACAATCCGAAATCGAAGCTGAAATCTCCGGCGCTGCCGACCTGAGCGCCCTTGAAGCCGTGCGCCTCTCGGCACTGGGTAAGACGGGGCGTGTGTCCGGCCTGCTGAAGACACTCGGCACCCTGCCGCCCGAAGAGCGCAAGGCCACCGGTGCCGCGATCAATGTGGTGCGCGATGCCGTACAATCGGCCCTTGAGGCGCGCAAGCTCGTGCTTGAGGAAGCCCATCTGGCGCAGCGTCTGGCCTCTGAGCGCATCGACCTGAGCCTGCCGCCTGCGCCACGCGCCAAGGGCGGTGTGCATCCGACGCTTCAGGTCATGGATGAAATGATCGCCATCTTCGCTGAGATGGGCTTCTCGGTCGCCGAAGGGCCGGACATCGAAGATGACTTCCATAACTTCACCGCGCTGAACTTCCCCGAAAAGCACCCCGCGCGGGAAATGCACGACACCTTCTTCTTTAATCCGGACGAAAACGGTGTGCGCAAACTGCTGCGCACCCACACCTCTCCGGTGCAGATTCGCTCGATGATTTCCGGCAAGCCGCCGTTCCGCCTGATCGTGCCGGGTCGCGTGTTCCGCTGTGACTCTGACCAAACCCACACCCCGATGTTCCATCAGGTCGAAGGTCTGGTGATCGACAAAACGGCGCATATGGGCCACCTGAAATGGGTGCTGGAAACCTTCATTTCGCGTTTCTTTG
>JASGFL010000029.1:0-31991 GCA_047605545.1 Asticcacaulis sp. | reverse complement strand
GACCTCGCTGGTGATCGGATTTATGCCGGTGGCGGTGACCATTATCGGCAGTCGGGATCACAATGCCGTGCCGCTACGTAAGTTGTGGCTGTCATTAGTATTTTGTGTAGCCGCGGCGGTTTGTATCGGTTGGGAGGGCCTGGTTAAGCCTGATGCCGCTGAGGCGGGCCGCAAGGCGCTGGCCCTGTGCTTTGCCGTGGGGGCTTTGGCATCCTGGGCAGGATTTGCAGTCGGCAACAGCCGGTGTCTGGGGCGGCTTGAGGCGATCAGTGCCCATCAGTGGAGTTTGCTGACGGGATTGATGACCGGCATGCAGGCGCTTGTTCTGGTGCCGGTTTCGCTTGTGCTGGATAACTGGGGGCTGAGCGTCGGGCAATGGGGGGCGTTTGTGGGCGTGTCTGTAGCCGTTGCCCTGCTGGCTTCGATTGTTGGCAACGCCCTGTGGAACCAGATGAGCCGTCATCTGCCTTTGACGCTGGTGGGGCAGATGATCCTTTTTGAAACCCTGTTTGCCCTGATTTACGGCTTTATGTGGGAGCAGCGCTGGCCCAGTTTGGCCGAGGCGCTGGCCTTTGGGTGTGTGGTAGCGAGTGTCAGCTTGTGTCTCAAAGCCCACAAGGCCGCAAAGGACTGAAGTCAGTCGTTTGTGACAATGGGGAGAAGAGTTATTTCAATGAGGGAAAGAGTTGTTTCAATAAGGGGAAGACTGGCCAAAGCGCTTGTCTTGGGGCCTTGCAGGTCTTAAAACTCAGGGCATGAACGATATTGTGATTCCCGAAGAAGGTGGCCGGATCCTCAGCGAGCCTATGAATGAGGCGCTGTCGCGGCGGTATCTGGCCTATGCCCTGTCCACCATCATGCACCGGGCATTGCCGGATGTGCGCGATGGGCTGAAGCCTGTGCATCGGCGGGTTTTGTATGCCATGCACAATATGCGCCTCAATCCTCAGGCGGCGGCGCGTAAGTGCGCCAAGGTCGTCGGGGAAGTCATGGGTAACTTCCACCCCCACGGCGATCAGTCGATCTATGACGCGCTGGTGCGGATGGCGCAGGACTTTGCCCAGCGTTACCCGCTTGTGGACGGGCAGGGGAACTTCGGGAACATCGACGGCGATAGCGCGGCGGCTATGCGTTATACCGAGTGCAAGATGACGCCGGCGGCGCTTCTGTTGCTTGAAGGGATCGATGAGGACGCGGTTGATTTTCGCGCCACCTATGACGGTCAGGACGAAGAACCGGTCGTATTGCCTGCGGCTTTCCCGAACCTTCTGGCTAACGGGGCTACGGGGATTGCGGTCGGTATGGCGACCTCTATTCCGCCGCACAATGTGGCTGAGCTGATTGACGCCTGTAAGCTGTTGATCGCGGCACCGGAAACGGACACGGCGGGGCTAATGGAGCTTATTCCGGGGCCGGACTTCCCGACGGGCGGTGTGTGTACCGACCGGCGTGAGACCATCTTTGAGGCCTATGAGACCGGTCGTGGATCGGTGCGCGTGCGTGCGCATTATGAGGTCGAAGACATTGGCCGTGGCCAGTGGCGCATTGTGGTTACGGAAATCCCTTATCAGGTTCAGAAATCGCGCCTGATTGAGCAGTTGGCTGACCTTATCGAAGCCAAAAAAGCCCCGCTTCTGGGGGATGTGCGCGATGAATCGGCCGAAGATGTGCGCCTGATCCTTGAGCCGAAGACGAAAAACATCGAACCCGAAGTTTTGATGGAAAGTCTGTTCCGCATTTCCGATCTGGAAACGCGGTTTGCCTTCAATATGAACGTGCTGGACAAGACCGGTACGCCGAAGGTGATGGGCCTCAAGACTATTCTGACCCACTTCCTTGATCACCGCCGTGAGGTGCTGATCCGTCAATCGCAATGGCGGCTTGAGCGGATCGAGAAGCGCCTGCATGTGCTGGCCGGTTTGATGATCGCCTTCCTCAATCTGGATGAGGTGATCCGCATTATCCGTGAAGATGAAACGCCGCGTCAGACCCTGATGGCACGTTTCAGCCTGACGGAGCCGCAGGTCGACTATATCCTTGATACGCGCCTGCGTCAGTTGGCACGCCTTGAGGAAATGGCCATTCAGGGTGAGCACGACAAGCTGGCGAAGGAACGCGATGGCTTGCTGGCGCTGCTAGGGTCTGAAAAGAAACAATGGAAGCGTATCGATGAGCAACTGACCGAGGTGCGCAAGCAGCTTCTGTCGGCACGCCGCACGCGCTTTGTCGAGGCCCCGCAAGGGATTGAGGTGGCCGCTATTGAATCCTATCTTCCTAAGGAAGCTCTGACGGTTATTCTGTCGCAGCGGGGCTGGATACGTGCGGCCAAGGGCAGGGTTGATGATCCGTCAGAACTGAAATTCAAGGAAGGCGATGAGCTTGGTTTCCTTGTGCCGGGCTTTAATACGGACAAGCTGCTTATTTTGACCTCTGACGGGCGCTTCTTTACGGTGTCCTGTGACAAGCTGCCGTCGGCACGCGGGCATGGGGAACCGCTCAGGCTGATGCTTGAGATGGAAGAGTCCGCCTCGATTGTATCGGTGTTTATGTACACCCCTGAGGCCAAGCGCCTGATGGTGTCGAAAAACGGCTATGGCTTCGTGATGAACGAAGAAGATGCCGTGGGTAACAAAAAAGCCGGTAAGCAGACCCTGAATGTGGGCACGGAAACCGAGGCTCTGGCGGCATTGCCGGTGACAGGCGACCGGGTAATGATCCTTGGGGAAAATAACAAACTGCTGATCTATCCGGTATCGGAACTGCCGGAAATGGGCCGTGGCAAGGGCGTCAAGCTTCAGGGCTATAAGGACGGCGGCGTCAAGGACATTGCCGTGTTTAACTCGGCCGAGACGGTCTATTGGTACGATGGCTCGGGCAAGGCGCGCGAGTTCAAAGACTATTCGGAATATGAGGGCAAACGCGCTTCGGTTGGCCGTATGGCGCCGCGCGGGATGCGTAAGCTCAGGCCTTAAGTTCTGTTATTGCGACTTTTATTTTAACGGGAAAGCAGGCATGTAGCGTGTCGGCTTTTCTGTTTCTGGCTGTTTGTAAAGGATATGCGCGTGATTGATTCCTCCGGCTTTGGCGATACGTCGAAAAAAGTCAGCGATATGCTGGGGGAAACCATTGACCGCATACGCGGGCGCTCAGTCACATTGCGTGAGCTTATTGCCGCCATTGGTGAGCAGGGTCTGCTGCTTTTGTGCGCGCTTTTGTGCCTGCCGTTTCTTATTCCGGTGTCTATTCCGGGGGTATCGACTGTATTCGGCGGTGCGATCTTGCTGGTCAGCATTTCGATTACGCTGAACCGGATGCCGTGGCTGCCGAAAAAGATACTTGACCGTGAGATGGACACCGAAAAGCTGATCCCCGCCCTGCAAAAAGGCGTGAAGCTGGTGTCGCGTATTGACCCCTATGTGAAACCACGCCTTACGGGCCTGACCAGCAGTGGCGTAGCGGCACGTTTCAACGGTCTGGTGCTGATTTTCTCGGCACTATTGCTGATGGCACCTCTGGGGCCGATCCCGTTCTCCAACACCCTGCCCGGAGTGGCGATCCTGTTGCTGGCGATCGGCATGGTTCAGCGTGACGGTGTGTTTGTCCTTTTGGGATATCTGTTTAACCTCGCCACGCTGGTTTACTTTGGCGTGCTGGCCTGGCTGGCTTTTGTCGCCGGACAGGGCATCAGCTCACTTCTGGGCTCTTAGGCGGCGGTGGTGTCTCGACGCTGGCCTTGGGTTTACGCCGTTTAAGCCACCATTTCCGACCGTAATAGACCGCCGGAATGCCAATCAGAAGCACTGGTAAAAGGGCGGACATAAGCTGGATCAGCAAGCCCAGTGTCCACATGAAATTCCTGACCACATTGTTCAGGGCGTCTGTAATCGGGCTAAAACTTGAGGTCGAAGCGGCGACGGCCTCGCTTTGGTAGTTCAGCGTCAGGCGTACGGTGGCAACGCGTTTTTTCATAACCGCCAGAGCGGACTGAGCGGCGTCAATATCGGCCTGAACCTGTGCCAGTTGGGTTTCGGCCTCTATCAGCTCTGATATTTTTCCCGGACGTTGCCGAATGATTTCCTGAAGACGGTCGCGCAGGGCCAGTTTGTTGTTCAGCCGTGCTTCTGTGTCCACAATATTGAGGCTGAGGTCTTCGCTGGTGACACTGTGGCGCGCAATGCTACCTTTGGTGCCCTTAAGGTCAGCTTCCAGTCCGGTCTGAAATTGCTTCAGCCATGCCGGACTGACGCGCAGTTCCAGATCGTAGGCGGTGTAACGGTCCTCAGGATTTTGCGCGGCCGATGAACTGATGAGCAGGCAGGCTCCGGCACCGGCTTTTTCGCACGCAGACTGATGCTTGGCGACAAGATCGGGAAGTGAGGCAGAGGGGGCGCTGAAGCCGTAGGCGTAATCGTAGGCAATTTGCGGCAGGTTGATGTCAGCCGGTGCATTGGCTGCCTGAGGGCTGTCTCCGACATCGGTTTCAAGCTTGCTGTCTGCGTAGCTTGCCATCTCTTCGGCCGGATATTGCGAGCAGGCCGTCAACGCAAACACCGCCGTCCCCAAAAAGAGCCATTTTGCGTGTTTCATTTTGTTTACTCCCCCTTTGATATTCGGAGATTAGTCCGGAAACACCGGATTCTCAAGCAGGTCACGACCGGTGGTCTTAGGTGGGGCGGCGAAAATGTCGGGAAGGGCCGCACGCGTCAGACGATCAAGCAATCCAAGTTCATCGGCGGTGAAGCTCAGGTTTTTTAACGCTCCAAGGCTGTCATCCAACTGTTCTACGGTTCTGGCTCCGATCAGGGTCGAGGTGACGCGCGGGTCGCGCAATGTCCAGCTTAAGGCCATTTGCGCCAGTGACTGTCCACGTCCGACGGCGATGTCGTTTAACTGACGGATGAGCGTAAGCTTTTCTTTGGTCAGGCCGTCGCGTACCCAATCGAGGCGTGCGGCGCGGGAGTCTTCGGGGATTTCACGCAGATATTTGTCGCTGAGGAAGCCTTGCGACAGGGGCGAAAAAACAATCGCACCGGCACCAAATTTATCGTTCACGGCCAGAAGTTCGGGTTCAATCCAGCGGTCAAGCAGGCTGTAATTGGGTTGATTGATCGTCAGGGGGACGCCTTCGGATTTCAGGATCTCGGCGGCGGCCTGAGTCAGTTCCGGGCCGTAGCTGGAAATGCCGACATAGAGCGCCTTGCCCTGACGATATAGCTGCGCCAGTGCGCCCATGGTTTCTTCAAGAGGCGTGAAAGGGTCGGGACGGTGCGAATAGAAGATATCGACATAGTCCAGCCCCATACGTTTCAGGCTTTGGTCGCAACTGGCGATCAGGTGTTTTCTGGAACCGGTGAAGCCTCCATAGGGGCCATCCCACATCTGCCAGCCCGCCTTGGAGGAAATGATCAGCTCATCACGATAGGCTTTGAAATCCTCATTCAGTATGCGCCCGAAATTGGTTTCCGCAGAACCGGCCGGAGGGCCATAATTATTGGCCAGATCAAAGTGGGTGATGCCGCGATCAAAGGCGCGTCTCAGCAGCGCGCGCTGGTTGTCGATCGGGTTGATGTCACCAAAATTATGCCACAGGCCCAGTGAAATGGCCGGAAGCTTGAGGCCTGATCTGCCGCAGCGACGATAGGGCATGGTCAAGTAACGGGCGTCGTCGGGGGTATAGGTCATGCGTGCCTCCTGTGTTTTGTTTAATGGCTAAGTGGTTTTTTCCCTAAAGGAAAGAGGGGAATCAATTTTGCCATTCACGCGAAGTTCAGGTCTTTTTGACGCAGGGGCATGCAGGCGGCATAGCCTTGGGGGAATAATCGTGTTACTTCTGTGTGCGGTGCAGCATTGGCTTTTGGGAAGAGGCTCTGATCATGGCGACCATTACAGATAGTGCAACAGTAAACCTGACCGTGCCGACAACGGCAGAAATTCAGGAAGCTTCTGAGAAGTTTACACATTTTTGGATCGGGGCGTTTTCGCCTCTGTGGGTGCCGTTTTTTGCAGCCACAAGTGTCGGGCTTGGAAGCTGGGCGCTGACCAGTGCGCTGGCGCCTGCCAGAGCGCGTGACAAAGAAGCCTTCGGGGCCTTGCCGCGTACCTTTACCGATGCCCTGTCGGCACAATATGGCTGGCTGAGGTCATCACAGCCTTCGGCGAACCTGATTGAAGAAGCCGCTGAGGCGGTTAATGATGCCGCGGTCACTCAGGCACGTCACATCATCGAAAGTCAGGACGCGATTGTTGATGCGGTGCTGACGGATGACCTGCTCGAAAGTCCGGCCATCGAAGACCTTAATCGCAAAATTGAAACCGCGCGTGCGGCCAAAGCAGACGTGACGCCCGAGGTCGTCCCAGAAGTTGCCCCTGAGGTTGAAGCGCCGGTTGTCTCTGAGGCGGCAATTAAGGCTGAATCCGTCGCCAGAGCCACGACCGCACCGGCCGCGACCCCAGCACCTACGGCCGCAGCCAGACCGTCAAACGGATCCAGAAAAACACCACGTTCGCCTCGCTCATAGGTCAGCCTTCCTGAGCCTATTCTGAGGCGAATGGATAAATATCTATGCGAATAGGTTTGTGATCCGAGCCATAGGTCGGGCCTGTCCTGCGGTTCTGCAGGCTCAGGCCCTGACCGGCAAAGGCGTTATCAATGCCGAGACGCAAGGGCGCGGGCAGGGCTGCGGGCCATGTGCCGTCTGTTACGGCTGCGTGGCTGAAGCCGGTTTGGTCAACGAAGGATGACAGGGCTGCGGCAGAGGGCGTCGTATTGAAGTCGCCCACCAGCACTGTGCGAGCGGATGCGGGGCTGCTGAAGTCGTTAATAAGGCTTCTGACCTGCTGCGGCTGATCATCGGGACTGGTGAAGGGCCACGGGCGTGTCAGGTGTGCTACGGCCAGATCAAGCGGGCCTGAGGGCGTATCAAGCTTCGTAAGCACCATGCTATAGCCTGTGTGGCTGAAAGAGGTGCTTAAGATGGGGAAGCGCGACAGCACGGTCGTTTGATGGCGACGGGCAACATGCGGCAGGGATGTTTTGAGCGCCTCAACCAGTCGGGCCTCGGCCAATGGCCCCACCTCAACCAGAGCCACTATGTCCGGTTGTTCGCTTTCGACCCAGTCAACGAGCTTTTCGGGGGTCTGATTCTTAATCCATAAGTTGGCAAATATCAGGCGTACCGGTTTCGCTGACAAATCAGGGGCGGGACGCGCTGGAAACATCTGCCCCCAGAGGCTCAAGGTCAGGCCTGCGACTGCTATAAGGGTTACAAGTGCCGACAAGCGCTGTTTCATCAGGGCCAGAAAAGCCAGACAGATAACGGCCGCCACCAGAAGTGGGGCAGAGAAGATATCAATCAGATAGGCCTTGGCCTGAGGCAGGTTAAGCAGGCAAATGCCCGCGACTACCAGCCACAAAAGGCTGGCCGTAAAACAGGCCAGAGAAAATACACGACGCATAAACAAGGGATCAGGTGGTCTTAGCGGATGATCACTGCAGTGCCTGAACAGGTGACCATCAGCATTGAGCCCTGGCCGACGGTGGCATAGTCAATGTCAACCGCGACGACGGCATTGCCGCCTTTTGTGCGGGCTTCGTCCTGCATTTCCTTCAGGGCCGCGTCACGGGCTTTGCGTAGCACTTCTTCGTAGGCACCGGAGCGACCGCCAATGATGTCACGGACGCCGGCAAACAGGTCACGAAAAATATTGGCCCCCAAAATAGCTTCGCCTGTGACGACACCCAGATAGGAGTCAATGGTCTTGCCTTCGACAATATGTGTGGTGGTGACAAGCATGGGAAACCTCAAAAAGGGAGAGATTGACGGAACCGGGTCTATGAGACAAGGTTAACTGATCTGGGGGGGCTGGAGCAAGTGACATGTTTGTTAGGTCCCAACAGGCGGTAGATAAGCTTTATAACTCCGTTGGACTGGTTAAGCGTCTGTCGGATGGTCTGATCAAAATCGGGCCGGTTAATGTTATAGGGCTGGACGGGATACTGGCGTGGGTGCCGGGTGTCCCGCTGGGGGCGATTTACAGCGTGTCGGCCAGTACATTCATCATGGTGCAGGCTTTGAGAGCGCGTATCAGTCCCTTCACCTTTGTGAAGACGCTTCTGATATTGCTTGCCGACAGTGGGCTTAGTTCGGTCACAAGCCTTATCCCCTTTTTGCCTGCAGCCGCAGATACTCTGTTTCAGGGGCACCTTTATGCGTCACACATCGTGCAAAAAGAGATTGAAAAGACCTGGTATATCGACGGCAGCCAACAGGCCGCCTATGACAGAGGGCTGCATGAAGACAATCTTGCGGCGCTCAAAAAAATGCGCGGGAAAAAGCGTCTGGTGTACCTCAGGCCTTAGAGACTGTTTCAGAAACCTTCGGGGCATCGCGTCTGTTTTTATGTCTGGGCGTAGTGAGGAAACCGAAAACTATCCTCTCTGAGCGGAATGGCTGGATGCTTGGGGCTGATCATAACTCAGTCCCAATTATCAAGAGGCCACTTCGTGTCATTGCAAAACACCCCCCGTCTGGGATTGCCTTTGCTGCAATCGGGCCAGACAGGTCCCTATATCACCCTGAATGAAACCATATGGAAGCTGGAGGCTCTGGTGCAGGCTTCTGTCCTGAGCCGTACTCTGGCGGTGGAGCCGTCTGCGCCACAGGCGGGAGACGCTTATCTTTTGCCCGAAGCCGCGACTGGTGCCACATGGAGCGAACATGATGCCGGGGCTTTTCTTATCTATTGGGGCGGCTACTGGAACGAAGTCACGCAGACCTTGGGGGCCATTGTGTTCGTGGCTGATGAAGGTGCGCACCTGAAACTGGGGGAGGGCGGTTGGGAAAAATTGATCGAGTTGCAAAGCCTGCCGCAAATCGGGGTTAACGCGACGGCGGATAATCATAATCGCTTATCGGTCAGTAGTGCGGCGGTTCTGTTCAATCATGCCGGTGCCGGCGTTCAGACCAAGCTTAACAAGCAAAACAGCAACGATACCGCGTCGCTTCTGTGGCAGACTAACTGGAGCGGTCGGGCGGAATTTGGCACCAATGGCTCTGACAACCTGTCTTTGAAAGTGTCGCCGGATGGGAGCCGCTGGCTGACGGCCTATGAAGTCAACCGGTTTTCCGGACGCGTAAAATGGGGACGTGCCACTGCCTATAAGGTGCCGGACGTGGTGCGCCGTCGCTATGTTGCTTCGGCGAACTGGAAGATTAGCGTGTCTTCTGTGGACAATAACTGGCGAAGCATCTGCTGGTCTGCTGAGCTTGGGTTGTTTTGTGCGGTTGCGGATTCCGGCGCGTCGAACCGTATTATGACCTCGCCGGACGGGATCAACTGGACCACGCGCGTCAGCCCGAACGACAATGACTGGGGCGGGGTGTGCTGGTCTGCAGAACGGGGGCTGTTTTGCGCCGTATCGTCTACGGGGGTAGGCAATCGCGTTATGACGTCACCCGATGGCATCGTCTGGACGGCACGCAGTAGCGCCGTAGATAATGGCTGGCGCAGTGTGTGCTGGTCGCCTGAGTTGGGACTTTTTTGTGTAGTGGCATGGGGAGGTGTGGGCACGCGCTTAATGACGTCGCCGGACGGAATCGTCTGGACGGCGCGCATCAGTGCGGCGGACAATATCTGGCGTTCAGTGTGCTGGTCGCCTGAGTTGGGCCTGTTCTGTGCGGTTGCGGATTCCGGCGTGGGGAACCGCATTATGACATCTTCTAACGGGATTGTGTGGACGACACGCAGCAGTCCTGTCGACAATGACTGGCGTTCGGTGTGTTGGTCAGCGGAACTGGGTCTGTTTTGTGCAACGGCCATTACCGGCACGGGAAACCGCGTCATGACGTCTCCGGATGGAATTGTCTGGACCGCGCGTAGCAGTGCGGCGGACAATCTTTGGGCTTCGGTGTGCTGGTCTGCGGAACTTGGCCTATTCGTCAGCGTGGCTGCCAGCGGCACGGGTAATCGCGTCATGACATCGCCGGACGGTATTAACTGGAGTGTCGGTAGCAGTGCCTTTGATAATGGCTGGGCCGCTGTGTGCTGGTCGCCGGAACTGGCGATTTTTGCCAGCGTCAGTTGGAACGGTACCGGCAATCGGGTGATGACGTCGGTGTCAGCCAACAGCTTCCCATTCCGGAGCTAAGGCCGTGAAGTGGATAAGAAACTGGCAGTGGGTAGAAAACTGGCGTGAGGGATGGCGCTTCATCAGTACGCAGGCCATGGCACTTTCGCTGGCTATTTCAGGGGCCTGGCTGGCGGTGCCGGAAAAACTACAGGATCGCCTGCCGGACAGTCTGATTGCAGTGGTGTTGATGCCGGTGCTGGTGCTTGGGATTATCGGGCGTTTCGTCGCGCAACCAAAAGCGGAGGCGCAGCATGATTTGGGACGCTGAGTATTTTACGTTTGAGGAACTGACGCGCTCGGAGACTGCGCAGGGGCGGGGCATAGACAATGTGCCGAAGGGCCTGTTGCTGAAGCGCCTTAGCGAAACCGCACGGCGCATGGACAGGGTCAGGCTTTATCTGGGGCAGCCGGTAATCGTGACATCGGGTTTTCGTTCGGCAGAACTTAATCGCGCCATTGGCGGGACGTCAGGCAGTCATCATGTGCAGGGCTATGCGGTGGATTTCAAATGTCCTCGGTTTGGTGATCCGATGCAAATCTGTCGGGCCTTGCGCGACAGTGGTATTCGCTATGATCAACTCATTCAGGAGTTTAATCAGTGGGTGCATATCTCTTTTGCACCAACGATGCGGCAGCAGACCCTTACGGCGCTTAAACAGGGCGGACGCACAGTCTATCAGGCGGGTTTAAGATGATGCGCCTTTATGCGATTGCGGGGGGTGCATGTATTCTTCTGGGGCTTTGGGGGCTGATCAATTGGCAGGCGGCTCAGATTAGCCGTCAAAAGGCTGATCTTATAGAACTGGAGGCGCTTCTGAAGGCGGCAGAAGACACGGTGCGTATCGAGCATCGTACCCAGACCATTATTCGTGAAATCCACACACGCTCTGCGGAGGCGCAAACCGATGTCCAGTTGGCGGCTGATCCTGAATGTGCGAATCCTGAGCCTGTGCTGGGTGCCTGGCGTACTGGTATTGAGCGCCTGCGCGACGCCGCCGATGCTGGTGAGCGTGCCGCCGGTGGCGACTGAGGCCTGTATCGGGCCAGACGCTCAAGCGGTTGAAACCGTTACCGATCTGGCGCAGTTCAGTCTCAGGCAGGAAGAAGCGCTGCTGTCCTGCGAGGCCAAAAGGCAGGCGCTGATTGATGTGATTGAAGAGCAGTAAAATAAATACTGGTCAGTCTATGGTCTGACGGACATGTATTTTAGCTCGTTAAGTTTGAGTGAGCTTTTAGTCCATGGGATGAGATAGCGCAGGATTGAATGCCGTCGTCGTGGGCAAAGATTTTTAATTGCGATTAAATCGCAAAAAGAATAAGCGGTATGGACTTGCGTCTTTGTGTTTGTGATTATGGCCGCTAATTCCGCGCTTCTGTCCCGATTGTTAATATCAGAACGTTCGTCCTTACTCAGGCTGGCGCAACGCATTCTGGGCAATTTCAGCGCCGCTGAAGACGTCATTCAAAGTGCCTGGTTCAAGATACAGCGCGTCGAGGATTACCCGCCAATCCATAACCCGCGGGCATATCTTTATCGTCTGGCCTCTAATCTGGCGCTGGACCACATGCGGGCCGCCCGTCGCAGGGCAGTCGATACAGAAATCGAGGATATTCTCTGGTACGAAGATGACACGCCGTCGCCGGAAAACCAGACCTTCTCGCGTTTGGAATATGAACGTGTCATGGCCGCCGAGGCGCTTCTGCCCGAACCCACGCGTGAGATGTTTCGTCTAAACCGCTTTGAAGGCGTAACGCAGCGCGAAATCGCCAAACGCTTCGGTGTCTCGCCGACGATTGTTGAGCGGCATATTCGCCGGGCCTTGCTTGCGCTTGATCGGGCGCGTAACGGTGAGTGAAATTCTTTTAGCCAGCGGGTCGGGAAGGACGCTTCAGGCGACGTCTGTAACCATAGAGCCTGATCATAATCGAAGCTGTACATGACGGAACTAAACGACACTGAGATCATCGCGGAAGAGGCCAGACGGTGGATTGCCCGACTGGCTTCGGGCGATATGCAGCCTGCGGAGCTTGAGGCGCTCAGGCAGTGGCGTGCCTCAAGGCCTGAGCATGAGACAGCTTTTGGGCAACAAAGACGCCTGTGGCGAAATATACAGCCATCTGGGGCGCAGGTGCATGTCCTGCCGCGTAAGACAACTCGGGCTGGTTTTGATCGGCGTCTGATGATTGGTGGGGCGATGGCGGCGGCTCTGGCTGTGGCGTGGATTGCACCGGAGCTTATGCTGATGGCGCGCGCGGATTATCAGACCGGCGCACAGACACGTCATCTCACCTTAGCTGACGGAAGCCGCGCCGTTCTGGATGCCGGATCGGCCATTTCCGTTGATTTCAAAGATGACGAAAGACGTATCGAACTGCTGAGAGGGCAGGCGTGGTTCGAAGTGAAGGACGCCCATAATCGCCCGTTTCGTGTCAGTGCCTCAGGCGGCGTGACCGAAGATATAGGCACGGCCTTTGTGGTAGAGCGCAGGGATGACGCCGTCTCTGTTGCGGTGAGCGAGGGCGTTGTGCTGGTCAGCCACAAGGCGGACAGCGACATATTGCGCGAAGGACAACAGGCGCAATATGACAGGCAGGGGCTGCGCCGATTACCGGACATCAAAACTGAGGACGTCGCCCCGTGGCGGCAGGGGGAAATACTTCTGTCTCAGGTAACAGTGGCATCAGCTATTGACGCGATCCGCCCCTATCGTCAGGCGCCGGTAATAATCCTCGGGAAACTGCCTGAAACTGAAACCTTAAGCGGCGTGTTTCGTACCGACAAACCGGACGAGGCGCTTGAGGCCATTGTCCTCAAGGCCGGAGGCACCATTCGCAAATTACCGGGCGGTGTAATGATCGTCAGCCGGTAAGGGCTGGAGGGCTATTCTCCACTTCGGGATTTTTTTTCTGAGCAGGTGTTAGGAAGGCCGACCATGTCAGCGTCCCACTACATAGGAATGATGTGAATGAGCATCAATTGCAATGTTGTCCGCGGCCTTAGGGTCGTCATGGTATATCGGAGTTATATAATGGGGCCTGAATTGAAGACGAAAACACTGCGCCGTACTGCGCTATTTATACGCATGATGTCGGCAGCTAGTCTTGTGGCCCTGAGTGTCCCCCTTATGACGCAAGCGGCGCAGGCTCAGACGCAAGCGCGTGTGCAGGCCTATGATTTGCGCGCGCAACCTCTGGCGGGTGCCTTGCGTGACTATATGCGTATTTCAGGTGTGCAGGTGATCTATGCCAGCGGTGACGGGCAGGGTGTGACCAGTTCAGCGGTAAAAGGCAATTATGAGCCGACGGAAGCGCTGTCGCGACTTTTGGCTGGAACGGGTCTGACCTTCCGTTTGACGGGTAACAATACCGCAACGCTGGAAAAGGCTTCCAGTGCCGGCAATGCCATACAGTTGGGCACTATTCGGGTTGAAGGTGCCGGCGACACGGGGGCAGGCGCGCTGGCGGGAGAGGGTTTTAATGACGACCCGAGCAATGCGGCCTATCGCACTGCAGGTTCATCGAACTATATTTCCAGTGAAACCGTTCAGCGTTTTCGCGGCTCTTCGGCGGGGGATTTCCTGAGTGGTACACCGGGGGTGATCAATGGTGATAATCGCAATTCGGGGGCGCTGGATATTAATATTCGCGGGCTTCAGGGGCAGGGGCGTGTGCCGGTCGTTATTGATGGGGCCATGCAGGAATCGACGGTTTGGCGGGGTTATGCCGGTGTGGCGGGACGCACCTATCTTGATCCGGATCTGATCGGCGGTGTCGTGATTGAAAAGGGGCCTAGTTCGGCCGCAGATGCCGCAGGTGCTATTGGCGGCGTCGCAAGGGTGCGTACGGTCGGGGCTCAGGATATTATAGCCCCCGGTGGTCGTTACGGCTTTGTGGTTCGCGCGGGCCTGACAAACAATAATGTCGATACCCCGCCTCCGGCGACCGTAGGCGGTACAGAAGGGCGGGCCCGTTACTTCAACCGGCCGGATACGCTGGACTTTAACGGCACAAACCTGTCGGTCGCCTATGCGCAACGGTTTGAAAAATTTGATGTCGTGGCCGCTGTGGCGCGCCGTAAGGCCGGTAACTATTTTTCCGGTCGCCAAGGCAGCGGTGCCGATAGCGGTGGTGCCAGTGGTATGAATGCCTTCGATCACGAAGAGCAGGTGCTTAATACCTCTCAGGATAATACCTCCTACCTGCTGCGTAGCGTTATCCGTCCCGCAGACGGACATTCTGTCGATCTGTCCTATATGCGCTATGAAAGCGAATATGGTGAAATGATGCCGTCGCAGATCATTCGCGGGGATGGCCCGCTTCAGGCCTCGCCTTCGGAAGCCAAGGTGGACACCTATACGGCCCGTTATCGCTATAAGCCCGCCAGCGACTGGATTGATTTCAAGGCAGACCTCTGGGCGACTGAACTCTACAGCCGTATTGAAACACCGACCCGACTTACAATCGGCACCAATATGCTGAACTACGATACGATCAATGCCACGGCCTCTGAGCGCTGGGGACTGAACGTGTCTAACACCTCACGCTTCTCAGGCGGTTTCGGGGATATGGCCATTGCCTATGGCCTGTCGCATGATCATGAAAAAATCGGTCGGGCTGATGACTGGGAGGCTTTAAAGGCACGTCACGGCACCAAGGTTGAGGAGGTGCGCCAAGGATGGAAACGGCAAAATAGCGGCTTTGTCTCGGTGGAATATAAACCCGTTGACTGGGTGAATTTCAACGTCTCGGGTCGCTACATTGAGGCAACCGTGCAGGAAACCAAAGCCACCGGCACCAATAACCGGGATGAGGTTTCAGGATGGACCCCGATTGTTTCGCTTCTGGTCGAGCCAAAGCCCGGCCTTCAGGTCTATGGCCGATATGCCGAGGCGCTGCGCCCGCCCAGTCTGTTTGAATCGACCAGCGGCTTTTCCGCTCAGGCCAACCCCGACAGCAACCTTGAGGCCGAGCATGCGCACAATCTGGAACTTGGGGTAAATTACCAGAAAAGCACGCTGTTTAATGCAGACGATCTGCTGCAGGTGAAGTTCAGCTGGTTCAACAATCAGGTGACAAACTACATCACTCGTGGGTCGGAAAACGTAGGTAACGGCAGTGTCGTCGTCCTGACCAATATTCCGCGTGTCGATATGCGCGGTGTAGAACTGACTCTGCGCTATGAGTTAAGTGATTACTTCGCTGAACTAAGTGCCACACGTTATGGCGACATGATTATCTGTGACAAGCAGGAGCTATGTCTCAAGGCAAATTCACGCGACGGCTATGTGACCACGCACCTGCCGCCCACTAAGAGTGCGACCCTGCACATCGGCGGCCATTTCCTGTCGGATAAACTGACACTGGGTGCGCGTTACCTCTACAGCGGTGATCGCCCGAAGATTAACGTGGCCGGCACCGTTACCCTGACCGACTGGAATGGTTATGAGACGTTGGATCTTTACGGCAGCTATAAGCTGACCGATCATCTTAGTGTTGATCTGTCGGTTGATAATGTGACTGACCGGTTCTACCTCGATGCCCTGAGCCTTGGCATGATGCCTGCGCCGGGCCGTACCATTCGTCTAGGCGTCTCCAGTCGCTACGGAGACGGATCGTGGGCGGATCGCGTAAGCCGCCGTCAGAACGCGCGTGATGCCTTGACCTCAGATCCCTGGGGTGAATTTGAGGGTGATTGGAGCGGAGTTTATGCCGGTGTGCATGGTGGCTGGAACGGTGTGAAAACCAAGGGACACACCACTTCGATTGATGGCACGGGCGTGGCTCTGGCCGAAACGGAGTCGGTAAATCTTAAGTCGGATAAGGGTCTGATCGGGGCGCAGATCGGTTATAATCACCAGTATGCGAACCGCCTTGTGATCGGTTTCGAAGGTGATATCAGCCACAGCCGTATGACTGAACAGCACTATACTATCTCGCCGAATGTGCGCACGGCTGACGATTTCAGCCGCTTCCAGTCCAAAACAGCGCACGAATTTGACTGGATGGCGACGGCCCGTATGCGGATCGGCTATGCCCATGGGCGGTATCTGGTATATGGCACCGGCGGCTTTGCGGCGCTCAAGGAAACGCAGCAACGCACGCAGTTCATATCCCGTGATGGATATGCGTTTAATACGTTTGGTAACTCGACCATCGTCAGCTTTACAGAAAGCACGGATAAGATCCGTAGCGGTGGTGTGCTGGGGCTAGGTACTGAGATCGCTATCAACGCCAATTGGTCGCTGAAGACGGAATATCTTTATAGCACCTTCCGCAAACAGGCCTTTGCCTTCTCGGATGCGCGCCGGAACGTGAACCCCAGTGCAGAATATCTGTATGACTTCACCGAAGACTTTGAACCTATATATGCGACGGTTCCGGGGGACTATGACGTGGTGAACGGGCGCGTAAGTCGTAATAGCGTGAACCTTCAGTCGATTAAGTTCGGATTGAACTACCGCTTCTAAGTCTCTAAGACACGGGTAGGTTTGTTTAGTATGTGCGGGAGCCAGATGGCGCCCGCACATATTTGCTTCGGAACATCAATAAGCGACATTGCTGTGCGCATGAATGCGCCAAGTCCGGATTGAGCGCGTAGCCGATTATCACGAAACGTGCGGCGGTATTTTTTGATACAATGTAACATTTTGCTTGCCATTGGCTGGCGTCTTCCCTATTCCGAAATAAGTTACGTTATAACGTTTCGTATTATTGGGCAGTCATTATGCATATCGATAAGACAGGGGCTGCGCGCCACCTGAAGGGCACCACTTTGGTTTTTTGCAGCCTGACGGCTCTTCTGGCCGGTATGGCGTGTGCGGGTGAGGCATCGGCGGAAGATGTCACCGAAGTCGTCATTACCGCCACAAAAACCGAACGTAATCTGAAGGATGTGCCCGCCACCATGTCCGTGTTGTATGGCCGCGATCTGGTGCGGCGTCCTGTGCAGGACACGGCGGAAGCGCTTGAGAACGAGCCGGGGGTGGTTATCGGCGGCATTGGCATGACACGGCGCGGCATCATAATACGCGGCATGTCGCCGGAATATACCCTGACTCTGGTGGACGGGCGGCGTATCAATGCGGCTTCGTCCAACATGGCCCATGTTGACTTCGACATGGCGTCGGTTCCGGCGGTGGCGATCGACCGCATTGAGCTGGTGCGAGGGCCGTTGTCGGCGCTCTACGGCTCTGAAGCTCTGAGCGGTGTGGTCAATATCCTCACACGAAAGCCTGGCGCAGTATGGGAAACACGCTTCGACGCCATGGCAGGATTCCGCGAAGGGGCGGGGGGCGACACGCAACAGTATGGCCTCTATACGGGCGGCCCGATCACCGACAAGCTAGCGGTGTCTTTGTGGGGCGATTACCACAAGCGCGACATCACCGCCTCTGAGGAAGATCCGCGCCAGAGCGAACTTGAGGGGCGTGATGCCTATAGCGGTGCGGTGCAATTGCACCTGACGCCTACGGAAAAGCATCGCGTCGATCTGGGTCTGAGCTATGGCGAGGATGATCGCGCGCGCGATAGCCTGACGACTTCGGGCGCGATTTTCGGTTATCGCTACGAAGATCAGGTGCGCCGTCAATCTGGCTTCGTCACCTATAATGGTCAGTTCGACTTCGGGGATGTCGAGGCGCGGCTGTATCGCACGGAACTGAGGCGTGTGAACGTGCGCGACAAGAGCCAGACTCCGACGCCGTCCAGTGATCTGGCCGATACGGTGGCCGATGTGCGCTATACCTTGCCAGCTTTCGGTGCGCATCGTCTCACCACGGGCGCGGAATGGCGGCGCGAAGAACTGAGCGACGTCACGGTTTCGATCAGTGGTCAGAAACAGACCGAGCATAAGGCCCTGTTCATTCAGGACGAGATCAACCTGTTCGATGATCATCTGGAGATCGTGGCCGGTGCCCGCTTTGATCATCATCAGGCCTATGGCTGGGAAACCAGCCCGCGCGTATATGTTGTGTATAAGACCGCCGGACACTGGATCGTGCGGGGCGGTGTGGGGCATGCCTTCCGTGCCCCTAGTCTGAAGCAGTTGTCGCCGACCTATGCGGCGGTGGCCGCAGGCGGGCGCTTCACTATCTACGGTAATCCGAACCTGAAGCCGGAGACTAATGACAGCGCCGAACTGGGGCTGGCCTGGGTGACGGGTAAGGCCGATGCTTCGGTGACGATGTTCCGCAACGAGGTCGGCAATCTGGTCACTTCCTACTGTACATCTAACTGCGGCATACGCGGACGCGAAACGCGTACCTATACCAATGTTAACGAAGCACGGTTGGAAGGCGTCGAAGCGGCCTTTGGCCTGCGTCCGGTCGACGGCCTGTCGTTTACCGCCTCTTACACCTATGTCGACAGCCTCGACAAAACGACGGGGCAATCAATCGCCGAACGGCCTGAGCGCACGGGCAAGATCGGCGTAAACTGGCAGGCCTCGTCGCGCCTTAGCCTCGGTGTGCGTGGCCGCTTCATCGGCGAGCAATTGACGACGACCTATGCGCGCCTGCCGGGCTACAGCCTGTGGGGTATGGACGTGAGTTACGATCTGAACGGTCATGTCACCCTGCGCGGCGGTGTCGATAACCTGTTCAACGAACGGCTGGCCGAGAAATCCGCGCTTTACAGCTTTGCCGAGGCCGGTCGGGTGGTCTTCATAGGCCTTTCGGGACGCTTCTGATGCGCGTGAGAACGAGGCTTTGCGTGGCCGTTGTGGCGGTCATCGGACTGTGCCTGTCTGTATTCGCGGTCATGGCGCAGGAAGCTGTCCGGCCCACGGTGCGCATCATTTCGACCAGTTTCGTCCTGCCGGCGAAGTTCGAGACGCTGAAAGGCTGGGCGGCGGAAGAGGGGCTTGACCTCGACTACCGCTATGTGGATCGCGATAAGGCCGACATGACGGTGCTGAATGGCGCTGATCTGATCGTGCTTGATGGTCCACGCCCTAACGATATGGCGGCCTTGCAAAAAGTGGTGGGCGAGGAGCTTGAGGGGAAAGCATGGATTGCCGTCGGTGGCGGGCCTCCCAAATGGGGCGGTTTGCCGCCGCCGGATGCCGCGAAGCTGGTGGGCTATTATGCGGCGGGCGGTGAAGACAATTACCGTAGCTTCCGGAAGGCGGCGAAACAGCGACTTTCCGGGCGGTCTTTGGCCGATCTGGCTGCCTCGCCGCGTCGGGCGGTTAGTGCGCTCTACCATCCGGACGCTGGCATCTTGCCGGACGCGGAAGCGTTTCTCAAAGCACGCGGGGCTGATCGCCCTGTTGTAGCGCTGGCGGTGTCCGATGGGGCTATTGCTGACATGCAAACGGCGGTTATCGACGCAGTGATCCGCGATGCCGAAGCCCGTGGTCTGAGCGCGGTGGCTTTTTGGTACGATGAGAGAGAGCCTCAGGCGCTGAGTAAGATATTACGCCCGCTGAATGCGGTGGCTCTGGTCAATATGACTCACATGCAAAACGCTGAGGCGCGTCCGGCGGAATTTATCGCGCTCGACATCCCCGTAATTCAGGCCATGGGTTATCGCGCCGGTGGAATCGATGCGTGGCGCAGAGAGCCATCCGGCGTCGGTTTTGCATCGGTGCCGACGCAGTTTGCCGTGCCGGAAACCTGGGGCATGTCCGACCCTCTGCTGATCAGTGCCGTGGAAAATGGCGCACCTGTGCCCATCCCTGAGCAGGTAGCCTTGCTGGGGGCGAAGCTGAAACGGCTGGCCGATCTGCGCACCAAGCCGAAGGCCGATAAGCGACTGGCACTGATGTTCTGGAATGCGCCTGCGGGCGAAAAGAATTTTTCCGCCTCGCACCTGAATGTGCCGCGTAGCGTCGAGGCGATCACGGTTGCCCTGCATGAGGCTGGCTATGACGTGTCGCCGACAACGGAAGCGGCGCTGATCGATGGTGCTCAGAAAATGATGGGCGGCTATTATCGCCCCGAAACACTCGATGACTTGCGACGCGACGGCTATGCCGCCTGTATGCCGGTAAAAGTCTATACCGACTGGCTCGCGACCTTGCCCGTGCCGGTACGACAGGAACTGCTCTATAAGCGTGGTGTGCCTGAACGCCATTGGGCGGTAAGAGGTCAGGGGGCGGCGGCTTGCTTCGTCATTCCGCGTATGCAGATCGGGCATCTGACATACCTGCCGCAACCGCCGCGCGCCGGTAAGGTAGGCGAGGCGACGCACGACAGTAAAAGTGTGCCCGACCATATCTATTTAGCGGCCTATCTGATGGTGCGGGAACAGGCGCGTGTTGACGCGCTCATCCATTTTGGCACCCACGGCACACAGGAATGGACGCCAGGTAAGGATCGTGGCCTGTGGGCCTATGACTACCCTAATCTGGCCATAGGCGACCTGCCCGCCGTCTATCCCTATATTCAGGATAATGTGGCTGAGGCCATTCAGGCCAAGCGCCGAGGTCGTGCGTTAACGGTCAGCCACCAGACCCCGCCGTTTGCCCCGTCGGGTCTTTACGACGAATTGCGCGATATACATGCCCTGATCCACGAATATGCACAGCTTGAACCCGGTGGCGTGCGCGACCGTGTGGAGGCCAGTATTCTCGATAAGGCGCTGGCTAATAACATGCATAAGGACATCGGTTGGACCGAAGCAGCGGCGCGTGCGGACTTTGGCGGTTTCTATATCGCCCTGCACGATCACCTGCACGAACTGGCGCGCAGTAATGTGCCACTGGGCCTGCATAGGTTCGGTGAGGCGCCCGCACCGGAGCACCGTTTGATGACGGTCATGCAGGCCTTGGGCAAACCCTATCTCAGTGCACTGGGGCTTGATCCGAACGAGGCCTTTGCCGAGGATTTCGAGGCCATCCGTCAGGGCAAACCCTATCGTACGCTCAAGGCGCATATAATTGATGGTACGCCGGATACGGGATTATCGCCTTTACTGAGGGCCGAGATCGAAAAGGGGCGGGCGCATTACCAACGCCTGTCGGACACGGGTGAAATGGCCGCCCTGCTTGCCGCGCTCGACGGGCGTTTTGTTCAGCCGGGTACGGGCGGTGATCCGGTGCGCGATCCGCTGATGGTCAGCGGCCGCAACCTCTACGCCTTCGATGCGGCCAAGATCCCGACTGAAGCCGCCTATGAACAATCCGAAGCCGCCTATAAGGGGTTGCTGGACGCCTATCAGGCTAAACACGGACGGTTGCCGCGCAAACTGGCCTTCAGTCTGTGGTCGGGTGAATCGATCCGTACACTGGGCGTCATGGAAGGGCAGGTTCTACGCGCCTATGGCCTGAAGCCCGTCTGGGATGCCGGTGGACGGGTGACCGATCTGGTAATCCTGTCCGACAGTGAGCTTAGCGCGCCCCGCGTCGATGCGGTGTTGCAGATCACCAGTGTCTACCGCGATCAGTTCGATAATTTCATGACCTTGCTGGCGCGCGCGATTGACAAACTGGCAGCGCAGGGCGGCAATCCGGTGGCCCGAAATGCTGCCGAACTGGAAAAACAACTCATCAGCCACGGGATAATGCCTGAAAGGGCGAAAGCGCTGGCCCGTCTGCGCATGTTCTCCAATGCGCCCGGCGAATACGGCTCAGGCCTGTCTGGTCGTGTGATCGACTCCCAAAGCTGGGACAATGAGGGGGAACTGGCCGAAGGTTTCCTTGAGCGCCTGCAATACGGTTATGGATCGGACGGTTGGGGCACGTCGGAAGCGGGAGCCAACCTGCTGTCTGAGAACCTTAAAAATGTCGATGCTGCCGTCTTGTCGCGGTCATCGAATGTGCATGGCCTTTTGTCGACCGACCATCCGTTTGAATATCTGGGCGGTCTGTCACTGGCCGTAAGGCACCTGAGCGGCCAGTCACCGGAACTATTTATCACTGATACACGCTCAGGCGAGGTGCGCACGACGACTCCGGCTGCATTCCTGTCGACGGAGTTGCGAACACGTTACCTCAATCCGGAATGGATCAGACAGATGCAGGCCGAAGGCTATGCCGGAGCCAATGAGATGCTGGCCGTAACGCAGAACCTGTTCGGCTGGCAGGTGACAGATCCGTCTTCGGTCAGGGCTGATCAGTGGCAGGCCATGGCCGATACCTATGTGCGCGATGCGCGCAACCTTGGTCTAAACGACTGGTTCGAGAAAAATCACCCAACCGCGCAACGACAGATGGTCGAACAGATGCTGGAGGCCGTGCGTAAGGGCTACTGGAAGGCTGACGCCGAAACCGTAGCGTTGCTGGAAAATCGCAAGGCTGTGCTGGAACGCGCTGCCGCCACCGCCACCGGAGGCTTCGGTCGCATGGTCGCGACCACGCCCGCCGCCGCTTCAAAGGCGACGGGCAAGGCTCAGGCCCAAAATCAGGCCCAGTTGAGACCGCAACCCCCAACCGTTCGCGGACGTATTCTGAAACCGGACGCTCAGACTCCGCCTGTGCCGCAAAACCCACCAGCGCTCATCGGGCTGGCTGGGCTTTGCGCGCTTCTTCTTATGTTGGCTGGGGCGCTGCATCAGTGGCGCGCCAGTCGTTCTCTTCGTGCTTCATAGGTCTAAGATGCCCCTTCTTGAAACCCAACTCTACAGCCTGTCGTCCCTGTTTCAGATACCGGTTATGGTGCTGATCCTTCTGTGTCTTGTCTTTGCCATCTATGCTCTGGGTGGGTTTCTGCTGGAGTGGGGGCAGAGATTTAACGCCGGTCACACACCGGGCTTTATCCATATCGCCAAACAAAAGGGGCTGGAAAGCGCCGACCTTGAATTGCTGATCCTGAAAAAGCTTGAAGGCCTGCGCATCGTGTCTCGGACGGCACCGATGCTGGGGCTTGTCGCCACCATGATCCCGATGGGGCCGGCGCTTCTGGCCCTCAGTTCCAATCAGGCGCAGAATGTCAGCCAGCACCTCGTGGCGGCGTTCTCGGCGGTCATCATCGCTCTGATCAGTGCTTCGCTCACATTTTTCATTCAGACGATACGTCGCCGGTGGTTACTTCAGGATCTACGCCGCTTTGAGCGGGGAGAGATATGATGCGCTTTATCGAAGACGATGAAAGCGACGACCCGATCCTCAGCGTCGTCAATCTGGTCGATCTGTTTCTAGTCGTGGCGGCGGTGCTGATGGTTATGATCGCAACCAACCCGCTTAATCCGTTTCAAACGAAGAATGTGGTCGTGGTGGAAAATCCGGGGCAGGATGACATGCGCATCACGATCAAGGATGGCGAAAAGCTAACGCGATACGAATCCAGCGGCGAGATCGGCGAAGGGCAGGGTACAAAGGCCGGTGTCACCTATCGCCTGCCCAGCGGCGAACTGGTCTATGTGCCGGAGGGTAGCCCGATTACGGACGAATGACGATCAGGTCATCTTTTCAAAATTAACGGAATGCCTGCTAACAGCAGGCACATCTACCTTCGTGTGCCATGTCTGAAACGGGCACAAAGATGCAAGCGATTTCGCATATAATATCATGGGGAGGGCCTGAAGAGGTTGCTCCTGATCTTATCCAGCCCTGAACCCGTAGCAGAATCTGCTGCGGGTTTTTTGGAATCTTGTCAGGCGTAAGCCAGCAGGGGGCTGTGTTCTATCTAAACGAACTGTTTTGGATCGTTTGCTTATGTGGGGCCTATTTGTGCGCTATATGTCACAAATAAAACTATTTTAGTTTTATTTTAATTGGATGCTGTGTGGCAAATTGTAAAAATTTCGCCTCCTTAAGTTGTTTTATTGAGATCAATTTCAGCTTTTATCTTATTTTTTGAGAAAATATTGCGCTTCAGGCGATGAGGTCCCGACGCAGTCGAAAGATTGCTACCTGAGGCGGGTCTTGCATTTAATAGAATTAAAATAGTAGGAATTAAGGGCGTTTGCACCGGCGCTTTGAATTTTGAAAATGTACTAAAGGTATCAGGATGCCACATAAGAAAAAAATACAGATGTTGGGCAGTGTCGCAGCCATCGGGCTGCTGGTCGCCGTTCCCGCATACGCCGATGACTTCGCCGCCGACGCCGCTGATCACGATGCTGATGTAACTCAGGTTGTGGTTACGGGCACACGCGCTACGGGTCGCACCGTTCAGAACAGTGCTGCGCCGATTGATGTTATTTCCAGCCGCGATCTGGCCAATACCGGTCAGACCACCGTGCTTGAATCTCTGAACCGCCTGCTGCCGTCCCTTAATGTGCCCGCTCAGGTGCAGCCCGATATTGGTTCTATTGTGCGGGGTGCGCAATTACGCGGACTTGATCCGGCCTATACGCTGGTGCTGGTCAATGGCAAGCGCCGCCACACCACGGCCAATGTCAACGAAGACGGCTTCGCTGGTTCCGTGGCCACCGATCTGGGCCTGATCCCCGCAGGCTCGATTGCCCGTATCGAGGTTCTGCGTGACGGTGCCTCGGCGGTCTATGGGTCTGATGCCATCGCCGGCGTGATCAATATTATCCTCAAAGATGCCGACAGTCCCGGTGGTATTTCCATCCAGACCGGCAAGACTTACGAAGGCGATGGCGCCAGCAATATTGTCCGTTTCAATCACGGCTTCCGTCTGGGGGATCGTGCGTCATTGGCGATTGCCGCCGAAGTGGCCCATCAGGACCGGACAATCCGTAACTTTCCGCTCAAAGACTCTTACCTGATTTATCCGGCGATTGATTCAAATGGAAATCCGGTGCGTCTGGGGACAAACAATTCTTTGCCAGCCGGTACAACCGCCGACCCGCGTGAAGCCACCCGCGATGATCGGGCGTGGATCAATGCCGGACAAAGACGTTTCACGGTGGGTTCGGTAAGCTATAATTTTGATTATGATCTGGGCGGCGGCACAGAATTTTATTCGTTTGGTACCTATGCCCAGCGCAAGGCGCATGCCGGTCAAAACTTCCGCCCTGCCAATACGGTTTTCATTCAAAACCCAAGCCTGCTGAACACCTATCCGGACGGCTTCACACCGTTTGAAGTCACTGACGAAGTCGATATTGCGGCCACCGTAGGCCTGCAGGGGCAGACGGCTAACTGGAACTGGGATCTGTCCACGACCTTTGGTTCGGACAAAATTGACGCCTCTGTGCGCAACTCAGCCAACTATTCTCTGCCCGGTACAAACGCCCAGACAGTTTTCCATGTCGGTCAGCACTTCTATTCGAACCAGACCACCAATCTTGATCTGGCACGTCAGTTGACCTTTGCCGGTCATGAGTTTGATTTCTCTTTCGGGCTTCAGCACCGCCATGAGCGTGCGAAACTGAAGGCAGGCGAGCCTCTGTCCTATTTCGGTCTGGGGTCAAACGCGATACGCGGCTATCAGCCGGTAGATGCCTATGACAACAAGCGTGACTCTTGGGGTGCCTATACGGGTCTGGCGACCAATATTACGCCCAAGTGGTTCCTCGACGGCGCCGTGCGTTACGAGAACTTTGACGATTTCGGCGATTCAACGACCGGTCGTTTGTCGACACGTTATGACTTCACACCGGCCTTTGCCCTCAGAGCGACCGTCTCTAATGGCTTCCATGCGCCAAATCTGGTGACGCAATCTTATTCCAACACCTCTGATCAGGCGGGTCTTGCTAACCGTCTGGCGCAGCCGGATTCGGCGGCGGCTTTGGCGCTGGGGTCCACTCCGCTCAAGCCGGAAGAATCGACAAACTATTCGGTTGGCCTGACGTGGAATCCGTTCGGCACCGTGCGGCTGGCGGTCGATGCCTATCAGGTTGAAGTCAGGCATCAGATCGGCGGCTCACCGCGTGTCGGTATTAACCGCAGTTCCGGTACGGCGGTTGATGCCAACGGCGTTGCGCTTACACCTGCTCAGGAAGCCTATATTGACGGCTTACTGCAACAGGCCGGTTTTGCAGCCGGTTCCAGCCTGATTGTGCGCTACTTCACCGATATCGGTGACACGCGAAACACGGGTGTAGACTTCACAGCCGAAGCCACAACCCTGACTGACTGGGGGCGTTTCCGCTGGACGTTTGCAGCCAATTACAACGAAGTCGATATTACGCGTATTTCCGGTACACCGGCCGCCTTACAAAGCCTGCCTAATATCGGCTCATTGTCTCTGGCGAACCAGTATAACCTGAAATACCGCGCCCCAAATGACAAGCAGGTGTTCGGTGTCACCTTTGATCGTGGGGCATGGACGGTTGATTTCCGCACCACGCGTTACGGCAAACTGACACGCTATGCCGCCTCATCGGGCGAGTACAAGCTGGACGCCAGCTATATCGCCGATCTGAATGTGGCCTATGCCGTGTCGGATAAGCTGCGCGTCACGCTTTCGGCCAATAACCTGTTTGATGAGTACCCGCAAAAGGTGCCTGTGGCCGCGCGTACCGCGGCCAGTCTGGCGCAATATGAGGACGCCTGGGACAATACCGGTCCGGTCGGCCTGAGCGGTGGCAGCTACAATATTCGTCTTGATTACAACTTCTGACGCCTTCCTATAAGGGTTTAAAATCATGTCAAAAAAGAACAAATCTACTGCGGAAGTGATCGACGGCAACTGGGCCGATCTGGTGTCGCCTGAGCGCCGCAAACTGCTGGTGGGTTCCGGTCTGGCGGCAGCGGGTCTTGTGGCCGCCAGCGCCACCCAAACCCATGCCCAGACGGAGGCTGCGACACCTGCGGCTGCTCCTGCCGGTGACACCCCACGCCCACGTGTCAAGCGCGAAGCAGGCAAAAGCCCGTGGGGGTATGAAACCTATAAGGAACCCACCACCAAGCCACTTAGCGTGCGCCCCGGTGAGGAAGAAATCCCCTTAACGCCGCGTCCCTATACCGATATCAAAAGCTATCATGCCCACGTCTATTTCGACGACGATACCTACGAAAAGGCAGCCCTGCTGCGCAAATGGGTAGCCGAGCGCTTTGTCGTGGAACTGGGGCATTGGAACATCCGCCCGCTTGGGCCGCATGTGACGCCGTCCTTCTATTTCGGTTTTGCGAACGAACAACTGACGACCATTGCCCCGTGGCTGCAGTTGAACAGCCTTGGCCTGACCATTCTTATTCACCCGAATACGGATGATCCTCGCGCCGATCACCTTTACTACGCCTTGTGGGTTAACCGCGATCAGCCGGTAAATGGTTACGGCATGAAGTCCAAAGTCAGTGAGGAAGAAATCGAAAAAATTCTTCCGAACACCGCGCCGACGGTAAAGCTTGAGGTCTGATTTTCGTTAGTTGTTTTAGATGATGCTCGACCCGCAATCCGTATTCCGGCATTGCGGGTCAGTCTATTTTTGAGGAGGGATGCCTATGTCCTTTTCTGTTTTACGCCGTAGTCTTTTGGGCGTAGGTCTTTTGTGTGTAATGGGGTTAGCGGCCTGTTCCGGAAAACCCGCGCAGACTGACCGTCTTGAGGCCATTCGCGAAGCGGGTGTGCTGCGTGTGGCGGCGTTTGATTCCAATCCGCCGTTTGGTTTTGTCGATGCACAATCCAAAGCCATTTCAGGCTATGATGTAGATTACGCGCAGGCACTGGCCGATAAGCTGGGGGTGCGACTGGAGATCGTGCCGACGAACCCCGCCAACCGTATTCCGCTTCTGGCGGCAGGTAAGGTCGATCTGGTTCTGGCTAATTTCACCATCACCGAAGAACGGGCGACACAGGTAGATTTTTCGATTCCCTATTTCGCGTCGGGTCAGCAGTTTATCGCCAAAAAAGGCGTGCTTGCCTCGGCTGATCAGCTGAATGGCCTGCGCATTGGCGTGGACAAGGGCACTGTCAACGAGATCAATCTGCGTGACAAATATCCGGGCGCGGTTCTTGTGGCCTATGATGACACGCCGTTTGCCTTTACGGCGCTGAGAAATGGCAATGTGCAGGCCGTGTCTCAGGATGGCCCCAAGCTGGCGGGGATTCTGGCCAATGCGCCGGATGCGGATCAGTATGAGATTCCGGCCTTCACCATCTCACAGGATCTGATCGGGATTGGCATCCCCAAGGGGCAGTCCGCTCTCAAAGCCTTTGTTGATGACACCCTGCGAGACATCGAGGCCAGCGGCAAGGCAGACGACATCCATAACCGCTGGTTTGGGCCTGAGAGCAAGACACCGCTTGAGCGCAGCTATCGCATCGGTCAGGATGAGACGAAATCCTGATGCCTGAAGGACTTTTGGGGGCAAAATATCTGGGCTGGCTGTGGGACGGATTTGTGGTCACCCTGACCCTTTCCGCGATCGTCAGCCTGATGGCGCTTGCGCTTGGTTTTTTCTTTTGCGTCATATCCCTGTCACGCAGCCGGTTACGTTTCATCGTAACCGGTTGTCTGTCGTTTCTGCGTAATACGCCGCTGCTGGTGCAGTTTTTCTTCTGGTATTTCGGCGTTTCAGCTCTGTTGCCTGATACGTGGATGGCCTGGCTCAATCTGCCGCATATCGGGATATTTGGGCTGAAATGGCCGTCCTATGAATACCTTGCGGGGTTTGTGGGGCTAACGCTCTACAGTGCCGCTTTTATGGCCGCCGAGTTCAGGGCAGGGGTCAATAATGTGCCTGCCGGTCAGATAGCGGCGGCTCAGGCCATGGGGCTAAGCGGCGCTCAGGTGTGGCAGCATGTGGTTCTGCCACAGGCGGTGCGTAATGCTTTGTCTCCGCTTGGCGGGCAGGTGATGAATGTGGTCAAAAACTCATCCCTGACCATGGCTATTGGTCTGGCTGAGCTGTCCTATGCCACACGTCAGGTCGAAACCGAGACCTTCAGGGCGTTTCAGGCCTTTGGCATCGCCACCATATTATATATTGCCGCTATTGCGGCCCTTGAAGGGCTCATCCGGCTGATCCGCAGCCGTGACAAGGTCCTGATCGCGAGGCGGTCATGAACCTTGAGGTCATTACCGATAATCTCGGCTATTTCTTCGTTGGAGCCTGGCCGGATGGCCCTGTGGCCGGTGTGGCCCTGACCATTTTCCTGAGCCTCACTTCGGGGATTATATCAGCGGTACTGGGCCTTGTGGGCGGGGTTGGTTTGACGTTGTTGTCCGGCCAATTAAAAACACTGCTGCAAGTCTTACTGACCTTCTTTCGTGCCATTCCGGTCATCATGCTGATCTTCTGGGTATATTTCCTTGGGCCGCTGGCTTTCGGACTGGATGTGCCAGCGATTGGTGCCGTGGTTGCGGCCCTGTCCCTGATTGGCGGAGCCTATCTGTCGCATTCCGTGCATGCGGGCATCGAGGCCTTGCCCAAGGGGCAATGGCAGGCCGCAAGCGCAATGGGGCTAACTAAATGGCAAGCCTTACGCCTTGTGATCCTGCCGCAGGCTCTGCCTGCCATGGCCCCGTCGTTTATTAATCAGTGGGTGTCTTTGATAAAAGACACGTCACTGGCCTATGTGATCGGCGTCGCGGAATTATCGTTTGTCGCGACGCAGATAAATAATCGTGAAATCGCTTATCCGGCAGAGATTTTCCTGTTTGCCGGTCTGGTTTATTTTGTAATCTGTACCCTGCTTGAGGCCCTTACCGTCATGCTGGCGAAGCATCACCGGAGGTATGCGCTATGATCTCTATTGAAGGCCTGAACAAATTTTATGGTGAGTTTCAGGTGCTGAACGCGTGCCGTCTCAACGTCGCCTCGGGCGAGGTCGTGGTGATATGTGGCCCGTCCGGTTCAGGGAAATCTACGCTGATCAAAACCCTGAACGGTCTTGAGACCTTTCAGTCCGGCCGGATCATCATAAATGATACCGAACTGACTCCCGAAAGCCGTAAAAACCCGCGCGAATTATCACGCCTGAGGCGGCATGTAGGGATGGTGTTTCAGCATTTTGAGCTGTTTGCCCACCTGACCGTATTAGGCAATCTGACACTGGCGCAGACCCAAGTGCTGAAGCGTCCAAAGGCCGAGGCCGAAGAGGTTGCGCTTGGTTATCTCAATAAGGTTGGTCTGGCGGCGCACCGCGACAAATATCCGTCGCAACTGTCCGGCGGTCAGCAACAGCGGGTAGCCATAGCCCGCGGCCTGTGCATGAACCCGTCGGTGATGTTGTTTGACGAGCCGACCTCTGCGCTTGATCCGGAAACCGTCGGTGAGGTGCTAGAGGTCATGAGCGCCTTGGCTAAGGAGGGCATGACCATGGTCATTGTCACCCATGAAATGGGCTTTGCCCGCAGGGTCTCAGATCGCATCGTCTTCATGGATGGCGGGCGGATTCTGGAGGATACGCCTTCGGAAGTATTCTTCGGTGACGCTGGCCCGCATACGGAACGCGCGCAGGCATTCCTTCAGCGCCTATTACATTAAATAATCAAACCCAGTTTCTTACGGGTTTGATTATATTTCGCTGCAACAAGGCGGCTGAAGCATCCACAAGAGCGTACGGGGAGCAAATTCCCAGGAATATGCCTACTTTAGAGGCATGATACGGGTTTGTGCCAGTTTGAAAATGTGGGGGGAATTATGAGGGTAGTCCCCCAAGCCCTTTAGGGGCCTGGGGAACGTGGTGCTGCCGGTGAGGATTGAACTCACGACCTCTCCCTTACCAAGGGAGTGCTCTACCACTGAGCCACGGCAGCAGAACGTAAAAACGTCCCGAGGGGTGCGCCTATAGCGAACCCGTGCGCAAACGCAAAGCAAAAAGTGTGGGTTACACACAATTATCCCTCGCTTTTTGCCGGATCGCGTCATAATTCAGGCTTTAGACCTGATTTTTCAAGCCGATATCTATGAACGACCAAACCAAAGCGCCCAAAGACAAGTCTGAGACCAAGCCGGATCGTGACGCCCGCCTGAATGCAGCGCTGCGTGATAACCTGATGCGGCGCAAGGCGGCGAAAAAGGCGGCATCTGTCCCAAAGGATGAGACGTCTTCGGATTAACCGTCCGAAACACCGGCTTTTTACGAAACCATATTGCTTGCGCTCCATTGTGTTGTAGAAGCACAGTAGAATTAGTGCTTTTAAGATGGCGAATCTATGGATCGTATTGCCCTGACCGGCGGCGTGCCGCTGTATGGAGACATCCCCGTAAGCGGGGCTAAGAACTCGGCTATCAAGCTGATGGCGGCGGCGCTTTTGACGTCTGAGCCGGTGCGGCTGACCAATATGCCGCGTCTGGCGGATACACGGTTGCTGGGGCGCTTGCTGGCGCGATTCGGCTGTCAGATCACCGAAAGCAACGGGCCGCAGGGGCAGGAAAGCGTTCTGCATACGCCGGAGATCACGTCGTCATTTGCGCCTTATGATCTGGTGCGTCAGATGCGGGCATCGTTCAATGTGCTGGGGCCGCTTCTGGCGCGCACCGGCCATGCCAAGGTGTCTTTGCCCGGTGGTTGCACGATTGGGGCGCGTCCGGTTGACCTGCACCTTAAGGCGCTTGAGGCCTTGGGCGCGCATATCGACATGCACGAAGGCTATGTTTTCGCGCAGGCGCCGCGTGGCCTTAAGGGCGCTGAGATCGAGTTCCCCTTTGTGTCGGTGGGGGCGACCGAGCACGCCCTGATGGCGGCGGTACTGGCGCAAGGGACGACGGTGTTCAAAAACGCCGCTTGTGAGCCTGAGATCGAAGATCTGGCGCTGTGCCTCAATGCCATGGGGGCGAAGGTATCCGGCGCAGGGACTTCGACCATTACGGTTGAGGGTGTGACCTCACTGCATGGCACGGACTGGCCGGTGATTTGCGACCGTATCGAAGCGGGCACCTATGCGCTGGCGGCGGCTATGGCCGGTGGCGAAGTGCGCCTGACCAATGTGCGTCCTGATCTGATCGGTATCCTGCTCGATAAGATGCGTGAGGCCGGTTGTACGATCGAGACGACGGATACGACCATTACTGTGCGTCGTGATCCGGCCCAGAAGCTTAAGGCCGTGGACATTACGACCCGAGTCTATCCGGGCTTTGCCACCGACCTTCAGGCGCAGTTCATGGCCCTGATGACGC
>JASGFL010000028.1:0-33088 GCA_047605545.1 Asticcacaulis sp. | reverse complement strand
GGCGTCGGACGCCTATAAGCCGCGCGCCCTGTTTGAGCGCTTTAACATCGATCTTCTGGCGACGACCGAAAGCCCGACCGATACGCTCGAGCATCACGTGAAAATCCGTGACTCCGGCTGGAAGGGCCGCGTGGTAACGGCCTATCGCCCTGATCCGGTGATCGACGCTGAGCACGAAGACTTCCGTGACAAGATGCAGGTCTTTGCCGAACTGTCGGGCGAAGATGTCTATACGTGGAAGGGCTATCTTCAGGGCCACCGCGTACGCCGCGCCTTCTTCAAGACGCTTGGCTGTACATCGTCTGACCACGGCCATCCGACCGCACGCACAGCGAACCTGTCGTCGGCTGAGGCGGAGACCCTGTTCAACCGTATCATCAAAGGTGACTTCACTGCTGAAGATGCGGAGCTGTTCCGCGCGCAGATGCTGACCGAAATGGCGCGTATGAGCCTTGATGACGGTTTCACGGTTCAGATTCACCCCGGTTCATTCCGCAACCACAATCAGAAAATCTTTGACACCTATGGCCGTGACAAGGGATGCGATATCCCGATGGCGACCGGTTATGTCAATGAACTCAAGCCATTGCTTGATGCCTTCGGTAATGAAAAAGACCTGACGGTGATCCTGTTTACGCTGGATGAAACCTCCTATGCGCGTGAACTGGCGCCATTGGCGGGTCACTATCCGATCCTGAAGCTCGGCCCGTCGTGGTGGTTCCACGACTCGCCCGAAGGCATGACACGCTTCCGCGAGCAGGTCACGGAAACCGCTGGTTTCTACAATACGGTCGGCTTCAATGACGACACCCGCGCCTTCCTGTCGATTCCGGCACGCCATGATGTGGCCCGTCGTATCGATGCTAATTTCCTGGCGCGTCTGGTGGTTGAGCATCGTCTGGATATCGATGATGCAGCCGAAACGATCAAGGATCTGACCTATAATCTGCCTAAGGCGGCCTATAAGCTCTAGTCGGATTTTACAGACTAATATTGAAAGTGCGGAGGTCGCCCTCCGCACTTTTTTATGGGCGCTGTGCGGGGTAATCACGCAAAAAGGCGAAAATTGTGATGATTTTTTGCCTCTGACGCGATGGTTTGCCGGTCAAGACGGTTGAAAATGACACCGGTTTCCTTTAGGGGTGGTTTCAATACAAAAAACAAAAAACATAGCGGGGAAACGTGGTGACCAATAGTGTCAAACTCACCGACGTCAAAAAGTCCTTTAATGGCCATGAGGTCATTAAGGGCGTGTCCTTGGAAGTTAAAAAGGGCGAACTGGTTGTTTTTGTCGGGCCTTCGGGTTGCGGTAAGTCAACGCTTCTGCGGTTGATTGCGGGGCTCGATACACCGACCTCCGGCCAGATCGATATTTCCGGCAAGGATGTTACCTATGCCCATCCGTCCAAGCGCGGCGTAGCCATGGTGTTTCAGTCCTATGCGCTTTATCCGCATATGACAGTGGCGGATAATATTGCCTTTGCATTGAAAATCCAGGGCATGCCTAAGGCGGAAATTGACGCCAAGGTGGCCGAAGTGGCCGAAATTCTGCAACTGACGCCCCTGTTAAAGCGTCGCCCCAAGGCCTTGTCCGGCGGGCAGCGTCAGCGGGTGGCTATTGGTCGTGCGATTGTACGTAAGCCGGATGTGTTCCTGTTCGATGAGCCTTTGTCGAACCTTGATGCGTCCTTGCGGGGCCAGATGCGCGTTGAGATCGCCCGTCTGCATGCCAAGCTGGGGGCGACATCGGTTTATGTGACTCACGATCAGGTCGAGGCCATGACATTGGCCGATAAGATTGTCGTGCTGAATGGCGGTCATATTGAGCAGGTCGGCTCCCCTATGGAGCTTTACCGCCGTCCGGCCAATCTGTTTGTCGCGCGGTTCATCGGCTCGCCGAATATGAACATTCTGTCGGTCAAGGTGGCGGGGGCTAAATCTGGTTCCGTGACGCTTGAGACGCCGCAGGGGGCGATCGAAATTCCAAGATCAGGCGTTGTGTCCGAAGTCGGCGCAACGGTCAGTCTGGGGCTGCGACCGGAAAATCTGCATGTGGTTGCAGACGGTCAGGCCGCGCACCTGAGGGGGCATGTGGTGCTGATTGAGCGTCTGGGGGGGGAAACCTTTGCCTATGTGGCGCTTAAGGATTTCGGTAGTGATCCGGTGATCATCAAGCTGTCGGGTGAGGCGGAACTGCATAACCATCAGGATGTTGGCCTGAGGGCTGATCTGGATCGGGCGCATCTGTTTGATGCGCAGGGTCTGGCGTTAGGGGTCTCGCCGGATGTGGGGGCGGGGCATGTATAACAACAAGCTGATAGGGTCGATGTATGTCACGCCCTTTATTATCGGTTTCCTGCTGTTCACTGCCTTTCCTTTTATTGCTTCGTTTGTACTCAGCCTGACCGATGCGCGTTTGCAGGATCAACTAGGGGCAGCGAACTTCACGGGACTTGCCAACTATGGCGAGATGGCCGGTGATGCGACCTTTCAGAAGTCGCTGGGCGTAACCTTCTTCTATGTGTTTATCACTGTGCCGTTGAAACTGGCCTTTGCGCTGTTTATTGCGGTGGTGCTGAATTTCAAGCTGAGGGGGATCGGGTTCTTCCGAACCGCTTTTTATCTGCCGTCGATCCTTGGCGGGTCGGTGGCCATTGCCGTTGTCTGGCGATTTGTATTTGCCGGTGACGGCCTGATCAATCAGGCTTTTGGCGTGCTGGGCTTTGGCGGCGTCAACTGGCTGGGTGAGCCGGATACGGCCATGTTCTCGATTGTTCTGCTGCGCCTGTGGCAGTTTGGTTCGGCGATGGTGGTGTTTCTGGCGGGGCTTAAGGCTATCCCCGAAGACCTTTATGAGGCCGCCGATATTGATGGGGCGTCGCGCTTGCGTCAGTTCTGGATGATTACCCTGCCGCTTCTGACGCCGGTGCTGTTCTTTAACTTCATCATGCAAATTGTTCAGGCGTTTCAGGAGTTTAACGGGCCATATATCATTACCGCCGGTGGGCCGCTCAAGTCGTCCTATCTGTTGCCGCTGATGATCTATGAAGAGGCGTTCAAATACTTCAATCTGGGCTATTCCTCGGCCCTGTCGTGGGTGTTGTTCGTCATCATTGCCATATTTACCGCCGTTGCCTTCTGGTCGCAGAAACACTGGGTGTTCTATGCGCAGGAACGTGACGACAATAAGGGAGGGCACTAATCATGACCTCATCGACTTCACACGCCCCTGATGCCGGTTGGCGCAGACACCTGCCGGTGCTGAATGCCCTGATGCGTTACGGCATCCTGATCCTCATCGGGTTCCTGATGCTCTATCCGCTGCTGTGGATGATCGGCGGCTCGTTCAAGAATAACCATGAAATCTTTTCGAGCATTGGTTTCATCCCCAAGGAGCCGACGCTTGACGGGGTGATCAATGGCTGGAAAACCTCGACGGAATATACCTTCGCCACCTATCTGCTTAACACCTTCAAGATCGTGATCCCAAAGGTCATTGTGACGGTGATTTCGTCGGTGATCGTGGCCTATGGCTTTGCCCGTTTTGCCATTCCGGGGCGGAAATATCTGTTTGCGCTGCTGATGGCGACGGTGCTTTTGCCAAAATCAGTGCTGCTGATTCCGCAGTATCTGATGTTCCGTGAGTTCGGCTGGCTCGATACCTATCTGCCGCTCTACATCCCGCAAGCCTTTGCGGTCGAAGGCTTCTTTGTCTTCATGATCATTCAGTTCATGCGCTCATTGCCGCTTGAGATGGAAGAGGCGGCGGTTATGGACGGCTGTAATTCGTTTCAGGTGCTGACCCTGATTGTGGCGCCGGTTATCCTGCCTGCGATCATTGCCGTGGCCCTGTTCCAGTTTATGTGGAGCATGAACGATTTCCTTCAGCCGCTGATCTATCTGTCGAGTGTTGAGAAATATCCGGTGGCGCTGGCGCTCAAGATGTCGATTGATGTCACCGAAGCGACCTCATGGAACGAGATTCTGGCCATGTCGACCATCGCCATTGCCCCGTCCCTGATCTTGTTCTTTGCCGCCCAAAAATACTTCGTGGATGGCATCACCTCCGGCGCGGTGAAGGGGTAGGGCGATGACACATATGCTTAATCGTCGCCACCTTCTGGCCGGTGCGGGGGCTGCGGCAGGGCTTTCGTCTCTGGCGGCTTGTGGTCCGAAACCGGCGGCGTCAGATAGTGAGCTGCGCATCAGTTGGTGGGGCGGGTCATCTAACCACCGTGCCACGCTTGAGGCATTGCGCCTGTTCGAGGAGGCCAATCCCGGTATTCGCGTCAAGGGCGAATATACCGGCTTTTCCGGTCATCTTGAGCGCCTGACGACACAATTGGCGGGGGACACCGCGCCGGATGTCATGCAGATCAACTGGTACTGGCAGACCCTGTTTTCGCGGGACGGCAAGGGGTTCTTCGATCTCAATGGCCTGAAGGATATTATTGACCTCAGCCAGTTCGATGAACGCACCCTTCAGATGGGCACAACCTACGGGCATCTGAATGCGCTGGCGGTGACCAATGCGGCGCGGCTGTTCTATTTCAATGCCACGACCTTCGATAAGGCGGGCGTCAAGCTGCCGACGACGTGGGACGAACTTAAGGCCACAGGCCCTCAGATGCATAAGGCGCTGGGGAATGCCTATTATCCGATCGATGGCACGTTTCAGGATTTTGCCGCTATGGCGCGATCCTATGTGGTGCAAAAGACGGGTAAGCCCCTCGTGGATACGGCCAGCAAGAGCCTGAACTGTACGCCTGAGGACATGCGCGAGGTGGCGCAGCTTTATGCGGATCTGACCCAAAGCCACACATGGCCGGCGGCCAAGGTGCGGGCGTCCTATGGCAACGTGCCGCAACAGGAAATGCGCCCGTGGATCAATGGCGAATATGCCGGTACCTATCAGTGGAACAGCGCCATTGATAAATATACCGATACGCTGACACCCGGTCAGACGGTGAAGCTGGCGCCCTATCCGATGCGTGACGGCGCGACCGATGCCGGTTTGCTTTATCGTCCGGCCATGCTGTTTGTCATCAACCGTAACTGTAAGCAGCCTGAGGCGGCGGCAAAGCTGATCAACTTCCTGCTCAATGATCCGGCAGGGGTGCGGGCTATGGGCCTGATGCGCGGGGTGCCGGTGTCGGCCATCGCGCAAAAGACGCTTAAGGACGATGGCCTGCTGGATGGCCTCAAGCTTGAGAGCGAGGCCCAGATCGAGGCCCTGCCCAAGACCGTGCTTGAAAGCCCCTATTTTGAGCATCCGCGCGTGCGCGACGGCTTTCAGGACATTCTCGAAGGTCTTGGTTATGGCCGACTGTCGCAAAAGGAGGCCGGTGAGCGGCTCTATACGGATATCAATGCCATATTGCATCGGGTTGTACGCTGATCATGTCAGAACTGCCTAAGTCTGAACTGCGCCTCATTGCGGACTTGCCTACGGCCCTGACGTTTGAGGTGCGCGACGCTACGATCTATCAGGCACAGGTCGCACGTCAGGTGTGGGTCAATGATCAGCCTGTGCTGGAAACACCTCTGAATGTTTTTACACTCAGGGATTTACAGCCGGACACGGTCTATCGCGTGCGGGTGGACGGGCATGAGGTGGCGGTGCGCACCGAAGCCCTTAAGGCGGTGGTTGACCCCAGGCGCTTTGGGGCAAAGGGCGACGGTGTTACCGATGATACCCACGCGCTTCAGGCCGCGATTTCAGCCTGTCCGGTTAATGGCTTGGTGAGACTGGGGGCCGGTCAGTATCTGACGGGGCCGTTGTTCCTCAAAAGCTGCATGTCGCTTGAGATCACCAGAGATGCGTCTCTGCTGGGGCAGCGGGATATGACGCGCTGGCCGGTATTGCCCGCTATATTGCCGGATGCGAACGGGGCGGACGGGGCCTATGTCGGGACATGGGAAGGCGAGGCCTTTGATTGCCACGCCGGTCTGATTAATATTTTATCGGCGCATACGGTCAATATCTATGGGGAAGGCCTGATCGACGCGCAGGCGGGGTTTGATACATGGTGGAGCCGGCCGAAATCTCCGTTTGCCCATGGCGGGCTGACGGCCTGGCGACCACGGTTGTTGTTTGTCGTCGATAGCGAGCAGGTGACTATTGAGGGGATTACGGTTCAGAACAGCCCGTCATGGACCGTGCATCCGGTTAACTCACGCTGGCTGACCTTTGCGGGGCTTAAGATCAAGGCTCCTGCCGATAGCCCGAACACGGATGGTCTGAATCCCGAAAGCTGTGCCGATGTGGTTATTGCCGGTGTGCATTTCACCGTTGGTGACGACTGTATTGCCCTGAAATCCGGCAAGATCAGCATGGCGAAAAAACGCCTCAGGCCGACACGACGGGTGACGATTTCAAACTGCTGGATGCAGGACGGGCACGGGGCGGTGGTGATTGGCTCCGAGATGGCCTGCGGGGTCTATGAGGTCAATGTCACCAACTGCCTGTTTACCGGTACGGATCGGGGCCTCAGGCTCAAGACGCGGCGTGGGCGTGGCACCGAGGCGGTGGGACGCGACATACACTTTGAGAATATTCGGATGCAGGGTGTTGGCACCGCCTTTGTGGTCAATAGCTTCTATTGGTGCGACCCTGACGGCAAGACGGACTATGTGGCGGATCGCAAGGCGCGGCCGGTGGATGACGGGACGCCTTCGCTGGGGGGCGTGCGTCTGAAAAATATCCGCTGCGAAGGGGTGCGCCACGCGGCTATCTATCTGCTGGGTTTGCCGGAACAGCCGATTGACAGGGTAGAGGTGGATGGCTTTTACGCCCGCTATGACGCGGCGGCTGAGGCCGGTGCGCCGGACATGGCCGCAACAATTGCTCCGGTGCGTCATGTCGGAGTCTATATTTCGGCCGCAAGGAATATTCGCCTGAACGACCTTGATATCGAGGGGCAGACGGGTGAGAAAATCATACTGGAAGATGTCACATGACCGCGAAACTTGATGTTACCCATGCCATCCCCGAAGACGTGGCGACGGCCCCCGTACAGCGTGACCTGACCCTGAGTGCGGATACGGTCAAAGCCCTGTCGGTGTTTGGGAATCAGGTGCCGGTGTTTCTGCAAAACTATCTGCGCACATGGACGCCTTATCGTCCGTGGTGGAACTATGAAGACGGGGTGGTCTGGAAGGGCGTGCTTGATCTTTATGGCGTCACTCAGGATGCGGCCCTACTGGACTATGTGGTGCAGGAAATGGAGACGCGGGTGCTGCCCGACGGGGCCATGCCGACCTTCCTGCCCAAGGAATATAATATCGACCATGTGAATGGCGGTAAGGTGCTGTTCCCGTTGTATCGCTTTACGGGCGAGGAGCGCTTCCGCAAGGCGATGGACATTCAGTTCGCGCAGCTTAAGGATCATCCGCGTACGCAGTCAGGCAATTACTGGCACAAGCAAATCTATCCGCATCAGGTGTGGCTGGATGGCCTGTTTATGGCGCAACCGTTCCAGACGGACTATGCGCGCGTCACCGGTAATGAAGCCCTGTTTGCCGATACGGTGCAGCAGTTCCTCAGTGTGGAGCGTCTGCTGAAAAAGACCGAAAACGGGCTATATTTCCACGGCTGGGACGAAAGCCGTCAAGAGCGCTGGTCTGATCCTGAGACGGGATTGTCGCCGAATGTCTGGGGCCGGTCTATGGGCTGGTGGGTCGGGGCTTTGGTCGATGTCTTTGAGGGTTCCGAAGGTTTCGATGAGGGTCTGCGTAGCGAGATCGCCCGCATTACCCGCGATACGCTTGAGGCTCTGGTCAAGGTGCGCTCAGCCAATGGCCTGTGGTATCAGGTCGTTGATCAGGGCACCCGCGAAGGCAATTACGAAGAAGCGTCGGCGTCTGCCATGATCGCCTATGGGCTGATCAAGGCGGCGCGCCTTAAGGTGGTTGGGCCGGATCTGGGGCAGATCGGACTTGAGTCCTTAAAGGCCGTAACGGCACGGTTTGTAACCCCTTCGGCACTTAATGGCATCTGCGGGGTGGCGGGGCTTGGCAACACGCCCTATCGTGACGGCACATATGCATATTATCTCTCTGAAAAAATCACGCCAAATGATCCCAAAGGGGTCGGGGCGCTGATGTGGGCACTTACCGAAGGTTTGAAAGCGGATCATGAATATTGACAAGATTGCATCGTCGTTTGTAACGGCGCGTCGTGAGGCACGGGCACTTGAAGGCTATCCGGGTGATGTGCCGGCGCATCTGTCGACCTCATATGCTATTCAGGAAGAGGCGATCCAGCTGTGGAAGCGTCCGGTCATAGGCTGGAAGATTGGCCGTCTGGCACCGGCTTATCAGCCCGTGCATCAGACCGAGCGGCTGGCGGGCCCTATCTTTGACACCCTGTTCAAACCGTCTGAAGGCGAGGTTGCCGTGCCGGTATTCGAGGGCGGTTTTGCGGCGGTTGAGGCGGAATATGTGTTTCGCGTAGGGCATGACGCGGATCCGGAAAAAACCGAATATAGCGAAGCCGAAGCGCATCAGCTGATCGACGCGTTGTTTGCCGGTGTGGAAATGGCTGGCTCGCCGTTGGCGACCATCAACGCACTGGGGCCGACCGTTGTGGTGTCTGATTTCGGCAATAACTTCGGACTGATACTTGGGCCTGAACTGCCGTTTGATCCGAAGTCGGTCGCCGATATGCAGGCAGAGACACACATCGATGCCCAGAGCGTGGGCAAGGGTGGATTGCATGCCATGCCCGGTGGCCCACTGGCGGCGATTGGCTGGCTGGCCGGTCATCTGGCGCAGCGCGGCAGGCCTTTGAAAAAAGGGCAGCTCATATCGTCGGGCGCAACCACGGGTATACATGATATTCGTTCCGGTCAGGCGTCAGTGGTTACCTTCACGGGGCCGGGTCATCAGCCGGTCGAAATTCGCCTGAAGGCGGTAGCGCTAACAGTTTCCGCGCCTGAACTGGCCAGCTAGGGCGCGAAGGGTCAGGGCAGAATGTATGGCAGATATGTCACTTTTGGTATCTTGTTGTTATTTCTGCCTTGTCATCCCTTCGGAATTATGGCTACCTAAGTGCAATTGACACCGGTTACCTAAAGCTTAATGTGACACCGGTGTCAAAGTTGAGTAACAGGAAAGCCCATTAATGGGCATCACAATGTTCGTACGACATCCGCCGCTATAAGGCGGAGCGGGCGAACATAACGGGGAGTTAGAATCTATGACTAAAAGAACTCACGCCAGACGTGTGTCTGCATTTGTGCGCTATGGCGCTTCACTGGCAGCGATGATGTCAGTCTGCGCGGCAGGACAGGCGATTGCACAGTCTGCAGAGGCTGCAGACGAAAATATCGAAACCATTGTGGTAACCGGTTTCCGTGGCTCACTGCAAACAGCCATCAACGAAAAGAAACGCTCTAATGACATGGTGGATGTCATTAAGGCCGAAGATATCGGTCAGTTCCCTGACCTCAATCTGGCGGAATCCCTTCAGCGCGTACCGGGCATCTCGATTGACCGTGACGGCGGTGAAGGCAAGCAGATTACCGTTCGCGGCCTGAACTCGGAATTTTCGCGTACTCGTCTGAATGGTCTTGAGGCCCTTTCGACCACTGGTTCCAAGGATTCTTCGGGCGGTACGAACCGTGGTCGCGGTTTTGACTATAACGTTTTTGCGGCTGACCTGTTCAATTCGATCACGGTGCGTAAGTCGCTTTCGGCTGAGGTCGAGGAAGGCTCGCTTGGGGCCACTATCGATCTGCAAACGGCCCGTCCGTTTGACTATAAGGGCTTTGCCTTCGCGGCCGGTGGTCAGCTGGGCTATAATGACCTGCAAAAAGGCACCAGCCCGCGCGGTTCATTCATGGTGTCGAACCGCTGGGCGGACGGGCGTATCGGAGCCTTGTTGTCGGTCGCCTATGGCGAGCGTACCATTGCCGAAGATGCCACCAACACCACGCGTTGGGAAAACGCCTATTCTAACTCAAACGTTGGTCGCTTCGGCAGCTATTCGACGGATGGCGGTCTGACATTTACGAATATTCCGGTCTGTACCAATCAGGCATCGACATCGACCAACTATGGTCGTTGTAACACAACGGAAAATCATGCGCAGAACCCGGCATTGACCGGCGAAGCACAGCGCCTCAGCCGTGCCCTGCATCCGCGTATTCCGCGTTACAGCCATTTCGAAACCGATCAGAAGCGTCTGGGCATCACCGGGTCGTTGCAGGTACGTCCGTTTGAAGACACCCTGTTCACGCTGGATGCGATGCATGCGACTTTCGAAGCCAATCGTGACGAGTGGGAAATCGAAGCCATTTCCTTCAGCCGTGCCCGTTATGCCATGCAGCATACGGATGTGTATAACTATGAAATCGATGATCAGGGCACCCTTATCAAGGGGACATTTAACGACGTCGATATTCGCTCAGAGCATCGCTTCGATGAACTGAAGACCGAGTTCAACCAGCTTAACTTTACCTGGGATCAGAACTGGTCGGATCGTTTCTCGTCGAAGGTGCTGATCGGTTCGTCCAAGTCTCAGCTCAAAAACCCTGAGCAAACGACGTTTACCTTCGAAGCCTATGATGTTGACGGCTATTCCTACGACTATTCGGATATGACGTCGCCGGTATTCAATTACGGAACATCGTCAACGGGTTGTACGCCGGATCAGGCCTGTTACTGGACCTATTCAACCTCAACAGCCGCCGGTGATGCTTCGCTGATCCGCTTGCGTCCGCAAGGCGTGACGAACAAGTTTGATACGGCCAAGATCGATCTGAAATACGAACTGACGGATAACTTCACGCTTAAGGGCGGTTTCTCGCGCAAGTCCTACATCTTCACCTCTTATGAAGCCCGCCGGACACTTGATGGTAATACGGCTAATGAAAACGCCGGCGGTGCGATAGCAACGGCTATCAATGGTGACATCGCCAAATATTCGCAGACCGTTTCGGTTGGCGGCAATACCTATCTGATCCCGAACCTTGATGTCATTCGCTCGACGTTCGATTATAACTGTAACTGCACAAATGCGTGGGGACAGTTCACCGTTAACACCACCAATGCCGGTGCGCGCGGTAACAATCGTTACGCCAAGGAGGTCAGCGAAGGCTGGTTCGTACAGCTTGATTTCCGTGGCGATATAGCGGGCGTTCCGTATCGCGGTAATATCGGCACACGTGAAGTCGAAACCAGCCTGCATGTGAATGGTCTGCGCGGGGGTACGGTCAGCGGTGGTTCCACCAATGTCGTTGAAGTGGTCTCTGTTGAACGCAGCTATAAGGACAGCCTGCCGTCGTTTAACCTGACCGTTGAACCCTTCAGCAACCTGTTCATCCGTGTGGCGGCCGCCAAGACCATGGCACGTCCGACCCTGCTGCAAATGGTTCCGGGTGGTGGTGATCTTGATGCCACCTCAGCCACCAAGACCGTGACGACGGGTAACCCGTATCTTGATCCGGTGCGCGCTAATACGCAGGATCTGTCGATTGAATGGTATCCGGATCGCGACACTCTGGTGACGCTGGCCTTCTTCCGCAAGGACATCAAAACCTATATCCAGTCCGTACGTAGTGAAGTGCTGATGACGGAACTGGGTTACAATCCTCTGGATTATGGCCTGCCCGCTACCCAGACGGTGCAGCGTACCCAGCCGATTAATACGCCGGGTGGTGAATTGAAGGGTTGGGAGCTGAGCCTCCAGAAGCCGTTTACCTTCCTGCCGGGCATACTGAGCCGGACGGGCGGTATTGTGAACTACACCAATGTGGATTCCGATATCGAGTACTACACATCGCCCACAGCGACGACGACGACGCGTGAAAAGCTGCTCGGCCTGTCACCGAAGGCATGGAACACGACCATTTACTATGAAGGGCCGCAGGTTTCCGGTCGGGTCGCGTTCGCCTATCGTGACAGCTACCTTTCGGCTCTGAACCCCGGTTCGTCGGCTGACTTCTGGGGCAAGAACGAAACCTTCAATATCGATGCCCAGATCAGCTACAAGGTCAACAAGAACCTGACCTTTGTCTTCGAAGGCATCAACCTGACCAATGAGCCGGATGACCGCTTTGTTGCCTATAATACGGCACAGGGTAACACGGCTCAGGACCTGCTTTATGACTACTCGGAATCGGGTCGTCAGTTCTATCTCGGTTTCCGTTACAAGCACTAACGGAGCCCGCGTATGGCGTCCTGACCTTAAGTCGGGGCGCCACCTCTTCAGTAAGCGTATTCCTTTTTCTTTTTCCAAACTATACCTCTGGCGCCGGAGCGATCCGGCGCATTTTTTTATGGAAAATATGGCTCGACCGCGCGCGCCAAAGGTTCTAAATCCAACCCATCACATAAATACGGAATGCCGCTGACATGTTTGACGCCTTTACCTGCTTTGGCGAACTCCTGATCCGTCTGACGACGGCGGGACGTGATCCGCTCTATAGTTTGCCTGATCTGACGCCCTATGTCGGCGGGGCCGAAGCCAATGTTGGTGTTGGCCTGACGCGTCTGGGGCATAAGGTACGTATGATCAGCGTCGTGCCGGATAATGATCTGGGGCAGGCCGCGCTCGGCAATCTGCGCTATTGGGGCGTGGACACAAGCCGCGTTCAGATCACGTCTGAAGGGCGTATGGGGCTTTATTTCCTGACGACCGGCGGTATTCACCGGCCTTCGGACATTTTGTATGATCGTGCGGGGTCAGCTTTTGCCGAGGCGGACTTTGCGGCGTTTGACTGGGCGCAACTGCTCGAAGGCTCTGGCTGGCTGCATGTGTCGGGCATTACGGCGGCGCTGGGTCAAAACGCCTTTGAGGGTGCGCTTAAGGCCATGAAGATGGCGCGGACGCTGGGCATCAAGGTTTCGTTTGACTGTAACTATCGCCCGAAGCTGTGGGAAGCGTGGGGTGGCGATGCGCCGACACTGATCCCGCAACTGATGGCACAGGCTGACCTGATCTTTGGCGGCTATCGTGACATTGAGCTGGTGTTCGGGGTGACCTTTGGCGGCGAGGCGGGAAGTCATGAACGTAACCGCGCGGCGGCGGATCATGCCTTTACGGCTTTCCCTGACCTTAAGCGCCTGATTTCGACACGGCGTGAGCAAGTTAATGTCGATCACAACCGTCTGGCGGGCCTGATGTACACGCGTGAAGCGGCGCTTGAGACCAAGACCTATGACATTGCTCGTATCATTGACCGGATCGGTGGTGGCGATGCGTTTGCCGCAGGGGTGCTGCACGGTATCCTGTCGGGTAAGTCCGATCAGGAGGCGCTTGATCTTGGGATTGCCGGCGGGTGCCTGAAACACGCTATGCCGGGTGATTTCGCACTGGCGACGATCTCAGAGCTTGAAGCCTTCCTCAGTGAAGACGGTTTTGACGTGAAGCGATAAAATAAAAAAAGGCGGCTCCGGTGGGGCCGCCTTTTTTACTTATTCGAAGGTCGAAAGCACATCTGGCTTCAGCTTGTCTTCACCATATTTGTTAGGGCCATCGGTGCCTTTCTGGATTGTCCAGATCAGCAGCAGGATGGAGCCAACAAGCGGGATCAGGCCGATCAGCAGCCACCAGGCGCTGCGGTTTGTGTCGTGCAGGCGGCGGAAGCTGAGGCCAAGACCAGGCAACAGCAGGCCCAAGGCCACAATATAATAGAGTGCTGTGCCGATACCTGCTTCGCCGCGCATGGTTTCACCAAACATCAGCGAATAAGGGATGGCCAGTACCAGAATCTGGAACAGAACAAACCACCAGTATTCGGACCGGATGGCGCGGCCTTTGAAATTTACGTAATTGTTAAATGCACTTTTAATGGCTTCTACGAATGTCATAATTTGCCCCTGAGCAATAAATAGTTGGGGCAGCTTATGCGATCCCTTCGCAAAAGCAACCGTGTAATCAGACAAAAAAGAGCGGGCCATGCGACCCGCTCTCTTCGTAGGTATTAGGCTTTGGGATTTCTTAGAAATCCATACCGCCCATGCCGCCCATGCCGCCGCCTGGCATAGCCGGAGCAGCGTCTTTCTTAGGCGATTCAACTACAGCGGCTTCGGTGGTGATCAGGAGGCCTGATACCGAAGCGGCGTCTTGCAGAGCCGTACGCACAACCTTGGCCGGATCGATAACACCGTCAGCAACCAGATCAACATATTGCTCGGTCTGAGCGTTGAAACCGAACGAAGCGTCGTTCGAGTCAAGGATCTTGCCAACAACGATCGAACCTTCGACACCGGCGTTTTCAGAGATCTGACGGATCGGGGCCTGAAGCGCGCGGCGCACAATGGCGATACCGGCGGTCTGGTCGTCGTTGTCACCCTTGAGGTCAGCCAGAGCCTTGGAGGCCTTCAGAAGTGCGGTGCCACCGCCCGGAACGATACCTTCGTCCACGGCTGCGCGGGTTGCGTTCAGGGCGTCATCAACGCGGTCCTTACGCTCTTTTACTTCCACTTCGGTCGAACCACCAACGCGGATCACAGCAACGCCACCGGCGAGCTTCGCCAGACGCTCTTGCAGCTTTTCCTTGTCGTAGTCAGAAGAGGTTTCTTCGATCTGAGCCTTGATCTGAGCAACACGGCTTTCGATCTCGGCCTTTTCACCAACGCCATCAACGATGGTGGTGTTTTCCTTGGTGATCGTTACCTTCTTGGCGCGGCCAAGCAGGTCGAGGGTCACGTTTTCGAGCTTGATGCCGAGGTCTTCGGAGATGACCTGACCAGCGGTCAGGATCGCGATGTCCTCAAGCATGGCCTTACGGCGGTCGCCGAAGCCAGGTGCCTTAACCGCAGCCACGCGCAGGCCGCCACGCAGACGGTTGACAACGAGGGTTGCGAGGGCTTCGCCTTCGACGTCTTCGGCGATGATCAGCAGCGGACGGCCCGACTGAACCGAAGCTTCGAGGATCGGCAGGATCGGCTGAAGCGAAGAAATCTTCTTGTCGAAGATCAGGATGTAAGGGTCTTCGAGAACCACTTCCATCTTGTCAGGGTTGGTGATGAAGTAAGGCGACAGGTAGCCGCGGTCGAATTGCATGCCTTCGACGACATCCAGTTCGGTTTCAGCGGTCTTGGCTTCTTCAACGGTGATGACGCCTTCGTTGCCAACTTTTTCCATGGCGCGGGCGATCATTTCACCGACTTCCTTGTCGCCGTTGGCAGAAATGGTGCCGACCTGAGCGATTTCGGAGTTGGTGGTGACTTTTTTCGACGAAGCCTTGATTTCGGCAACGGCGACAGCAACGGCCTTATCGATACCGCGCTTCAGGTCCATCGGGTTGCGGCCCGAAGATACCGACTTCAGACCTTCAACGGCAATGGCTTGGGCCAGAACGGTTGCGGTCGTGGTGCCGTCACCGGCCTTGTCGTTGGTCTTGGAAGCAACTTCGCGGATCAGCTGGGCGCCGAGGTTTTCGAAACGGTCAGCCAGTTCGATTTCCTTGGCGACAGAAACGCCGTCCTTGGTCGAACGCGGAGCGCCGAAAGATTTTTCGAGAATGACGTTACGACCCTTTGGGCCAAGCGTTACCTTAACAGCGTTGGCAAGGATGTTGACGCCGCGCAGGATCTTGTCGCGCGCGTCAGAAGCAAACAATACGTCTTTAGCAGCCATTTTAGTGGTTCCTATTTGGATGCGTTAAATCAGGAAAGGGAGGGACGCGGCTAAAAATTAGCGCGTAACCACACCCAGAATGTCGGATTCTTTGAGGATCAGCAGGTCTTCGCCGTCCAGCTTGACTTCGGTGCCGCCCCACTTGCCGAACAGGATACGGTCGCCGGCCTTGACGTCGAGAGCGACTTGCTCGCCCTTGTCGTTACGGTTGCCGGGGCCAACGGCGATGACTTCGCCTTCCTGTGGCTTTTCCTTGGCGGTGTCGGGGATGATGATCCCGCCCTTGGTCTTGGCTTCTTCTTCTACTCTTTTGACCAGAACGCGGTCGCCCAGTGGACGAAAGCTCATTTTGGTATCTCCGATGATTTGTGAATGGGTGTTAGCACTCACGTGGGGTGAGTGCCAAGGCGTGTCAGAGGTAGGTTTGATGCCTGCATGAGTCAAGGGCGCAGATATGAAATTTATGTCTCTATTTTTATCTCTGGCGACCGATGTGGGCCATCATCGATCAGCCTGCGGACGGGTTAACTAAACTGCGCAGGAGGTAATGTGCGATTTTCTGCAACGGAAAATCAGACCGGTTGCGTTTGCAGAGTTATCAGACTAATTAATCTGACAACTCTGTCGGGTGAGGCACATCCGCCAATAATAACAAGAACAATAGGAAAAAAGGATCGTATCTGTGGCATCTCATTATCGCAAAAGCGCCGCATTGGCGGCCATAGTCGCCGTTTTGGCAACCCAACCCCTGACAGCCGAAGCCCATCGGGGCTCGACGCATGAAACCTCGGCACGTCAGAGTTTCAGCTTTGATCAGGGCTGGCTGACGCAGACGGGCGAAGCGGCGGACTCGTTCGCGCCAGCAGAAATCGCTTTTGATGACCGGAACTGGCAGAAGGTGACCCTGCCGCATGCCTTTAATGAACATGAGTCCTTCGCCAAGGACATCCATCAGCTTTCGACGGGTATCACCTGGTATCGCAAGCGCTTTAAGCTGCCTACGGGGGCGAACCCTGAGCGCGTGTTTATCGAGTTCGAAGGCGTGCGCCATGCAGCGGATGTCTGGGTGAATGGTACAAAGGTGGGCTTAAGTGAAAATGGCGTCATGGCCTTTGGCTTTGACATCACCTCGGCGCTGAAGGCCGGTGAAAATATCATTGCGGTGCGGGTGGATAGTGACTGGAACTACCGTGAGCGCGCCACCAACAGCCGCTATCAGTGGAGCGACAAGAATTTCTACGCCAACTATGGCGGCATCAACAAATCGGTCAGTCTGCACCTGACCGGCGGCGTTTATCAGACCCTGCCGATCTATTCCTCGCTCGGGACGACCGGTGTTTATATCTACGGCAGTGATTACGACATCGCGGGTAAGTCCGCGACGATCCACGCGGAGTCGGAAATCACCAATACGACCGGAGCTGACCGCAGCCTGACCTATGGGGTGGTGATCCGCGATCTCAAAGGCAAGGTGGTGGCACGCTTTGATGGTGACACGACAACGCTTAAGGCTGGCGAAACCGCAACCCTCAAGGCGGCGCAGCGGGTGGGTAATCTTGAGTTCTGGAGCTGGGGGTATGGTTATCTCTATACGGTGACCACGACCTTAAAAGAAAATGGCAAGCTGATTGATGCCGTTGATACGCGCACGGGCTTCCGCGCCACGGATTTCAGCAATGGTATGGTCAGGCTGAATGGCCGCGTACTGCTGATGAAGGGCTATGCCCAACGCACTACCAATGAGTGGCCAGGGGTTGGCATATCAGTGCCGCCCTGGGTCAGCGATTTCGGCAATAATCTGATGCTTGAGGGCAATGGCAATCTGGTGCGCTGGATGCACGTCACGCCGTCGAAGATGGATGTCGAATCCTCCGACCGGCTGGGGCTAATACAGGCCATGCCCGCAGGCGATTCCGAAGGTGACCCCAAGGATCGCCGCCGCGAACAGCGCGTTGAGGTGATGCGTGATGCCATCATCTATAACCGTAACAATCCCTCAATCCTGTTCTATGAGGGCGGCAATAAGGGCATAGACGAAGAGCATATGGCGCTGCACAAGGCGGTGCGTGACCAGTATGATCCGCATGGTGGCCGTGCCATTGGGTCGCGCGAGATGCTTGACTCTGACATCGCCGAATATGGCGGCGAAATGCTCTATATCAACAAAAGCAAGCATAAGCCGCTCTGGGCGATGGAATATTCCCGTGACGAGGCGGCACGCGCCTATCAGGATGATTTCACGCCGCCTTTCCATAAGGATCGTCCGGCCTATAACCGCAATGTCGAAACCATTGCCGTGGAAAATGTCAAACGCTGGTGGGACTTCTATCAGTATCGTCCGGGCACAGGGGACCGCGTAAGTGCCGGTGGCGTGAATATCGGCTTTACCGACTCCAATTCGCATTTCCGCGGGGATAATAACTATCGCCGGTCAGGTGAGGTGGACGCCGTGCGTTTGCCCAAGGACAGCCTGTGGGTGCATAAGGTCATGTGGGATGGCTGGGTCAATTCCGAAGGCTACCACACCCATATCATCGGCCACTGGAACTATCCCGAAGGGACGGTGAAGGATATTTACGTGGCGGCCAACGGGGATCAGGTCGAGCTGTTCCGCAATGGTCAGTCTCTGGGGATGGGAGAGCGTTCTGAAGGCTTCCTGTTTACCTTTAAGAATGTGGCCTTTGCCGCCGGTGAGCTTAAGGCGGTCACCCGTTATGCTGACGGGCGTACCTCTGAGGATGTGCGTAAAACCGCCGGTGAGCCTGTGGCGATCAAACTAACGCCGATTAACGGGCCACGCGGTTTTGTGGCCGATGGCATTGACCTGATGCTGGTGGATGTTGAGGTGGTCGATAAGGACGGGCAGCGGGTGCCAACGGCCTTTAACCGCATTGATTTTACCCTCGAAGGGGCGGCGGTCTGGAAAGGCGGTATCGCGCAGGACGAAGCGGCAGCGGACAAAAAGCTGTCGGATAACTATGTCCTGTCCACGGGGCTTCCGGTCGAAGGCGGGATTAACCGCGTGCTGATCCGATCTACGGATAAGGCGGGGCAGGTCAAGCTGGTTGCCCGTGCCGATGGCCTGAAGCCTGCGACGGTTTCTGTGCGTACCAAGTCGGTAAAGGTCAGGGATGGTTTGTCGGAAGTGTTTGCTTCGGACTATCAGCCGGTTAATCTGTCGCGCGGGCCAACACCGCTCACGCCGTCCTATCAGGATAGCTTGCGCGGGGTGACGGTGGCGAAGATCACGGCCGGATCGAACGGGCAGGACGCGGCCCTGAGCCGTGATGACAATGAACGCTCAATGTGGAACAGTGACGGCACGCCGCAAGGGGCCTGGATCGAATATGATCTGGGGCAGGCGCAATCCGTTTCCAAACTGTCGCTGCGTCTGACGGGCTGGCGTGTACGAAGCTATCCGATCCGCATCAGCTTTGATGGCCGGACTGTATTTGAAGGCGAGGCGCCTAAATCACTTGGCTATGTGGATTTTGTGGTTCCTGCCCAGAATGTCGCCAAGGTCAGGATTGAGCTGATAAGTGCGACCGAGGATCGTGATGGCTTCGGCAATATTGTCGAGGTCACGACCGATCGTCAGGGGGCTTCGACCGGTGCCGAGAAGGTCAGGACGGGCCATATCTTGAGTATAATGGAAGCCGACATACTGGGGCCGGTGCAATAGGCCACTATGAAAAAGCCCCGCCGGTGATGGCGGGGCTTTTTTTTATCTTACTTCTTCAGTTCGGCTTCGATGGCCTCGGTCAGGCGGGCATCATCTGCGGGGATGTCCGGTGAGAAGCGGCCGACGACGCTGCCGTCACGCGCGATGAGGAACTTCTCGAAGTTCCACAGCACTTCACCCTTTGGGTTGGTCGGGATGCCAAGGCCGTCAAGACGGGCGCGGAAGGCGTCGCTGTCCTTGGTTTCCGGCTGAGCGGCGGTGAGGGCCTGATACAGCGGATGCTTGTCGTCACCGGCGACGCTGATCTTACCGAACAGCGGGAAAGTGACATCATAGGTGGTAGAACAGAAGGTCTGAATGTCGGCTTCGGTACCTGGTTCCTGTTCCTTGAAGTTGTTAGCCGGGAAGCCGAGGATTTCCAGACCGTCGGCCTTTTTGGCGCGATACAGGGCCTCAAGGCCTTCATATTGCGGGGTCAGGCCGCACTTGGACGCCACATTGACCACCAGACGAACCTTGCCGTCATAGTCGCCAAGCGTTGCGGGCGTGCCGTCGATACGTTTCAGCGCGATGGTGTTGAGGTCAGCAGTCATAAGTTGCTCCGGTCAGGTTCAGGGTTTGGCCGATGTCGGCGGAAGAATGAATATATCGGCGGGCGGGTCATTTTGCGCAATAGCGTCGCTGCGATTTGTCCCGTTTTGCGTTGGATTAGCGATACTTATGGACACTGTCGGGCCATCCTCGGTATTGGCGGCGGCAAACGCCGCATTTACGGCCTCAAGCCGCTGACGGGCCAGTGCCGGCCGGTTGTCTGTGGCCGGAATGATGATCTGGATCTGAGGGGCATTCCAGCGCCGTGCCGCCCACAGGGCCTGCTCGATGGTGCCCGTGTCGCTCAGGGCGGCCAGTTCGGGTTTGAAACGCAGCGGTTCGACCGCCAGCACAGGCGGGATCAGGCGGATATCGTCATCCGGCATCAGCCTTTGTATGGCCTGTTCAAGGCTGTAATAATCCCCCAGATCACCGCCGTTTTTCAAACGCACCTGAAGGTCAAGGCGTTTGCCCTGACGGCTGGTGCTTTCGACATTGGCAACGCGTGAAATAATCTGATTGAGGAAGGCGTCACCTGTGGGTGAGGCCGGACTGCCGGACGCGCGCGGGCTGCTGAGGAGGCTGGTGTCCTTGGCCGCCAGCACCTGCTCGACATTTATCTCACGCGCATCCTTGTATTTCTGGCGCAGGGTTGTCTCAACGCCCGGCACATAGTCCTGCGTGATGACAATGGCATTGACGCCCCGCACCTCTGAGCCACGCACATTGACCCTGAGGTCAGAGATGCGTGAGGCCTGAGCGCGGAAGGCGGTATCCAGATCGGCGCGTACCTGATTGGTCATGCGGGCTTCGGAGACAATGTCCTTAAGCGACAGGGCCAGTGGGGCGCAGATAATGGCCAGCGCCGCCAGAATGGCTACGGTTTCCCAGCGTGTTTCCGGCATATGATGTGGCACAAAGCCATACCGGCGCGATACGGCAAACACTGCCCCCAGTATCGCCACCACATTGGTCAGGAACAGTAGGAAGGCCCCGCCCGCCATACTGGCTGAGCCTGTGGCAATGCCAAACCCGACCACATTCAGCGGCGGCAAAAGTGCTGTGGCAATGGCGACGCCGGCAATGACGCCGCCTTTGCGTGATATGGTGACATAGGCCCCGACAACCCCCGAAAGCGCGGCAACCCCCAGATCAAGCAGGGTCGGGCGGGTGCGGGCGAGAATTTCCGGCGTGACTTCCTTAAGCGGCGATATCCAGACAATCAGAATACCGGCAAGGATGGAAACCACCGTACCGACCAGCAGGGTGAAGCTGGCGTCACGGAAGGCACGGAACTCAAGACGCGCCAGCGCCATACCCATGGCCATGATCGGTGCCATCAGCGGTGAAATCAGCATGGCTCCGATCAGAACGGCCACCGAAGACTGCATCAGGCCGATGGTCGCAATACCGCAGGCGCTGACCAGCATCAGATAATAGAAGGCGCTCAGTTTCGCGTCTTCGTGCACCTGATGCTCAATCATGGCCCGTTCATAGGGGGTGCAAAGTTCGGAAGGTCTGCGGATCAGCGCGGTGATCGATGCGCTTACGCGCCGCCTCAGGGCCTCAGGCCGCAAGCGTCGGCGCCAGTTTGCCTTTTTGGTCATGCTGTCTGCCCTGAAAGATAAACCATTACGGTGTTAACTAAAGTAAGGGCAGGCAGGCTTCAAGACATTAGAGCGCTCATGCGGTGTACTTAGGCGGGTTCAGGTGCGGCGCGGGCGTTCCGGTGGCGGTGGTGCCGGACAATGGGTGCGCAGGAAGTCACCATGTGACGGCAGGGTGTCCACGAAACCATTGAGTTGCGGCAGGGCGGCATCAAGCGTCGCCCAGAGTTCATTTTTGGGTATGCGATCAACCAACGGGCTATGGGTACGGGGACGGATGCGCATGCCATCCATTACCGCCTGCCAGCTTGGGGCGCGGAACAGGTCTTCGACGCCTTCGCGCAAGGCCCCATTGACGCGATAAAGCTCGATCTTTTCCTTGAGGCTGTCAGGGATTTTCGCCGCACGGACATCGCGCCAGAACGGGGTATCTTCGCGCTCGGTCGTGCAATAGTGCAGGACGACGAAATCCTTGATCTCGGTATAGTCGGCTTCCATGCGCGTGTTGAATTCCCTTTGCAGAACGGGGTCCATGCCGTCCTTGGGGTAGAAGCGCAGGAAAAATTCCATGGATCGATAGATCAGGTGCAGGGCTGTGGATTCCAGCGGCTCGATAAAACCGCCCGCCAGACCGACCGCCACCACATTCTTGTGCCACAGCTCACGGCGCATGCCGGTTTTGACCGGCACAAACCACGGGTCTGTGGTCTGGCTGCCTTCGACCTGAGACAGAAGGGTATCCAGCGCCTGCTGATCAGAAATATGGGCGCTGGAAAACACATAGCCATTGCCTGAGCGGTGCTGAAGCGGGATGCACCAGCGCCAGCCGGCGTCCTGCGCGCCTGCATAGGTATAAGGATGCGGGTCCTGAATGTTTGTCGTCTGGGTGGTGACAGCGCGGTCACACAAAAGCTGATCCGACCAGTCAATGAAATCGACATTCAGCGTCTGGGCGGTGAGCAATGATCGAAAGCCCGAACAGTCAATAAACAGGTCGCCGTCAATACGACGCCCGTCATCAAGCGTCAGGCCGGTAATATGGCCGTTTTCCGGGTTCTGATGCACCTGTTCGACAATGCCTTCGTGGCGGGTAACGCCTTTGTTTTCGGCATAGGTGCGCAGATATTTCGCTGCCAGATAGGCATCGATATGCAAAGCCGTGGCGGCCGAGCCTATGGGGGTGTTGCGCGCCTTGAACGGCAGCATGAACTTGCCTTTTTGCGCCATGACGGTGGCCGGCGCAAAGTCCTGAAGGTCGGAGGGGTGGCCTTCGTGCTTGGCCCTCAGCCAGCATTGATAGAATTCGTTACCGGCAATGATGCCGCCCGTATGGCCAAAGGGATGGTAATAGGTCTCGCCCTTAACGCGCCAGTCATCGAAACGGATGCCGAGTTTAAAGGCGCCTTGCGTGGCGGCAATGAATTCGGCCTCGTTAATCTCAAGGCGGCGGAGCATTTCCAGAATGGGGGGAACGGTGGATTCACCGACCCCGATAATGCCGATCTTTTCGGACTCAATCAGTTCGATTTCCGGTCGCCCGCGCGGCAGAAAATGCGAGAGGATAGCCGCACAGATCCATCCGGCAGAACCCCCGCCGACAATAACGATCTTCTTAGGCTCTGACATACATTTTCCCCTCTGTATTTTTGGCAGTACGGTTACAATAGTCGATAAATATCTGATGGCTGGGGGCTTTTTCGACCGACTGGGCGATCAGGTCTTTCATGTATTTCAGTTTGCGTCGTGCCTCATCGAGCGGGATACCATAGGCCGCAGGATCGACCCGATCGGGATAGAGGCGATAGCCGTTATAGATGGCCAGCCAGCTCTGGGGGTGGAACATCTCCCAGCGGTAACGGACAAAGTGCCCGCGTTCCTTATATAGCGTCAGTTTACGCGTCAGGCTGTCGGGCAGGGTGACGGCCTTAACCGCCTTCCAGAACGAGGTGTCTTCGCGGGTGGCGGCGCAATAATGGAACAGGACGAAATCACGCACGCGCTGATATTCGGCGACAAAGATATCGTTATATTCCTGTTGCAGGGCCGGATGAAAGTCCGACGCAGGAAACAGTTGTTTCAACTTTTCGATACCGGTTTGAATCAGCGCAATAGAGGTCGATTCCAGGGGCTCAATGAAGCCGCCCGAAAGACCGATGGCCACGCAGTTTTTCTCCCACGCCTTGTGTCGGTGACCGGGTCGGAATTTTAACTGATGCGGTTCAAGCAGCAGCTTGCCCGGAATGCGTTTCAGGAAGGCATCATAGGCTTCGTCATCGCGCATGTGATCGCTGGAATAGACAAAGCCCGTACCGTTCCTCTGTTGCAGGGGAATTGTCCATTGCCAGCCTGCGTCATGGGCATAGACATCAATGGTCGGCGGTGGCGGGGTAAGGGATTCCGCCTGAACAGCAAAGGCGCGATCACAGAACAGCCACTGACCATAGTCTTCGAAGCCCACCCCAAGGGCTTTGTTGATCAGCAGCCCCTGAAACCCTGAGCAGTCGATAAACAGATCGCCGGTGGACTGTGTGCCATTATCCAGATCAAGTGAGGCAATGTTGCCGGTTTCAGGATCAAGATTGACCTGAGTAATCCTGGCGTCGGTATATTCCACGCCGCGCGCCTCGGCATAGGCTTTTAAAAATGCCGCATACCGACCGGCATCAATATGCAGGGCAAAATCGAAGTGCGCGCCATAGAAAGGAGCCTGACCGCCGACCATGGCAAATTTGCCCGCCCGCGCCAAAGAGGTGCTGAGGCAATAGTCATCCAGATCGAGTGCGTCCCCTTCAAGACGCAGGCGGTTAAAGACATGCAGGAAGGAAACATCGCCGAAGTCTTCGCCATAGCCGCCGAAGCCGTGGTAAAATACGCTGTCCGGCCCGCGCCAGTCACGGAAGGCCAGCGCCATTTTCACCGTGCCGCCCGTGGCGCTGATGATGTCGGCGTCTGATAAACCTAGCGACTGATAAAAGCTTCGGATGGTGGGGATGGTGGCTTCGCCTACACCGACCGTTGAAATCTGAGAGGAGGCAATGACGCGGATTTTCATCCCCGTGCCTTTGAAGTGATTGGCCAGAGCCGCGGCGGTCATCCATCCGGCGGTGCCGCCACCGACTATGGTCACCGATGTCAGCGGAGCTGCGGTCATAGGTCTGTGTCCCTGTATGCGTTTTTGTTTTGCTGAGGATGCGTCGGAATGGCCGTCCCGACAATTAATAAGGCGGCAAATGCGAAGGAGTTAGCCGTTCGCCTTTGCCGCCAAGTCAGGAAGAAAACATTAACGATCGTAAAATCGTTAATCATTCGGAAGCGTACAAGGTAGAAGCACGCTTCCGAATTCTGTTTACGCCACTGTTACCACTTGGCACGCACACCAAAGGTGATGCGCGGCTCGTACTCGTTCTGGTAGGCAAACTGCGTCTTGCCGTCCGCGAACTGGTAGTAATAGTCCTCGATCTCGCCGGTTATGTTGGAACCATTGACATAGAGGGAGACGCGATCTGTCAGATTATAGGTGGCGTTGATGTCCACATAGGCTGACTCGTCCTGATAGGTCGGCAGGTTGTCGCCACCGAGCGTGCTCAGGGCCATATAGCGGGCCGAGCGGTAGTTATAGGCTACGCGCACCTGAAGCTTGTCGTCCTGATACCAGCCGACCAGATTGTACTGATGCTCGGAGTTATTCATGAACGGCAGACGCTCGCCATCCATGCTCCGGCGCAGTTCCTTCGACGGTGAGAAGGTATAATTGGTATCAACACCGAAGTTGCGCAGGATCGGCGTATCGATGAAGTCATCAAACGAGAACTTACCCGACAGTTCGATCCCCTGAACCTTACCGCCCTGACCCTGTACCGGCAGATTGACCGGAACCTTGCGGCGGATGACGCCGTCCTGATCGGGGAACTCGCCGGTGGTCTGACCGCCGGTGATGAAGCTGGCGATATCGATATAGAAGACTGCGACGTTCACCAGAGACGCACGACCCAGATAGTATTCGGCCGACAGGTCAAAGTTTTTGGCACGCCATGGCGCCAGTTGCGGGTTGCCGCCCTGAGACGCACCGGTTGCAATACGGATGCCGAGGTTCTGGTCATCGGACGTGGTAATCGACAGACCGCCACCATAGCTGCCGAGATCAAGCGGTTGCATGGTCTTGGCGGCCGCAAAGCGGAAGCGCAGATTGTCCGAATAGTCATAGACAAGGTTCAGAGACGGCAGGATGTCCGAATAGCTGTTGCTGTCGAATACATCGCCGATGTCTTCGTTGGTATCGCCGTAAGGATACTGGGTCGGATCAGTGACGTTCTGACGGACATTGATCTTGGTCTTGATGTAACGCAGACCGGCATTACCCTTAAATTTGCCGACTTCAAAATCACCGGCGACATAGACATTGCTTTCTTCAAGGCCGACATCATAGGATTGACCCGGAATAATAACGCGGTTGGCGCCGCCGAATACGTTTTGCATGAAGCTGACAGCATCATCGAAATCACGCGGGTCCGCGGCCCAGAAACCGGGCAGGCCCGACGTAATGCCACCCAGATCGGTGACAAAGATCGGGTTGTTGTATTCATCCAGACGCGTCGGGCGGTTGACCGTATAGGGCTGGAACACCAGCACGCTTGGGTCAGCGGCGGATGGCACCATTTCACCGCGTGCACAACGGGCATTGTCCATGACCACGTCAATGGCTTTCCATTGCGCGGCACAGCCTGCGGCCTGAGTGTCGCCGTTCTGATCGGCCTTACCGGCATAGAAGTCAGAGAACAGGTGGAACTGGGTAATCGAGGTTTCACGTTCGGAATGACGCAGGCCGAAATGCGTTCTGTTGAACAGACCGAACAGAGGCTCGTCATATTCGTAATGACCGTCGAAACGCAGAACCTTCAGGCGGGAATCCGCTTCGTTGTTGTTTTCCGAAGAGAAGGCCCCGACGGCATAGGAGCCGAGATTGGCCATATAGTCGGTAAGGGTCTTGCCCGCACCCAGACCGCCGGTAATCGGCGTGTCAAAGCCCGACCATACGGGGTGCTTGCCCGAAATGTCGTAATGAAGTTGCGGGTTTTCGCCGTAACCTTCGGGGTTCGGATTCAGGTAACAGCCCCCCAGATGCCCCGTGACCGTATTGCTGCGTCGGGCGGCAGGGAAGGTGTCGCAGATTTCCTTGGAATAGAAGGTGCCGCGCGTGCGGTCATCGGCCTGACGGAACAGGGTGAAGCGACCGGGGGCATAACCCCAGTTCGACAGGTCGCCCTGAACCTGACCGTTCATGCTCAGGCGGTTGGCTTCGGCCGAAATGGCCCGCAGTTCATAGGTGAACTTGCCGCCGTTATCGTACTTCAGTTCCAGATTATAGTTATGCGATTCCGAGGTGTTGGTGCGGTTAACCGTGAACGAGTTAATCCAGTGAGCATTGATGTCATATTCATCGACGCTTACCCACGGGCGACCATTGCCACCGGTGATACCGGTATCGGAGAAGTCTGTCGGCTGTGTCCATGTACCAAACACGGCACCGTCCCAGCGGTTCGAGATGTTCAGACCAACCGCGCGGTTATAATCCTCAAGCTTAGCGTAGAACACTTCGGCAATCAGGGTGTAGCTGTCGCCGATCTTGCCTTCGAAAGAGGCATTCAGACCGGTACGCTTACGCTGGTTTTCGCGGTGGAAGCTGTCGTAACCGTGCGGAGACAGGAAGTTCTGTGGCGCAGACCCGCCCCAGTCGTTGTTGCCGAACAGAGACTGACTGATGCCGGAATAGTTATTGCCCAGCGTCACGTCAGATGTCGCGGCGGACACAAGGATACCGGCCTTGTCTGTGCGCCAGCTTAAGAGGCCGTTGAGCGAGAAATCGTCTGCCTCGGTGTGGCTGCCGCGCTGACCTTCGACGGCACCGGCCAGTGTCAGACCTTCGCGGAACTGGAACGGACGGCGGGTTTGCAGGTCAAGCGTACCGGATATGCCCGAAAGGACATTGGTCGGGTCGGTGGATTTATAGACGACCACCGAGTTCATCAGCTGCGACGGCACATCCAGCAGGTTGGGCTGAGCGGAACCGAGGTTGCCGGCGCTCAGGTACTGTTCACCGTTCATCAGGGTGATGACCTGAGACAGGCCGCGCAGGTCAACCGTAGAGCCTTCGCCGGCGTCACGGCGGATCTGAACACCGGTCACGCGCTGAAGCGAATCGACAATGGTGGTGTCCGGCAGCTTGCCGATATCTTCGGAGGAAATCGCGTCGACAATGGCGACTTCCTTACGCTTGATGCCTACGGATTTGAGCTGTGAAGCCCGCACGCCGGTAATGACGATCGTGGTTACGTCGTCTTCGGCGGCCGGAGCCTCCTGAGCGAAGGTGGCCGTAGACAATGCCATCACCGAAGCACCGGCGCCCAGCGCCAATGCCCATCTGCGCGCCCTGGCTCTGGCGCGATTGTGGTGTGGAGTTGTGTATTTCATTATGCTTCATCCCTGGATGTTGATGTGTTGCACTTTTTCACACTACACGCGGTTCCGACCCTGTATTTCGAACCCTTTTTATGTCCTGCCGATTGTCTTATTATGGCCCGTTATGTCTGGCAGTCCTTATCGGCGGACATTTTCGTGGGAGACAGGCAATTATAATGATAATATCATTCATGCGCCTGCTCTGCTGACCGTCTGATGCGGTCTTACATCCCTCCCATAGGTGTTTTTTCGCAATGAAGTGTGTCTGGTGTTACAAAATGTCCCGATTGTGTCAATATAAAATGTCATCGATGTCATTTTTGGCTTTGAAACACATGGACAACCACGGCGGACTGTGGCCTTGTTGCATCATGACGCTTCTGTTAATTCGGGACAGACTGATGGGATGTAGGGCGCACAGGCCTTTGATGTTGCGGAACGGCTTTTGATATGACGACAATTTATGATGTATCCCGTCTGGCGGGGGTGTCGGCAAAAACCGTTTCGCGGGTATTGAACGAGCCTGACCGCGTTAAGGTTAAGACGCGTGAGGCGGTTCTGGAGGCCATGAAGGCGCTGGATTACAGTCCGAATTCCATGGCGCGTCAGTTGCGGCTTGGCGGTGGGTCATCGCTGGGGCTGTTGCTCGAAGATCCGGCCTCCGGTTATCAAAGCCGCTTTCATCAGGCGCTGCTGACGGCCTGTATGGAAGCTGGAAAGCACATGACGGTCGAATTGTTTGAAGGCGTCATGCCTGACTGGCAGGGGCGCGTTGACCGGTTCCTGACCGAAGGGCGTGTACGCGATCTGGTGCTGTTGCCGACCCTGTGTGATTTTGCCCCCTTAAAAGACTATCTGCGCACCAAGGGCGCGCGGGCCGTGCTGATTGCGCCGTCGGTATATGACACGCACTTTCCGGCTGTGGTTATGGATGATCGCGCGGCTTCGCGTCAGATGGTCGAGCATCTGTTTAAACTGGGGCACAGGCGTATTGGCCATATCACGGGCCATCCTGACCATTCGGCGTCGATTTTACGGCGTTCAGGGGTGATCGAAGCCTATGATGCGGCGGGACTGCCGCGTCCGGGGCCGGAGCTTTTTGCCAGTGGTGACTTTATGTTCAAAAAGGGCATCGAAGCGGCTGAGGCGCTTTTGTCATTACCGGACGCACCAACGGCCATTTTTGCCGCCAATGATGAAACCGCTGCGGCGGTGGCTATGGTGGCGCATAAGCGAGGGCTTGATATCCCCGGTGATTTGTCGGTGGTGGGTTTCGATGATGCGCCGATTGCCTCTGCGGTCTGGCCGACCCTGACGACCATACGCCAGCCCTATCTGGAGATGGCGCGCAGGGTGGTTCAGATCATTGATGGCTGGGAAGCTCAGACGCGCAGCAGCGGTAATACCTCTGTGTTTATGACGCCGCACGAACTGGTGGTGCGTGATTCCAGTGGGCCGGTAAGGGCCTGACCGCGAAATAAAAAAGGGACGCAGGCCCAGAGGTCTGCGTCCCTTTTTTCAGGTCAGTTCATTATTATCAGAGGCCGTCAAACAGGGCCGTAGACAGATAACGTTCGGCAAAGCTTGGGATAATTGCCACGATGGTCTTGCCGGCATATTCATCACGTGCGGCCAGACGGAAAGCGACCTCAAGGGCGGCCCCCGAAGAAATGCCGACCGGCAGACCTTCGAGCTGTGCGGACTTGCGGGCAGTGGCAAAGGCCTCATCGTTGGATACCTGCTCAACCTTGTCGATCACACCGCGATCGAGAATGCCGGGCACAAAGCCTGCGCCGATGCCCTGAATTTTATGCGGGCCGGGTTCGCCACCCGACAGAATCGGTGAGGCTTCGGGCTCTACGGCGATGATTTCAACCGAAGGCTTGCGCTCTTTGAGTACCTGACCGATGCCGGTAATCGACCCACCGGTGCCAACGCCCGAAATCAGAACATCAACGGCCCCGTCGGTATCGTTCCAGATTTCTTCAGCCGTGGTGATGCGGTGAATGGCGACATTGGCGCTGTTTTCGAATTGCTGGGGGATGACGGCGCCGGGGATGGAATCGCGCAGTTCGAGCGCGCGGTTAATGGCGCCGCGCATGCCCTTTTCTGCAGGCGTCAGTTCAAGGCGGGCACCCAGCAGCAGAAGCATCTTGCGACGTTCCAGAGACATGGACTCAGGCATGACCAGAATGACTTCGTAACCTTTGGACGCGCCAACAAAGGCCAGTGCAATGCCGGTATTACCTGAGGTCGGCTCAATGATCACGCCACCGGGCTTAAGGTCGCCTGAGGCTTCGAGCGATTCAATCAGGCCAACGCCGATACGATCCTTGACCGAAGCCAGAGGGTTAAAGAACTCAAGCTTGGCCAGCACGGTGGCCTTGGCGCCATAGGCTTCCGACAGGCGCGGCAGGCGTACCAGAGGTGTGTCGCCAATCGTATCGAGCAGCGAGTCATAGACCTTGCCGCGTCCTTTGCGGGCAAAGCGGGCAACAGAAGCGGAGGAAAGCGGATCAGCCATTTGAAAAACCTCTGGAACGAAAAAATAATATTACCGCAAGGGGGCAGTTAATCCTGCTACAAAACACGAGTCAACAGGTAGGATTTGAGCCGCCTGTACGAATTTATTGCCCACTATACCGCCTTGAAGGTTTCCTGATAAGGCAAATCACCTCACATAAGGATGCAGAAAAGCTAATCCTTCACCTGTTTCAACGCCCTTCAGGATCTGACGCATGCCCACTGATGTGATTACGGATGATAAGACCGCTGCCCCTCACGCCTCTGAGGCAGAAGTCCTGCCGAACCCGCATGATCTGGCGACCCAGCTTGTAGCCAAGCTGTGTCATGACTTCATCAGTCCGACCGGCGCGATTGTATCGGGGCTTGATCTTCTGGCCGATCCATCGGCGCAGGACATGCGTGATGATGCGATTAATCTCATTCAGGCCAGCGCTACGAAAATGGTCACGCTGGTGCAATTCGCCCGTGTGGCCTTTGGTGCGGCGACTTCGGCCGAGGCCTTTAGCGGTGGCGAACTGAACAAGATACTGTCGGACATGTTTGCGACCATGCGCGCGGAATTGCAGTACGATATCGATAGTGAGGTCGTGTTTAAAAAGCCTGTGGCGCGGGCCTTGGTTAATCTGGGCTATATTGCGGGTAACGCCTTGCCGACCGGTGGTGTGGCGCAACTAAGCTATGAGCGCGTTGATGATTCCATCGTGCTGACCTCGGTATCGAGTGGTAAACGCGCCCGTCTTAAGCCTGAGGCCGTAGAGGGCCTGTTTGGCAAGCCCCTGAGTGATGGGCTTAACGGTCAGTGGATACAGCCTTTCTGGCTATATAGTGTAGTCAAGGAAGCCGGAGGCAAGCTGACGGTCACAGTTGATACGGATCAACTGACGATAAAAATAAAATTGCCTGATTAGGTCGCCCTGAAGGCGTAACGGCGTTTCTGGCAACCATCCCTTAACCAAACCCCACGATAGTGATCCGTTAAAGATGTCATGCGTGCGCCCTATGCGCCCTGACATCGTATGAATAACGGGGTGTCAAGTGGACGATCTGATCGCTGAGTTTCTTACCGAAACCGCTGAAAGTCTTGAGGTGGTTGATTCGGAGTTGGTGCGTTTCGAAGCCAATCCGAATGAACGCAAGACTTTGGATAATATTTTCCGTCTTGTGCATACTATCAAAGGAACCTGCGGGTTTCTGGGGCTGGGGCGTCTCGAAGCGGTCGCCCATGCCGGTGAAACCCTGCTGGGGCGTTTCCGTGACGGTAAGCTTGAGGTAACGCCAACCGCGGTGACCCTGGTTCTGCATTCTATCGACCGCATTAAGGTTATTCTGGCTGGTCTGGAAAGCACAGGCCTTGAGCCGGACGGTTCTGATGAAGATCTGATCGAACAGCTCGAGGCTATGGCCGAAGGTCGCGAAGTCGCGATTGAGGCGGTGAAAACCGTAACCGTGCCGGATCGCCCGATTGCAGCAGATGCCGAAGATGTCGTCATCCCTGAGGTGCGGGCTGATATCGAACGCACTCTGCGCCCCGGTGAGGTATCGCTTGAGGAGCTTGAGGCCGCATTTCTGGCGGCAGAGGCACCGGACTGGATGAACGAACCGGTTTCCGAGCCGGTTCAGGAAGACATCGCTGTCATTAACGAAGCCGTTGTGGCTGAGCCTGCGCCGGTCATTAATAATGAATTGAATAATTCTTTGACGGCCTTGTCCAATCTGGCGTCGGGCAGTGAAGAAGGCGGCGCAATCACAACCACTCAGTCGATCCGCGTATCGGTGGACGTGCTCGAAGGCTTGATGACGCTGGTGTCGGAAATGGTTCTGACGCGTAATCAGCTATTGCAGATTTCTCGTAACCGCGAAGATTCCGCTTTTGCTACACCGCTGCAACGCCTTTCGACCCTGACGGGCGAATTGCAGGACAGCGTCATGAAAACCCGCATGCAGCCGATTGGCGCAGCCTGGAAAAAGCTGCCACGTCTGGTGCGCGACCTGAGCCATGAACTGGGCAAGAAAATTGATCTGGTCATGGAAGGGGAAGGCACGGAACTGGACCGTCAGGTGCTTGAGCTTATCCGTGATCCTCTGACGCATATGGTGCGTAACTCGGCGGACCACGGGCTTGAGTCTACGGAAGAACGCGTAAAGCTGGGTAAGCCTGCCAATGGTACGGTTAAGCTGGCAGCCTTCCACGAAGGCGGCTACATCGTCATCCGCATTTCTGACAATGGTCGCGGCTTAAATACCGCGCGTATTCGTGAGAAGGTAATCGAAAAGGGTCTGGCGTCTCGCAACGAAGTCGAGAACATGTCGGATCAGCAAATCCACCGCTTTATTTTTGCGCCGGGCTTCTCGACCGCAGCGGCTGTGACCAATCTGTCCGGTCGTGGCGTTGGCATGGATGTCGTGCGCACCAATATCGAACAGATCGGCGGTCAGATTGACCTGACCTCTGTGACCGGTCAGGGCACGACCTTCACGATCAAGATTCCGCTGACTCTGGCAATTGTTTCGGCGCTCATCGTCGGCGCAGGCGGTCAAAAGTTTGCAGTGCCGCAAACCTCGGTCATGGAACTGGTGCGTACGGGCGCCAATGCCGAGCATAAGATTGAGCGCATTGAGCAGTCACTGGTCTTGCGT
>JASGFL010000027.1:0-33524 GCA_047605545.1 Asticcacaulis sp. | reverse complement strand
CGGAACTTCTGACGGTCTTCGGCCTTGTCGATGACCTCGGCCTTGGCGCCGATCATCTCGACATTATATTTCTTGAGGATGCCCGCTTCATCAAGCGCCAGCGCCGTGTTCAGTGCTGTCTGACCGCCCATGGTCGGCAGCAACGCGTCAGGGCGTTCCTTGGCGATGATCTTTTCTACGAACTCAGGGGTGATCGGCTCGATGTAGGTCGCATCGGCCACGTCCGGATCAGTCATGATCGTCGCCGGGTTCGAATTGACCAGAATGATGCGATAGCCTTCTTCGCGCAGGGCCTTACAGGCCTGTACGCCGGAATAGTCGAACTCACAGGCCTGACCGATAACAATAGGTCCGGCACCGATAATGAGGATGGACTTAATGTCTGTACGTTTGGGCATGGTGGGTCTTTCGTCTTAATCGGTGCGTACACAAGCTTGCACAAAGAGCGGGCAGTAAAAAATACTGTCCGGTGTGGGCTGTTTTGATTTTCAGGCTAAGGGGGTGCTTTAGAGCCTTGGGGGCGCTAAAGCAACCTCTAATTAGGCGGGAACGCGCGCTTTGCGCATGTTGTCGGCGAAGCGTTCGAACAGGTAGAGCGAATCCACGGGACCGGGGGAGGCTTCGGGGTGGTGCTGTACCGAAAATACCGGTGCATTGGCCAGTGCGATGCCGCAGTTGGTGCCGTCGAACAGGGACACATGGGTCTCCACAACGCCTTCGGGCAGCGAATCGCGGTCAACGGCGAAACCGTGGTTCATCGACACGATCTCAACCTTTGAGGTTGTCAGATCCTTGACGGGGTGGTTGGCGCCGTGGTGGCCCTGTTCCATCTTGAGGGTCTTGGCACCCAGTGCCAGAGCCAGCATCTGGTGACCGAGGCAAATCCCGAATACCGGCAGGCCCGCGGCCACCAGCTTCTTGATTTCGGGCACAGCATATTCGCCGGTCGCGGCCGGATCGCCCGGACCGTTGGACAGAAGCACGCCATCGGGTTTCAGCGCCAGAATGGCCTCGGCCGAGGTCTTGGCCGGCACGATGGTGATCTTGGCGGCTACGTCATTGAGCGCGCGCAGGATGTTTTGTTTTACGCCGTAGTCGATAACCACAACATTGAAATCGCCGCCGTCATTAGACTTGAAGCCTTCGGCCCATGTCCATTGCTTGGTGGTGTAGCCAGCTTCCTGAGCAACGGTGGCGTCTTTGGCCAGATCAAGGCCGACAAGGCCTGCCCAGTCGGCGGCTTTTTTCTGTAAGGCGGGGATGTCGAACTTGCCTTCGGGGTCGTGGGCAACCACGCCGTGCGGCATGCCGTTTTCGCGGATGCGACGCGTCAGGGCGCGGGTGTCGATCCCCGACAGGGCGACGATGCCGCGTGACACCATCCAGTCATTGAACGACAGTTCGGCGCGCCAGTTGGCAGGTGGCGTCGGGGCGTCACGGAAGATTGCGCCCTTGGCGGCATTCTTCGGGTCGCTACCCAGTTGTTCGACGTCTTCGGCATTAACGCCGACATTGCCGACATGCGGGAAGGTGAAGGTGACAATCTGATCCATATAGGACGGATCGGTCAGGATTTCCTGATAGCCGGTCATGGCGGTGTTGAAGCAGACTTCACCGAGCGCTTCGCCGACCGCACCGGCACCTAATCCCTGATAGACCGTCCCGTCAGCCAGAACCAGAACGCCGGTCACACCTTTTAACAGTTCAACGGACATGGTGGTTCACTCTCCTTAGGGGGCATTGGGGGGCAGATTGCAGATAAACGGCGGCACTCATAGGGACAATGGGGGGCGCGGTCAACGTGATTCCGTTCACGAAATGCACGGTATTGTTAGCGGCCATTTTACCCCCTTAACTTCGCCGCTTAAAGGGGTATATGTAGAGGGTGCGCTTCGATGATCATTTTTTAGAAGAACTGAAATCCCGTCTGCGGCCCTCAGAGGTGATTGGCCGCACGGTCAAGCTGCGCCGTCAGGGCCGAGAGTGGGCCGGACTCTCGCCCTTTTCCAAAGAGAAAACGCCGTCCTTCTATGTCAATGATGACAAAGGGTTTTATCACGACTTTTCGTCCGGCAAGCATGGCGATATCATTTCTTTCTTGCAGGAAACCGAACGACTGAGTTTTACCGAAGCGGTTGAGAAACTGGCGCTTGAGGCTGGTATGGCCCTGCCGGTGCAGACACCTCAGGCCGCGCAAGCGGAAATGAAACGTCAGTCACTGACCGACTGGATGGAACTGGCGGCGAAATGGTTCAGCGCACGTCTTTATGACAAGTCGCCGGGGGCAATGGCGGCGCGGGAATATCTGCATCGCCGCGGGCTGAGTGACGAAGATGTGGCGCATTTCGGTCTGGGATATGCCCCTAAGGAGCGCACGGGCCTTAAGGACGCACTGGTGCAAAAGGGGGCGAAGGTCTCTGAGCTGGTGGAATGTGGTCTGCTGATACAGGTCGAGAACAATGCGCCCTATGACCGTTTCCGTGACCGGCTGATGTTCCCCATTGAGGACGCACGTTCCAAGGTCGTGTCATTTGGCGGGCGGGCGCTCAATCCCGACGAAAAGGCCAAGTATCTCAACGGGCCGGAAACGCCTTTGTTCCATAAGGGTGCGCTGTTGTATGGATTGCCTAAGGCGCTGAAGATCCTTGGGGAAAATCGTGGCGGCGATCTGGTGGTGGTCGAAGGCTATATGGATGTGCTGGCCTGTCAGCGTGCGCAGATTTCGGCGGTGGCACCGCTGGGTACGGCCCTGACCGAAGAACAGATTGATGTGCTGTGGCGCAGGCACCCTGAGCCGACCCTGTGTTTTGATGGCGACGGAGCCGGACAACGGGCAGCCAATCGCGCGCTTGATCGCGCCTTGCCTAAACTGAAGCCCGGTAAGTCCTTTAAGGTGTGCCTGATTGCCGGTGGGCAGGACCCCGACGATATTTTGCGCGAAAAAGGGGCGCTGGCTTTGCGCGAAGCCGTAAGTCAGACCCAGCCGTTTGTTGAGGTTCTGTTCAAACGTGAGCAGGAGCTGGAGCCGCTGGATACGCCTGAGCGTAAGGCGGGGCTGAAGAAACGGCTGCGGGCCTTATCGGCGCAGATTGAGGACAAGGATTTGTCCGAAGCCTATCGTCAGGATTTGCTGGAACGGTTTGACCACCTGTTTGTGCCGGTGGCTAAGAACACGAACTATGCGCCGCGTCCGGCCTTTCAGCCCAATGGCCCGCGTAAGGGCGGCCGGTTTGCGGAACCGCCCAGCTATGTGACCCCCGAAGGGGGGCGTGCGGCTAAGGCCTTGTCTGTGGCACTTGATCCGATCAGTGCGGCGGTGGCGCAGGGTTTGCTGGATCATCCCGAATGGCTGATGGATCACATAGAGGCGCTTGATACCTATGGTCTGGGGGATACGGCCCTTGAGGGGCTGGCAAAAGCAGTGGTGGGGGCAAGTTTTATCCACGATCCTCTTGACAGGCAGACCCTAAACCGCCATCTGAAAAATCAAGGCTATGACGCATTGTTAAGCGGGATCCAGACGGCAGCCCTCAGATCGGCTTCGCCATTCCTCGCACAGGACATATCACTCGCTGATGCTCATGACCGCTGGTTGACTGCGTTTAACGCGCTTGCGCGTTTGACAGCGTTGGAACGTGCCCTTATTGCTGCTAAGGCCTCTGCTATGCAGGGTTTTGATGCAGAAATTTTCGCGCGAACCAAGCTTGAGCGTGATGTCCTGCGGAAAGCCTTGAAAAGCGGACAGATTTTTGAAGAGTCAACGACGGAATAAACTTGATCTTTCGTTGAGAAACTTCGTTATTATTAGGCCAGACGCGGCAATTGCCGCACGGCGGAGACATAAATGAGCCAAGCGACGGAAAAACCCGAAGCCGAAACATCCTCTGACGGTCCTTTGCTCGACCTTACCGATGCGGGCGTCAAAAAATTCATCAAACAGGCCAAGACACGTGGCTATGTGACGATGGATGAGCTGAACAAGGTGTTGCCGTCTGAGGAGTTTACCTCAGAGCAGATCGAAGACACCCTGGCCATGCTGACGGAAATGGGCGTCAATGTCGTCGATTCCGAAGAAGATGTCGCTGAGGGCGGCGAGCTTGTCGTGCGCGAAGAAGCCGGTGCGGTGGTCGAAACCGCCAAGACCTCGGCCTATGACCGCACGGACGATCCGGTACGCATGTATCTGCGTGAAATGGGGTCGGTCGAGCTTTTGTCACGCGAAGGCGAAATCGCCATCGCCAAGCGTATCGAGGCCGGTCGTGACACCATGATCCGTGGCCTTTGTGAATCGGCCCTGACCTTCGAAGCCATTATGGTGTGGCGCGAAGAACTTGAGTCCGGTCGCATTCTGCTGCGTGAGATTATCGACCTTGAGGGCACCTATGGTGGTGGCCCTGATTCCGGCCCGACCGCCGCTCAGCTGAATGGTGAGGAAGAGGAAGAGGTCGAGGACACCACCGTCATCGCCGCGCCTGCGCCCGCACCGGTGCTTAAGGCTCCCGAACCCGCCAAGGCTGTTTCGGGAGAGGTCAAGCAAAAGTCCGGAGATGATGAGGACGACGATTACGTTCCGCACGACGAGCAGGAAAAAAAGCCTGAGGCCGAAGAAGAGGACGAGGACGATTTCGACGATGGCGCAGGCCCGTCCGTATCGGCCATGGAATCGGAGCTGCGTGAAGGGGTTATGGAAACCCTTGATGCTATTGCGGCCGAGTTTGAAACCACCTATCGTCGCGCTCAGGAAAAGCTTCTGACGGCCAAGCTTGAGGGCCATCCGGTCGATCCGGCTGACCGTGCGGCCTATGATGAAGTTACCGCAGCCATTACGCGTCACCTTAAGACGCTGAAACTGAACAACCAGCGTATCGAAGCCCTTGTTGAGCAGCTCTATACGATCAACAAGCGCCTGATGAGCCTTGAGGGCCGTCTGCTGCGTCTGGCTGACTCCTACGGGATTTCGCGTCAGGAATTCCTGCAGCACTACTATTCGCGTGAACTCGATCCGCAATGGACCGATAAGGTGCGCGACCTTGGCGTGCGCTGGCAGAAGTTTGTCGATCTCGAAGGCCCGTCGATTGCGCGCATCCGTGGCGAAGTCTCTCAGCTGGCGGCCGATATGGGTGTGGCGGTTGATGATTTTCGTCGCATCGTTCAGACCGTACAAAAAGGCGAGCGCGAAGCCCGTCAGGCCAAGACCGAAATGGTCGAAGCCAACCTGCGTCTGGTTATTTCGATTGCCAAGAAATACACCAACCGTGGTCTGCAATTCCTTGACCTTATTCAGGAAGGCAATATCGGCCTGATGAAGGCGGTCGATAAGTTTGAATATCGTCGCGGTTACAAGTTCTCGACCTATGCGACCTGGTGGATTCGTCAGGCCATCACCCGCTCGATTGCCGATCAGGCGCGCACCATCCGTATTCCGGTGCATATGATCGAGACGATCAACAAGATCGTGCGTACTTCGCGCCAGATGCTGCATGAAATCGGACGTGAGCCGACGCCTGAGGAACTGGCTGAAAAGCTGGCCATGCCGCTGGAAAAGGTGCGCAAGGTTCTGAAAATCGCCAAGGAGCCGATCTCGCTCGAAACCCCGATCGGGGACGAAGAGGATTCGCATCTGGGTGATTTTATCGAAGACAAGAATGCGGTTCTGCCTATCGATGCCGCCATTCAGTCTAACCTGCGTGAAACCACGACCCGTGTTCTGGCGTCGCTGACGCCGCGTGAAGAACGCGTTCTGCGGATGCGCTTTGGTATCGGTATGAATACCGACCACACCCTTGAGGAAGTCGGTCAGCAGTTCTCGGTTACTCGCGAGCGTATCCGTCAGATCGAGGCCAAGGCGCTGCGTAAGCTGAAGCATCCGTCGCGCTCACGCAAGCTGCGGTCGTTCCTCGATTCCTAAGGGATTGGGACATCAAAATGAAAACACCCGCTGTCAGTAATGATGGCGGGTGTTTTTTTATCTTTAGTCAGAATGACGGCGCGTAGCACTGCTCGGCGAAATAGGCGATCTTGTCCTTTACCGGCTCCAGTTCCATGGTGCCGCCCCAACGATAGTCAGGGCTTTCGGCCTCTACCCACAGGCCTAAGTTCTGCGTGGCCCCAAGAGCGGCGACCTGTTCTCTGCTAAGCTGACGCACAATCCACAGGACGCTTTCGAAGGGTATGACGCCCGGCGATTCTTCGTTCAGCAGGGTCTTTTGATCATCGAAGGTCAGGTAGGCGCGTTTCGTCCACTCATAACGTGTGAGCGTCAGTTCGGGCGTGGTGCCTATGCCCGCGGTGACCGTGACTTCTCTTTTGTCGTTACAGAGAAACACGGTGCGCATGATCATATCATGCTGTACCTGCTCAAGACGCAGATAGGGCAGCATATTGACCAGCTTGATTTCAGCCGTGGTGATGTGCCTGCCGTTATTCGCGAAGCGCATCTTCAACGCCTGCGCGGGGGTGAGCCATGTAATGTCGGTGTGGCTGGTGAAGGCGGCGGTGGTATAGGCCTGAGACTGCACGCCCATGCGATCCAGATAATCGACGATCAGGGCAGTAATGGTCTGGGCCTGACCCAGATCACCCTGATTGGTTTGGGTTGAAAACTGATGCAGCCCAAGCTGGTTATCTCTGGTCAGATAGCGATAGATTCCGCCCGCAAAAGCATAGGAACAGGCGCTGGCACAGATGGCGTTTGACGTGGTGTTGGTGTCGTCCTGACGGCCTACGGCTGTGTTGAATTTATTGTCACGAATGGCTTCACCCAGTTCCAGACCGCCGAACAGATTGCCACCGGGAGAGTCGAAGACCACAGTGGCGTGGGTGATGTTACGGATCCTGATAAATGTCAGGAAGCGGGAACGGGCATTGCCGTCAAAGGCCCCGAAGGCATAGATGATGCCCTCCTTGCCGGTGCTGGGGCTCTCTGAATTTTCGACGAAGGTAAAGCCGATGGTTTCGGGATAGGTCTCGGCATGTCCCTGAAGGGGCGGCAGGGTCAGCAGCAATATAAGCGCCGTAAGCCATCGCAACATGGTGTGCCCCCGCATTCAGAATGCAGACATAGTATCGCGCTTCAGGGGGTTTATCAATCAATCCGCTTGAGGCGTTGCGGCGCGTTCGGATCGATGCCCAGCCATTCAAACCAGTCGCGTTCAACTGAGGGAGTTTGAGGCGTGTTACCCGCTGATGCATTGATTCCTGACTGAGCGGACAGTTTTTGGCGGGTATCTGTGGCCCGCAAATAGACGCACAGATGTTCGTGATATCGGTTAAGAGCCGGTGTCATGAGTTAAATAGCGTTTCCGTATATTTGTTATGGTTATGGTCGTATTCTGACCCCAAAATGCCGCAACGGTTTGGGCCGTTTCAGAAACAGGATACAACGAAATAAATAATAAAACTGAAAGCGGGTTTTTTAAACGAACTTAAGCGTGACCGCTACCCAGAATTTTCAACACGGGCGTAAAGGCAGGCCGTTGTTCCGGCAGGCGGACATTCAGTCCGTTGACGGATAATCCGAATTCCAGCGGCGCGCCGTGCCCCAAAAGCTCGACGCGCTCAATACGGCCTTTGCGTTGGGCAGAGCCTTCGGCAAAGGCGGTCAGGCTCATAAAGCCGTTGTCCGGCCAGTCCTGCCCCAGTGTATAGAGCGTCTCGCCCTTGGTGGTGTAGCGGATGTCCTGATAGCTAAATCCTTTTTGTGCGCTTTCGTTCTGCATACCCTCGGTGAAGCGGGCAGGGCCTTCGCCATAGATGTCCCAGACGCGGGTGCCGAATATGGCTTCGCCGTTGACGGCCATCCATGCGGCCATGTCGTGCAGGATTTTGGTGGCCTTTTCGTCGATCTCGCCGGAGCCGCGCTGAGGCACCGAGAGCAGCATATTGCCATTTTTGGACACCACATCCGTCAGGCGCTGAATGACATCTTTGGCGGTTTTGTAGCCATCACGCTCATAGAGGCCGCGATCATAATGCCAGTCCCCCAGACAGGTGCAGGTTTGCCAGTAATCGGCGCGAAGACGATCCGAAAAACCGCGCTCGACATCATCGACAATGGCGCGTTTCTGCCACTCCTCAAGCTTTTTGCCAGTGGCGACGGCTTCTAATTTGCCGCCGTGCCATTTCCGGTTCTGGTTATAAAAATGGGCCGTGGCCTCAAGGCCCGCCTGCTCCAGCGGCAGGCCGTAATTATCGTAATAGACAAAGTCAGGCTTATATTTATCGACCAGATCGTTCTGCCGCAGAAGCCACTGTTTGGCATACCATTCATTGGGTGAGGTCTCTAACCACTGACCGGAATGGGCGTTGTGATAGGCCTGCATGTCGGCAATGGTTTTGATGCCGTCGGGCGGCACCATATCGCCGTGCGCACCGGTATAGAGTTCCTGAGGGTCGAGGCCTTCCCACCACTTGCCCTTGCCATCGTCTTTGGTCAGGCGGGCGGCGTCATAACGCACGGTACGCATCGGGCCTTCGGGGTCGTAGCCATAGGCGGTCTGCCACCAGTGCCAGGCGTGGGCGGCGTGGTTCGAGACACCGAACCGCAGACCTGCCGCCTTGACGGCCTTTTCCCAGCGCCCGACTATATCCATCTTCGGGCCGACATTCATCGTATTCCATTTATGGAATTTGGAATCGTACATATCCAGATTGTCGTGGTGGTTGGCCATCGAGACGATGTATTTGGCACCGGCATTCTGAAATAGTTTGACCTGTGCGTCAGGGTCCCAGTCGGTGACCTTCCACTGGTTCATGATCTCCATGAAGCCGAAATGCGCCGGATGCCCGTATTTGCGGACATGGGCGTCATATTGCCAGTGGCCCTGAATATACATGTGTCGCCCGTACCAGTCGCCGGATTCCGGCACGCACTGTGGCCCCCAGTGGGACCACAGGCCGAGCTTAGCATCCTTGAACCAGTCCGGCGTCTGATAAGCGGCCCCAAGCGATTCCCACGAAGGCCGGAAGGCCGCCGACTGAGCGTTTGCCGGCAGGGTGCTCAGGGTGGTGCCGCTAAGCGCCGCAGTGGCGCCCAGTATCTGGCGACGGGTCTGGTTCATGGGGTTTCCTCATTGTTTTTTATGGTTTGTAGGGCGCAACAGGATTGGCATCGCCATCCAGATCAACCCGCTGACGCGTAACGACGATGCGGTCGCCGCTATCGTCAACTTCGTAGAGCTTCCCGCGCGCATTTCCGAAGGGGCGGTGGACGATCAGCATCGGCTGGCCTTCGAAGGTGTCAAACAGCATGCCGTGACCGGAGCCCTTGTCGAGCAGTTTGGGCAGTTGCTCCCAAGGCCCTTGCAGTTCGCCAGTCTTCGAGCGCGCCTGTGTCTCGAAGTAACCGTCCTTACCCCAGCTTGACCAGATCATGATCAGTGAGCCGTCCTGCGTGCGCCTGAGTTGTGGGCCGTCGGTGACATAGGCCTTTACGTCCTGCTGCGGCTTTGACCATTCGGAGTCGGAACCCTTAAACAGGGTGATCGACGGGCCTTTTGCGCTCAGGTCATCGTTTAGGGGCAGGGCGGCCATCCCGCCATCGCGTGTCTGAATCCACTCATGGGCATAGACCATCCACGGCTTGCCCTGAGCGTCCTGAAACAGGGTGCCATCAAGCGAAAGTATCTCTTTTGGGACGACGGGCTCGGCGTCACGCACCACGGTGAACGGCCCGTCGAGACTGTCCGAAACGGCCAGTATGGTGCTGCGGCGATAAAGGTCGAGGCCGGTATGCGGGCTTTTGCCATTTGGGGTGGCCTCGTTATGGGCCGTGACGAACAGATAGTATTTTCCCTGCCATTCATGCACTTCGGGTGCCCAGCCGCCGCCATCAGCCCAGATGCCTTCGGGCAGTTTGAAAACCACCTCGGCCTTTGACCAGTGTTTCAGATCACGGCTTTTGTAAGCCATGACGCCAACGCCTTCGACGCCGCTGACGCGCACTCTGTTTGAGGTGAACAGGTAATAGGTCTGGGTCTTTTTGTCTGCGACGATGAAAGGATCATGCAAAGGCATGTCCGGCATTGTCAGGGGGGCTTCGAAAGGCAGGGCCGCCGAAGCCGCCGCTGGCGTTGTGGCCTTATCCGCGCAGGCGCTGAGGCCTAACGCGGAAACCAGACAAAGAATGGGGGCAGAGACCAAAAGACGCATAGACATTTCCTCAGACAATTACGGGATGTCTAGCTCAAACGGCGCAACAGGCAAATCTCCGGCGCTATAGAGATTAATATAGGGGGAATCGGCCCACGCATATCGTACCCGCACCGTCGAGGCGGGCGCGTTTTTAAGGATAATCTGGTCTCCCTGAACGCGGGCATCCGCATAGGCACAGAGATTCTGGGCGTCGCAGGTCTCAAAACCAATGGCTACGGCGGCGCTGTAGGTTTTCAGACTGCCTTGTGTATCGCTGAAGCTGATAGTCAGGTCAGGGCCATTGCGGCTGATGGTGGTCGGCTCAGGGCTGAGGGCCACCTGTTCGCCATAGGCTATGCGCCTCAGGCCAAGCGCCAGACGGTCGCCGACGACTTTTTTCTGTGACGGATGGATGTCCACGCGGTCGCCGAAATCAATGGAAACGGCCATTACGGCGTTTGTGTCGGCATTGACCGTCTGACGCTGAACTTCGCGCAGTTCGGCCCAGCCTGAGGCGACGGGTTCAGTGGCGACGGGGCCGAAATTGGCCAGTTGCACTATGGCAAACGGCAGGTCGGGATTACGGAAATGTGTGCGCCAGTCCGCCAGCAGGGTGGGTAGCAAGGTGGCATATTCACGGGGTGAATAGACATTGGATTCGCCCTGATACCATGCCACGCCTTTGAGGGTGTAGGGCGCGACCGGCGCGATCATGCCGTTATAGAGCGGCGACAGGCCGGACGTATCCAGCCAGGGCATGATTGGCAATGTCGCCTTAATGCCGGTGAGGTGAGAGGACACCTTATAGCGCCATTCGGCGGGCAAGGTTACACGCGTCCCGTCCTTAAGAATAATGGCGCGGGCATCGACCGGCCCCCAAAGGCCACCACCGCCCGCCCCGTCAAAAGCCCGGATGGCAACGACATTTTTACCGGCCTTAAGCACGCCCTTGGGCAGGTCGTAAACGCGTGACCTGTTCCAGCTTGTGGTCGCGCCGACCGGCGTACCATTGACATAGGTCGTATCGGCTTCATCGACGGCACCAATCTCAATAGAGACTGCGTTTTCGGCCTGTGCCCTGGTCAGGGTTACGTGATTGCGGAACCAGACCACACCATCAAAGAAGGCAAATTCAGGAACGCCCCAGTTTTCCCACTGGGTTGTCGGGACGACGCTTGTCCAGTCGCGGTCATCAAAATCGGGTCTGGACCATTGGCGTTTGATGCTGGCGTCCGGTTCATGTTCGTTCCACCAGTTGACGATCAGATCGCGCCACTGGGACTGGGCTTTGTTCGGATCGCTGGCATAGAGCGACAGAACCTCAAGCGAGCGCGCATAATTGCCGGTTTGCGCCAGTCCTTCCTGACTGATCCAGGCCTGCGCCGCGGTGCCGCCCCACGAAGAATGGATCATGCCGACGGGGACACCGGTTTTGGCGTGAATGGCTCTGGACATAAAATAACAGACGGCTGAACTGTCGCCGGTGGTGTCAGGGGCGGCGATTTTCCAATCCGGCTTATATTCAAGATCAGTGAGCGGGCCTGTGGGGCGGGCATCGCGGTTCAGGGTAACAAACCGGATATTGTTGTTGGCCGAATCGCGCATCACGTTACGCGCATTGGTGGCGTAGCGGGTCTGAAACTCCATGTTCGATTGCCCCGAACACAGGAACACATCACCGGCAACGATGTTTTTCAGGGTCGGGCCGTTTTGCAGGCTCAGTTCGTAGGTTGTACCTGTGGCCAGTGGCGACAGGGTGGCTTCCCAGCGTCCGGTCGCATCGGCTTTGGCGGCAACCGTTTGCGTGCCAATGGTCAGGGTGACCGCTTCGTTTGCATCGGCAAAGCCCCAGACGGTGACGGGCGTGTCTCTTTGCAATACGGAATTGTCACCGAAGATCTGGGCAAATCGCGGTGCGGCCTGACTGGCTACGGGCAGGGTCAGGGCCGTCAGCGAAAGCAGCAGAATTTTCAGTGATACCGGTCTGGAGGCGGTCATAGGCATGTTTCCTGTTATTGTGTTGGCGCATTATTAGCCGAGGGCCGGATAAAATCACCAGCCATAATGCCACGACCGCCAACACCTAAATAAAGACGCCCGAAAATACGCGGATCACCCACCATGCTGTGCAATGAGCCGAACTGTTGTTTGTCGTTGCTCAGCCTGACCCAGCGGGCACCGATATCGGGCGACATATAGACGCCTTCCTTGCCGTTCAGCTTGCCCCAGACAAAGATCGCCGGATAGTTTTCCTTAGGGTCGCCTGACCCGAAGGTGACGCCCCAGACACTTTCAAAGCCCGGTACGGTCGAAAAACTTTTGCCGCCGTCATCCGAGACATTCAGTCCATTCCAGCCCCCAAGCCACAGGTGGCCTTCGTTGTTAGGGGCGGCCCGCATACGGCTGCCCCAGTCAACGACCGAGGTTGAGCCGGTTTTGAACGAAGCGCCGCCGTCTTCGCTGTAGTAAACCGTCTTTTTGCGGTTGTCATAAAGATAGAATTTAAGCGGGTTCACCCGATCGGACAGCGGATAGATATGGCTTTCGCTATTGATCGGTGCGCCGGTCGATTTCACCCATGTCTGACCCATGTCCGAAGACACATAGGGCACCGAATTTTTCGGCATCCACATGATGCGCGTGGCGTCGGCATTAATGGCGATCCCAAGGGTTTCAACGCCGTGATTATGCGGGTCAACTATGGTTTCAGGATGCGCCGCAAAGCCGCGCCAGCTTTTGCCGCCGTCACCGGAAACATAGCCGTAAGGGGCTTTATCGGATGTGCGGACGATGATCTGGGGTTTGTCTTCGGCAAAGTCGATGCTGCGGTTACTGCCGCCGTTCGGGTCGAAATAGGTCGCGCCCTTAACGTCAAACAGGTCATCGTGCCGGAAGCCGCCGATGTCACCGAGCGCGCTCAGAAGATGCGCACCCTGTGGCGGTGAAATCAGTTCAAGCGGCGCGGTTTCTTCAAGACCATTATTGGTGAAAAGCCATTTCAGAGTTTCACCTTTCTCAAGTCCCGTGAGAGTGCGGTTTTCCCAAAGGCCGTAACCGGTAACGTAGAAAACGCGATCGGGATTGAAGGGATCAATTTCGATGTCGCCGATCCAGTGACCAATACGGTCATGCCTGCCGCCGGAAAAAGGTATCAGCCACGGGGCATCCGAAGTGTTGAAATGCGAGGCACGGCTTAAGGGTTTCCATGTCCGGCCATAATCAGTCGAGCGGAATATTTCGTCCCCTGAGCCCCAGCGGTTCAGCGTGGACACCATCACTGTGCCGGCGGTGTTGCGGTCAAGGGTCAGGCCTGCGTAACCAAAGGTTTCAGCGCCCGGTTTCAGTGGCGTAATGTCCTCCCACTTTTGCGTGGCCGGATCATAGGTCTTTACGGCGCCGTCAGTGACGCCATTTGGCCCCAGTGCATTACCAAAGGTCAGGAACAATTTGCCGGATGCCGCGCGTTCGGCATGGTGCGGCATCAGATGTTTCGGCGTGCCCGCGACCGGCTGCCAGTTTTGGCCTGAGTCGTTTGAGACATAGAGGCTGTGGCCTTCACGGTCTTCGACGCCTGCATAGAGGTCGCGGCTTTTTTCATCCGCCAGAACGAACAGGATATGGCTGGCGGGCAATGAGGTTTTGCGCCAGTTGAGGCCGGAATCGTTACTTTGCCACAGCCCGTTTTTGCTGGTGCCCAGATAAAGGGTTGAACGGTTGTGCGGATCAACAATCAGGCGCTCACCAGTTGAACGTCCGTCTTCGTTGCCACCCAGATAAAACGGCAGCTCAACCTTTTTCCAGCTTGCACCGCGATCTGCGGAAATCAGCAGCGCCGCCTTACGGTTATACGGGCTTTCCTGCGTATATAGTCCGCCCGCCAGATAGACTATGTCGGGATTAACGGGATCAAGACCAATGCTCAAAACCCCCATCAGGGCGGCATCGTCACGCCCCAGATGATCAAGGAGCGCAATCCAGCGGTTGTTTGCCGGATCATAGCGATAGGCACCGCCAATATCGGTACGGGCATAGAGCAGGTCAGGCTCAGTCGGGTGGAAGACAAGGCCCGGTACGAAGCCGCCACCGCGCATATCGACGCTTTTCCAAACATAGCGCAAAGGCGGCGGCGCGTCAGACTGAGCGGGTTGTGATAAGGCGGGCGTGGTCATCAACCACAGTCCGGCCCATAGTGCGGCACAGCCTCCGGCCATTAAGCGGAACATGCGTCTTCTCCCCTGATTTTTATTATATGTTTGCGCTATCATGCGAGCGGGTTTGGGCTTTTGCAAGCGGAATTATTTTTCGGATATGAAAGCGAATGGGCCTTATTTTCCGGTTTCCGGACGCAGGCAGGCGGCCTGAGCGCAAGGGCTTTACGCGTGCGCGCGCTACGTGTCATAATTGCATCAGAAAAAGGGATTTATGGCTGCGAACACGATTCGTCGCCAAGGGGTTACGATATTGGCGCGAAAAGTCAGCCGTCGCGGTGGCAGCATTGTCACCATTCACGATGTTGCCCAACATGTCGGGGTTTCCCCCATGACGGTGTCGCGCGTCATTAATGCCGAGAAAAACGTCCGCGAAGAGACGCGCAAAAAGGTGCTTGAGGCCATTAAGGCCCTCAACTATTCGCCCAATATGGCTGCGCGGTCACTGGCCAGTCAGGATTCGTCGCGGGTGGCTCTGATCTATTCCAACCCGTCCATGTCGTTTCTGAGCGAGTTTCTGCTGGGTATATTGCAGCAAAGTTCGCAGAGCGGCTGTCAGCTTCTGATCGAAAGTTGCGAAGGCCCCGAAGGGGTGGCGGATGTGCTGGATAAGCTGAGAACCGTCGGGGTGGACGGGGTGATTCTGCCGCCGCCTCTGAGCGATTCGTCGCGGGTGGCCAAAGCGCTGAAAGATATGAAGCTGCCGTTTGTGGGCGTGGCAACTTCACGGCCTCTGCCGGATGTTTCGAGCGTTTCGATTGATGATTTCAAGGCCGCCTATGCCATGACCAGCCGGCTGGTGGCGCTGGGGCATAAGCGGATCGGCTTCATTAAGGGGCACCCGAACTCGTTCTACAGCGAGCTTCGTTATAATGGATATGTCGAGGCCCTGACCAAGGCCGGTCTTAAGGTCGATGACGCCCTGGTGGGGCAGGGCTATTTCACCTATCGTTCCGGCTTTGATGCGGCCGAGAGCCTGTTGTCGCGCACTGATCGCCCGACGGCGGTTTTTGCCAGCAACGATGATATGGCCGCAGGGGCGGTGGCAACCGCGCACCGGCTTGGTCTTGAGGTGCCCGATGATGTCACTATTGTCGGTTTCGATGACACCTCTATGGCCTCAAGCGTCTGGCCGGAACTGACGACGGTGCGTCAGCCGATTTCAGACATGGCGGCACTGGGGCTGAAAATGCTGCTTGAGCAGATCAGATCCAAACGTCAGGGGCAAACGCATAAACCTGTTCACGAGATCAGGGACTTTGCCATAATCGAGCGTCAGTCGTCGGCCATGCCTGCGACAGGGGCATAATCATTATTCACTGCGCATAATCGCGGACGAATGCGTATTTGTCTTGACAAAGGCTGCGGTCTGCTGGAAATGGTAGCGCTATCATAATCAGCAGGTGCTGTCGCCAAGGTATGGGGCCTGCTGTCACTCAGAAAAATAAGGGCGGAAGGCAAAAACCATGCCGTCATCACAGGTTGAAGCGGAAACAAAAACATTCTACCGAATGAGACGCGGGGGCGGTTCGGTTCAATGAAAAAGGTATTGGTGTCATGACAGATTTTCTGGCTGATGACTGGCGGTCAGCTACACTTGTAGGACGTATTATGACTTCGGAGGGGCCGACGCCCATTCTGGTCAGAAACGGCGAGGTTTTTGATGTTAGCGCTATTGCGCCGACAGTAGCGCAATTTCTGGCGCAGTGGCCACAAAGCGGCGAGCAGGCCGGTGTGTCGCTCGGACGTCTCGAAGATTTTGATTTTGCCCCCGTCTGGGAGCGCAAGGCAAAAGATACGCTTCTGTCTCCGATCGACCTTCAGGTCGTAAAGGCGGCGGGCGTGACCTTTGCAGTGTCGGCGGTTGAGCGCGTTATCGAAGAACGTGCGCGTGGCGATGCCGATAAGGCGCAGGCCATCCGCAATGATCTGTCCGAGCGTATCGGCGGTGATATCCGCGCCGTTGTGCCGGGTTCTGAGTCGGCCATGAAGCTGAAAGAAGCTCTGATTTCCGAAGGTCTGTGGTCGCAGTATCTTGAGGTCGCTATCGGGCCGGACGCTGAAATCTTTACCAAGTCGCCGGTGCTTTCAACGGTTGGTTGGGGCGAAGAGGTTGGTGTGCGTTCCGATTCGACCTGGAACAATCCGGAACCCGAAGTGGTATTGGTGGTGACTTCGGATGGTCGCACGGTTGGGGCTACGCTGGGGAATGATGTCAACTTACGTTGTTTCGAAGGGCGTTCGGCGCTTTTGCTGGGTAAGGCCAAGGACAATAACGCGTCGTGTGCGCTTGGGCCGTTCATTCGCCTGTTTGATGACGGCTTCAGCATTGATGATGTGCGTTCGGCGGTGCTTGATCTCAAGATCGACGGGCCGGAAGGCTATGAGCTGACGGGGCGTTCCTCAATGGATCAGATCAGTCGTGACCCGCTGGAGCTGGTGCGTCAGGCCCTGAGTGAGCACCATTACCCTGATGGTTTTGTGCTGATGCTTGGGACCCTGTTTGCGCCGACTCAGGATCGTGACGTTGCCGGTCGTGGCTTCACACATAAGGTGGGCGACATCGTGCGCGTAAATACCGCTAAGCTCGGACGTCTGGAAAACCGTGTCAATACGTCTAAGGACGCGCGGGCCTGGGTTTTCGGCATCACCGCACTTATCGAAAATCTGGCAGCCCGTGGATTGCTCAAGGGCGCAAAGCCTGCCCGCACGGATGCGGCGTAAACATTAGTACCTAAAGAAAGACGAAGGCATGTCATCAGCGATTTATCCCAGCCTTAAAGGGCGTAAGGTTCTGATTACCGGCGGGGGGTCGGGTATCGGAGCGGGGCTGGTGCAGGCCTTCGTTCGTCAGGGCGCAGAGGTGCATTTCATTGACCTTGTGGACGAGGTCAGTGCGACAATCGATAACGGCGAAACTAATCCACCAGTTTATCATCTGTGTGACCTGACGGATACGCCCAAGCTTGAGGCGTTGTTGCACGCCATTCAGGCCGAAGGGCCGGTCAGTATTCTTCTGAATAATGCCGCACGCGATGACCGCCATAGCCTGTCGGAAATCACGTCAGAGTTCTTTGATAAGAACGTTGCCGTCAACCTCAAGCACATGCTGATTTGTTCGCGTATCATTGCGCCGGGCATGAAGACGCTGGGGGGCGGGGCGATCATCAATTTCGGGTCAATCTCATGGCATCTGGGTCTGCCTGACCTGACGCTTTATGAGACGGCCAAGGCGGGTATCGAAGGCATGACACGGGCGCTGGCGCGTGAACTGGGCCGCGACAATATCCGCGTCACGACTATCATTCCGGGCAATGTCAAAACCCCGCGTCAGATGAAATGGTACACGCCCGAAGGTGAAGCGGAAATCGTCAATGCGCAATGTCTGGATGGCCGGATCGAGCCGCAGCATGTGGCGTCGCTGGCACTGTTTCTGGCGTCGGACGATGCGGCCCTGTGCACCGGACACGGCTACTGGATAGACGCCGGCTGGCGGTAAATCGCTGACAAGTCCTTCGCCTTGGCGCGTCTCTTTTTGTGAGGGGTCGGTATGAGTGACATCACCTGCATCTGGGACCTGAAGGCCACATTGGGCGAAGGGCCGGTCTGGCGGGCGGCAGAGAATGCGCTGTGGTTCGTCGATATCAAGCAAAAGAAGGTTCACCGCTTCGATGCGTCGTCAGGTGAGACGCGCAGCTTTGAGGCACCATCAGAGCCGGGGTTTCTGGCACCGGTGCGCGGCGGTGGCTTTGTTGTCGGCTGTAAAACGGGCTTGTATCGTTTTGATGAGGCAAATGGCTTTCATTTCTTAAGCCACGTTGAGCCTACCCATCTTGATAACCGCCTGAATGATGGGTTTGTCGATCCTCAGGGGCGGTTGTGGTTCGGGTCTATGCACGATCCCGAAGAGCGCGCTACGGGTAAGCTTTATCGCTTCGATGCGCGTGGCCTTAAGGTCATGGATGATGACTATGTGATCACCAACGGCCCCGCCCTCAGCCCTGACGGCAGGACGCTCTATCATAACGATACGCTGAAAAAGCACGTCTATGCCTTTGATCTGGATGATCAGGGCGAGATCAGTAACAAGCGCCTGTTTGCGCAGTTGGATGTCGGGCAAAAAGTCGAAATGGCGGGTGAGGTCTGTTATGCACCCGATCCGCAAAGCCCGCATGGCGAAGGCTATGTAGACGGGCCGGTGGTCGATGCGCAGGGCAATGTCTGGGTCAGTCTGTTCTTTGGCTGGGGCATTAATGTCTATGCGTCGGACGGGCGTTTGCTGCGCAAAATCCGCCTGCCGGTGTCAAATGTCACCAAGATCGCCTTTGGCGGGCCTGATCTGAAAACCGTCTATGCGACCACTGCGGCCAAGGGGCTGACGGCCGAAGACCTTAAGGCGCAGCCTCTGGCCGGTGGCCTGTTCCGTTTCCGCAGCGATATTGCCGGACAACCGCAAAACGAAATCTCGTTTTTATAAAAACATAAAAGGGACGTAACGATGACCCGCACCCCCGCTACGCCGAATGGGCGCTTCCGGTCTCAGGAATGGTTTGAGGCTCCCGGTCACATTGATCTGGCGGCCCTCTATCTTGAGCGCTTCATGAACTACGGCATCACGCCTCAGGAGTTGCGTGCCGGAAAGCCGATCATCGGTATAGCCCAGAGCGGCAGTGACCTTAGTCCATGTAACCGCATCCATCTGGAACTGGCCAAACGTACGCGTGATGGCATCCGCGATGCGGGCGGCATACCGATGGAGTTTCCCTGCCATCCGATCTTTGAGAACTGCCGCCGCCCGACGGCCGCGGTGGATCGCAACCTCAGCTTCATGACGCTGGTGGAAATCCTGCATGGTTATCCGATCGATGCGGTGGTGCTGACGACCGGTTGTGACAAGACCACTCCGGCGGGTATCATGGCGGCGACGGCGGTGGATATTCCGGCCATTGTCCTGTCGGGCGGGCCTATGCTGGATGGGCATCATGACGGCGATCTGGTTGGTTCGGGCACGGTTATCTGGCGCTCGCGCCGTGCGCTGGCGGCCGGTAAGATCACCGAAGATGAATTCATTGAGGCCGCCTGTGCTTCGGCGCCATCGGCGGGTCATTGTAACACCATGGGGACGGCCTCAACGATGAATGCGGTGGCCGAAACCATGGGGCTGAGCCTGCCCGGTTGTTCGGCCATTCCGGCGCCCTATCGTGAGCGTGGCCAGATCGCCTATGAGACGGGCAGGCGTATTGTCGAGATGGCCTATGAGGATTTGAAACCGTCCAAAATCCTCACCAAGGCTTCGTTCAAAAACGCCATTGCGCTTGTGGCCGCGGTTGGGGGCTCAACCAATGCCCAGCCGCATATTGTTGCTATGGCGCGCCATGCCGGTGTTGAACTGAGCGACGAAGACTGGATGCAGGCCTATGACATCCCGCTGATCCTCAATATGCAGCCCGCCGGTAAATATCTGGGGGAGCGGTTCCATCGTGCGGGTGGTGTCCCGGCGATCCATGTGGAGCTTCTGAAAGAAAGCCTGATCGACGGTTCGACCCTGACGATTACAGGCAAGACGCTGGCGGAAAATGTGGGCGGTCGTGAAACGCGCGACCGTGAGATGATCTATACCATCGCTGAGCCGATGATGGCGCGGGCAGGCTTCCTTGTGCTCAAGGGGAACCTGTTTGACTTCGCCATTATGAAGACCAGCGTCATTTCGGATGAGTTCCGTCAGCGCTATCTTTCGGATGCCGGAAGTGAAGGGGTGTTCGAAGGTAAGGCCGTCGTGTTCGATGGTTCGACCGATTACCACGAACGTATCAATGATCCGTCTTTGGGCATTGATGCGCGAACAATTCTGGTCATTCGTGGTTCAGGGCCGGTCGGCTGGCCTGGTTCGGCTGAAGTCGTCAATATGCAGCCGCCCGATGCACTGATTAAGCAGGGTATCACCTCACTGCCGACCATCGGAGACGGACGTCAGTCGGGCACCGCCGATTCGCCGTCGATCCTTAATGCTGCGCCGGAAAGCGCTGTGGGCGGTGGGCTGGCGTGGTTGCGCACGGGCGATATCATCCGCATCGACCTGAATACGGGGGCCTGTAATATGCTGGTGCCTGATGAAGAGATTGCGGCGCGTCAGGCTGAGGGTATCCCGCCGGTGCCGGAATCAGCGACCATGTGGCAGGAGATCTATCGCCAGACCGTTGGCCAATTAAACACTGGCGCGGTCATGGAGCCAGCGCTGAAATACAGCCGCATTGCCGATAAGATGCCGCGCCATAATCATTGACGAGGCGTGTCGGGGCGACTCAAGGCAGCTTTTTTTCAAAGAAAATGCGTCAGAATATGAGGGGGCCGCTATTGCGCACCCTCGGATCGCCCTGAGCGCAGGGTGGGCGGAGCAGCAAGTTTTCGCGTTCACGTAAAAATTTATAATTTGTTATTAAATCCAGCGCCTTGCCCGCCAGCCCTGCGGGGGGTGCTTCTTTTTACGCGATGGTCGGCTTAATTAAGCTTGGGGCGCGATGAGGAAATCTTCGCTGTTTTGTAATCGCAAATAATAAATTCAAAGTCTCCGAAGGCAGTTAAGAACAGAACGTCTAAATGTAGTGCGTTTTTACTTGGATCATTGCCTTAGTACAACGTGGCATAACTTTGGCAAAAATGAGTTGAGGTGCGACTGATTGTTAAATCGGGGATTGATCAACTCAGGCAAATCAGATACGAACGGCCAGTAAACACATTTTGAACACATTTTTCATGTTAAACCCGCGCACAATCACGCGGTTGTGAAGGTTGCGTGTGTACGGTCGTTATGATGATGGATGGTTTGAAGGCCCCTCGTTTGCGACCCTGGTCTGAGCCTTAGTTCGGGTGCAGGCCCTTTGTCCGGGGAGCTGTATAGCTCTCGCCACAGAGGATACGAGCTTTTGCGATTCCCTTTTCCATTGCGTGCTCGCGTGCGCCTGTTTTTGGCCGCCGGTAGTGCGGGCCTGATGATCGGCGCTGCTGCCGGATCGGCCTGGCTTGGCGGACATATGGCGCGCCAGTCGCAATCTCAGTATCAGGCTGCGAATCTTTTTACGCGCGATGACGCGCAGCAGTCTGCACATTTGCTGGATGTAAAAAATCCTAAGGGCGCACAGAACCGTGGTGCGCTTAAGCGTATCAAGCAGGCGGGTTTCGGCGATGCCGATCTTGACCGGCGTGCCCTGTCATTGGTTATGCGTTACGATTCCTATGCGTCTCCGGTTGAAACCTTGCGCCTGCGTGAGCAAGAGCAGCCTAACGCGCAACTGGCCTCAGTCCGCCAGAACAAACTGGGTCATGATGGTGCGCCGATTGTTCAGGCCAGCATGGGTATGGGGATCCTGAACGAAAGCCCCTTCGGTAAGTCGCGGCCTGCGGCTCCGTTTGTACTTAAGAACAAGTCACACAGCGACCTCGATTGCCTGACTCAGGCTGTCTATTATGAGGCGCGTGGCGAAGGCGAATCCGGTCAACGTGCCGTGGCACAGGTCATTCTGAACCGCGTGCGCCATCCGGCCTATCCGAAGACCATTTGTAATGTGGTCTATCAGGGCGCGGAACGTCGTACGGGTTGTCAGTTCAGCTTTACCTGTTCCGGGGTTATGGGCCGTCGTGTCGAAAGCGGTGCCTGGAAGCGTGCCCATGCGGTGGCATCGGCTGCGCTTAATGGTTACGTCGCCAAGAGCGTTGGTTCCTCGACGCACTTTCATACCCTTGAGGTGCGTCCGGTCTGGCGGCATCGCATGGATCATATTGCGACCGTTGGAAACCATGCCTTCTATCAGTTTCCGGGTAAGGGCGCGCGTATGGTGGCTTCTGCGGATGAAATCCGGCCATCGTCTCAACCCGTAGCCGCTAAGGCACCGGCAGCACCGGCTGCGGAAGCGGCTGAGGCCACTGATCTGATGGTCGCGCTTGAGCGTCAGGCGGGTCAGATGCGTGAGGCTGAGCGTTCCGCCGATGCCCGAGCCGTCAAGCTGTCGGCACCGGTAAAGGGGGCTGAAGCGCGGGCCGTGGTGTCAGGTGTCAGCGCCAAGCCATCGGATGCTGATGCGGCTCACGGTAGCTAAATATCAAGATATTTCAGTCTGAAAGCCCGCTTCGGTGTTTACCGCAGCGGGCTTTTTTATGGGCTTTTGATTCTATTTTTGACTTTTTTTATCCAAAACGTTTTGTATTTGGCTTTGTTAGGAATTCGACAACTATGTTCTGACACCTTGCCCGCAACCGGCGAATAGCCGGAGGGGGCACGGGTGATTCGCCGGGGGCCGCTTCCGTGGCTGTTCGTCATTTGCCGCTACTCAGGGCGGTTTACATAATAGCGAATGGGTACCTCCGAAATCGTATGGGGGCGTAGTATGTCAGGGGCCAATATGACTAAGCCGAAGTTTAATAAAGCCGGTAAGGATGGGTTGAAGCTTTCCAACTGGTCTTTCACCTTGAAATTCATGACGCCCGCCGCTGTGGCGACAGTGCTTATCGGCGCTCTGGCGTTCGGTGCGCTGACGGTTATGGATCGTCAGGGGCGGTCAATTGATAATATTAACAATGTGAGCCTTCCGGCGGCTGTGGCGCTTGGCGACATTAAGTCCGGTATTCGTGGCGCAAACGGCAATCTGTTCCGTGCACTGACGGATCAGGCGTCGGGTACGGCGACCAATGCGGGCGCTCAGGTAACGGCTGTGGTTGAGGAACTGGGGGCGATCGAAGCCCGTGCCAAAGCCGAAGCTGACAAGACAAGCAACGCCACCCAGAAAAAAGACCTTGAGGATCTGGGGCGTGAAATCCGCACCTATAAGGAAGCCGTTGAATTTGCCGGTTCAGTAATGGAAGTGGATTACGCTTCGGTTCTGCCGCTGATGTCACAGTTCGATGCCGGTTACGCCAAGATGACGCAACTGGCCGATAAGATTATTGCCGCTCAGGTGGCACAGGCCCGCACCGAAGCGGCTGCGGCCAAGACGGCACAAACGACCGGCATTTCCATGCTGAGCCTGTTTGCCGTGGTTGTGGCCGTATTGTCCTGCGGTATCGCCTATATGTTCTCACGTACAACGGTGGTTGGTATTAACCGTATCGCCAAGACGACCGAAGAACTGGCCAAGGGTAATCTGGAGGTCGATATTTCGGCCCTTAGCCGTGGTGACGAGCTTAAGTCGGTAGTTGATAGCCTGAACGTCTTCAAATCCAATGCCGAGGAGAAATTCCGTCTGGCCGAGATCGAAGCCGCAACGCTTAAGACCCGTGAAGAGCGCGCCCGTCAGATGTCTGAACTGGCTGAGCGTTTCCGTCACGAAGCGCAGGACATGCTGGATGCTCTGTCGGCGGCCGCGTCTGATCTGGATACCAATGGCCGTACGCTTCTGACCATTGCACAGGAAAACGAGCGCCGCTCTCAGTCGGCTGTGTCTTCGATCCGTAACTCGGCAGATAACGTTCAGAACGTGGCTTCGGCGACGACGGAACTGTCGGCTTCGATTGGCGTGATTGGTGATCAGGCTGTGCGTTCGGTGGAAATCGCCGCAGAGGCCGTGTCGGAAGCAGACCGCACCAATGACTCGATGGCTGAACTGAGCCGCGCTGCCGATCAGATCGGTGAAGTGGTTGACCTGATTAACGCCATTGCCCAGCAGACCAACCTGCTGGCGCTGAACGCGACCATTGAATCGGCACGCGCCGGTGAAGCCGGTAAGGGCTTTGCGGTTGTGGCTTCGGAAGTGAAGTCTCTGGCGCAACAAACCGCCAAGGCGACCGACGAAATCCGCGACCGTATTAAGGATATCCAGACGGCCGCTCAGAACGGCGTGTCGGCAATCCGCGGTATTGGCGCGACCATCAAGCACATGAACGAAATCGCTTCGTCGATTGCCGACTCGGTGCATCAGCAAGGGGATGCTACGAACGAAATCGCGCGTAACGTCAACGAAGCCTCAGATGGTACGACCACGGCGTCTTCGTCGGTATCCCAGCTGTCGGCTTCGGCAGCGGATACGGAAAAGGCCTCGACCGAAATGCTTGGGGCGGCACGTCAGCTGACCGACCGCACGCAAGCCATGAGCGAGAATATCCGTCGCTTCCTGTCGGAGCTGACCGCGGCCTGATCAGGCGGGTTAGCCTGGCTTTGTGAGCCGGTAATATTGACCCCCGGAGATTATCTCCGGGGGTTTTTCTATGGTGTTTCTGTGGGGTTTATATTCTGGCGTAAGGTTACAAATTGTATCTGTACTTCACAAGTTCAGGTAATGATAGTTAACGGGCTTCGGGATTCATTCTCCGTTAAATCTAACTGCCTAAAAGCGCATCGATCACAGGGCGAAGCCTGTGTAAACTGTTCAGAAAGAGTAGTCTCGTGTCGTATAAATCCGCTTTTATTCTGGCCGCCGCCCTGTCTTGCTTTGGCGCTTCGGCTTTTGCTCAATGTGATGAAGCTCAGGAAACTTCGGTTGGTAAGACCGTAGCCGCCCGCGCATCGGCCGCCGTGTCCAAGGCCGTTGCCGTTGAAGGCAAGCAAATGGTCAACCTCAGCACCTGTGAATCTGTGGGCGGCGGATATACAGCCGACTTCAAGTATAATTTTCTGGGGGCTGGCGGTCTGTACTGGGCCGAAGGTACCGTAAAGATCAGCAAGGCCGGCGAAGTGGATCTGCGCCTGCGTCGTCTCAGCCCGAACCTGTCCGAAGCTTCGGCCAAGTCCGGAGTAAAGCTGGCGGCCAACTAAGCCTTAGCGATCCGGGTTATTGTTTCAGGCTCTCCTGTTTGTGCAGGAGGGCCTGAATTGCGTTTGGGGGCTAAAGCTCGCCGCCCTCAAGCACATTGCGGATCAGCGAGAGTTTGGTCTCGGTTTCGATGCGCTCGGACTTGGGGTCACTGTCGGCCACAATGCCGCCACCGGCACAGGCGCGCAGATGCCAGCGTTTGCCTTCGTCCTGTTCCATGACCAGTGTGCGTATCAGTACGCTTGAGTCCATAGCGCCTGAGGCATCGACATAGAACAATGCCCCGCAATAGGGGCCGCGCGGGGCCTCAAGCTCGGCAATGACTTTCAGGGCCTGCACCTTGGGCGCGCCACTGACGGAACCCGGCGGGAAGCTTTTGAGCAACACGTCACCGGCATCACAGCCCGAAGCCAGTTCTGCGGTGATGGTCGAGACCAGATGATGCACATTCGGATAGGTCTCAAGACCATTAAGTGTGGTGACCTTAACCGAACCGACCTTGGAAAATTTAGACAGGTCGTGACGCATCAGATCAACGATCATCAGATTTTCGGCCCTGTCCTTTTCGCTGTTGAGCAGGGCCTCTGATTGTTTCCGGTCGGCGGCAGGGGTTTTGCCGCGCGGGCGTGTGCCCTTAATGGGGCGGGTCTCCAGCGCGCCGCTGGCGTCAAGACTGATGAAACGCTCAGGGCTGTTTGAGACTATGGCGCGGTTTTGCAGGCGCAGGGCGGCCCCAAAGGGACTGGCGCCCTGACGTTGCAGGCCTTTGAGGACGCGGCCAATGGTCATATTAGGCGACAGTTCCCCACGCCAGCCGCGCGCCAGATTGGCTTGAAACAGATCACCGGCGTGAATTTGCTGAATCAGGGTTGAAACCTTGTCTTCGTGCACCTCGTCAGGTGTTTCGAGAACCAGCTTACCACGTAAGGGGCGCTGTGGTGCGGCATAGGTAGTGGAGCGCGACAGGGTCTGGTGCAGAAGCTTCTGCATGTGCAAAGCGCGATTATAGGCCTCAAGCTCGTCACGGCCACGCCCGAGCGCCAGAAGGCGGCGGGTCTTGTGATCGAAGGCAAGCAATGCCGGAAAGCGCAGGACGATCATCTCGGGCCAGGCACCGCGCCCTTCGACGCGGAACGGGCGTGGATGCAGGTTTTCCAGCCGCGCCCCTAACTCAAAACTCATATAGCCGACCATGCCGCCGGTGAAGGGCGGCAGATCACCCTGATCGCCACTGATGCTTTTAGTCGGGAAGCGTCCGCTTTTCAGGGCGGCACTCAGTATGTCTTCGGGTTTACGGCTGTCGTTATATTCAAGAACGCTGATGGCGTCTGCGTGGGTGCATAGCCATGACCATCGCCCCAATGCGCCGCCATCGGATAAAAAGCCAGCGGCATGATCCAGCTCGAAAATAGCCTCAAGCAGGCTCTCCATGGCCATGAAAGGCAGCTTCAGGACATGCAGATGAGTAAGGGGCGAGGCGGACATCAGGGCCTAAATATTCACGACTTCTTGATTCGTAGTTTAAGTGTATGAGGGTCAGAATAAATACAGGTTTTTTAATAACCTGACAGGGTTATTGAGCAGCCTATGGATGGAGGTCCATGAGATATGTCCTTACAGGCCCGATAAGGCGAACATAAATTCGCCCTCGGGCCTTTTTTTGTGCCCGTGCCTATCTGAAGGGTGGTTCGTCAAAGGCCCTGAGTTTGCGCGAATGAAGACGTGATCCGGCCTTGCGCAGCAGGTTGATAGTCTCAAAACCGATGTCGATATGCTCGGCGATGGCGCGTTCATAGAAATGGTTCGCCTGACCGGGCAGTTTGAGTTCGCCGTGAAGCGGTTTATCCGACACGCACAACAAGGTGCCGTAAGGGACACGGAAGCGATAACCCTGCGCCGCCAGTGTGGCGCTTTCCATATCAATAGCGACGGCGCGGCTCTGTGAGAACAAAAGCGCGGACGACGAATAGCGCAGTTCCCAATTACGGTCGTCTGTGGTGACCACGGTTCCGGTTCTCAGGCGGCGCTTAAGTTCGTCTCCGTCTTGTCCGGTAACGGTTTCCGCCGCTTTTTGCAGGGCGACCTGAACCTCGGCGATGGGCGGAATAGGGATTTCGCGTGGCAGGACATTGTCCATCACATGATCGTCACGCAGATAGGCGTGGGCCAGCACATAGTCGCCAATAACCTGTGAGGGGCGAAGGCCACCGCAATGGCCGATCATCAGCCACACATGCGGGCGCATAACCGCTAAGTGGTCGGTGATGTTCTTGGCATTGGACGGGCCTACGCCGATATTGACCAGACTGATGCCCTGACGGTCGGGACGCAACAGGTGATAGGCCGGCATCTGATGCTTGCGCCAGGGTGAATTGGCGATCAGCTCAAGCGGGTTCGGTGTATCCTTGGTGATCATCAGACCGCCACAGCACGACAGGGCCGTATAGGGACTGTCGGGGCGTTTCAGTTCCTCCAACGCATAGGCCACAAACACATCCACATAACGGTGATAATTCGTGAGCAGAATGTATGATTGCGTGTGCTCGGCGGGGGTGCCGGTATAGTGTTTCAGGCGTGCCAGTGAGAAATCGGTGCGCAGGCCGTCAAACAAGACCAGAGGCCGGTTGCCGGTTTCATCCTCTATGTACAGGCCGTCGGCGACCTCATTGCCGATCAGCGCCAGTTCCGTCGTGGGAAAGTGCCGCGCCAGATCAAACGAAGATACCGTATTGAGATCAAGGCCAGCGCCATCCAGCACATAGGGATAGGGGATTTCCTGATCCGAAACGCCGACACTGATTTCGGCTCCATAATCACGCACCAGTAGTTCAAGCTGTTCGGCAATCGAGTCGCCAAACAGTTCAGGGCGTGTGATCGAAGATCTGTAGGTGCCGGGACGAGAGAAACGGGCAAAGGCACGATTAACCGTCGGATGACGGTGCGTCAGCGGTGCATCATCATCGTCGGATACGCCGTGACCTTTCCATGTCACCGTCAGACTGGGGTAGCTGTAGCGTCCGGCCGCGCGTAATTCACGTGACGGACGTGTGCGGGTTTCAAGATAGGCCTGCAGATCGGCCTGAAGGGCCTCGACCGCACGGCTGTAAGTGACTTTTAGCTGGGCTACAGCTTCGGCGGCGGTCAGGCTCATGGGCTTTTGCTCTGGGTCTGCTGAGGCGTTACTGCGGGTGGGCCATCGGACGCAGGCCCAGACTTTGCAGCAGGTGGGCATCGGTGCCGCGTTCAGGGTTCGGCGTGGTCAGAAGCTGATCGCCGACAAAAATCGAATTGGCCCCCGACATAAAGCACAGGGCCTGAAGCTCTTCGGACATTTCATTGCGACCGGCGCTGAGGCGAACCATTGACTTCGGGCACAGGATGCGTGCCACGGCAATGGTGCGCACAAATTCGATAGTGGTGACGCCGCCCTTGACCTTGGCCTTGATGCCCAGAGGCGTATTGGCGACCGGTACCAGATTGTTGATCGGGATGCTGTCGGGATGGGCGGGGAGGTTGGATATCTGGTGCAGGAAGGACACGCGGTCTTCGCGGGCTTCCCCAAGGCCGACAATGCCACCGCAGCAGGTCTTCATACCGACATCACGCACCGCCTCAAGCGTATCCAGACGCTCCTGATAGGTGCGGGTCGTAACGACCTTAGAGTAATATTCAGGCGAGGTGTCGAGGTTGTGGTTATAATAATCGAGGCCTGCCTCTTTGAGGGCCTTGGCCTGAACCGGCGTGATCATGCCGAGCGTGGCGCAGGTCTCAAGGCCCATAGCCTTGACTTCGGAAATCATGGACGCCAGTGCGGGTACGTCGCGGTCTTTGAGGTCGCGCCAGGCCGCGCCCATGCAGAAACGCTGCGCACCGCCGTCTTTGGCGGCCTTGGCGGCGGTAAGCACTTCGTCAACCGGCATCAGCTTAGAGGCCTTCAGGCCCGTATCATGGTGCGCCGATTGCGAGCAGTAGCCGCAGTTTTCGGCGCAACCGCCGGTCTTGATCGACAAAAGCTGCGATAGCTGAACCTCGTTAGGGTCAAAGTTCTGGCGGTGCACGGTGGCGGCACGGAACACCAGTTCCATAAACGGCAGGTCAAACAGGGTGGCGATCTCAGCCTTCGTCCAGTCATTGCGGACAGCGTTGAAAACCGGATGAGATGTGTCAGCCATAGTAACTCCTGCATGCTGGCTTCGCTGCCGTAAGGTAGGAAGGTGCCTGATGTAAACCGTAAGCGCGGACGCGGTCAAACCCTCAGACGGAAGTTTTACCATTTATCCGGATCACCTGTGCGCCCATATAAAGCTTTCTTTATATCATTCTTGCATAAGCAGGGGCGGGTGTTTATAAGGCGGCCAATCCTGTTTAATCTCAGATGCGAGTTATCCCTATGGCCGATTATATTATCCGCGACCTGTCTCTGGCCGATTGGGGCCGTAAGGAGCTTGATATTGCCGAAGGCGAAATGCCCGGCCTGATGGCGACGCGCGAAGAATATGGCCCGAAGCAGGTTCTGAAGGGCGCCCGTATTGCCGGTTCGCTGCATATGACCATCCAGACGGGCGTGCTGATCGAAACCCTGCAGGCTCTGGGGGCTGAAGTGCGTTGGGCATCGTGCAACATCTTCTCGACGCAGGATCACGCCGCGGCGGCGATTGCTGCCAAGGGCACGCCGGTATTTGCCATTAAGGGCGAAACCCTTGAGGAATACTGGGACTATGCCCACAAGATTTTTGAGTGGCATGACGGCGGCTACCCGAACCTGATCCTTGATGATGGTGGTGACGCCACGCTTCTGACGGTTCTGGGGCCAAAGGCGGAAAAAGATCCGTCGATCCTCGACAACCCGACCAATGAGGAAGAAGAAGCCCTCTATAAGGTCATGAAGCGTTATCTGGCGGAAAAGCCCGGCTTCTATTCGGCGATCCGTGACGCCATTACCGGCGTTTCCGAAGAAACCACGACCGGCGTGCATCGCCTGTATCACATGGCGCAAAAGGGCGACCTGCCGTTCCCGGCCATCAACGTTAATGACTCGGTCACCAAGTCGAAGTTCGATAACCTCTATGGCTGTCGTGAATCGCTGGTTGACGCTATTCGCCGCGCCACGGACGTTATGCTGGCCGGTAAGGTGGCTGTGGTCCTCGGTTATGGCGATGTCGGTAAGGGTTCGGCGGCGTCACTGCGTAATGGTGGCGCGCGCGTCATCGTCACCGAAGTCGATCCGATCTGCGCCCTTCAGGCGGCGATGGAAGGCTATGAGGTGCGTACGGTCGAAGAAGTGGCCGCACAGGGTGATATCTTTGTGACCTGCACCGGCAACAAGGACGTGCTGCGCCTTGAGCACATGCGCGAGATGAAGCACAACGCCATTGTCTGCAACATCGGTCACTTCGACTCCGAAATTCAGGTTGCGGCGCTGAAGAACTTCAAGTGGGACGAAATCAAGCCGCAGGTGCACCACGTCGAATTCCCTGATGGCAAGAAGATCATTCTGCTGTCCGAAGGGCGTTTGGTGAATCTGGGTAATGCGACGGGCCACCCGTCATTTGTTATGTCGGCGTCCTTTACAAACCAGACACTGGCGCAGATTGAACTCTGGACCAACAACAAGGCCTATGAGCGTCAGGTCTATACCCTGCCGAAGCATCTGGATGAGAAGGTGGCTTTGCTGCACCTCGAAAAGCTGGGGGCCAAGCTGACGACCTTGTCGCAAGAGCAGGCCGACTATATTAACGTGCCGGTTACTGGCCCGTTCAAGCCGGAACACTATCGCTATTAATAACTGAAAAAGCCCCGCAGATGTGCGGGGCTTTTTTTATATCTTCGACCACAGTGCCGTGAGGGCCAGTGCCGCAGGCAGGGCCTGAATGAACAGGATTTTGCGACTGGCGGTAAGCGCGCCGAACACGCCGGCAATGATGACGCAGATCAGGAAAAAGACGGTGAATTCGGCATTGTCACGCCACAGGCCATAGATCAGGCCTGCCGCCAGAAAGCCGTTATATAGCCCCTGATTGGCCGCCAGAGTTTTGGTCTGTGTGGCAAATTCGGGCGTTAATCTAAAGGCCTTGCGACCGGCGGGTTTGTCCCACAGGGCCATTTCCAGCACGACAATATAGATATGAATAAGCGCGACAAACGCCGTCAGTAAGACAGAGATCATAGATGTGCCCCCTCAGGTTTGACGAAGCCGTCATATGCGGCCTATGGTTGGGACTATGACGGAAATTCTGATCGTGTCCATTGCCTGTGGTTCGGCCACTGAGGCTGATAAACTGGCGCAAATGCTGGTGTCACTTAAGCTGGCGGCCTGTGTGCAGAGCCAGCCCGTCCGTTCGACCTATCTGTGGCAGGGCACCATAGAACAGGCAGATGAAGTGCTGCTGACGGCGAAGACCACCGCTGACAAATGGCTGGGGCTTGAGGCTCTGGTCCGCGCCAACCATAGCTATGAGGTGCCGGAAATCATCGCTACCCGAGCCGAAGGGGTCAGCCAGCCCTATGCGGACTGGCTGAAAGAGGTGTTGGCTTAATCCAGCAGTTCCGCCGGAAGTTTGCCACCATTTTCGGCCAGCTTTTTCAGCACCTGTTTGTGCAGCCAGATGTTTTGTTCCGCCGTGCCGGTGAATGCGCCTGCGTGGCCCAGTTCCTCTGCCAGTTCCTTGCGCGCCCCAAGGCTGGAATCGAGATCAAGAAGTTTCAGCAGATCGACAATCGATGTGCGCCAGTTCAGCGGTTGTCCGGCCTTGGCGGCGGCGTCATTGAGGATGGCCTCAACATCAACATTGGCGAGGGTTTCGGGTTCCTGAGATACAACCGTACTGGTGGCGGCGGTGGCCGCCGGAGTTATGGCGATATCGGGTGCCGGTTCTTTGGGAACGGGCTTTTTCTTGAAAATCGCGTTTTTGATTTTTGAAAAGAAACTCATAATCCACTCCGTTTGAATGATGAATCCGAAAGGGGTTTCAGCGTAACACAGAAGCCCACAGAGCGTATTTGCCAGTTTTTTATGTAACTGTGGTGTCAGGAGGGGTCGGCGGGGGCTTCCAGAGGTTTGGCAAGGGCGCGACGTTCTGAGGCGATACGCTCAAAATCCTTTTCGGCCTTGGCAATCGCTGCGGGATTATTTTCCTTACGGGTTTCTATGAGGATGCGGGCCGCCTCCATTTCCCGCATGGGCAGGAGGTGGGTGTCATCGGCGGGCTGAAAAGCCGCCAGCCCCAGACGGGCCAGTACGCCCCGCTGGCGTTCGGCTTCGGGACTGTCGCCCGTGCCATAGCTCAGGATGAAACTTCGCAGTTTTTCACGCGTTGCCGGATCAAGATCCTTACGCAGCAAAAGCGGCGGGTCCGGCAGGAGCGGAGAGGTCCAGACGACCTTAAGACCTGCCGACGCATCCGGTTTGGTGGTCGTCAGACGTTGAAGTGCAATCGTATTGCTGACCGTGGCATCAAGACGACCGGCCATAAGTGCCTCGGTCTGGGTGGCGGGGTCTGAGCGGTCAATGCTGGCGAAGCATTTATCCGGGGCAATATTTTCGGGCAGGAACAGATAGGTTAGGGGCGCAAGTGACCCTGCCAGAGAGTGTTCTTCGCCCATGCCAAGGCGTAAGCCACCGCTGCAGGCCATAAGATGTTCCAGCGAAAGCCCTGAGTCTGCGCGGGTCAGTATCAGGCTGCGGTAGCCTTCGGGTGCGTTGGGATCAGAGGCACGGGCTATGACATAGGCATTGGCGTCACGCACCGCCTGAAGGGCCGCCGGATTGGAGAACAGGCCCGCCTGCACGTGATTGTCGCCCATGGCCTTAACCGAAGCGGCATCATCGATGGTGAAGTGTGTTCTGATCTTAAGGCCGGTCTGGCTGGCCATATCATCCAGAAAGGCCTGCCAGGCGGAACGGGCTTCGGTTGCGGTTTCGGGCAAGGTTACGCTAAAGCTTACCTCATCCGCATGGGGGGGCTTCGCCTGCTGACAGCCGATCAGGGCCGACACAAGGGTAAATGTAGCAATGACCTTGCAGATGAAACCGCTACGCGTCATCAACCCGGGTGTCCTTTCACTGATAAGCGACGAATCTGCCGAACTTTACCGGCTTTGGCAACTGATGCCAGTCTCATGAATGGCGACGGGCAACACATTGCAATTTTATCCCTATAAGGTCTTTACATGAAAGACAAAATGCCTGATATAGCCCGCTTCCGGCGGACCCCGACACAAGCAGTCCATCTTCGGGATCGTTCAGACTTTTGGCCTTTGGTCTTGGCCTGACGATTTAGATGGGCAAGAAACGCTGCTAACGCCGGTCTGGGTTTAACTTTTCTTACAGGGATTTGGCGGTGACATATCACTCCCAAACGGCCCTGAACCTGGTCCGCGAGCAGTCACCGGAACGCCCCGTCGCCCTTGTGCGGCGTGCGCCCGTCACCGTTGCCGCGCAATGGTT
>JASGFL010000026.1:0-36388 GCA_047605545.1 Asticcacaulis sp. | reverse complement strand
GGTGTTTGGTTGTTCAGGGAAGAATGCGGCCTGACATTATTGTAGTCGTACCGCCACAAGGCCAACTTGCGCCGTGCATCGGCTAAACTGTCGAAGATTTCCTCGTTAAGCAGTTCATCGCGCAGGCTGCCATTGAAGCTCTCAATGTAGGCGTTTTGCTGAGGCTTGCCGGGGTCGATATAGTGCCAGGCCACACCATTACGATTGGACCAGTCCAGAATAGCCTGACTGGCAAACTCGGCGCGGTTCAAGTTTCACTAACTGCGATTACCAGACAACTTCTGGATGAGACGCTTCCATACTGGCACATCCACCATTTGCTCAGCTTTTGCCATTGCACTTTCCATTGAGGCAATTTCCGCACGCACGGCCAGCAAATAACGGTGCGCAGTCTCATCTATTGCTTCATTACGATTGCTGCCGTGGAAAGCGCGATCATGATAGGTGTTATATTTTTGATCATGGTCATCTGTAAGGTCAGCGTTTCCACGCGCCTTCTTGACCATATATTCTTCGTAGGTCTTTGTGTAATAGTGGTTGACTTGGGCTACGGAAAATTCAGTTTCATCTGATATGCCCCAATTGCTCATATTGAGCACCGCCCCCGAAGGATGAACTTTCAGGCCCGTGGTTTCCGTAATATGCATGTTCACTATGCGCCCAAGCGCACGCACACGTGTAAAGCTTTTAAGGTGAAAATTGATGGGAAAATCGTAATCGGCGGCACGATTAAAGCGCTCCGTAATTAAACGACCATCAGGGCCACTCATACCAGAGTCACCGAATATCCGCCAATTAAAGCCAATTGTTGTCACCTCAGGCCGTGCATCATAACCTGCCAGAAATTCGTTTACATTTCCATGCTTATGCAAAACCAGAAACTCATCGGCATCAACGAACAACAGCCATTCCGATTGTATCCATTGCAGGCAATCCCTGTAAGCAGAGATTTGAGGCGACTCATCGGCCCCCTTGTTCCAGAATTTATGCATGATCAGATTCGCCTTAGCCATCTGGGCCAAAATTAAATCAGACCCGTCGGTTGAGCGATTATCATAAACGACCACCTGATCAAAACCGAGACAGCGATAATATGCGACCCACTCCATCAGGTAGGGGCCCTCGTTTTTAACAATCAGGCAGACAGCACTTTTGACAAACATATATTCTCCGCTTGTAACCGCAGCCCCGCCAGCAATATCACTTAATAACTATTTTAGTTAGGGTATGAGCTATATTAAGCTCTTGTTTGGGTCAAGCGGAAGGGAAGCTGAACCCAGGTTTTTGACTTGCGTCGTCGTTGTAACATCCTTATGCCCTGTAAATCTGTGATGATAAAAATCTGAAAGGTGGGATGCTATGGCAGATAATGAGGTCATGCACGGGCCTTCATTGTTAATAAAGGCACTTCTTCGCCTCTGGTATTTCTGGTTACGACTGTCGGACGCAGTTGACACTAAATTAGAACGGTTGAACCGTATTCTGATATTACGCGGTCGGATTTTTGATGATGAGTGGTACTTTGAAGCAAATCCCGACCTTCCCAAAACCTTAAAAAACGCAGCTGATCACTTTGTACGCCACGGAAGGTACGAAGGCCGCAAGGCACGTTTTTTCGACCCTGCCTGGTATTTGCTGGCACATGACGATGTCCGTTCTACCCGTCTGGACGCCTGGACGCATTACCAGAAATACGGACAGTCCGAGGGCCGCGTGGCACGCTTTTATTACGTCCACTCTTCTCTTGATTATCAGGCAATGCCGCCATTTCAGGAATGGGTAAGACTCTACGACAGTCGCACTGACAAAGACCTTGAACAACTTGTGGAAATTACAGAAAATCTGAGCCTGACCACAAGCTTTGATGTACTCATTCATATTGATGAAAATACCAAAACAACCGGACAGGTCGAAGCGCTTCTCAGCGCGCTTTCAAATCAGGCCTATAAACAGGCTCGGTTTTTCATTGGCCTGTCTGACAGGTTGAGCGGCACACTGCAGAGTCAGGTTCGTAATTGGACAGCCAAATCATCTCAGGCTGAGCTATTCACACTTCGGACTGCTGATACAATCTATGCCGCTTATAATCAGTTGCTTGCCAAAGGACACTCTCCCTTTGTCCTTTGTCTCACACCCGGGTCAATTCCGGATGCAACAGCCTTGTTCTGGTTCGCCTATCAGCTTCACCAGACGCCTGATGCCATAGTGATTTATTCCGATCATGATCACTGCAACAGTAAAAAGGAACGTGCCAATCCGCACTTTAAGCCCGACTTCAACTATGACCTTTTTCTAAGTCACAATTACATTGGCAACAGTTATGTCATTAGGCGTGATGCGCTCGAAAGCCTGAACGGTTTCGACGAAAATATGGGCCAGGACGCCGGATATGACCTGTTGTGGAGACTTCACGACAGCTTCACATCCGAACACATCGCCCATGTTCCGCGTTTGCTTTTACATTATTACGGCACTCACACGCCGATCGAAGCTTCCGAACAGGCAGTACGAAATCACCTTGCCCGTAACAAACTCAAAGGTGACATTTTCAAGGTTGAGGAAGCACCTGAATACAAAAGGGTACGCCTCGCGCTCCCTGAACCTCAACCATTAGTAAGCATTATAATACCGACCAGAGACAGACTTGAACTGCTAAAACAGGCAATTGACTCAGTTTGCACACTCACAACCTGGAAAAATTACGAGATCATTGTCATAGATAATGGGTCAAAAGAACACGAAACCCTGACCTATATGGCTAATCCGCCCTACCCTCAGGTGAAGGTCATACGTGACGCAAGACCATTTAATTATTCGGCATTGAATAACCTCGCTGCCAAGGCAGCAAGTGGCGAGTACCTGTGCCTTATGAACAATGACATAGAAATTATCACCCCTGACTGGCTTGAGGAGATGATGGCTTTCGCCTGCCAGAAAGATGTAGGCTGCGTAGGCGCCAGACTCTGGTACCCTGATGGGCGCATACAGCATGCAGGCGTACTTGTTGGTTTCCACGGACTTGCGGGCCACATGCACAAATTCCTCAAATCCGATGAGCATGGCTATGCTGATCGGGCGATATTACATCAGTCCTTAAGCGCGGTAACGGCCGCTGTGCTGCTGGTTCGCAAATCAATCTATCATGAAGCGGGTGGTCTAGACGAAAAGCTCGCCGTAGCCTTCAACGATGTTGATCTGTGCCTGAAGGTTCGCAATATGGGCTATCGCAACGTCTATACACCCTACGCACAGATGTATCACCACGAGTCAGCGTCACGCGGCGCAGAAGATACGCCAGAAAAAAAACGTCGCGAGCAGAAAGAAATTTCGATTATGAAGAAGCGTTACGGGCAAAGCCTGTTAAACGACCCTGCATATAATTCCAATCTGACCCTGATCGCCGAAGACCTTTCCTTTGCGTTTCCTCCTCGGGTGCAAACCATATCCGAGCTACACACGATCAGCCTTGAGGCCTTGCAAAACACGTAATACTGACCCTTATGTATTAATAATAATCAAGCCATAACCCTGAAGGGTTCGGCCAAGAGAAAACCAATGCGTATTTTACCAGTTATCATGTCTGGTGGGTCAGGCACACGTCTATGGCCCCTCTCAACTCCTGCGCAACCCAAGCAGTTCCATGCCTTGGCCACCTCTCACACCCTGATACAGGAGACGGCGCTCCGTTTATCAGGGCCTGAGTTCCTCAAGCCCGTTGTCATTTGCGGTCGCAATCATGAGCAATTGGCTGTGGAACAGCTTAAGGCCATATCACGTGAACCTCAGGCCGTTATTCTTGAGCCTTTTGGCAAGAACACCGCAGCCGTCGCTGCCGTTGCAGCCCTTATAGGGCAGGAGATCGATCCGGACGCTCTCGTCATACTGGTTCCCGCGGACCATATGATCAAAAATCCGGACGCCTTCCATTCGGCCATACACAGGGCAGCCACCGTCGCCCTCACCCACATTGTGACCTTTGGCATACGTCCCACAGCTCCTGAAACCGGCTTCGGTTACATACAACGTAACGAGGAAATCCGCGAAGGCGTCTGGTCTGTGCGCCGCTTCCTGGAAAAACCGAGTCTATCCACGGCAACTGACTATATCAATGATGGTGGGTATGACTGGAACGCCGGCATATTCTTGTTCTCGCCACATATTATGCTCGAAGAGCTTCGTCAGCATCAGCCAGAAGTGCTTGAGGCAACTCAGAAGGCCCTAAACAACGCGCAGATCAACGACCAGACACGTCTGTTGAATTCCGAGGATTTTGCACAATGCCCCTCGATTTCAATAGATTATGCCGTCATGGAACGCACCGACCGAGCCGCCGTCGCGCCCTGTGACATAGGTTGGGCTGATGTCGGCGGCTTCAGTGAATTATGGCGTCTGGGCAACAAGGATTCCGGCGGCAACCACTCTCAGGGCAATGCGGTTCTGATTGATTCCCATAATTGCCTTGTACGTGCAGAAGGCCCCCCCGTCGCCATTATCGGCCTTGAAAACATTATGGTTGTGTCAACCCCGTCGGGAATAGTCGTGGCCCCCATATCTCGTGCGCAGGATGTCAAACTTGCTGCCGAAGCCGCCAAGAAATTCAATCCGTAGCCAGACAAGGAACGGCTTGGCGGCCACACTTTATATAAATAAAATCTATACATAATTAAAATAAAATAAACTTGATCTTGATTGCCGCTCAGGCAATATGCCCAGCGTCACGTAAGACACATCGACACCGCCTCAGGCAGCGTCCAAATGTCTCACAACGTTTCGCAAACATTTCAAATGTCTCGGCTATAGTGATGCAGGTGCTGCTTCAGTACCGGGGCTCTAACCAAAAAGCAGGAAGACCGATGTCTCTGATCAATACGCAAATCAAGCCGTTCAAAGCCGAAGCCTTCAAAGAAGGTAAGTTCGTCACCGTGACCGACGCCGACGTGAAGGGCAAGTGGTCGGTATTCTTCTTCTATCCGGCTGACTTCACCTTTGTTTGCCCGACCGAGCTTGAAGACCTTGCGGACAACTATGCTGAATTCCAGAAGCTGGGCGTAGAAATCTATGGTGTGTCGACCGACACCCACTTCGCGCATAAGGCATGGCACGACACCTCGCCCGCTATCGGCAAGATCAAGTATCACCTGGTTGGCGACCCCACCACGCAACTGTCGCGTAACTTCGACGTTCTGATCGAAGAAGTTGGTCTGGCTGACCGTGGTACCTTCGTGGTTGACCCTGAAGGCAAGATCCAGATCGTAGAAATCACCGCTGGCGGCATCGGCCGTAATGCGCTTGAGCTTCTGCGCAAGATCAAGGCCGCTCAGTACGTCGCCTCTCACCCCGGCGAAGTTTGCCCGGCCAAGTGGGAAGAAGGCGAAAAGACTCTCGCGCCTTCGCTCGACCTCGTCGGCAAGATCTAAAAAACGCGCATTGGGAAACGTGGTTTTCACTTTTCCGAACCACATGCGCGACAGGACATATATCCGGAGTGAATACGCTCCGGATACCCCCCTGACCCGCGCCGCTGCTGTGGCCCCGAGCGGGTGCATGGCAGCGGCGTTTTCTATTTCGGGGCCATTATTTTCAGGAGTACGACACAATGTTGGAAGCCGGTCTGAAAGCACAATTACAGGGCTACCTTGAGCGGCTGGTGCAGCCGATTGAGCTGGTGGCCTCGGTTGATGATAGCCCCAAATCCAAGGAATTACTGGCCCTGCTCGAAGACATCGCCTCGGTGTCCGATAAGGTGAGCGTCAGAACCGATGGCGCGGATGACCGCAAGCCGTCCTTTGCCATCAATCGCCCCGGTGAAGACACCGGCGTGCGCTTTGCCGGTCTGCCTCTGGGGCATGAATTCACCTCGCTGGTGCTGGCCCTGCTTCAGGTTGGCGGCCACCCGCCACGCGTCGAAGCCGATGTCATTGAGCAGATCAAGGCGCTTGACCGCGACCTGACCTTTGAAACCTATTTCTCGCTGTCCTGTCAGAACTGCCCCGACGTGGTGCAGGCCCTGAACCTGATGAGCGTGCTGAACCCACGTATCCGCCACGTTGCCATTGACGGTGCGCTGTTTCAGGCAGAGGTCGAGACGCGCAAGATCATGGCGGTCCCCAGCATCTATGTGAACGGCGAAGCCTTCGGTCAGGGTCGTATGGGTCTTGAGGAAATTCTGACCAAGATCGACACCGGCGCGCAAATCCGCGAAGCCGAAAAGATCAACGCCAAGGCGCCATTCGACGTTCTGGTGGTCGGCGGTGGCCCCGCCGGTGCCGCAGCGGCCATCTATGCCGCCCGCAAAGGCATCCGCACAGGTGTAGTGGCTGAACGTTTCGGCGGTCAGGTGCTTGATACCATGTCGATCGAGAACTTCATTTCCGTGCCCCACACCGAAGGCCCCAAGCTGGCTTCGATGCTGGAACAGCACGTGCGTGAATACGAAGTCGACATCATGAACCTGCAAAAGGCGCGGGAACTGGTGCCTGCCACCTCTGCCAACGGTCTGATTGAGATTCAGCTCGAAAGCGGTGCGTCGGTGCATGCCCGTAACGTCATCATCTCCACCGGCGCACGCTGGAGACAGATGAATGTGCCGGGCGAGGACTTCTACCGCAACAAGGGTGTTGCTTACTGCCCGCACTGTGACGGCCCCCTGTTTAAGGGCAAGCGCGTCGCCGTGATTGGTGGGGGTAATTCCGGTGTTGAGGCCGCGATCGATTTGGCGGGTATTGTCGCCCATGTGACCCTGATCGAGTTCGACACGGATCTGCGTGCCGATGCCGTCCTGCAACGCAAGCTGGCCAGCCTGCCGAACGTCACCATTCTCACCAGCACCCAAACCACCGAGGTTCTGGGTAACGATGAGAAAGTTACGGGCCTGCGTTATAAGGACCGCATACATGACACAAGTCACGAGCTGGAACTGGAAGGCATCTTCGTCCAGATCGGTCTGGTGCCAAACAGCGAATGGCTCAGAGGAACGATTGATCTGTCCCCACGGGGTGAGATCGAGGTCAATGCCCGCGGCGAAACCAGCCTGCCCGGCGTCTTCGCTGCCGGCGATGTGACGACTGTGCCCTATAAGCAGATCATCATCGCCATGGGTGAAGGTTCAAAAGCGGCTCTGTCTGCCTTTGATCACCTGATCCGCGCCACGGCCCCCGAAGAGCCGGTCGCCGCAGAATAGCCAGGGTCTTCACCGATCTGAGACAGACGGCCCTTTCCGATATTACGGAGAGGGCCGTTTTCTTTTTAGCCCTCGACCGCTTCAAACCCGATAGGGCGGCCATAAAACTTTTCCGCCAGACCCGAAGGCTGCACATTCAGGCCGGTCGTCAGAAACCGCCTAAGGCCCGAATGTCCGATCTGATACTCAGGGTGCTGAGCGATATAGCGCACCAGCGCCTCGGTGACCGATGATGGCTGATGGATCAGTGAGGTCGTTTTGGGCAGGGCCTCACGGAACAGATCCCCGACTATCTCATAATGGGTGCAGCCCAATATGACGCGGTCAGGATAGCGCCCGATACGGGCCTTAAGCGCCTCAACATGGCCGATAATCCGTTCACGGATGATTTGCTCATCCGCCCCATATTCGATCATCCCCGCTAGTCCGGCACAGGGTTCGCTGAAAACCGCAATGTCCTGACGGCGCTTGTCTATTTCGATTTCATAGACCCGCGAACGCGCCGTAGCGGGTGTACAGAATATCCCGACGACATCCAGATTGCCCTTACGCGCGCCATCCCCGCGCTCGGCCTCATGTGTCCAGGGCAGCCCCGTCGCCACCTCAATGGTCGGGACAATAATCCCCAGCACATTGACCGGTCTTTGGTAGGTGCGCCTAAACTCAGCCAGCCATGTCGCCTGCAACCGCCTGAGGGCCACGGCGGAGGCTGTATTGCACGCCAGCACAACCAGAGACGCCCCCGCCTCGAACAGGATTTCACACCCCCGCCGCGTCAGCCTGACGATCTCTTCGCCATCGCGTTCGCCATAGGGGGCATATTTCTGATCCGCCAGATAGACCATATCGGCCTCAGGCAAGGCTTCGGACAGGGTGCGGTGAATGCTTAAGCCGCCCACGCCGGAATCAAAAACACCAATGGCCATGCCGAAACACCCTGAATCCCGTCATACTGATCCCTATATAGAACAGCGGGATATTTGCCGTCCATGCCCATTCAGACCGCTTGCGGCTATTACAGGGCTGTGGTTAGCTGATCCCGCAACAGATTAAGGAGCTGCGCATATGGGACTGGATCGTCGTACGGTGGTTGGATTGATGACTTCCGCAAGCCTGTTACCCGGTGCCGCACTTTCTGCCACTAAGACCGCGAATAAGGATAGTTCCGTGCTGACAGACCCGTGGAAAGGCCCCTATGGCGGGGTTCCCCCCTTCGATAAGGCCCGCCTCGAAGATTTTGAAAAAGCGTTCGATGTGGCCATGACGGCTCAGCGCGCCGAGATCCGCGCCCTCACCGTCGTCAGATCACGTCCGACCTTTGAAAACACGATTGTCGCCCTTGAAACCTCCGGTGCCGAAATGGAGCGCGTCGGTGCCATCTATTGGGTATGGATGAGCGGCCTGTCCTCGCCGGAATTCCAGACCATATCCGAGCGTCTGTCGCCAAAACTGGCCGCTTTTAGCGACGAAATCATGCAAAACGAAGCCCTGTTTCAGCGCATCAAGAGCGTCTATGAAAACCGCGCCGAGTTTAACCTGCCGCCCGAACAGGACAGGCTCCTGTGGCTGACCTATGATAATTTTGTCCGCTCCGGTGCCGACCTGTCGCCTGCCGCCAAGACCCGCGTGGCCGAAATAAACAAAGAGCTGTCGGTACTGTTCAACCAGTTCTCGAACAACCTGCTGCATGACGAAGAGCAGGTGCTCTATGTCACCCGCCCTGAGCTTGAGGGCCTGTCGGACGGCTTTATTGCCTCCGCCGCCAAGGCCGCAACCGATGCCGGTAAGGATGGCCTCTATGCCATTCAGAACACCCGTTCGGCTATGGAGCCGGTGACGACCTTTGCCCACGACCGCGCCCTGCGCGAAAAGGTCTGGCGTACCTATATCAATCGCGGTGACAACGGCGATGCCTATGACAATAACGAAATCATCCGCAAGATTCTGAAGCTGCGTTTCGAGCGCGCCCAGCTGCGCGGTTATGAGACCCACGCCCACTGGCGCCTTGAAAATTCGATGGCCAAAACGCCTCAGGCCGCCATGACCCTGATGGAGTCCGTCTGGCCCGCCGCCGCCGGACGCGTCACCGAAGAGGTCGCCGACATGCAGGCCATTGCCAACAAAGAAGGCGCAGGCCTGACCATTGAGCCGTGGGATTACCGCTATTACGCCGAAAAGGTGCGCAAAGACCGTTACGACCTCGATGAAAACGAGATCAAGCCCTACCTTCAACTGCATAAGCTGGTCGAAGGTATGTTCTGGGCCGCATCGGAAACCTTTGGTTTTGCTTTCAAAAAAATCGAAACCGTGCCGATCTTCCACGAAGACGTCACCACCTACGAAGTCACCCGCTATGGCAAGGTGATCGGCGTATTCTACTTCGACCCCTATGCCCGCAAAGGCAAGCGTTCCGGTGCGTGGATGAACGCCTATCGCTCCCAGAACAAGACCGATGGTCAGGTCATACCGCTGATCTCGAACAACTCGAACTTCATCGAAGCAGCACCGGGTGAGCCGATCCTGATTTCATGGGACGATGCCGTTACCCTGTTCCACGAATTCGGCCATGCCATCCACGGCCTGTCGTCGAATGTCACCTATGCCTCACTTGCGGGTACGGCTGTGGCGCGCGACTATGTGGAATTCCCCTCACAGGTCAATGAACGCTGGCTGTCGACCGCCGAAGTCCTGAGCCGCTTCGCCCTGCACTACAAAACAGGCGAAGCCCTGCCGCCTGCCCTCCTTGAGAAAATCAACAAGGCCGCTACCTTCAATCAGGGTTTCGGCACGGTCGAATATCTGTCGGCCGCCCTTATCGACATGAAGCTGCATCTGGCCGGTGGCGCTGATATCGACCCCGATGCTTTTGAACGTGAAACCTTGGCGCAGATTGGTATGCCCAAAGAAATCGTCATGCGTCACCGCACGCCGCAATTCGCGCATGTCTTCTCAAGCGATGGCTATTCGGCTGGCTACTATAGCTATCTATGGGCCGATACCCTCTCGGCTGATGCCGCCGAAGCCTTCACCGAGGCCGGCAGCTACTATGATCAGGCCACGGCGCAAAAGCTGTTCAAATATGTCCTGAGCGTCGGCAACACCGTTGATCCGGCGGATGCCTATCGCGCCTTCCGCGGGCGCGACGCCGACCCTGCGGCACTCATGCGCGCACGCGGTTTCGCCTGAGCCATTAAATAAGCCTCCCTGCAATCTCACAGGGAGGCTTTTTTGTAACTGCACTGACTTAAGGGCCGGACTAAGGGCCTGTGACGACGTTTCCGTCACGCGGGAAGTGGCGATACCTCTTAGTAAAATTAGTCACGCCGGGCATAAGGTTGCCGATCACCGAGGTATATCTGTAATTTACATCCGTAATGATCAGCCCCTGACCGGTGGACACATCACTGATATCGACATCGTTTAATATCTGACCTTTGGTATACTGATCCTGGCCCCGGCTCCATAAGACAACCGCACGGTCGGAATTATCTCTTTGAACACTGGTCAGACGCACATCCAGCTGATCACCCGTCGAAAACGGCTGCATAATGGTGTCACCAATATCAAAAAGGTCTGTAATATTGGCTTCGGTCAACTCACCGCTCTGGGCCGCCAGATCGCCTATGGCCGCCGTCAGGTGAGAGACGCGGCGACTGACCATCATCCCCATCGTCAGTTCCGCCAAACCCAGATAAAGCAGGATTAGGATCGGTGCGATCAGGGCGAATTCCACCGCCGTCGCCCCACGGGCTTCGCCAGAGAAGGATTTAAGGCGCAAGGCGCGCGAAAGAACAATAAGACTGATCATCGCTCGAAAGGCTCATTTCTGAATACAGCCGTCGTGGACAACGCCACCTTCCCCCCGCTCAGCGTAGATACGCTGGTCTTGAGGAAAGGCGTAAGCATGTCCCAGGTATAATAGGCCCGCACAAGCTGAATGGCCCCGCCATTCCCCACCTCATAGGCCATGTTTTCTTCCAGTTCGCCATTGATGATCACATCAGGTGGCGTAGAGGCCTGCGCAAAGCTGTCGAAGGTGCGCACATCCACATGCAGATTGTCCATACAGCTGCCGCCCAGCCAGTTCATGTTCGCACAAATATTTTCGCGGAATGTCTGGGCCGAGTTGATATCTGCCATATTATCGGTGCGAATTCTGCGCGCAGAACTGTCCACGGCGTTTTCAAGTGTCACCGACACAAGCACCACCAGCGCCAGTTCCAGACAGGCAAAAATCATAAAAATCAGAGGCCCTGCGATCAGCGCAAACTCCACCGCCGAGGCCCCCTTACGGTCACGGCCATAACCTCTGATATCTTTTAAGCGCCCTATGAGCCTAATCACTGCGTTACCCTCATTGTGAGGGTGATCTTAGCAAACCGGAGTCAACAGTCCGTTAAACACGCCCCTAAATCCTGACAGCCCTGAAACGACGCCAGGCCCCGAAGGCAAAAACCAGCGCACCCGTCCAGATAAAGACGAACGAAACACCCCTGAGCAGGCTGAAAGGTTCCCCCAGCGCCAGACCAATACAGAAGGCAATGGTCGGTGCCAGAAACTGGATAAAGCCCATGGTCGACAGCGGCAGTCGCCGTGCCACATAGGCAAACAGAAACAACGGCAGCACCGTCACCGGCCCCGTCAGGAAGAACCAGAACATATGGACTGGCCCGCCAAAGAAATGGCCCTGCCCCGTAGCTTCAAACCACAACAGATAGGCGACCGACGGTACGGCCAAAAAAATACATTCCACAAACAGCCCCGACAGCGCCGAGACCTCAAGCTGTTTACGGATAATGCCATAGGCCGCAAAGGTGATGGCCAGAGTCAGAGAGATATAGGGAATATGCCCCAGCGCAAACGCCTGAATGGCCACCCCGGCCACCGCCAGCGCAATGGCCGCCTTGCCATATATATCCAGCCGTTCACGAAACAGCACTGCACCTGCCGCCATATTCAGCAGCGGATTCAGATAATAGCCCAGCGCTGACTCCAGCATATGCTGGTTCGTCACCGCCCAGACAAACACGCCCCAGTTCAGCGCAATCAATATGGCTGAGCCAAACAGGGTAAATGCCACCTTGGGCTGGCTCAGAATCCTTAAAACGTCCGGCACCTGACGCGTCACCCACACCAGAAGCCCCGAACAGACCAGCGCCCACACAGATCGGTGCGCCATGATTTCCAGCGGCCCCGCCCCGTAATGATCAAGCGGTAAATAGGTCAGGGGCGCAAAGCCCCAGAGGGAATAGCACAGCATGGCCAGCAAAACGGGCGAAGCTGAAGCGGCAGGTGAGTGCGGTTGAGACATATGTTTAACTGAGCCTGAAACAGAAAAAGGCCGGTGAAACCTGAGTTCCACCGGCCTGATCCGTTCACATAGTGAAAAGGACTTAAGCGTTTTCCGGTGTCAAAACGCCGCGTTCGTCAAGAAGCTGTGCAATTTGCACGGCATTGAGCGCCGCGCCCTTGCGCAGGTTGTCCGACACGCACCAGAACGCCAGACCGTTCGGTACGGACGGGTCGTTACGAATACGCGACACGAAGGTGGTGAACTCGCCCACACATTCCTTAGGCGTGACGTAACCACCGTTTTCGCGCTTATCGATCACGGTAATGCCAGGGGCGTCACGCAGAAGTTCACGGGCGACATTTTCGTCCAGCGGGGTTTCAAACTCGACATTGAGCGATTCCGAGTGGCCGACAAACACCGGCACGCGCACGCAGGTGGCAAAGACTTCGATCGATTCATCAAGAATCTTCTTAGTCTCGACCTTCATCTTCCACTCTTCCTTGGTCTGACCATCTTCCATGAAGACGTCGATGTGCGGAATGACGTTGAAAGCGATTTCCTTGGTGAACTTCTTAGGCGCAACTTCGTTATTGACGAACACACCCTTGGTCTGATCCCAAAGCTCGTCCATACCGGCCTTACCGGCACCGGCCGTCGCCTGATAGGTCGACACGACCACGCGCTTGATGCGTGCGGCTTCGTGCAGTGGCTTAAGCGCCACAACCATCTGGATGGTCGAGCAGTTCGGGTTGGCGATGATGTTCTTCTTACGCGCTTCCCAGACCGCTTCGGGGTTCACTTCCGGCACGATCAGAGGCACGTCCGGATCCATACGCCATGCCGAGGAGTTGTCGATCACGATCGGGCCTTGCGCACCGATCTTTTCCGACCATGCCTTGGATACGTCGCCACCGGCGCTCATCAGAACGATATCAACCTTCGAAAAGTCGAACTGTTCGATATCTTCACATTTCAGGGTACGCTCACCGTAAGAGACTTCAACGCCCAGCGATTTGCGCGACGCAATAGCATAAATCTCCTTAATCGGGAAATTAAGCTCTTCAAGCGTTGCCAGCATCTCACGGCCTACGGCGCCGGTGGCGCCTACAACGGCGACACGATAAGTCATCGGAAAACTCCATGATAAAAGGTTCGGGCAAAGGGTCGGACTGACCATTTACCGGCAATGCACCCCCCGCAAACAAAAAGGCACGGGCTGCAACGGCCCGTGCCATACCAGATAAAGCCTGTGAAGAAAACGGCTATTTTAACTATCTGCCTGCAACGAAAGTACACCGTTCAAAGCCAGCAACAGCGCTTCGGGCGTAAAGGGTTTACAAAGGTGCCCATCACCACCGACCGCTTCGACCTGCGCCAGACGCGTTGCGTCTTCGTGTCCGGTCAGAAACAGGATGGGCGTGTGATGCAGATGAAAGCCATATTCGATCTGGCGGATTTCCTTTGTCGCCTCAATGCCCGACATGACTGGCATTTCCATATCCATAAGGATGGCGTCATATTCGGTCAGTTCATACGCCTCAACCGCTTCACGCCCGTTAGAGGCATAATCAACCTCTGCGCCGCCCGACAACAGCATTGACCCTATAAGCCCTTGTATGGCTCCATTGTCTTCCACACATAACAATTTCACCGCTTTGCGCCTCCCACGCCGACTCACGCTAACTGCTCACGATTTGTATCGCTTTATTGCAGGCTATTACGCTATAAAATCCCTGTAAAGAGGTTAACGCGCAATTTTGCGCAACTAAGATCACAATGTTATAATTAATGATCCAAAGTCATTCAGACGTTTATATAATCGGCGGCGGCCCTGCTGGCTGCGCCTGCGCCCTCTGGCTTCATAAACTCGGCGCAAAGGTACATCTTATCGATGGCTCCGACCGGCTCGGAGGGCTTCAGGCCCGCAGCCCTTACGAGAATCTATGGTTACCGGGCGTTCAGGGCCGCACCGGACAAGAGGTGGCCAAAGCCCTGCAAACTCACCTCGACAGCGAAAACGTCCCCTACAGCCTGAACCGGCCCATCAGCCGTATTACGCAGACCCAAGATCAGTTTGTAATCCATACGCACGACACGCCCCTGACGGCCCGCTTTGTCGTCATTGCCACCGGAGCCGTGCCCCGTTGCGGCCCCTTCACCGCCAGCGACACGGTCATCATCGGGCCGGGCGACCCGATAGAAGCTGCCGATGTCGCCCATAAGAAGATCGCCGTACTGGGCGGCGGCGATAATGCATTTGATCAGGCACGCTTCCTGTCTCAGCGCGGCACAAAAGAGGTTGTAATCTTCTCCCGCACACAGCCGCGCGCCCAAACACTCTTACGCGCCCAGATCCCCGATATTTCTGTGCGCACCGGCCCCTATACCGCTGATCAGCATGCCCTGACGGTCAATGACGAACCCTTTGATCTGTTTGCCGTCATGTACGGTTTTGAAGCCGTCATTCCCGAAGGTCTGACACCTGATAGCGACAGAGGCTATGTGCGGGTTGACCGCTTCGGCGAAACCAGCGTCAAAAACCTGTTTGCCTGCGGTGAGATCACAGATTACTGGCACCCGTGCGTTACCACCGCCACAGCACATGGCATTCAGGTTGCAAAGCAGATCTCCTTACGCCTTTAACGGCCTTGCGCATCTTCGCCATCGCAACATTTTAATCGTGTCCCGTCCGGTTTCTGCTATGGTCGCGCCGATTTCCCCTGTTCCCCGTTGTCCATGCCGAATTCTCTCAAAAGCCATTACCTCAAACTGACCGAAACTGCTGTCATCGCCCGTGATCCGGCTCAGGCCGAAGCGGTCGTGGTCTTGTCACATATGGAAAGGGATATTCTCCGCACCACCTCCCTCTTCGGTGGCGGCAAGACGCTGTACGGACTATATCTCTGGGGTCAGCCGGGGCGCGGCAAATCCATGCTGATGGACCTGTTCTATGAGCATATCCCGTACCCTTCCAAACGCCGCATCCACTTCCACGCCTTTATGGCCGAGGTACACCGGCGGGTGAAGCAATGGCGCGAAGGCGACGCCGCCACGCGTAAAAAAGTGTTCGGCACCCACAAGGGCGACGACCCCATCCCGCCGATTGCCCGCCTGATCGCCAAAGAATCCCGCCTGTTATGCTTTGATGAGCTTCAGGTGACCGATATTGCCGACGCCATGATTCTGGGGCGTTTGTTCGAGGCCCTGTTTGCGCAAAAGGTGATACTGATCGCCACCTCCAACCGCGCGCCCGAAGACCTTTATAAGGACGGCCTGAACCGCGATCGCTTCCTGCCGTTTATTCAACTGATCCGCAATCAGATGGTCGTGCACGAAATCCGTGGCCCGAAAGACTTCCGCCTTGACCGCCTCAAAGGCGCGAAGGTCTATTTCACGCCGTCCGATGATCCGGCACAGTCTGAGGCCTTTGACAGCCTGTGGGCGCGCCTGACCGAAGGCATGAAAGAAACCGGCACCGTGGTCAGCGTCAATCAACGCGAACTAAGTTTCAAACGCGCCGCCGGCCCCCTGCTGCGTACCAATTTCAAGCATCTGTGCGGAAAGGCCAATGGCGCGGCTGACTATCTGGCCATTGCCGAACGCTTCACCACCATATTTATCGAAAACATCCCGCAGATGGGGCCGGAAAACCGCAACGAAGCCAAACGCTTCGTGACCCTGATCGATGCCCTTTATGAGGCGGGGGTAAAGCTGGTCTCTCTGGCCGCCGCCGAACCGGAAAAGCTCTACCCCACCGGAGACGGCGCCTTTGAATTTGAACGCACCGTCTCCCGTCTGGAGGAAATGCGTTCGGCGACCTATCTCGAAAAAGCCATTTAGCTTTCGCGCATCAATTAATCAACCATTGACGCGCTCGCTCAAGGTGCATGCGCTCAACCATTTCACCACTGACGGACACAACGCCCTTGTCGGCATTTTCCGGCTGGGCAAAAGCCGCCACCACGGCCCGCGCCCATTCGCGTTCGGCCTCACTGGCCCCAAAGGCCTGATTGGCAATATCAATCTGCGCCGGATGGATCAGGGTCTTGCCATCAAAGCCAAACTGCCGCCCCTGCACACATTCCGCCTGCAAACCGGCCTCATCGCGGAAATTGTTGTAAACGCCGTCAATGACCCTCAGGCCCGCCGCCCGTCCATGAAGCACTATAAGCGACAGGGCCTGTGCAATATCCGCCCTATCCTCCGCCGCAATACTGCGCAGGCCATGACGCAGATCATTCGGCCCCGCAATCAATCCCTGCAAGGCCACATTCGCCCCGCAAATATCTTTAAGGTTCACCACCCCCAGAGGGGTTTCGATCATCGCCCATATTGCCCCGCCACAGACTTTCGCGACGCGCTCAAGATCAGCCGCGCCCTCAACCTTTGGCACGACAATGCCCGCAAACCCCAACGGCATAAGCGCCGCTCCCGCAGCCAGCCCTTCGGCATCCCCGCTGATGCGTAACAGGGTCGGGCGCAGCTTAAGTCCCCCCTGTCCGGCAATCAGACGGATATGGGCAATGGCGGTTTCACGCTCCGCCACCCCTACCGAGTCCTCAAGGTCGATTATCACCGCATCGACCTTGAGCTGCGCCAGCTTCTCCAGCGCCCTGATATTGGCCGCCGGCACAAACAGCACCGAACGTAGTGCTGCTTCGCTTAAGTCTGGTTGACCCTGTATATCGCTGACCATGAATGCCTCTATTGTCTTACCCGCCCGTCATAATACCGCTCAGCGCAAGTATAAAGCCCGCTTTTTAATGTCCGGCCCTTGCCTGAAAGGACATCTGAGGTCATATTAAACACAGCTTCACTTTAATACAGGGAACCCTGATGCTGAATTTTAACCAGACCAATACGGACGTCCTGCCGTCGACAGAGACAATGGCAAAGGATCCGGGCCTGCGCAAATTTATGCTGGGCATTTATCAGAAAATGGCGCTGGGCCTCGTCCTGACCGCCATTGTCTCCTATGCCGTCCTTAGTTCGTCCTTTATGCTCAACCTGCTCTATACCTTTGGCACCACTGCCGAAGGCCGCACGGTTCTGACCGGCTACACCCCGCTGGGCTGGATCGCTGCCCTTGCGCCAATGGGCCTGAGCTTCATTTCCGGCATGTTCATGCAAAAGCTGGACGCCGCCGTCTCCGGTTTCTTCTACTGGGCCTTTGTGGTCATTATGGGCATTTCACTGGCCTCGATCGCATTCCTTTATACCGGTGAGTCCATTGCCCGCGTCTTCCTGATCACCGCTGCGGCCTTCGGTGGCCTGAGCCTGATCGGCTATACCACCAAGGTCAACATGACCGGCTGGCGCACCTTCCTGTACATGGGTGTTCTCGGCCTGATCGCTGCGGGCGTTGCCAACATCTTCTTCCAAAGCTCGATGGTCAGCCTGATCACAGCCGTCATTGGCGTGCTGCTGTTCTCGGCCCTGATTGCCTATCAGACCCAGTCGCTGAAGATCACCTATTATGAGACTCCAGGCCTGTCGGATCGCCAGATGGCGGCTCTGACCTATATCGGCGCACTGGGCCTCTACATCAACTTCATCAACCTGTTCCTGAGCCTGCTGCGCCTGTTTGGTAACCGCGAATAGTCTAAAAGCGGCTCCGGTAAAAATCAGGCCCCGTAAGGTTCATCCCTTACGGGGCTTTTTCACATGATCTCAAAGCGTGTCTTGTCGAGAATACTCAGCACCGGCCCCAGTTCATGCCCGCGCTTAAGGATCAGTCCGGCAGAATTGAACAGGGCAAAGGCCCCCTGCTTGCGGCTTAAGGCCGGACGCTTCTCAATGCGATACAGCGGCGCTTCGGACGTTCGGCGGAATATGTTGAACGAAACCGCATCGCTGAAACTATCGATCCCATAGTCGCGCCAGTCCCCCGACGCCACCTTGCGGCCATACAGCCTGAGGATCAGTTCAAGCTCACGCCGGTCGAAAAACACCGGCCCCTTTGGCAAAACGGGATTACCACCCTGATCCTGACCATCCATATGCTGTCCCCTGAACCGAGATCAGCCCGATTAGGCCAAAACCCCAGGCTCCAGACAAGGCAAATTGTTGTGAAAGCACAGTCAGACGGGAAAATATCATCACCATCAAATGACCTTATTCCCGCCACCTATCGGCCCATATGCCCGCGCATAAAGAGATTGTCGGTCAGGTTGGATCGCTCAGGTTCTCCCCCTGAACAGCCCCCCAGCCCGAACCTGAGTTTCTGCCTTACGGATGTGATACGAACCACCTGACCGACATCATTCCTGATATCTCCCCCCTGATGTGTGCGCATCCATCCTCCCCGATGGATGCGCTTTTTTTTACTTCGCTGCGGCCATAGCGCGGCTGATCACATCCGCCATCTGCTCAGGCGTCAGCCCATAGCCCAGCGGCTCGGCAAATTCCCCCTTAGGGTTCATCAGATAGATGACCGAGGTGTGGTTCATCGTATAATCACGACCTTCGCCCACCTTTTCATAGGTTGCCCTATAGGCCTTAGCGATGCTGGCGATCTGCTCGTCCGTGCCGGTCAGGCCAATGACGCCTTCGGGAAAACCGCCGCTGCTCAGATAGGATTTCATGGCTGCCGGACTGTCGCGCTCAGGGTCAACCGTAACAAAGACGAATTGCAGATCCTTGCCCTTGCTGCCCAGACGCTCCCGCGCCTGCTCAAGCGTTTGCAGGGTCAGCGGGCAAATATCGGGACAATAGGTAAAGCCGAAAAACACCGCCGTCCACTTGCCCTCAAGCAGGACTTCGGTGCGCGGCTTACCTTCCTGATCGGTCAGCTCAAACGGCCCGCCGATACGTACGGTCGGATCAACGACGCTTGAGGTCACCACGGGCGAGGTGCCGCGCAAGGTGTTCCCCCAACCCCAGACCGCCAGCCCCACCAGCCCCGCCAAAACCAGAAGGATAATTGTCAGCCGCCACTTGTTCATCTATGTGTTCCCGCACTACTTTTCTGCCGTCAGGACGGACATCAAAGTAAAAATTCACTCGTTTCACTCTATAGGCGAACCTTTCCCTTGCGCCAATGGCTTATACAAAAACTTGACGCACCCCGCCAGAGACTGACTTCGGGGGAATTTGCGCCAGCGGCCGAAGCCTCGCTGACCAGCGGCGACAATCTGAACCTGCGCACCCTGATCAATCTGCGCTGGCTGGCCATTCTGGGTCAGAGCGGACTTGTACTGACCATTGCCTATGGTTTCGGCTATCACTTCAATCTGTGGCTTTGCCTTGGCATAATTTCCGCCAGTGTGTGGCTAAACATTATCCTGCTCATCGGCGGTCAGACCCGCCGTCAGCTAAAGGATTGGGAAGCGGCCCTGCAACTGAGCTTTGACGCCCTGCAACTGGCAGCACTTCTGGGGGCCACCGGCGGTCTGGATAATCCGTTCTGCCTGATGCTGATTGCTCCGGCCACCGTCGCCGCCGCCAACCTGCCCACCCGATACGGGGCGGGCGTGGTGCTGGTGTCCGTAGTAGCGACCTGCGCTCTGGTTTTCTGGTCACTGCCCCTGCCCTGGGCGCACGGAGCACCCTTTACCCTGCCGCATATGTATCGTCTGGGTTTTCTGGCGGCCATTCTGATCGGGATTGTGTTTACGGCTGGCTATGCCTGGCAAGCAGCTCTTGAAGCCCGCCGCATGGAACAAGCCCTCAATGCTACACGCGCCGTTCTGGAAACCGAACATCGGCTGTCGGCCCTTGGCGGTCTGGCGGCAGCGGCGGCCCATGAACTGGGCACGCCTTTGGGGACTATTCAGGTGGTTGCGCGTGAGATGCTGCGCTCCCTTAAGCCCACTGACCCGCTGCACGAAGACGCGGAATTGCTCGTCTCCCAGAGCCAGCGCTGTCGTGACATCCTGAAAAACCTGTCGCAAAAGCCCGAAACCCGCGATCAGGTCTATGATCAGATGCCTCTGCGCGCCTTCCTTGAGGAAGTCACCCGCCCCTATCGCGGTTATAACAAGGCCATACACATCATGGTCAGGGCTGAAAACATGCCCGAAGATGAAGACGCCGGTGCCCTGACAAGCGTTAAGCGCCGCCCCGAATGGCTGCACGCCCTGCGCGCCTTTGTGGAGAACGCCATCGACTTTGCCGAAAGCGAAGTCTGGATCAGGGTCGAGATTTACGAAGCCTCGGTCAGCCTGTCGATCGAGGATGACGGGCCGGGCTTTTCGCCGGAAATCCTGTCGCGACTGGGGGGGCCATATGTCTCCACCCGTCAGGTTGATGGTCGTGCCGGATCAGGCGGCGGCATGGGTCTGGGCTTTTTCATCGCCAAGACCCTTTGCGAACACACCGGTGCCACGGTACGATATGGCAACCGCGACGACGGTGGCGCCTATGTGCGTCTCTTGTGGCAGCGCGATCAGATAGATATTGTGTGGGACGATGCCTTTTCCACCACTGCATAAGGAACAGCCAGATGGATGATGACAGCACAGACAGCAAATCCGTGATCGAGGCGCGTCTGGCGGAAATCGGCGACCGCACGCTGATCCTGCTGGATGATGATGCCCCCTTCCGTCAGCGTCTGGCCCGCGCCCTCGAAGTGCGCGGCTTCACCGTCACCCCTGCCGAAAGCGTAGCCGAAGCCCTGAAACTCATCGAAGCCAATCCACCAGCCTTTGGGGTTATGGATATGCGCCTTGAGGACGGCAATGGTCTGAAAGCGGTCGAAGCCCTGCACACACGACGCCCCGACGCCCGCGCCATCATGCTAACCGGCTATGGCAATATCGCTACGGCGGTGGCTGCTGTGAAATCCGGCGCGGTTGATTACCTGTCGAAACCCGCCGATGCCGATGATGTCGTCAAGGCGCTTCTGGCCCTCGAAGACCATGCCCCCGAAGCGCCTGAAAATCCCATGTCCGCCGACCGCGTTCGTTGGGAACACATTCAGCGCGTCTATGCCCTCTGCAACCACAATGTCTCGGAAACGGCGCGCCGTCTGAATATGCACCGCCGCACCCTGCAACGTATCCTCGCCAAGCGCGCCCCAAAATAAGAGTATCTCGCTATGTCATCTGTTCGTTTTGCCGTCACCGGCGCCAAGGGCCGCATGGGTCAGGCCGTCATTCGCGTCCTCAAGGAGCGTGGTCTTGATATCGTGATTGAGATCGACAAGGACGACACCCTTGATCTGTCGCAGGCCGATGCGATCATCGACTTCTCGACCCCCGCCGCGTCTTTGAGCATCGCCAGAGCCGCCGCCGCCGAAGGGCAAAAGCGCGGCACGCCCCTGACCCATGTCATCGGCTCGACCGGCTTTATGCCTCAGGACGACGAGGCCCTGAACGGCCTTACGTCTCAGGTGGTGGTTATCCGCTCAGGCAACTATTCGCTGGGCATCAATATACTGATGGGACTGGTCAAACAGACCGCCGAAAAGCTGTCAGCGCTCGACTGGGACATCGAAGTGATTGAGGCCCATCACAAGCGCAAAGTCGATGCCCCTTCCGGCACCGCCCTGATGCTCGGCGAAGCCGCTGCCGAAGGCCGCGACGTCAGCCTGCCCGACGTTAAGGTCGCCGCCCGTGATGGCCTGACCGGCCAGCGTGAAACCGGCACCATAGGCTTTTCCGTCATCCGTGGCGGCGGCATTGTCGGCGAACACAGTGTGCTGTTTGCTTCCGAAGATGAGGTCATCACCCTGTCGCACTCGGCCCGCGACCGCACCCTGTTCGCCCGTGGCGCGGTTGAGGCCGCCCTATTCGGCGTCAAACAGCCGGTCGGCCTCTATGACATGCAGGACGTGCTCGGTTTCTGATCAGACCTTACCCGTCGAACCGAAACCGCCCGCACCGCGCGCCGTCTCATCCAAATCGTCCACCACGTCCCATTCAATGCGGGCGTGGCGGGCGACGATCATCTGGGCAATGCGATCCCCGCGACGGATAACAAAATCATCCGCACCCAGATTAATCAGAATAACCCCGACTTCTCCGCGATAATCGGAATCCACTGTACCCGGCGAGTTCAGGCAGGTAATACCGTGCTTGAGCGCCAGACCGGAGCGCGGACGCACCTGAATCTCAAAGCCCTGCGGCACGGCCATCTTAAGCCCCGTCGGCACCAGCGCACGGCCCATAGGCTTAATCGTCAGCACGTCGCCCTCGGGAATAGCCGCCCTCAGATCAAGCCCCGCAGACCCTGCCGTCTCATAGGCAGGCAGCGGCAGATCAGCGGCATGGGGCAAACGCACAAGGCGGGCAGTATCGGTCATTGTAAACGGGTTCCTATATAACGGATCAGATCTTCAGCGGCTTCGCGTTTGGTCAGAAGCTTGGCATTGGTCGGGCCTGACTCATCAATCAGGATCATATTGGTCGTGTCGCGTTCAAACACATCCTTTGAGACATCATTGGCCATGATGACATCGGCCCCCTTGGTACGCAGCTTGGTGCGGCCATAGACCTCGACGTTGCGCGTTTCCGCCGCGAACCCGACCACCAGTTGCGGCCTCAGGCTTTCGTGCTTCCCCACAGACGCCAGAATGTCAGGGTTCTTAACCAGCGTAATGGTCAGTTCACCATCCTCGCCCTTTTTCTGCTTGTCGCGGGCGATCTCCTTGGCACGCCAGTCACCGACCGCCGCCACGGCAATAAACACATCCGCCGGCAAGGCCGCATGCACTGCGTCGTACATCTCCTGCGCGGTTTCAACATCGACCCGCTCAACCCCTGCGGGCGTCGCAATATTGACAGGGCCTGACACCACCGTCACCTGAGCGCCCGCCTTCACCGCCGCCTCGGCAATGGCATAGCCCTGCTTACCCGATGACCGGTTCGTTACGCCACGCACCGGATCAAGCGGCTCAAAAGTCGGCCCCGCCGTGATCAGCACCCGCCGCCCTCTAAGCGGCTGCGCCTTAGGCTTCAAAGCCTCCTGAATGGCGGCTAAAATCGCCTCGGGCTCGGCCATGCGCCCCAACCCGAACTCACCGCAGGCCATATCGCCTTCATCGGGGCCAACAAACGTCACCCCATCCCGTCTTAAGGTCTCAAGGTTACGTTGCGTCGCTGCGTGGTGCCACATGCGCACATTCATCGCCGGCGCCATCAGCACCGGCTTATCGGTCGCCAGCAACAGCGTGGACGCCAGATCATCACTCAGGCCCGTCGCCAGCTTGGCCATAAGCGCCGCCGTCGCCGGTGCCACCACCACCAGTTCCGCCTGACGCGACAGGGTAATATGCCCCATCTCCGCTTCGTCGGTCAGGTCAAACAGATCGGTATAGACCTTGTCACCGCTTAAGGATCCGGCGCTCAAAGGGGTGACAAATTCCTGCGCGGCCTTGGTCAGCACCACGCGCACATTCATCCCCGCCTTACGGATCAGGCGGATAAGCTCAAGCGACTTATAGGCCGCAATGCCACCTCCGACGATGAGCAATATACGCGGAGGACTTGAAACGGTCATGGAACAGGCTCAAATAGATGGTGATCCGACGGGGGACAGGTCTGGTTCGTATATGGGGCAGGAATGAAATTCACACAACGCTTTTTGGCTTTTATCGGCCTGTGTCTGCTCGCCGCCTGTGACGCAGGCCCCAGCGCCGTTTTACCTGATGGCCAAGGTGCCGCTCCCACCGAACAAACCACGCCAGCCCCTCAGATTGAGCGCGCCGCAACCCCACAGGCGGCCCCGCCACCGGTGGACGCAACCACCGCACCGGCCAATGAAGATATTAAGATCACCCGTACCCGTTACGGCGACTGGCCGCTGTGGTCATCGAACCGGCAATATACGGCGTACGAAAATGCCACCTATCATTACGAAAAGCATGGCCATGCCTTCGCGGCACAATCCTATGAGCACTGGCTGTCTCTGGTGCACGAGTTCATACATAACCCGCCCAAGGGCACTGAGACCCTGATGCGCAACAATGGCGACACCCTGTTTTATAACCGGTCTCAAAATGTCTTTGCCGTGATGACCAAGGCCGGTGCACCGCGCACCATGTTCCGACCTGATAATGGCGCGAACTATTGGCAAAGACAGAAGCAGATCGAGTCCGAACGGCGTACCATCCGCGAGGACTAGGTCAGTGCCACCCAGACCATAACCCCTAAGGCCAGCGCTGCGGTTGCGACCGCCAGCACCGACAGGTTACGGCTCTGCTTCATCTCTGACTGCACCAACAATAACAAAGCCTTATCGCGCGCGGCACGTTCCGCCGGATCATCATCCTTAAGGCGCTGCACCAGCTTATCGAGCAACCGCCGCGCCTCGGCCACCGGCGACAGTTCTTTTGAGATAAACTCTTTCACCACCGGCCGCGCCGCTTCCCAGATGTCGTGTTCAGGATAAAGCCTGCGCGCCACGCCCTCGACACTGACCATGGTCTTCTGCAGCAGCACCAGTTCGGGCCGCAGGTGCATATCAAACTGCGCCGTAATCTCGAACAACTGCGTCAGCAAACGCCCCATCGACACCTCGGTCGCCGCCTTGCCCAGCACCGGCTCCCCCACGGCCCGCAGCGCCTGCGCAAAGGCATCGACATTGTGATGGCGCGGCACATATCCGGCCTCGAAATGCACCTCGGCCACGCGGCGATAGTTGCGCCTCAGGAAGCCCCACAGCATCTCCGCCAGATACAGCCGCTCCGCCGGTTTCAGCCGCCCGATAATGCCGAAATCAATCGCCGTCAGATGATCAGGGGCCTGCGCAAACAGATTACCCTCGTGCAGATCGGCATGGAACACGCCATGATTCAGCGCCTGAGACAGGAAAGACCGGATCAGATTATCGGCCATGCCCTTCGGATCAAGACCCGGCAGGTTCAGGGCTTCGGGTCGGCTCAAGGGGATGCCATTGGCCCATTCGACGACAATCACCCGCCGCGCCACATACTGCCACACCACCTTGGGCGCCGACATATAGGGTTCGGAATTGATAATCGCCCCAAGCTCATCGGCCGCAGAGGCCTCAAGCCTGAGATCAAGCTCAAGCAACAAAGACTGCGCCACCGTATCAACAAAGGCTTCCGGCTCCAGACGCCGTGACGCCGGAGAAAAGAACGCGATCAGCTTCGCCGCCAGCCGCATCATGGCGGTGTCATCGGCAATGATCTGTTCGATACGCGGGCGCAGGATCTTAACCGCCACCTTGCGCCCGTCCTTAAGCACCGCCCGATGGGCCTGCGCAATCGAAGCCGCCCCGATAACCTCGCCAAATTCGGCAAAGATCGTCTCAACCGGCTGCTCAAGGGCTTCTTCAATCAGACGCCGCGCCACCGCATCGTCAAACGGCGGCAACTGATCCTTAAGGTGAGCCAGATCGCGGATAAACTCAGGGCCGAAAATGTCACCGCGCGTCGATAAGACCTGCCCCAGCTTGATAAAGGCTGGCCCCAGACTCTCAAACGCCCGCGCATAACGCAGTCCCACCCGCGCCTGTGGCCCGCGCCGCGCAAAGCAAAACCGTAAGCTTCCGGCGAAAAACCGTACCGGCGGACTGAGGTGATGCGACAATTCACGCGGGATCAGCACATCTTCGCGCAACAGCAGAAAACCGGCCTTGATCAGACGCCCGAAAGAACCGAACACAGGCCTTACGCCCAGCCGTAATGCAGCGCGCACACACCGCCGGTGAAGTTGGTATAGCCCACGCGCTTAAATCCGGCCGTCTCGATCATGGATTTGAACGTTTCCTGATCGGGGAAGCGTTTGATGCTCTCCACCAGATACTGATAGGACTCCCGATCATTGGCAATCAACTGCCCCATGAACGGAATGACCTTGAACGAATAGAATTCATAGACATTCTCAACCAGCCCCGTAGTGGGATGAGAGAACTCAAGACAGAAGAAACGCCCGTCCGGCTTCAGCACACGCTTCGCTTCGTTCAGCGCGCCCTGCACATCCGACACATTGCGGATACCAAACGAGATAATATAGGCGTCCACGCTGTTGTCAGGGATCGCCAGATTCATGGCATCGCCGACCGACCAGGTGATCTCGGGCTCGGTGCCTCTGGCAATGCCCGCCTCAATCATTGATTGATTGTAATCAATGATGTTGATCTGAACGTCTTTGCCGCCCGAAGACCCGTATCTGCGGGCCTTGGCCTTACGCGCCAGCTTGGCCAGACGCCGCGCAATGTCACCCGTACCACCCGCACAGTCGATAATCACTTCACCCGGTTGCGGATTGAGCTTGGCGCAGGCCGCATCCTTCCACAGATGATGCACCCCGCCCGACATGACATCGTTCATCACATCGTACTTAGAGGCCACCGACCTGAAAACATTGTGCACAAGGCTGACCTTTTCGGTCGCCTCAACGTCACGAAACCCGAAGGGAGAGGTTTTTACGGTGTCTTGGGAAGATGTATCGCTCATACAACGGGTTTTAGAACATCCACCGGTCTTTGGCGATAGCTATTTCACACGGCAAACCCGCCATAGCGCCGCAGGCTGCATTGACTTACGGGCACGCATCGGCTTTTGTCTGAGTAAATTATAAACACACCCCCATATGCCACCCAGAGGAACGACATCATGAAGGCACTCACCCCATCACTCAAAGTCAGTGCCGCCCGTATCGCCCTGATGAGCCTCGCTCTGCTCGGCGCACCCTTGGCCACGGCACCATTAGCGATGGCGCAGACCACCGCGACACCACCCGCACCCCCAAGATGGCAGATCAACGGCCTTCTGTTCACCTCTTTTCAGGGGCGCGGCGATGGCCTGCACCTGTCCGCCAGCCATGACAATGGCCGCACATGGGAAAAGCTTGGGCTAGATAAGGGCGAAATCTTCCTGAAACCGTCTCTCGGTGGCGGGCTGATGCGCGACCCGCATATTGTGCGCGGGCCGGATGGTATATTTCACATGGTCTGGACCACCGGCTGGAAAGATCAGGGTATCGGCTATGCCGCTTCGACCGATCTGGTGAACTGGTCAGAGCAGAAAAACCTGCCCCTGTTTGACGAGCTTAAGGGCGTCAATAATATGTGGGCGCCCGAAAGTTTCTATGATGAAGCCACTCAGCAATATGTCATCACATGGTCTTCGGACATTGACGGGCGGTTTGCGGAAACCAAGTCAACCGAGCGGATGAATAACCGCACCTATTTCGTCACCACAAAGGACTTTGTCACCTTCAGCAAACCCGAAGTGCTGATCGATGGCGGTTTTGACCACATCGACACCACCCTCATTAAACGTGACGGAAAATATATCGCCGTATTCAAGGAAGGCGACCGTCAGGCAAGCCAGCAATGGGGGGCTATCCGCTGGGCCGTAGCCGATGCCGTGCAGGGGCCATACACGATCATGCCTGACCCACTGGTCTCCGGTCAGCGCGCCGAAGGCCCGACCTTAAGCGTACAGGGCGACAAGACACGGCTCTATGTCGATTACTATGCCGATGGCCGTTACGGCGTTTATGAAACCCGCGACTGGGTCAACTGGACGGACGTATCCGCTGAGGTCAATGTCACCAAAGGCCAGCGGCACGGCACCATACTGACCGTCCCTTCATGGCTGATCAAGACTCTGAATACCGCCACCTCCGCACCACCCCCCGCAACCCCTGTGCCGGCACCACCGCCAGCCCTCGAAGGTTTTACCGCTGATCCGTCGATCCGCGTGTTTGGCGATACCTATTACATCTATCCGACCTCGGACAAACCCAACTGGCAGACAACGGACTTTTCCGTCTGGTCCTCAAAGGATCTGGTGGAATGGAAAAAAGAGAACATGATCCTCGATGTCGCCAACGACCTCGGCTGGGCCAAAGTTCAGGCATGGGCACCGGATGCCATCGAACGTGACGGCACCTACTTCTTCTATTTCTGCGCCGAAGGGAATATCGGCGTCGCCACCTCGAAATCACCGACCGGCCCCTTTGTCGATGCGCTGGGCAAACCCCTGCTGGCCAAGGGCACCGGCATTGAAACCAACACCATCGACCCCTACCCTTTCATTGATGACGACGGGCAGGCCTATCTCTATTACGGCAACGGCAGACTGGGTAATGTCGTCAAGCTTAAGCGCGACATGATCACGGTTGACGGGCCGGTCATGACCATCGAACTCAAAGACCACCGCGAAGGCCCCGTCGTCTTCAAACGCGACAACAAATACTATTTCATGTGGTCAATCGATGACGCCCGCAGTCCGGATTACCGCGTCGGCTGGGGCGTGGCCGATTCACCGCTTGGCCCCGTCCGAACGCCTGACAAAGACTTCATTGTCCTGCAAAAAAATGGCGCAGCTGTTGGCACCGCACACCACAGCGTGGTCAATGTCCCCGGCACCGATCGCTGGTATGTTGCCTATCACCGCCATGCCCTGCCCGAAGGCGGCGGGTATCAGCGTCAGACCGTACTGGCGAAGATGGAGTTTAATCCTGATGGCACCATCAAACCTATGGATCCGCTGACCGTGCCCTTCAAACCTGGCGACAGGGGCGAACCCATCATCAACGGCAAAGGCCTTCCGGATTAGCCCATAATGGCCTTATCCGAAGAGCGTCGGAACGGGCCTTTATAATCTGCCACCTTGCGACGGCGACGATCAGGGCCGGTATAGCCCGCTGACTTGACCCAGGCGCGTTCGTTTTCGATCACGCTTTTCATCCGGTCAATCAGCGCCCGCGCCGTCAGAGGCTTGGCGACAAATTCGTTCACTCCGGCATCACGCGCCGCAATAACATGCGAACGGTCGGTGTGGCCGGTCATCATAATGATCGGCACGTAAGGGTGCGGGCTATCTACGCCGGTACGCAGAAGGCGCGTAAACTCGATCCCATCAATGGTTTCCATCACCAGATCGAGAATAATAACGTCTGGCCGCCAGTCACGAACGATCTCAAGTGCCTCCGCCCCGTCGGACGCTTCCCGGATATGGACAATGCCCATAGAGCGCAACATGGTACTCACGATAACCCGCATATAGTGGTTATCATCAACAACAAGGGCCAATACTCGGGAAAACTGGCTCAAACGCTTAACCTGTCACTTGAGTTATATCGATAAACAATGATTCGTATGATGAAAGGGTTAGGGTGCTACCTTTACAAAAGTCTTAACACAATGACACCCCTGTGGTTAATGCAGCGAAAAGATATTTTGGCTTGATCTTTCTGTCTTAAAGCGGTTCATTCAGCCCAATTTTATTCGTTTATTTCTAACATCATAAAAAACAGGGGCGGCCACATGATTGACTGGCGCAACCGTACCGTTATCGCCGGAGCTGCGGCGGTATTGATCTCAGGTTTCAGCATCGGTTTCCTGACCGCTAAGGCCACCGAAGGCGGCTTCAGCCCCAGCCAGCAGACCGTAAAAGTCACTGAAACCGTAAGTGGCCTGTTTGGCAAGCCCCGTGACAAAGACGCCCCCCGCGCCGTAGACCGCAAACCTGCCGGTTTTGCCGTCTGGAAACATCGCCTTGACCTGTCGGGCGCGTCACCCGCCGCCTGTATCGAATTCTCCAAACCGCTGGATGCCTCCAAATCCTATGGTGATTACGTTCTGGTCTCGCCTGAACTGCCGTCCAAACCCGCCGTATCAGTCAAAGATTCCGAACTCTGCATCAGCGGCTTTGGCTTTACCGACCGCCGCATAACCCTGCTCAAAGGCCTGCCCTCGGGTGGCAATGACACCCTTAAGGCCAATGCCGATATTGATTTCGCCTTTGGTGAAAAGCCGCCCTATGTCGGGTTTGCCGGTAATGGCGTCATCCTGCCGCGCGAAGATTCAGACGGTGTGGCAGTTGAAACCCTGAATGTCTCGTCACTGGCTTTTGAGGTCTGGCGCGTGGCCGATCGCAATCTGGTGCGCAAGACCCTGTCGGCACCCGATCCCGTGGCCGAAGGTGACTATAATTATGATGGCCCTTGGGCAGACGACAGCCCCGATGGCGAAGGCCGCAAGGTCTGGTCAGGCACGGTGCCCGTACGCGGCAATGCCGGTGACCGCGTCACCACCGTCTTCCCGCTGGGGGCAGTCCTTAAGGATCTGAAACCCGGTGCCTATGTCATTAAGGTGCGTGACGCCTCAGGTGGCCGTGACAAGAAAATAGACGACATGTCGGCACAGGCGCGACGCTGGATATTGTTCACCGATCTGGCACTGACGACCTATAGCGGGTCACAAGGCATCGATGTCGTCGTTCGCTCGCTGAAATCAGCCAAACCGGTTAACAATGTGCGTGTCGCCCTTGTGGCACAAAACGGCGAGGAACTGGGTGAGGCCCGCACCGGCAGTGATGGCCGTGTCAACTTCCCCAAAACCCTGCTCAAGGGCGAAGACGCCCTGACACCGCGCATGATCATGGCCTATGGCCCTGCCAATGATTTCACCGCCACAGACATCAACAGCTCTCCGGTCGATTTCTCAGGCCGCGGCGTCGAAGGTCGCTCCGATCTGACCGAAGGCCGCGTCTCTGCCGGTATGGTCGATGGCTTCCTCTATACTGATCGCGGCATCTATCGCCCCGGTGAGACCGTGCGTCTGGTGGCGCTGGTGCGTGACAATGCCGGTAAGGCCATTAAGGATCGCAAAGGCGCGATCATCGTCACCCGTCCGTCCGGCGTCGAAGCCTTCCGCTATCCGTTCGACAAGACCCCTCAGGGTTTTGCGCTGGCCAATATCAGCCTGCCCTCGACTGCCCCGCGTGGCCAGTGGCGCGCCCGCCTTGAAATCGAAGGCATTGACGGCGATTCCGGCAATCTGTCCTTTGCGGTCGAAGACTTCGCCCCGCAACGCCTCGGCGTCGATGTCGAGGCCAATGCCAAACAGGCCCTGACCGCCGATGAAACCCGCGCCGTCAGTGTCAATGCCCGCTTCCTTTATGGCGCGGTCGGCTCAGGCTTAAACGTATCGGGCGAGGCGCGCATCCGCCGCGACTTCAACCCCTTCCCGCAGTATAAGGACTATCGCTTCGGTAACGAGCAATCGCCCTTCTCCGAGAAATATATCGACCTGCCCGAAACCGTCACTGACGGCGAAGGCAAGGCGACCTTCCCGCTGCGTGCCTCGGAAGCCGGTGACACGGATCAGCCCCTGTCGGTACTCTTGACCGCCGCCGTGTTTGAACCGGGCGGGCGTCCGGTGCGTGAATCCCAGACCTTACGCATCCGCACCAAACCGGTCTATTTCGGCGTCAAGGTCGACACCGAAGACACCACCGACTACCGCGCGCCGAAGAACCTGATCTCGATCATCGGCGTCAATGCCGACGGCACCAAGATCAGCGTCAGCGGCGTCAAGGTGCGCCTGATTGCTGAAAACTGGAACTATGACTGGTACCAGCAGGACGGACGCTGGCAATGGCGTCGTACCTCGAAGGATGTCGTGATCTCCGATAAGGACTACGATCTCAATGCCAATACCGGCATAAACTTTGATCGTAATCTCGACTGGGGTGATTACCGCCTTGAGGTCACTCATGAACAGACCGGCGCGCGCACCATCATCCGCTTTGCGTCCGGCTGGGGGTCTTCAACCGACGCCACCGAAGCACCTGACTTTGTCCGCATAACCGCCGGCAAGAAAACCTACGCGCAGGGCGACACCATCGATATCACCCTGAAATCCCCCTATAAGGGCGAGGCCCAGATCGCGGTCGCCACCGACCGCCTTATTGACCTGAAAACCGTCAGCGTCAGCGATAAGGGCACCACGGTGCGTCTGAAAACCGACGCCAACTGGGGCGGCGGGGCCTATATCATGGTCAGCGTCATTCAGCCGCGTGATCCGGTCGAAGCCTCCAAACCGCGCCGCGCCATGGGCCTGATCTATGTGCCGCTTGAGCCGAAATCGCGCAAACTGAACGTCAAATTCGACCTGAAAGACAAGGTATTAAAGCCCGATTACACCAATGGTCAGGCCTTCATCGAAGTGCCGGTCAAGGTCGAAGGCACCAAATTCGGTGAACGCGCCCGCGTCTCGGTGTCAATCGTTGATCAGGGCATACTGAACCTGACGAAATTCAAATCCCCCGATCCGGTGGGCTTCTATTTCGGCAAGCGCGCGCTGGGTGTCGATTACCGCGACGACTATAGCCGATTACTTGACCCGAACCTTGGGGCACCGGCGGAACTGAACTACGGCGGTGACCAGATCGGCGGCGAAGGCCTGACGACCACGCCCATTAAGACCGTCGCCCTGTGGTCCGGCGTGATCAATACCGGTCTGGACGGTAAGGCCCATGTCAAACTGCCGGTCGGCAAGTTCAATGGCGAGCTTAAGATCATGGCCGTCGCCTGGACCGACGAAGCGGTCGGGTCTTCTGATGACCGCCTGACCGTGCGTCAGCCAGTGGTCGCCGAACTGGCCCTGCCGCGTTTCCTGTCACCGGGCGATAAGGCATTGGCCACCGTCGAACTGAACAATGTCGAAGGTAAGGGCGGCGTTTACGATTTTGTCCTCAATGGCATGAAGGGCATTGTTCTGGCCTTCAAAAAAGCCTTCAACATCGATCAGGGCCAGCGCGTCACCGAACTGGTTGAGATCGAAGCCCCGAGCACCGTGGGTGTTTCGACCCTGAACCTCGGCCTGACCGGTCAGGGCTACAGCTTTAACGAAGACTATAATATCCAGACCCGTATGGGCTGGGGTGCGGAAACCCGCGTCATTACCGAACAACAGGCGGTCAACCAGACATGGACCCCGCCCGCTTCCCTCCTCAGCGGCCTGCAACCGGGTTCAGCGACGGTACAGGTGTCCTATTCACCGTTCCGTGGCCTTGACCCCGCCCCTCTGGCGGCGGCGCTCAACCGCTACCCCTATGGCTGCACTGAACAGATTATCTCGGCCGCCTATCCGCACGTCTATGTCAGCCCGTCTCTGGGCGGCGACACGACCAAGGCGCAGAATATCCTGAAGCTGGCGGTCAATAAGGTACTGGATCGTCAGGCCGCTGACGGTGCCTTTGGCCTGTGGCGTGCCGGTGACGGTCAGGCCGAAGGCTGGCTGGGGGCCTATACGGTGGACTTCCTGCTTGAGGCAAAAAAACAGGGCGTTTATGTCCCTACCGATGCCCTCGAAAAAGCCCTGAACGGCCTGAGAGATGTGGCGCGTCCGGACGGCTATTCCATCTTCTCCTATCGCAACCGTGTTGACGAAGGCCCGTGGTGGACAGCCCCTGCCGCCAAGGCCGCGACCGAAGAACTGCGCTCACGCGGTTCGGCCTATGCGCTTTATGTGCTGGCCAAGGGCGGTTCCGGTGATCTGGCGCGCCTGCGCTGGTATCATGACGTTCAGTTCAAATCGGAAAAGTCGCCTCTGGCCCGTGCTCAGGTTGGCGCTGGTCTGGCCCTGATGGGCGATAAGGCCCGCGCCCGTTCGGCCTTCAAACAGGCCGTCGCCGCCATCGGCTATAAGGCCAATAATGACTGGTACCAGTCACCCCTGCGTGACATTGCCGCCATTATCGCGCTTGGCTACGAAGTCGGTGAATCCGAGGCCGTCAAGCCGTTGATCGCCCGTCTGGAACGCGAAGTGAAATCGCCGGATTCCCTCAATACGCAGGAACAGGCACAAATCCTCCGCGCCTCAGCCGCCCTCCTTAAGGCTTCCGGCCCGCTGAACATCAAGGGCGAAGGCGTTATCGCCGTTGACGGTAAATCCAGCCTGCAACGCTTCAATGTCGGTAAACTCAGTGACGCCAAACTGAAAAACGAAGGCTCCGGCCCCGTCTGGCGCACCGTCACCGTGACCGGCGTACCTGTGGCAGCCCCTAACTCCGTCGCCAATGGCCTGACGCTCGATAAGACCTATTATGGCCTGTCGGGTGTACGCATTGACCCGTCACAGATCGTTCAGGGCCAAAAGGTCATGGTCGTCATCAGCGGACGTTCCGCCTATGCCGGTCGCAGGCCTATCGTTATTGATGACGCCCTGCCCGCCGGTCTGGAAATCGAGCTGACCCTGACGCCCGAAGACACGCGCTCAGGCCCCTTCAGCTTCGCAGGCTACCTCACCCGCACCGACGCTCAGGAAGCCCGCGATGACCGTTATGTCGCCGCCTTCGATGCCACCTCAAGCGACAGCTTCCGCGTCGCCTATGTGGCCCGTGCGGTAACTGCCGGTGACTATTACCTGCCCGGCGCCGAGGCCAAGGACATGTACCGCCACGACCTGTTTGCCCGCACATCGGGTGGCCGCATTACCATCGGCCTGAGACAACAACAGTAAGGCGCAGATGTCATGGCGTGAGCGTCTACCGTCCAGACTGATCAAGCCCCTGATCGCCCTTGTGGCGTTTCAGGTGGCGGTCTGTCTGGTGGATATTGTCCTGCCGCCGGACATGTCGCGTGCGCGTGACGCCTCGGCGGTGGCACTGGATCGTAACGGCGCATGGCTCAGGGCCTTACCCGTCGAAGGCGGCACATGGCGTATCCGTGCCGACCTTGACCGCACCGACCCGCAGTTTCTGAAACACCTTATCCGAACCGAAGATGAGCGCTTTTACTGGCATCTGGGGGTCGACCCGATCGCCATTGTCCGCGCCCTAGGATCGAACCTGCGCTCAGGCGATATTGTCTCCGGCGGCTCGACCATCACCATGCAGACCGCCCGTCTGCTTAAGCCTAAGCCCCGCACCTACCTCGCCAAGATCACCGAGGTGTTTCGCGCCTTTCAGCTTGAGATGCGCTATTCCAAGCGCGAAATCCTGTCCATCTATCTGACCCTTGCTCCCTATGGCGGCAATCTTGAGGGTGTGCGGGCCGCGTCCCTCTCCTATTTCGGACAGGAACCGCAAAATCTTACGCTGGGCCAGCAGGCCCTGCTGATCGCCCTGCCACAGGCCCCCGAAGCCCGCCGCCCCGACCGCAATCCGCAAAATGCCGTAAATGCCCGCAATCTGGTGCTGCAACGTCTGGCTGACCGTAACATCATCTCTCAGGTTCAACTCATTGAGGCGCGCGAAGAACCGGTGGCCTCAGGTCGCCTGATCTTCAATGCCCATGCCTGGCACGCCGCCGGTCGTCTGGCCGCCGAAGCCGCCCGCACCAATGCCCTGCAACCCACCGTTATCACCACGATTGATGCGCCACTACAGACCCGACTTGAGGCACTGGCACGGCGCACTGCCATCGAACAAGGCCCCGAAACCTCTGTGGCCATCATGGTCATTGAATTGAAATCAAGGGCCGTACGCGCCAGTGTCGGCTCCTCAGGCCTTGATCGCGCCGGCGGCTGGATCGACATGACCACCGCCATCCGTTCTCCGGGTTCAGCGCTTAAACCCTTTATCTATGGCATGGGGTTCGAAGACGGCATTATCGCGCCTGATACCCGCCTGATCGATGCTCCGACGCGCTTTGGTGACTATCAGCCGGAAAACTTTGACCGCAGCTTTCATGGCGAAGTCTCCGCCCGCGAAGCCCTGACCCATTCTCTGAACATCCCCGCCGTCACGGTTCTGAACCGCATCGGCGTCGGTGGTTTCGAAGGGCGTCTGGCCTCGGTCGGTGTGCCGCTGAAACGCCCGAAGGCCGGTTTGCGCGATGCCGGTCTGGCACTGGCGCTTGGGGGCGCAGGTATCAAACTGTCTGATCTGGCCATGCTCTATGCCGCCCTTGATGACGGTCTGGCCAAGCCGCTGGCATGGACCGAAGATGAGGCCAATGCCAATCTTGCGCGTCGCGGCACACGCTTTTTACAAAAAGACGCCGCCGCCCGCGTCGTCTCCATCCTGCGCGAAACCCCGCCGCCCGACGGACGCCTGCCCGCGCACCTGATGAAATCCGGCAACCGTCCGGCCTATAAGACCGGCACCTCCTATGGCTACCGCGATGCGCTGGCGGCGGGTCTTGCCGGTGGCTATGCGGTGCTGGTGTGGACGGGCCGCCCCGATGGCGGAGCACGCGCCGGACAAACCGGCCGTGAAGCCTCAGCCCCATTGTTGTTTGATGTCTTCGACCAGATCAACGCCCCGT
>JASGFL010000025.1:0-40217 GCA_047605545.1 Asticcacaulis sp. | reverse complement strand
CGCACATAGGGGCCGGTATGTTTGATCAGATGCGGCGCGATTTTTGGCCCGACCCCTTTCAGGGCGGTCAAAGACGTGTAATAGGGAAACAGAATTTCGGGACGCCGCCCGAATGTAAGGTCGCGTGTCATGGCCCTTATCAAGCACCAAACGGGGCTTATGAGAAGCGTGATTTGCGTCCTTAAGGGCTTAAAGGATGTGATAACTCATGACTGACACCAATCCGACAAATGATGTGCATCAGGCGCGTTTGCGTAAATTGTCGTTTCGGGCCTGGCGGCGTGGCTTCAAGGAAGCGGACATTATTCTTGGTAATTTTGCCGATGATTACCTGCCTTCCCTGACGCCTGAACAGCTGGATATTTTCGAATTGTTGCTGGAAGTGCCGGATCAGGATCTTTATGGCTGGATCATAGAGCGCGATCCGACTCCGCCTGAGCATAAATCGGAAATTATGAATATGCTCAATCAGTACTACAAAACGGCTTACACCAAAATTTAAGTTAGATATGTCCGATATTCGTCGCGTTACCGATTCATCCGGCCATTTGTCTATAACGGGATGCCCGCCGGGTTATGACAGCCTTGTGGCGGCGGATGCCTGTCGTGCCGAGGGGCTGATGATGTTCGTTGCGCGCGATTATGCGCGTATGAATGCTATTGCCGAAGAGTTGGTATTTTACGCGCCGGATCTGGATATCATACGCTTTCCGGCCTGGGATTGTCTGCCCTATGATCGCGTAAGCCCGACGGCAGGACTGATTGCCCAGCGCATGGCTGGTCTGACGCGGCTTCAGGCCCTCTCGAAGGCCGCTAAGCGTGACAAGCCTGTGCTTATTCTCACGACTGCGGGGGCGCTCAGTCAGAAGGTGCCGCCACGCAGCGCTACCTCGGACAGCTTTCTAGGTCTTAAGGCCGGACAGGTTATTGATACGCGTGAGCTTGAGGCCTATTTCGCGCGTAATGGCTATAATCGGGTGTCCACCGTATCCGAGCGCGGTGAATTTGCGGTGCGCGGCGGGATTGTCGATGTCTTTTCACCGGCACATGACGAACCAGTTAGGCTCGATTTCTTTGGTGATACTTTAGAGACAATCCGCAGTTTCGACCCTGAAACCCAGCGTTCATTGAAGCAAATTTCTGGCATCGAATTTATGGCCGTCAGTGAAATCTTGCTCGATGAGGCCAGCATCAGCCGCTTCCGGCAGGGTTACCTTGAGAATTTTGGCGCGCCCGGTGACGACCCGATTTATGCGGCAGTGTCTTCGGGCATTCGCCGTCAGGGCGTTGAGCCATTACTGCCTCTGTTTTATGCCGAGCTTGATAGCGTATTTGACTATTTGCCGGAGCAGAGCCTGATCCTGTTGGATGCACTTGTGCAGGAGGCTTTTGACGAACGGCAAAAATCTATTCAGGATGCCTACGAAACCCGCAGTCAGTCGAGTGATGCCCGCGTCATGGCTAAGGGCGGCGTAAAGCTGGAAAGTGGTTATCGGGCCTTGCCGCCGTCTTTCCTGTATCTGGAGGCGTCACAATGGCAGTCCGGTCTGGCGCGCGGTCGTGTGCGTCAGATTGAAAGCTTTGATGCCGGTAAGAGCGGCGGGATTGATCTGGGGGCGCGTGCTGGTCGGAGCTTTGCCGCCGAACGGATGCAGGACAGTGTCAATCTGTTTACCGCTGTGGCGGATCACGCCAAGGCATTATCCAAATCGGGTAAGCGAGTGTTGTTTGCCTCGTGGACGGAAGGGTCTTCTGACCGCTTAGGTGTCATGCTGGCGGATCATGGTCTGGGTCAGACGCGTCTGGCGACTAATCTGTCGGATGCGGTTTCATTTGGTGTGGCGGGCACTAAGGCCAAGCCGGTGCAGCGGGCGGTATTGCCGCTTGAGCAGGGGTTTGAGACGGACGCTCTGGCGGTCATTAGTGAAACAGATATCTTAGGTGACAGGTTAGCCCGTCCGCGTAAGCGTCGGAGAGCAAATAACTTTCTGGCTGAAGCTTCAAGTCTGTCTCAAGGCGATCTGGTGGTTCACGTCGAACACGGGATTGGCCGTTATGACGGACTGAAGACCTTAAGTGTCAACGACGCGCCGCATGATTGTCTTGAGTTGCAATATGCCGCGGATGCCAAGCTTTATCTGCCGGTTGAAAATATCGACCTCCTGACGCGCTACGGGGCTGACTCCGAAAGTGCGCAACTGGATAAGCTTGGGTCGGCAAGCTGGCAGGGACGTAAGGCCCGCGCCAAGGAAAAGCTGCGTGAGATGGCCGACGGCCTTATCAAGCTGGCGGCGGCGCGAGCGCTCAAGGTTGGCGTGCAGATTGATCCGCCGTCGGGCCTTTATGATGAATTCTGCGCCCAGTTCCCTTACGAGGAAACGGACGATCAGCTGAACGCCATTCATGATGTTCTGGATGACCTGTCCAAAGGTCAGCCAATGGATCGGCTTATCTGTGGCGATGTCGGGTTCGGTAAGACCGAGGTGGCGTTACGTGCGGCCTTTGTGGTGGCGATGTCCGGTCAGCAGGTGGCAATCATCTGCCCGACCACACTTCTGGCGCGGCAACATTTCAAAACCTTCAGTCAGCGCTTCCAGGGCTGGCCGATCAAGGTGCGTCAGTTGTCACGCATGGTGACCCGCAAAGAGGCCAATGAAACGCGTGACGGCTTGAAAAACGGCGAGATCGAAGTCGTTATCGGTACGCATGCGCTTTTGTCAGATCAGGTGAGCTTTAAGGATTTAGGCATTGTAATTGTTGACGAAGAGCAGCATTTCGGTGTCACGCACAAAGAAAAATTGAAAAGCTTCAGGGCCGATGTGCATATGCTGACCCTGAGCGCGACACCTATTCCGCGTACGCTGCAAATGGCGCTTTCGGGCATACGCGACATGTCGATTATTGCCACGCCGCCGGTCGATCGTCTGGCGGTGCGGACCTATGTGCTGCCGTTTGATAGTGTCAGTATCCGCGAAGCCCTGCTGAGGGAAAAATATCGCGGGGGGCAGGCCTATTATGTGGTGCCGCGTCTGAAAGACCTGCCGGACATCGAGCAGTATCTGCGTGAGCAGGTGCCGGAGGTGAAGTTCATCGTGGGGCATGGTCAGATGACACCGACCCAGCTTGAGGATGTCATGACGGCCTTTTATGACGGGCAATATGATGTGCTTCTGGCGACGACGATCGTAGAATCGGGCCTTGATGTGCCGACGGCGAATACGCTGATTGTGCATCGGGCAGATATGTTCGGACTGGCGCAACTTTATCAGATCCGTGGTCGTGTCGGACGCTCCAAGACCCGTGCCTTTGCCTATCTGACGACAAAGCCGCATCAGATACTCAATGAGGCTTCGGAAAAGCGTCTTAAGGTTCTTCAGTCTCTGGATAATCTGGGGGCAGGATTCCAACTGGCCAGCCATGACCTTGATATACGTGGCGGCGGGAATTTGCTGGGTAATGAGCAGTCCGGTCATATCCGTGAAATCGGTGTCGAGCTTTACCAGCAAATGCTTGAAGACGCTGTAGCCGAGATGAAGGAAAGCGGTGAGGCGCTGACCAGTCAGCGGGGCTGGTCGCCTCAGATTAATGCCGGTGCCGCGGTCATGATTCCTGAGGACTATATCCCTGACCTCAATATCCGGTTGTCGCTATATCGGCGGGTGTCCGAGGCTGAAAAACGCGATGACCGTGAGGCATTGGCGGCGGAACTGATTGACCGCTTTGGCCCGATCCCCGAAGAAGCCCAGCAGCTTCTGAAGGTAGTGGCCATCAAGGGCCTATGCCGTGAGGCCAATATCTCAAAGCTGGATGTCGGGCCAAAGGGCGCCGTTATCACCTTCCGTCAGGATCAGTTTGCCAATCCGGGGGGCTTAATTGCCCTGATACAAAGCCGTCCGAACGACTGGAAACTGCGTCCGGATCAGAAGCTTTTGGTCAAGGGGGAGTGGCCGGAAGCAGCAGGGCGTTTGAACGCGGCGGAAAAGATCGTCACCGAACTGGCGCGGATTGCCGGAGCCTAATCGAACCCTGCTGTGATTATGCAGGAACGGTGAGGGCTTCGGCGGCGCGTGTCAGGGCAACGGCGGCAGGTTCGTTTTCTTTGAGTTGTGCAACGCCGATTTCGAACTCTACGACAAACGGGCGTTCTGTGCCGCCTGATTCAAACGCAGTGCAACTGATGACGGCGGCAATCCTTTCGCCGACAATATGTGCGTGTTCAAGGCGCGTGGCCGGAAGTGCCAGTGCGAATACTTCGGCGGACAAACGTCCGGCCGTATCTTCGGCGCGTACCAGACGGGCAATCATGCTGCCGATTTGAGGAATGGCCCGTTGAAGGGCTTTGCGACTGCGGGCCTGAGTAATCTCAGGGGTTTCGGCGATTTTCAACACGCAGACACTTAAAGGGCGGTTGCGCTCAGAGGCAGCGACCGAGAGGCGCGCCAGATGAGCGGCAAACAGTTCACGCGTGAACAGGCCTGTGTCCTTGTCCATGCTGGGGTTGTGTCGGATGTCCTCAAGAGCGCGTCGTGTGTTTATCTGACGTCGGTAGGAACGCGCCAAACGTATCACGCGATCTGCGATTTCAGACTCGCTGGCGTCTGGCACTGAAATATCATTGACGCCGCGCAGATAAGCTTCGCTGATGTCCATATCAACGGGCTTTTGCAGACGTAAAAATACTGGCATGTGATACAGGCGCGTGTTGCGCCGCATGCCTGTGGCAATCGACAGTGGCTCGCTGACGGAATCTGTTCCCCACAACACGACGGCATCAAATGCACGGTCATGCAGATAATCAAAGGCGCTATAGCTTGAGAAAGCGGCCATCACATCGGCACCGCGTGCGCGCAGATGATGGCTGAGTGCCAGAAAATCAGGGGCGGGCGGGCCAACGGATAAAACAGAAAGTGGCCGGTCCTCAGGCGGGGAGGGCAAGGGAATATTCTGTGCCACAAGCGTGCTCAGGCGCAGGTCATATTCTTCCTCGGCCACATTGGCCCTGACCATGTGTTCTAGGCTAAGGGCGATTTGTTGGGCATGGGCATATTCGTCATATACCATGTCCCAGCCAGCCTGTAGGTCAAACTTGCCTTTACGGGTGATCTGAATGACGGGAAGGCGGCGCGGGGCGCAGGCTTCGCGCAAATAGAACAGGCCTTCAGGAGATGCGGACGGGTGCGCGCTGTCGATTAATACAGCTTCGATCTGAAGATCACTGACGCAGGCACGAGCGGCATCCGAATCCATAGCTGTAATGGTACGCCACCCCAGCCGGTCCAGATCATGTCCCAGCCGTTCGGGCCAGTCCCGTCCTTCGGCCAGCATCAGGACACGCGCCTGTATCGTCAATTCAAAGCTCCTGAAATGTCACCCTGCGGGAAACCATATCGGCAAAACTATATCGATTCGTTGTGCTTATAAGTAAAGGGGCAATGGTTAATTGCGTAAGTACGACATTTGCGGCGTGACATTTAACGGTGGATTGTGAACGTCCATCCGTCTTCGGTTTCCTGAGCATCCATTAAGGTCAGTCGGTTTTCATTACAGAAATGCGGCACATCAATGCGCGCCATCGGATCATCTGCCTGCAGAACGAAGTGGTTGAAACCGGTTTGCTCGGCCAGAGCCTTACGCAGCTTAAGCGTCGGCACGGGGCAATGAAATCCGCGTGCATCAATCCTGTAAACGGGAGGTGTATCAGCCATATGCGGCCATTACGCCAGTTTTCACATCATGCCTAGAAAAAAGGCCCCCACACGAAGTGGAGGCCATACAGGTCGGAAGCTTTTTGGTGTTTGTTCAGGAGATGCCGGCAATTGCGGCAGCGTGATTTTTAATCAGTTCCTGAGTGGAGGTGTCGGTGTTGAATACGCTGTACCAACCCTGCTGTTCATGGGGCGGATCACCCATATAGGCCGTTTCACCGCGCTTCATGTGATAGTCGGCATTCAATGCGCGGCCTGAGCCACCCCACGCCCAGAAATTAGAACCGGCGACCGGCCCGCCGGTCTTAACGGCATCTTCTACGGCTTTGTAGATCATGCCATAGAACTTGTCTTTCCATACGGTTGGGGTGCCAGGTTCATATTTTACGTCATCGCGCGGGAAGCCAAATTCTTCGAACGTGAGCGGCTTATTCATCTTAGTCGCCAGAGCAATATGCTGATCGATATAGGCCTGAACCTTTTCCCTACCGGCGTCAAAGGTGCCCGGAAGGTCCTTGCCATCAACCCAGCTCCAATTCTGTGGCCAGATATGTGCCGTGAGGAAGTCGATATGTTCATGGGCATCAATGACATATTGCTCGTTGCCTACAGCACCCATAGTGCCTTCGTGGCCGAGTGAAACCAGATGGTTTTTGTCGATCGAGCGGATCAGGGTCGCGGTATCAGCAATCCATTTCAGATAGGCGGCTGAATTGGCGGACGCATCCTCTTCATCACCACCCTGACGCGGTTCGTTGGACAATTGCCAGGCCATAATGGTCGGGTCGTCGGCATAGGCCTTGCCCGTCAGGCTGTTGGTGCGCGACACAAGGAAGCGCACATAATCATGATACATAGCCACGGCCTCAGCATTGCCGTAGAACTGAGCCGAGAATTTTGCGAATGCTGGCCATGGATACGCCGGATCACCATTGTTGATATATTTGCCGGTCACGTAGTCGAGATAGGCAACCATGCCGCCTGACCATTCCCAGAAATTCGTCAGATACAGAACGGCCTTCATGTCGCGCTTGGCCATCTCAGCCATCAGATAATCAAGACCTTTCAGCAGGTCATTGTTATAATTGCCATTTTCTTTGGTGCGGAAGGCCGGATCCAGCGAGTTATTCAGCGGTGACAATTCGGATGAGGCCAGAACCCGCAGATTGGTCACACCCAGAGCCTTAAGCGTATCCAGTTCCTGATGCAGGCGTTCGCGGTTCCCGAAGGCTGCGTCAGCCCCCAGATAAGCTCCGTACCAGATATTGGCGCCGACAAAGCGATAGGTTTCCCCATTCAGTTTGAAATGCGGGCCTTCTACCGTGATAAATCCGGTGGTTTCATTGGTGGTGTTATCTGCCATGGTAGAGCACCCCGTAGCGGCAAGCGCTGCGAGACTTAGGGTGGAGAGCAGGGCCGTACGTCGGGACAGACTAAAGGTCATGATGTTTCCTCTCTTTTTTTATGGTCGTTTATCCAGACCACTATAGAGCACATTAAATAAAATTGAAATATTTAATATGGTGCATCGTCGCTTTGTGTCGAAACATCGCCCTCAGGGCGTCGTGTTTTCTGGTTCTCAGGCCCGCCGCCTAAAGCTGGTGTCGCTCAGTTCCTGAAACAATCGCAGATCAAATTCATCAATGGTGGCCAGCAGATGGTCGAATATGTCGCTCTGGATGGCTTCGTGCAGTGCCCATGCGGTTTCAGTGGTGAAGCAATATATTTCCAACGGCAGCCCTTGCGGCGTAGGCTGTAGCTGACGCACCAGCAGCATCATATCCTGATGAATCAGGGGATGTGATCTGAGATAGGCCTGAATGTAGGCACGGAAGGTACCGATATTGGTGACGCGACGGGTATTGACCGGATCACGTCCGGCTTCGATCAGGCGCAGATTGTAGTCTTCCAGTTCTCTGGATTTGCCATCCAGATATTCGTCAATCAGGGCGAAGCGCCGCAAGCCTGAGATTTCCTCTTCGTTGAGAAACTTGATGCTGCGTTGATCTATGAACAGAGAGCGTTTGATGCGTCTGCCGCCGGAATCGAACATGCCGCGCCAGTTTTTGAACGAATCGGAAATGAATTTCTGTGTCGGGACGGTAGTGATGGTCTTGTCCCAGTTTTGTACCTTAATGGTATGCAGAGCGACGTCGATGACAAAGCCATCTGCGTTTTGTTGTGGCATCTCGACCCAGTCGCCGACGCGTAAAATGTCATTGGCATTGATCTGAACCGACGCCACAAGCGACAGAAGCGTGTCCTTAAACACCAGCATCAGAACCGCAGCTATGGCCCCAAGGCCGGACAGCAGAAGCAGTGGCGACTTATCAATCAGAACGGCGATCATCAGTATCACCGCGATGCTGTACACGGCGATCTTCACGACCTCTATGTAGCCCTTGATGGGCTTGGTGGCTGCTTCGGGGCGTTTTTGATAAAGGGCGTTGAATATATCAAGTAAGCTGCCGACAGCCATTGATACGCTGATGACGATAAAGGCCGTGCAGACATTGTTGATGACGGTAATCAGCCCGTCGGCAAGGTGCGGGATCCACTCGATGCCGCGTGCAATGATAACGGCAGGCACAATATTGGCCAGACGTGACACCATGCGCCCCAGCAGGTCTGAGTGGCTGGTACGAATGAACACGCCAAACAGATTTTTCAGCAGTCGCAGAATGACAAATTTGACAATGAAGTGGCTGCCGAGCGCGATGATCAGCAAGGTGCTCAGACCGATCAGGCTTTGCATCCACGGCTGAAGATCGGAGAGGGCGGCATTCAGATTTTGAAAGGTCATGCACTGTTTTTAGGCAGTGCTTACCGCCCTGTCAAAACCTGAATGCCGGATAATATCAGTCGTTTGTCAGGCGTATAAGCGTATCAAGGGCTGCCTTTGCCTTACCGCTGTCGAGGCTTTGGGCCGCCAGTTCCACGCCTTCGCGTAAGGTTTCCACCTTGTCGCCAACCAGAAACGCGGCTGCGGCATTAAGCAGAACAATGTCACGGTAAGGGCCGGTTTCCCCTTCAAGCAGCGCTTTAAGGCGTTCGGCATTATGCGCCGGATCGCCGCCGGTAATATCAGCCAGTGCCGCACGAGGCAGATCAACAGCCTCAGGGGTAATGGTAAACAGGCGGATACGGCCATCATACCATTCGGCAACCTCGGTTTCGCCCGTGGTCGTCAGTTCATCAAGACCAGAACCATGTACTACCCATGCCCGTTCCGCCCCCAGTTGCCCCAGTGCCTTGGCAATGGGTTCAACAAAACGCGGTGAGGGTACGCCCATAACCTGACGTCTGGCGCCCGCAGGATTACAAAGTGGCCCCAGAAGGTTGAAAATCGTGCGGAAGCCTAGTTGCTGACGCACAGGTGCTACGTGACGCATAGCGCCGTGGTGAGCGGGGGCAAACAGGAAGCATATGCCGGCTTCGTCAAGCGCCTTAAGGTGTTGTTCCAGACTGGCGTCAATATTGACTCCCAGAGCGGCGACGACGTCTGAAGTGCCGGATTTGGATGTAACGGCACGGTTACCGTGTTTGGCGACTTTGAGGCCGCCACCTGCAGCCACAAAGCCTACGGCGGTGGATATGTTGAGTGTATGCAGGCCGTCTCCGCCGGTGCCACAGACGTCAATCACATCATAGTTGTGCGGCAGCATTTTAGCAGCGGCACGCATGGCGCGGGCGCTGGCGGTTATTTCACCCACTGTTTCGCCGCGGATCTTAATGGCGGTCAGGGCCGCTGCGATCTGAGCTTCGGTGGGTTCACCCCGCAGGCAGGCGGCGAAAAACACTTCGGCATCAGATTCGGAAAGGGTCTGACCATCAGCAAGGCGGGCCAGAAGCGGTTTGAAGGCGTCAGACATAGACAAGCTTACTTTCGAGACCGGCAAGTGACAGGAAGTTGGACAAAAGCTGATGCCCGCCTTCGGTGGCAATGGATTCAGGGTGGAACTGCACGCCGTGAATCGGTCGTGTGCGGTGTTGCAGGCCCATGATTTCCCCGTCTTCAGTCCATGCGGTGACTTCGAGTTCGTCAGGCAGGGTTTCACGCTTCACTGCCAGAGAGTGATAGCGCGTAGCGGTGAAGGGATCGGGCAGGCCTTTGAACAGGCCGACATCACTGTGGCTGATCTGGCTTGTCTTACCGTGCATCAGGGTCTTGGCGCGCACAACGTCGCCGCCAAAGGCCTGACCGATAGACTGATGCCCCAGACACACACCAAGGATCGGCAGATCATCCGGTGCGGCGCGCAAAAGCGGCAGACAGATACCCGCCTGATCCGGTGCACAAGGGCCGGGAGACAATAAAATTGCCTGTGGTTTAAGCGCCAGCGCATCCTGCACACTCAGGGCATCATTACGATAGACCTTTGTCTCGGCACCGAGTTCGGCCAGATAATGCACCAGATTATAGGTAAAGCTGTCGTAATTATCGATTACCAGTATCATGGGATGTGCTCCGTATATGCCTGTTTACATAAGCGCTCAGGCGCATAAATCCAATTAAAAACGCAAGATTAGGCATCTATCGTCGGGTGCTAAAGTCTGGTGGTAGCGATCAGGAATCATTCTAAGGTCGTGCCATGACCGATACGCTCAAATCCGTCAGGGAGCTGCTGACACCGCCGGTGAGGCAATCACCGTCGCCGCTTTATGCCTTTTGGGCATCTGTGGCGCTGGCGATATCGGCGCTGGCGCTTGCGGCTATGATGATTATGGGGCCTGACAGGGAAGCGCCACGCGTTGTCGCAGAGGTGGAAACCGCACCTGAGCCGGTTTCTGAGCCTGATTCAGTCAGCGCACCATTTGAGATTTCACAAGCACCCTGACCCTTATACCGGCACCCATTTCAGTTGGGCGCAGGCTTAAAGGATTTTCAGCTATTGCCTGTATCGTAACGCCAGGCGTCCGAGGCCGCGCGGATCAGGGCCTGTGCCTTATGAACCGTTTCATTGTATTCGCTTTGCGGCACGCTGTCGGCAACCACACCGGCACCCGCCTGAACGTGAATACGATCCTCTGTGAACAGGGCCGTACGCAGAACAATGCACAGATCAACCGCACCTGAGCCGGAGATGTAACCGACGCTTCCGGCATAGCCGACGCCGCGTTTCACAGACTCCAGTTCGTCGATAATTTCCATCGCCCGTACCTTCGGGGCGCCGCTGACCGTACCGGCGGGCAGGGCCGCCAGAAGGGCATCGACCGGATGCAGGTCTTCGGGGGCATCACCTTCGACATTCGAGACGATGTGCATAACGTGGCTGTAGCGCTCGATATAGAATTTGTCGGTCACACGCACACTGGCGGGTTTGGCGACGCGGCCTACATCGTTACGGCCAAGGTCAAGCAGCATCAGGTGCTCGGAAAGTTCTTTCGGGTCGGCCAGAAGATCAGCCTCAAGTGCTTTGTCCTCAGCCACAGACTGCCCACGCGGACGGGTTCCGGCGATGGGACGGATCGTCAGCTTGCCATCACGTATGCGCACCAGAATTTCCGGCGAAGAACCGGCAAGCTGGAAATTACCAAAGTTCAGATAGAACAGGTAGGGCGAGGGGTTTTGGCGGCGCAATGAGCGATAAAAGGCAAACGGGTCCAGTGTGAATGGTGCCGAAAACCTATGGCTTGGTACGACCTGAAATATATCGCCGGCGGCAATATAGGTTTTGGCGCGCTCAACCATATCGCCGTAATCCGCTGCCGAAGTGGGCGAGGTGAACGGTGCCTGAGGTTGCTCAACAGGTACCGGCTTTGGCGGCAGGGGCAGACGCAGATCTTCTTCGACACGATCAAGACGCGCCTTGGCGGCATCAATTGTGTCGTCACCTTCGGGCCAAACTGTCGTCGCCAGCAGGATCTCGTGTTTGACATTGTCAAAAACGCAGATCACCGATGGTCTGACAATCACAGCGTCCGGCAGGTTAAGCGGATCAGGGTTGGCCTGGCCTAGCGGCTCAAACAACCGGATCATGTCATAACCGAAGACACCGAACAGGCCTGAGGCCATGGGCGGTAAATCCTCAGGGATGTCCAGTTTGTTGGCATTTACCAGATCGCGCAAGGCCTCAAGGCTTGGCTGAGCTTCAGCCGTAAAGGTGCCAGAGGCAATGGCTTCTGCACCGCGTGCGATTTCTGCGCGCTCACCGAAACAACGCCACACCAGATCAGGCCGCAGGGTCAGGATCGAATAACGACCCGCCAGCGCGCCACCTTCTACGGATTCAAACAGGAAGGAAAACGGCTCTTGCCGCCCCAGTTTCAGATAGGCCGAAACCGGCGTTTCCAGATCATCCGTCAGGCGACGCGACACAATAACCGGACGTTGGATGTCCGTGTGGGGCGCAGCAGATGAGGCGAGTTCGGTTTGAGGCATATTATTTCGCGGCTTCAGAAGTAACGTCTTCGGACAGACCCAGAGCCTTAACCGCATTTTGCGGATAGATACGGGTCTTGAGTTGGGTGCGCGCGCCGTTACGTGAGCTGGTGCCGATGTCGGCAAACAGTCCCTGTGCCAGTTGTGGCGCAACCATAGCGGAAACCTGATTGATCTGTTCAGGTGCGGGGCGGGTGATCTTCTCCAGCTTACCGACCAGATAGGCGCGACCGTCAGGCGAAGGAGTTTTGAAGACTTCACCGGATTTGGCGTTGAAAATCTGAGCCGACAATTGCGGGCCAAGCGACTGACCGGCGGACTGACGATCAAGAGCCGGAACCTTTTCTACGCGGCCCTTAGCCGCCGTAGCAACGGCCGTAATGTCTTCACCTTTGCGCAGCTTTTCGGCCACTTCGTCGGCCTTGGCTGAAACGCGCTTGTTCCATTCCTGAATCTGCCAGGCTTCGGCCAGTTCAGTCTTGACCTTATCCAGTGGCGGCAGTTCTGACGGATAGATTTCAGTTACGCGCAAGGCGTAATATTCGCCGTTGCCCAGATCGGTTACATCGGTTTCACCGCCCTTAGGCTGTTCAAAAGCGGCCTTCAGGATTTGCGGGAACTGGGTGTAACGCTGACCGTCAGCGGTTTCACCTTCGGCTGTTACGACCGGCATTTCCATCAGCGGAATACCAAGCTTTTTCGCCGCGGCCAGAACATCAAGCCCCTTGGAGCGTTCGTCTTCGAAAGCGGTAACCTGCTTGTAAAGCAGTTCCTTGGCCTGTTCTTCGCGGTATTCTGTCGCCAGTTGATCGCGGACGCTTTCATAGCTTGGGGTGGCCCCAAGGCTGATGGCATTGACGCGTACCACCGCAAGGCCGAGGTCGCCCTGAACGACGCCTGAGGTTTCGCCTTCTTTCAGTGCGAATGCGGCGTCTCCGACCTTACGGTCAGCAACGGCTGATTTCGGTTTGGCGTCATAAGTCAGCGAAGTGCCTTTGTTTGCCTTGGCTATGGCATCGGCCGCTTCACCTTTTTTCAGCGCTTCGATGACCTTTTGGCCGGTGGCCTGATCAGGAACGGTGATCTGAACGAAAGAGCGGGTTTCCGGCGTGGACAGAGAATCCTTGCGGAATTCAAAGCGTGACTTCAGGGCCTCTTCGTCGATTGTGACCTTTGAGGTGTAATCTCTTACCGAGAAGCGGGCGAGGGTGAACTGGCGGCGCTCAGGCAGGCGCAGACGCTCTTTGTTTTCCTCATAAAAGGCTTTCAGTTGGGCTTCGTTCGGCTGACCGGGGTTCTCGACCGAATCAGGTGTCAGCATGACGAAGTTGGTTTCACGCGTTTCGAGGAAGACCGAGGTCTGAAGCGCGGCGTAGATGCGTGGCGGCTTGAAGCCTGCGGCTACGGCGGTGCCAAAGTGATCACCGGCCATCTCGTCGCTGATGATCTGCTCAAAGCGGTTCTCGTTCAGACCCTGTTGACGCAGGAATGACTGATACTGGGTTCTGTCAAAGCGTCCGGTGATCGAATCAAAAAAGACCGGATATTTCTGAATGCGGCTGGCGATCAGAGCCGGTGAGGGACGAATACCGGCCTTATGCAGAGCGCCATACAGCGAATCATCATTAGCCAGATCGCTCAGGTAGCGCTGATGCACGCCTTCCTTAACAAGCTCTTCGTAAGATACGGGGCGACCGGCGCGTTCTTCGATGCTGGCCTTTTGCAGATCGAAAGTGCGTTTAAAATCAGCCGCAGAGGTATGGCGCGGTCCGGCTTCGATGACATTATTGGATGCGCCGCCTCTGAAAACGTCGTTCATGCCGAAGACGGCAAAACTCAAAACCAGCAACGCCATAAGTATCTTGAAGGCGAATGATTTGGTGAAAGCCCGAAAAGCGCTGATCATGAGGCGAGAAACCCTTAAAAGTGAACCGGAGCGTGGGGATATTTATCGCCATACCCGCCCCAAAGTGCATTCGGCCATATAAGGCAGCAATCAGGGCCGGATCAAGGCTGTTACAATAGGAATTTATTTGTTGGGGGGTTTTTGTTGGCCTTATTGGTGACGGTGAGTTACAAAAAAGGTTCATAAACAAAAACAAAGCCATCAGAAACGAAATGCCAAATTCCCCCTTTATTGTCGGCAACTGGAAGATGCACGGCCTGAGCGAGGCCGTCTCCGTTGCACAGGAAATCGCGCGCGAAAGCCGATCGACCAAAGCCCGTTTGGGTATCTGTCCGCCTGCCACCCTTCTGTCCCGCCTGAGTGAGGCTCTCAAGGATGAGACTCATATCGAACTGGGGGGGCAGGACTGTCATTACGAAGCCGAAGGTGCATTCACCGGCGACATTTCCGCGCCGATGCTTAAGGATGCGGGTGCAGGTCTGGTGCTGCTTGGTCACTCAGAGCGCCGTCATGGCCATAAGGAACCCTGTGCTCAGGTGGCCCTTAAGGTCAAGGCTGCGCTTAAGGCCGGTCTGGAGCCAATGATCTGTATTGGTGAAACTCTGGCCGAACGTGAGGCGGGTCGTACGCACGAAGTCCTGCGCCGCCAGTTACGCGACAGTCTGCCTGAGGAGCTTGAGGGGCAGGCCTTTCATGTTTCCTATGAGCCGGTTTGGGCCATTGGTACGGGGCTTATTGCTACGGATGACCAGATTCGGGATGCTTTTGCCCTCATTGGCAAGGTGCTGGATAAGCGTTTTCAGGGGCATGTCGTTCCGCACCTGCTCTATGGCGGTTCAGTGAAGCCGGACAATGCAGGACACCTGTTGTCACTCGAAGGTGTGGGCGGTCTGCTGGTGGGCGGCGCGTCGCTCAAGGCACAGGATTTTCTCAGCATAATTCGCAGCGCCGATCAGGGTCCGAACTAAGCCTCAGGCGCAAAACTGAAATTTCTGATGTAATTGGCTATGGCAAATCCCCTTGCAGGATGCTAAGGGCGTCACCAACTGCGTTTCATGTAAACGCGAAATTCTCATCGCCCGGCGAAAGATACGAAAACTCCGATGCTGTTTGTCATTCTGCTCTCCATACAAATCGTTATCGGACTGGCTCTGGTTGGTCTGATTCTCATTCAACGTTCCGAAGGCGGAGCGTTAGGGATTGGCGGCGGTGGCGGCGGTGGCTTTATGTCCGCACGCGGTGCAGGCAACCTGTTGACCAAGGCAACCTCGCTTCTGGCGGGTGCATTCTTTATCAACTGTATTGCTCTGACCATTGTCGGCAATTACGATCAGCAAGGTTCGTCGGTTGTGGACCGCGTCGGCGCGGACAACATTACGCTTGATGCGCCTGCGGCACCTGTTCAGACCGAAGGTGGTGCTCAGGCTCCGGCAGCACCGCGCGAAGCGGCGCCGTCGCTGACTGACCTGCCGGCTCCGGTAACCGTTGCGCCTTCGGCGACTTCGGAATCCGCACAGTAATTTCAGACGTTTCCGTCTGATTCAAAATCGTGAGTGGCCCATAGGGGTGTTTGTAAAAACATTTTTTGGGCCACTCTTTTTTTAAATATTGATCATCGGGGTTTGCGTGTATGTTCGCGCTTTCCCGACGTGTATGAGGCTTCAGGATATGCCGGCTCAGACCAAGGATATGGCGCGCTTTGTATTTATTACGGGGGGCGTGGTGTCTTCTCTGGGTAAGGGGCTGGCTTCGGCCGCTCTGGGGGCGCTGCTTCAGGCGCGGGGCTATAAGGTGCGTCTGCGTAAGCTTGACCCTTATCTGAACGTCGACCCAGGCACCATGTCACCTTATCAGCACGGCGAAGTGTTCGTGACCGATGATGGTGCGGAAACTGACCTTGATCTGGGGCACTATGAGCGCTTCACCGGCGTCAATGCCCGTAAGTCGGACAACATCACGACCGGCCGCATCTATTCGAATATTATCGAAAAAGAACGCCGTGGCGATTATCTTGGGGCCACGGTTCAGGTCATTCCGCATGTGACGGATCAGATCAAGCAATTCGTTCTGTCCGATCAGGGCGATGCCGATTTCATCCTTGTTGAAATTGGCGGCACGGTTGGTGATATCGAAGGCCTTCCGTTCTTTGAAGCGATCCGCCAGTTGGGGCAGGAACTGCCGCGCCGTCAGTGCTGCTTCATTCACCTGACGCTTCTGCCGTTTGTTAAGACGGCGGGCGAGATGAAGACCAAGCCGACCCAGCACTCGGTTAAGGAGTTACGCTCTATCGGTATTCAGCCTGATATTCTACTGTGCCGTACCGAGCATGAAATCCCTAAGGAAGAGCGTCGCAAGATCGGGCTGTTCTGTAATGTGCGCGAAACGGCAGTCATTCAGGCGCTCGATTCCGAAAATATCTATGCGGTGCCTATCGACTACCACAAGGAAGGCCTCGATACAGAAGTTCTCAACGTTTTCGGTATTGATGACGCGCCTGAGCCTGATCTGGGGCTGTGGGAAGACATCACCGGTCGTTATTCACATCCTGACGGCGAAGTCAGCATCGCCGTGGTGGGCAAATATACGGTTCTTAAAGACGCCTATAAGTCGCTGATCGAAGCGCTGTATCACGGAGGCATGGCCAACCGTGTCCGTGTCAACATTGACTGGGTCGAATCCGAGCTGTTTGAGGATGAGCCTGACACGGTGCGTCAGCGCCTTGAGAACGTCCATGCGATTCTGGTGCCGGGTGGCTTTGGTGAGCGTGGGGCAGAGGGTAAGATTGCTGCGGCGCGTTTCGCCCGAGAGAATAATATCCCTTATTTTGGCATCTGTTTCGGTATGCAGATGGCCGTTGTCGAATCAGCCCGTCATCTGGCCGGTGTTGAAAAAGCCACCTCAAGCGAGTTTGGCGAAGGCGGGCAGCCGGTCGTTGGTCTGATGACCGAATGGCTGAATGGTAATGAGTTGAATCAACGTGCCGCCGGTGGAAATCTGGGTGGGACCATGCGTCTGGGGGCTTTTGATGCCGCCTTGCGTCCGGGTTCAAAGGTGGCTGAAATTTACGGCGCGACCGAAATTTCCGAGCGCCACCGCCATCGTTATGAAGTCAACCGCGACTATATCCCTAAGCTTGAAGCGGTTGGCCTGAAATTCTCTGGCCTTTCGCCGGATGGTTTGTTGCCGGAAATCGTTGAACGTGATGACCATCCGTGGTTCGTAGGGGTGCAATACCATCCTGAATACAAGTCACGTCCGTTCACTCCGCATCCGCTGTTCAAGAGCTTTATTGCGGCGGCACTGGAGCGTAGCCGTCTGGTCTGAGACGAACTATTAAAAACAAAGGAAACGTCTATGAAACTCGAAACCCTTGCCTTGCATCACGGTTACCAGTCATCAGCGCCGGAACGGTCGGCAGCGGTGCCGATCTATCAGACGACCTCCTATACCTTTGATGACACGCAGCATGGGGCCGATCTGTTCGACCTTAAGGTCGCAGGTAATATCTATACGCGCATTATGAATCCGACGACCGCTGTTCTTGAGGCACGTGTCGCGGCCATGGAAGGCGGTATTGCGGCGCTTGGGCTGGCGTCTGGTATGGCAGCGATCACCTATGCCATCCAAACCATTGCCGGTGTCGGCGATAATATTGTCTCGATCTCTCAGCTTTATGGCGGCACCTATAACCTGTTCGTCCATGCTTTCCCGCGTCAGGGTATCGAATGTCGTCTGGCGGCCTTTGATGATTACGAAGGTCTGGAAAAACTGATCGATGACCGCACCAAGGCGGTGTTCCTTGAGTCCATCGGAAATCCGGCGGGTAACGTCGTTGATATTGCTAAGATTTCCGAAATTGCTCATCGTCACGGCGTGCCGGTGATTGTGGATAACACAGTGGCTACGCCGTATCTGTGCCGCCCGTTTGATTTCGGTGCCGACATTGTCGTCCACTCCCTGACCAAATATATCGGTGGTCACGGCACTTCGATTGGCGGGATCATTGTCGATTCCGGTAAATTCGACTGGGTCGCCAACAAGACGCGCTTCCCGATCCTCAATGAGCCTGATCCGTCCTATCATGGCGTGGTCTATACCGAGGCATTGGGGGCAGCAGCCTATATTGGTCGTGCGCGCGTAGCGCCTTTGCGGAATATGGGAGCGGCACTGTCACCGACCAATGCGTTCAACATTCTGATGGGGCTTGAGACGCTTGGCTTGCGTATGGAACGCCACAGTGAAAACGCTTTGAAATTGGCGCAGCACCTGCAAAAGCACCCCAAGGTGAAGTGGGTCAACTATGCGGGCCTGTCCGACAGTCCGTATAATGCGTTGGCGCAAAAGATCAGCAAAGGCTCAGGTTCTGGCATTCTGAGCTTCGGGATCGAAGGTGGTAAGGAAGCGGGTGCACGGTTTATCGATGCGCTTCAGATGATCCTGCGTTTGGTGAATATCGGTGACGCCAAGTCTCTGGCCTGTCATCCGGCGTCAACCACTCACCGCCAGCTGGCTCCGGAAGAGCTTGCCAAGGCTGGTGTTTCCGAAGATCTGGTACGTATTTCCTGCGGGATTGAACATATTGACGACATCATTGCCGATGTCGATCAGGCACTTGAAAAGGCATAAGGACAAAGCATGTCGCGTCAGTTGATTTCCTCCGGCTCTCCGTTTGAACCGAAAATCGGTTTTTCCCGTGCGGTACGCATTGGTAACCGTATCGAAGTGTCCGGCACCACGCCGGTACGTGACGGTAAGGTTGTCGGCACAGACACCTATGAGCAGACAAAGGTGGTTCTGGAAACCATCGTTGCGGCAATTGAGCAAGCTGGCGGCAAGGTAACGGACATCATTCGTACGCGCATCTTCCTGACGGATATTTCTCAGTGGGAAGGCGCTGCCCGTGCGCATGGTGAAGTGTTTGGCGAAATCCGTCCGGCATCTTCGTTCATCGGCACATCGGGGCTGATCAATCCTGAATGGCTGGTGGAAATCGAAGCTTCGGCGCAAATCGAAGACTAAATTTTGTGTTGTAAGCGCGTGGCTTTGGCCGTGCGCTTACATACGCGGCAGACTTAGGCCCAGTGACGGGCTGAAGCGGAACTGGTCACGATTATAGACATACAGTTCCGCAGGTCTTCCGCCTGTATCTTCGCGGTAATGACCCGTAGGGGCGGTAAATCCGGTGCGTTCAAGCGCACGACGGAAGTTTTGCTTATGCAGGTTAAAACCTGCCATGGCTTCGAGCGATTTTTGCAATTCAAGCAAGGTAAAACGTTCGGGCATGAGTTCGAATATAACCGGACGATATTTCACCTTACCCCTAAGGCGCGACAGGCCGGTTGCAAGTATGCGCCTATGATCGGAAGCCATATTCAGCCCGTGATTAATGACGGGGCTATCCGGCGCGTTACGATAGGCTTCGGCAACCAGACCCGCGCTGTAGAGTAATTCATAACGATCAAGCACGCGCTCTTCGTTCCAGTGATCGAAATCATCAGGAAACAGGGTGTCAATGCGTCCGCTTCTGAGATCACGCACGGCCGCATTTACACCCTGGGCGCACCATTCCTGAAGGGCTGGGCGCAGGTTATCTTTGAGGCTGCGCGGTTCACCTTGTCGCCAGTCTTCCCAGGGGAAAAAGGCGCTGTATGGTCGCCACTGTGCCTTAAGCGTGGACTGGAAATCACTGTCGGCTGTCAGGGCGAGGTAACCGAGCGAGACCACTCTCTGGGCCATTTCAGGGCCTGAACTCAGGGCCTGACGACCTTCGTCACCAAAGGAATAGAGCTGTTCCACATAGCCTACATCAAATCCGGTTTGCTCGGTCACAAAAGCCCGAACGGCCAGATCGAAGGTGCGGTGCGCAGAGGGAATGAAGGGGCCGGATGGCAGGGCAGGTACCGGCATTTCTGTGCCGCCGCTGAGGCACAGCACCATAGCTTCGTTGTCCTTAATAGTCACCACAACGGCGGACAATTCGATGGACAGTTCGATGCTCACGCGGTGCCTTCTCTTTCTATTCCTTGATAAGTTTCTGATTCAACTCATTGAACCGGTTTACAAATAGCCTGCGTACCTCATGTTCGGCAAGAGGTGTCAGGGTCAGGGCATATCCGGCAGGTGGTTCGCCTATGTATTGACGTGCCTCACTATCGGAAAATCCGGCCAGCTGTGTGGCTTCAAAATAGGCGCAGGCGCGATCCGCCTGTTTTATGAGGGTTTTAAGCTGAGCGGGCATGCGGGCCGGCAGTCCAAAACGAATGTGCACAGCCTGTTCAAGGCGAAGTTCAAAACGTTTGTAATCCAGTCCCAGAGCCGTTTTGAACGGAGAAATCATGTCTCCGATTACATATTCGGGCGCATCGTGCAATAGCGCCGCCATGCGCCAGCTTATGGGCAGGTGTGGGTCAATGTGACCGCAGATATCTTCGACCACAAGGCTGTGTTGAGCCACGCTGAACCCATGCTCTCCAAGGGTTTGTCCGTTCCATCTGGCGACCCGCGACAGACCAAGGGCAATGTCATCAATTTCGATATCAATGGCGGACGGATCAAGCAGGTCGAGCCGTCTTCCCGAAAGCATACGCTGCCATGCCCGCGGGACAGGGGTTTTATCGCTGCGGGATCGGGAAGCGGGAGCTTTCAATGGTTTAACTCACAAAAGTTTGACGTGTACGGCAGGTACGTGGTCATATGCCACGTACCCATAAGGCTCTATGTGGCCTATACTCACACTATCGATAATACAAACGGAGAGACGCCATGTCTGCCGGTATCACACCGAAATCCACCGTAAATAAGGGCGGAGCATGGGCGAGGGTCAGTACACCCATATCCGGTACAGATGCTGAAGTCATCGGATTGTCCATTGCCGCCAGTCTGGCCGAAAGTTTTTCGGCGCACTTGAATGTTCTTTTTACGCCGCCTGATCCGGCTGAGCTTGCTCCGTGGCTGGGCGAGGGCTTCATGGGCACGGTACAGATGGCCGCGCTTGATGGCCTTAAGAATGCGGCGAACGAAGCCGAGGCTGCCGCGCGTCTGGCTTATGATTCCATTGACTATGCCGATAAGGTTTTCTCGCATCTTAAATCACCGGTCTGGCAGGATCTGGCGACCGAAGTACGCTTGTCTGATCTGGTTGTATTCGGTGCGGAGAGTGCGCGGGGTCACGGGCTTTTGGCCGAAGCGTTTCAGCAGGTGCTGATGGAAGAGCGGGCAGGGGTGTTTATTGCCCGTCAGCCCTTTGATGTGAGTGGTGTCGCTCTGGTGGCATGGGACGGTAAGGAGCCTTCATCGCGGGCGGCCCGTCGGGCTGTACCTTTGTTGAAAAAGGCATCCAAGGTCGTTATTGCCGGATCACCGGTCGGGGATTCGCCTGCGGATCTGGGGCGTCTGGCGCGCTATTATGCTCATCACGGACTTACGACGGAAATTGAGCTCTTGCCTAAGAGCAGCGATCTGGTTGGATCACTGGTCGAGGCCAATCGTCGTCATAATGCGCAATATATGGTCGCTGGCGCGTTCGGGCGTTCACGTCTGCGCGAATTCGCCTTCGGTGGCACGACCCGTGCCTTGCTGCACAATACGGTTCTGAACCTTTATATGGCGCATTGATGATCAGGCGCCCAGATTGAACTCCGTAATCAGGGCGTCCTGTATGTCCTTTAGGACGGTTTGCCAGTCAAAGTCGTAATATTTGAAGGCTCGGGCAGACGGATACCAAGGGTAATGGTCTGTCCCGAGTCTTACCCAACTGATTTCGGCACTGAGTTTCCAGACCTTCATGCCCGTTGCAGCCGCAAGGTTGCTGGTGGCATTTGGTGGAGCAATGACCAGATCAAGTGCAAAGCAAAGCGCGCAAAGATCATCCAGATCCTTGGTGAGGTCGATACCCGGCGGGTTCCATATCCTGATGCCTTCGCGCTCAGCCTGCGCCAGTTCTTCGCTGGAGTCGCCATATTGCAAGTTGACGAAATGAGCACCGGGCGTACGCAGCAGCGGCTTCCACAGTTCAAATGGAGAATAGTACCGGTCGCGTTGCGAATGTTTGATGAGGGATTTCCACAGAATGCCAACCTTGGGGCCTTCGCCAAGCTCAGCAAGCTTTTCCTTCCAATAGGCGACACGTTCGGGGTCTGGCTTGAGGAAAGCATTTTCAGCAGGAAAATCGCTGACGTCTTTTCGGAACTTTTTGGCAGGATCCGCCAGAAGTAACCAGGCATCGATCGTGTTAGGATCGGGCAGGTTGGGGAAGCCCCGCAGGCGTTTCTGGTTCCATTTGACGGTGATGTGCGAAATCACATCTATTTCAGGGAAGGATCGGGCAAAAAGCGTTACCAGACGTGGCTCTACGGCCAGAGTTATCTTACCGTCGGGGCCAATGTCTTTCAGTAAGTCCGGAAGTATGGACGCAAAAAGAACTTCGTCGCCCAGCCCCTGTTCGCCGCTTATGAAAATATGGCGACCGCTGATATCCATATCCGGCGTCCATTTCGGACGGTTGACCAGATAAATGATTTCATTGTTCGTGCCACTGTCCAGCCGACTTTCGTAATAGTCCCAGGCCAGATTTCCCATGCACATGTTGGAGAAACTGATCGACAGATTGATTTTGTTCAGTTCGCCCGTGTTTGCATACGGAAGGGCATTTTTAAGCTGAACAATGCTTTCCTCAAGTTCGCCCACGCTTCGCAATATATTGCCCATATTATAAAGGGCCAGCGAGTTTTTGGGATCATAAGTAATGGCTTCGTTGTAGAAAATACGGGCATTATTCCTATCGCCCTGAGTTTCCACCACGGTGCCAATGGCATTCCACAAAAGGGAGCTTTGGGGGTGAAAATGCAGCGCGTTACGAAGGATATCTATGGCGTCTTCAAACTGGCTACGGTCTCTGAGTGAGGTTGCCAGATTGTTAGCGGCTTCTTCGCTTTCAGGCTCGTGTCTAAGGACGTAACTGAACAGCTTTTCACAGATGGGTAACTGACCGAGTTGATAGGCCAACCGCCCCAGATCATTGGCAACAGGAATGTTGTGCGGGCGGGTTTTTAGCGCCTGTTCATAGCTGTGAAAGGCGTCTTGAAGCTGACTTTGCTTTTCCTGCGTAATCGCCAGTATGTGCCAGCCATCGGCTGAGGTATCATCAAGCTTCAGGGCTTCGCGCGCCAGTTCCTCACCCTTTTGCCAGTCGTTGCGCTGGAGCGCCTTGAGGGCAGCGCGGAGTGATTTAAGGGTCCTTGAGAGCTTGTTTCTATCGCTTGTAATAAGCTCAAGCCGCTTTAGCGACGAGCGTGATCCGCTATCGCCGATTACACCGGCGGCTACGAATGAGGGCTTGATATAATCAGACCTCGGCAGACTGCGCAAAACATCCTGAGTTAGATCGGTAGGTACCTGCGACGCGGGCGACTGAAAAAGGGGGAGGGACGTTTTTTTCATTTTTTTTCCACTACGTCATGATTATGCAGGATTTGGCAGGGGGCATACGTAAGGTGAATGGTGCGGGGGCGCGTAAATCGTGCCATTACTTCATAAGAGATTCGTGTCGCTCATACCTAAGGAATTATAGAGCCTGAGAAATATAGGCTTTGAGGGGGTCTGGGGCGCATGAACTAAGTTTTAACCCGGTTTAAGCTATAGTTTCCTATAACTTGCGCCGGATCAGACTCAAGGAAAGCCATATGCCTCTGAAACTGTCGCTGAAGCCTGGGGAAAAGTTTGTTCTGAATGGTGCGGTCGTTCAAAACGGTGACAGGCGATGTTCGCTGGTCCTGCAGAACAAGGCTTCGGTCTTGCGTGAAAAAGATATCATGCAGGAACACGAAGTTAACTCACCCGCAAGACGGATATATTTCCCAGTGATGATGATGTATCTGGATGAAGGTGGTGCGGTAAAATATCAGGATGAATTCCTGCGTCGCATGAATGACTTTGTGGGGGTAATTTCCAATCCGGAAATTCTTCAGAATTGTGTGGCTATCTCAAGGGCCGTTATGTCCGGGGAATATTACAAAGCCCTGATGGGGTGCCGTAAGTTGATTGATTATGAAGACATCCGGTTAGGGACGAAAGAGTAGGAATGTCGTTACAGGCTTATCAGACTGCTATGACGCGTAATGAAGATCCGCGTCAAACTGAGTACCGGTTGCTGGCGCAGGTTACGCGTGCCCTTATGGCGGCCGAAAGTGCCGGCAAGTCTGATTTGCAGACACGTATAGCCGCTCTGGATCACAACCGTCAGGTTTGGACTGTCTTTGCTAATGATTGCGCGGGCGAGGGGAACAGCCTTACGCCCGCCTTGCGCGCTCAGATTATTTCTTTGTCGCTTTGGGTCAGCAGGCACACATCTTTGGTCATCCGCAATAAGGAAGACATTGGGCCGCTGATTGAGATCAATCGCATTATTATGCAGGGGCTTATGCCTGCTGCCGGAACCGAACAGGCCGGTTAATTTTTCCCCTTAGGCTGATATTGCCGGGTTGAGATGTGAACGAAGGGCGGGGATATTGATTCCCGCCTTTTTTCAATTGTATTTTTTCACGTAAAATCAATTACTTGCTAAGTTAATTTTTTCTTTCACTCTGGCATTCGGTTTGCAGAACTGTCGTTGGGCCAAAACGGCTTTGCGGCAAAATTGCCGTGTAAAATCCCCGACCAGAATGGAAAGGATAACCGATGGCAACTGTATCGGTAAACACGAACATGGGCGCGATGATCGCGCTCCAGAACCTAAATAAAACTAATAAGGCACTAGCTGAGAGTCAGACACGTATTAACACCGGCATGAAAGTCTCCAGCGCCAAGGATAACGGAGCGATCTATGCGATTGCCCAGAACCAGCGCAGTGACGTTAAGGCCCTCAATGCGGTCACCGAATCCCTGAACCGTGCTGTGTCTATTGTGGATGTGGCACTGGCGGCGGGTGAAGGTATCTCGGATATCCTTATTCAAATGAAGGAGATAACCTTAGCCGCGCAGGATACGGGGCTTGATGATACGGCACGGGCGACCTTGGCGGAAGATTTTGAGGCTCTGAGAAACCAGATCAGTCAGGTTTCACGGGGGGCGGTTTTTAATGGTGTAAATATCATTGATGGTAGCCAGACATCTGTTTCACCCTTGTCCTCGGTTAAAGGGGATAAGATGAGGGTAGAGGCCAAAAATCTGGATGTGGGTGGCAGTATTGTGACCCTGTCCTCGGCAGCTACTTTCGCAAGTGTTACGGCGGCAGCGGACCAATATGCTGCTGTTGAATTGTCTCTGAAGAATGTGTCAAGCGCTCTGTCATCACTTGGTACGGCATCCAAGCAGTTATCGAGCCATATTACGTTCGTATCCAAGCTGTCGGATTCCATGGAGGCGGGTATCGGCAATCTTGTTGATGCTGATCTGGCGAAAGAGAGCGCCAAGTTACAGTCGCTGCAAACCAAGCAGCAATTGGGCATACAGGCGCTAAGTATTGCCAATCAGGCACCGCAAATGGTGCTTAGTCTTTTTGGACAATGACCAGCAAAGGCGGGAGCAACCAGCTCCCGCCATTTTTTTTGGGTAAAAATTTCCCCCTGATGGGTAAGAATTTCCCACCAAATATTCAATCAGGCAAAAATTGCCGGGCAATATTGAGGTGGCGGTTTTAAAATATTCAGTTGAATCATGTGGTTGTAAAATTTTTGATCGCCGCGGCATTGTGGAACGATCTTTGCAATCATCAGGGCAGGCAAAATGCCTACCGACAGACAAAATGTCGTCGGTTCATCCAGAATAAGGAATGACCCCATGGCGCTCAATAGCGTTAATACGAACTTCGGCGCAGCCGTAGCTCTGCAAAACCTCAACAAAACCAATTCGCAACTTTCGACGACCCAGAACCGTATCAATACCGGTCTGGCGATTTCGTCTGCCAAGGACAATGGCGCTATTTACGCCATCGCCCAGTCTCAACGCGCCGATGTGACTGCGTTGAACGCGGTGTCTCAGTCTCTGAACCGCGGGCAGTCTGTTGTTGACGTGGCTCTGGCGGCTGGTGAATCTATCTCTGATCTTCTGGGTCAGCTGAAAGAAGTAACCGTTTCGCTTGCTGACACGGGTATCAAGGACGAAGCGCGCGAAGCGCTTGTTGAGGGGTATAAGTCTATTATCTCTCAAATTAACGACGCGGCAAATGGTGCAAGCTTCAACGGCGTGAACCTGCTGACCGGTGACAAGTCTGACGCCACCAAGAACCTGAATGTTATTTCGGGTCTTAGCCCAACAGCTGCTCAAGCGGCTTCGGGTTCTGGTTCTACGGCTACGCCTGCGGTATCTGGTAAGGACATGATTTCTCTGAAGTCATTCAACTTTACCTCTGCTTCGACGGCAAGCAACGGCGTGAATATGTCAAGCATTGCCAGCTTCTCGGCTGGTACTGACGCGAGCTCTGCTGCCCTGGCGGCAACGCGTCTGGCTGAAATTGACACCGTAATCAACAACGTGTCTTCGGCTCTGTCGGCCCTGGGTACCGGTTCCAAGCAACTTGAAAATCAGGCCAGCTTCATCTCGAAGCTGTCGGATTCGATGGAAGCCGGTATTGGTAACCTTGTGGACGCCGACCTCGCAAAAGAAAGCTCACGCCTGCAAGCGCTGCAAACCAAGCAGCAACTGGGTATTCAGGCGCTCTCGATTGCGAACCAGTCGACTTCGACGGTTCTGAGCCTGTTCCGCTAAGCGTAAGCGCGGGGAGGGCCGGCAATCTGAGAAGAAAGTCGGCCCCACCCGTTTACAGCCATGATTTAACAGAGGGCGTCTGATTGCAGTTAATACTGCGTAGGACGTAATTACGGAGATGATAAACAACATAGTGAATGTTCCATCTGTGTCCCCCGAAGTAACCCAGGTGCGTTCTTCGCCTGAACTGGTTACTCAGGTAAATGGGGTGGCTCCGGTTGAGGCCGCAAAAAAGTCAGATACAAATAGCGATCTGGCCGATCAGTCTCAGTCGCATCCACAGCCGAACTATATGCTGAAGCTGACCGTAGATAAGGATCCGGATACCGGTGAGTTTATCTATAAGGCGATCGACCGTTACACCGGTGAAGTCGTAAGGCAGTTGCCGCAAAAGGAACTGATTGGCCTGCGTCGTTCGGATTCCTACCAACCCGGAAGTGTCATCACTACGGACATCTGATCCGATTACACTTGGATATATTATTTATCCACCGTACGCTTAGCGGCGTGCGGATATTGCTGTTTGCCGGCGTTAACCTTTTGGTTACCATAATTCTTAAGACTGTGAGTCGCGTTTATAGTTATGGCCGTTAAACGAATCGGCCTCCTGACGCAGAAATTATGGAGGGCTTGCACATGACGGCCAGTGTACACACAAATAAATCTGCAATGATTGCGTTGCAAAATCTCAACTCGACCACGACCCGGTTGGAGAAAACGCAAAACAAGATCAGTACGGGTTTAGATATCAGTGGTGCCCGTGACAACGCTTCTGTCTATTCCATTGCGCAGGGACAAAGAGCGGATCTGAGTTCGCTGTCAGCTGTGACCACAAGCCTTAATCGCGCAACCTCCATTGCCGATGTGGCCCTTGCGGCAGGTGAGAGCATCTCTGACCTGTTGAATGAAATGCGCGAAAATGTTGTGGCGGCGATGGACCCGTCTATCGATGAGCAGTCGCGCATAGCCTATAACGATCAGTTCCAGGCGCTAATGCGTCAGATTTCGCAAATGAGTCAAAGTGCTAATTTTGACGGAGCGAATATTTTGGATGGTTCTCTGCCTGCGGGTATCGACTTCATTGCGGACGCAGATGCGGGCCAGACAATTAATCTCGGTTCGCAGAACTTCAAAATCTATGCATCTGCATCGGCGGCTACGGCCGCGATGGGGGGGGCATCGGCAGGAACTCCGTCGACTTCGACACCACGCATTACTCTCTACAGCAGCGATTCGCTTTATGTGACCGGAAGCAAGAGCGCTTCGGTGTCTGCGGCAACGGCAATTCTTAGCCGTCTGGATGCGACCATCAAGAGCGTGAACTCTGCACTCGGGGCGCTTGGGGCGCAGGCCAAGCAGATCGAAGGACATCTGACCTTTGTCAGCAAACTTACCGATTCTCTGACTTCGGGTATTGGTAATCTGGTGGATGCGGATCTGGCGAAGGAAAGTGCACGATTGCAGGCCCTTCAGGTTCAGCAGCAACTGGGTACGCAATCTCTGTCGATCGCCAATCAGGCACCGCAGGTAATTCTGAGCCTGTTCCAGGGCTAAATAAGACAATTTCAGGCCGGAATTGGGGGGAATCCCGATTCCGGCTTTTTGCGTTTTTGGGGCCTGAAATTAACCGTCAGGCTTTTAAGAAAGCGCGGCCATTCTCTGGCTATCTTGCGGAGATTTCAGGCTTGATTTTCAATATGTTGCGCACCGTTTTCCACAATGTGTTAACATATTTTAAGGGATGTAATGGCAAAATCAGGCTCAGCAATAATGCTTTCAGGGCCTGTTTTACGTGATCACTTTCGACACCAGTATTCTGACAAGTTATTACGCTACCAAAAGTGGCACCAGCTCGGCATTGAATGTGCCGATCAAAAACACGTCGCCTACTGGTACCACTAAGGCCCCGACGGCGCCGTGGGACGTTAAGTCCACGGCAGACAGTTCAGCGGATCTGGCTAAGAAGGCGCTCTATGGGAGCAAGTTTATCAGGGAGTCCAATATCTCCCTTGATCTGCCCGGTGCGTCTCAGGATTACAAAAAGCTTTTCACGCTTTATCAAGGGCTTAGCACGCTTCAAGGGATTGTTGAACGGGCGCAGGAAAAGAATGTTTCTGCAACAAGTATGCGGACGCTGCAAAGAATTTTCACCAAGGGCATGTCCGAAATCCAGTCCTATCTGGACAAGAGCAAGCTTGATCATGTCGGCCTGATTCAGGGGCAGCTTACCGAGCGCTTAAAGAGCACGACCGGTGTGCCGCGCGCCGATCCGACCTATGTGGGTAAGACTGTGCATCAGGGTTCAGCCACCGACTCAGTTAAGGCGTTTGAAGGCGATGTTACCTTCACCATACGTATCGATCCGCCCAAGGCCGGTATCTACGAGCCTAAAATCATCGAAGTAAATCTTTCGGAGATGGAGGCGGGCGTTACGCGCAGCATGGGCAATGTAACGTCATTCATCAACGATAAGCTTCAGGCGGCGGGAGTCTCGACCCGTTTTGCGGTTGAACGTACCGCAGCCGTGCCTAAAACCGCCACTGTGAACGGCAAGGAAGTCGTTATCGATAAGGGCAAGGATAGCTTTGCACTTAAGGTAAATGGCTCAACGACGGAAATTATGAGCTTTTCGGCTGAAAAAATGTCGGACTCTGTGTACGTCGTTCAGACCAGTGGTGACACGGATAATGATAACAAAAACAAGCCGGAAACCCTTGATGATCTGACGACCCAGATATTGAAGTTTCAGGCGGATATTTCTGATGAGCAGGCATCGACAACGAAGTCAGGTGTGACTGACACCTATTGGGTTGAGGGGCGCGCGGCGCAATCGACGCTCGATAAGGCGGTAACGGCTGTGCATCAGACGGTTTCAGGCCCTGATGGCTCTGTATATGTTCTGGCTAATGTCGATGGTGAAGTTGATGGTCAGGGTATCAAAGGCGCTCAGGACGTGGCCCTGATCAAATATGATTCTGCGGGCAATGTGGTCTATACGCGTACGCTTGGGGCTGTTGATACTGCGGCCGGCTACGGAATGGCTGTCAGTGAAGACGGGCGTATTGCCATTACTGGCTCTGTGAAGGGGCAGTTGACGACGGAAACGTCCTATTCTTTCACCACAAGCACCGGTACCGTTTACAGTCAGAATAGCTATAATTATTCAAGTGGTTACGATAAATCCATAACGGATAGTTTTGTGACTGTTTTTGACGCTAACGGCGTCGAGGAATGGACCCAAAGACGCGGTTCAATCGGTCAGGATGAAGGCTTGTCCGTTGCTTTCGGTGACGATGGCTCGGTATATGTCGGCGGTCGTGCGCAGGGGGTGATGACCGGTGCGACGGATGGTTCCGAAACGCCTGCATCCGTAAGTTCTCAGGGCGGTTGGGACTCATACGTCATGGCCTATGGCGCTGACGGTACCTATCAATCGACCACGCAGTTTGGCACATCCGGTTCCGACGCTGTCAGTGCCATGACAGTGGATGGTTCTAATCTTTATGTCGCGTCGAACGAAAACGGTAACGCGGTCCTGCACCGATATGACCTGAGTTCCGGTCAACCGGTACTGGCCGAAAGCCGCAATCTTGGAAATCTTGGCGGCGGCTCAATCAGTTCTGTGGCCGTGCATGATGGTAAGGTTTATCTGGGGGGCAGCGCCGACATATCATCAACGGGCAGTCAAACGGCGCTGATGAGCGGTGCTACGGTCACCAGCGGCTACAGTGGCGGCTTCGATGCTTTTGCCTTGTCAGTCAGTACCGATTTTTCCGAAACGGGAAATGACACGGTCGCATTTTACGGTTCGGACCAGTCGGAACGTAATGCCAAGGTGACTTTCGCGGATGGGCAGGCGTGGATTGCTTTCCAGACAACCGGGGAAATTTCCGGCACCAGCAAACTGGGCGAAAAGGATGCCGTTCTGGCGCGGATGGACGTTGCCACCGGTGTGGTAGGCTGGCAGACTCGCTACACAGGTAAGGACGGTGAGGTTAATCCAAACGCCATTGCCGTCTCCAAAAACTCCACAAGTGTGCTGGATCAGCTTGGCTTGCCTGGCGGAACCTTGCTCTACAAAGACTCAAGCAATATAACTTCGGGGACATCGGCGCGAGCAGGGGATGAGTTCTTTATTCGTGACCCGAAAACGGGCGTGAAAAAGAAAATCACGATCGAAGCCAATGATACGCTCGAAAGTCTGGCGACAAAAATTACCCGCGCATCAGGCCACAAGATGTCCGTTAAGGTGACGCGTTCAGGGAGCGGTGAATCCGTCCTGACCATTACGCCTAAGTATAAAAATGCTGAAATTGAGGTGGTTCGTGGCTCGGATGGCCGCGATGCACTTGATAGTCTGGGGCTGAGTGAAGGTCTGGTGACCAATAAGGCGTCTCCGGCCACCAAGCTTGGGAAAAATGACACCAAGCTGTTTGGTCTGGCGCTCGATTCCAGCCTGAATATCAACGACGTTGATACTCTTGCCGACACCAAGGAACTTATTGCGGCGGCAATGCGTAATGTGCGCAGCGCCTATCGATATGTCAGATATGGTGATCAGTCCGAGGACGAATCCTCTACGCCCGGAAAAAAAGGCGGAACGGTTCCGGCCTATCTGACGAACCAGCTTTCCAACTATCAGGCTGCGCTGTCGCGCTTGACAGGCGGCTGATAAACAGGCCTTTAGAGGGAAGTTGATTTTCCCTTTTCAAAGGTCTTTCCTATGGCAGTACAGGACAGGAAGCGGTTGATCTGGTTGGTGATTGGCGGCGGTGCCGCTCTTTTACTGGCCATAGTTCTGGCGCTCTCCATCTCATCCAGACATAAGGATGGTCCCCGCATGAATGAGGGGACATCCCCCGGTCTTGTCCTGAACATTGACGATGCGCCTACGCTTGATACGCAGAAAGAGCTGCGTTGCTTCGTTAATGCAGAGTTCGTAGGTATGTTGTCGATTGCCGAGTGCGCTCAGCGTAATGGCGTGGCGGCTCAGTCACTGGATGTCGGTATCGACGAAAGCGGTGAAATGATTGCTGCGCCTACGGCTTCTCTGGCACCACCACCTGTATTGCCGTCTTCAACGGATGCAGCCGGTGCCACGACGGCACCTGTATCTGATGAGCCCGTAGAAGTCGTGCCGGAAGCTCCCAAGACTGCCTCAGGGCCTGTTGCTGCGTGTTTGCGTTTTTCCGGCGGGCAGTGGAACCGTCTGTCGGATTCGCTTACGCTTGGGGCCTGTGTTGCGCTATTGTATGATGGCCGTTGTGAGCGTCCGGGCGCGGCTTCCTATGGTCGATGGGGGGCGCAGACCTTACGCCTTGTGCCTAAGCGGGTTGAAGTTTCCGAAGACAACCGTAACTTCCGCACGCTGGTTGAGCAGGGTGCCGGATGTTCGGTTAAATAGATTAGTGCAGCGGGTTCGCCTCAGGAGTAGTTTTGCGATGCGTATAATGAACAAGGTTGTGATCGGTGGGGTTCTGATCGCCGCGGCAACAGGTTTGTCAGCCTGTGATACGAATCGTTTGGTTGCACCTAAGGATCGCAGCGTTTGTTATCACGTGGGCTTCCCCAAGGATCAGGCGCCGAAATTCAATGTCGTCGAAAAAGACGTGCCGAGCATCGAATATTGCGCGGCATATCTGGATAAACTGCGTATTGATTTCCTGCGCATGGGGTCGCCGCGCACCAATCTGGTTGGCACCTATCAGGGGACGTTCCTGTTTGTTGATTCGCGCGGCGTGCGCACCGGCCAGACCTATGAAGGGCCACGTTTTGTGCTGCTGGTAAAGGCTCCTGACGGGCGTCTGGTGATGCCGGGAACCATTGTTCAGGAAAAGCCTGATTTCTCGGATGTGACCGAAGTGCCCAGCAATCTGCCGTCGCAGAAACGCTGAATTTTCGATTAAGTGTGAATAAAAAGTTAACGCTATTGGCAAGGGTGGAGGTTACACCTTAGTGTCCGCTTTTTACCTTGGGCGCGTGTCCGGGATATAGCTGTTTCAACAAAGAGGACAACCGGCATGGCAGGTTCAGTCAACAAGGTTATTATCATTGGTAATCTGGGCCGTGACCCTGAAATCCGCACATTGAATTCCGGTGATCGCGTGGCCAATCTGACGGTGGCCACATCCGAGCAATGGCGCGACAAGATGACGGGTGAGCGCAAGGAAAAGACCGAGTGGCACCGCGTGGTGATCTTTAACGACAGTCTGGCGAAGATTGCCGAACAATATCTGCGCAAAGGCTCAACGGTTTACCTTGAGGGTGCCTTGCAGACCCGCAAATGGACCGATCAGCAGGGCGTTGAGAAATACACCACCGAGATTGTTCTGCAACGCTTCAACGGCAACCTGACCCTGCTGGGCGGGCGCGGTGAAGGCGGCGGCGCATCGTCTGGCGGTTACGATCAGGGCGGCGGTTATGGTGATGATGGCGGCTATGGTGCGCCTGCCTCGTCAGGGCCTAAGGCGCAGGGTTCCGGCCCCGCTCAGAACTTTGATCTGGATGACGAAATCCCCTTCTAGAATTGACCGAATGTTTGGGGGGAAATTTGGGATTCGCGCTTAAGGATGATAGGGTGACACCTGCAAAAGGTGCCACCCTGTGATTCCTTTTATCCGCATGAAAATAAACAGAAATTGACCTGATGACCGATTCTGATACTTCCGGCGTATTACCATCTGGCATAGCGCACATCTCGATCGAAGATGAGCTGAAGCGCTCCTATCTCGATTACGCCATGAGCGTGATTGTTTCGCGCGCTTTGCCTGATGCGCGCGATGGCCTGAAGCCTGTGCATCGTCGTATTCTGTATATGATGTCGGTGTCGGGTTATACGCCCGAAAAGTCGTTCGTTAAGTGCGCCCGTCCAGTCGGTGACGTGATGGGGCGTCTGCACCCGCACGGCGATTCGGCCATCTATATGGCGCTGGTGCGGATGGCTCAGTCGTTCTCGATGGGCTTGCCGTTGATTGAGGGGCAGGGGAACTTCGGTTCGGTTGACGGCGATATGCCTGCGGCCATGCGTTACACCGAATGTCGTCTGGCCAAGGCGGCTATGCCGTTGCTGGCGGATATTGAAAAAGATACGGTCGATTTTCAGCCGAACTATGACGGTAAGGAAGAAGAGCCTACGGTTCTGCCGTCACGTATCCCGAACCTGCTGGTCAATGGTGCGGGCGGTATCGCGGTTGGTATGGCGACCAATATTCCGCCTCACAATCTGGGCGAAATTATTGATTCCTGTCTGGCGCTTCTGGATAACCCGCAGATTCCGCTTGAGGAATTGCTTGAGTTTGTGCCTGGGCCGGACTTCCCGACCGGCGGTGAGATCATTGGCCGTTCCGGTGCGCGTCAAGCGCTTCTGACGGGCCGTGGTTCGGTCATTATGCGTGGTAAGGCCTCGGTTGAGACGATCCGCAAAGACCGCGAAGCCATCATTGTCACCGAAATCCCGTTTCAGGTGAACAAGGCAACGATGATCGAGCATATTGCCGAGCTGGTGCGTGAAAAGCGTATCGAAGGCATTTCTGATATTCGTGACGAATCCGACCGTCAGGGCATGCGCGTTGTCGTTGAGCTTAAGCGCGATGCATCGGGCGATGTCATCCTCAACCAGCTTTATCGCTATACGCAACTGCAGACCAGTTTTGGCGTTAATATGCTGGCGCTGGATCATGGCCGTCCGCAACAGATGGGCCTGCGTAAGCTTCTGGAACTGTTCCTTGAGTTCCGTGAGGACGTGGTTTACCGCCGCACCAAGTTTGAGCTTAATAAGGCGCGTGATCGCGGCCACGTCTTGGTGGGTCTGGCGATTGCCGTGGCCAATATTGACGAAGTCATCCATATCATCCGCTCTTCGGCCGATCCGACCGAAGCACGTGAACGCTTGACCTCGCGCAACTGGCCTGCGGGCGATATGTCGCCGCTGATTGACCTGATTGCTGACCCGCGTTCGATTGTGCTTGAGGGCGGCGAAGTACGCCTGACCGAAGAGCAGGCACGGGCTATTCTGGCACTGACCCTGTCGCGTCTGACGGGGCTTGGCCGCGATGAAATCTTTGGTGAGGCCCGTTCTCTGGCCGATGCGATTGCCGGTTATCTGGCTATCCTTTCGTCGCGTGAAAGGATCCTTGAGATCGTCCGCGATGAACTGCTTGAGGTACGCGAACTATTCGCGGTTCCGCGTCGCACGACCATCGTAGACGGCGAAGCCGAACTTGAGGACGAAGACCTGATCCCGCGTGAGGACATGGTCGTGACCGTTACCCATACCGGCTACGTTAAGCGTACAGCCTTAAGCGCCTATCGCACGCAGCATCGCGGCGGTAAGGGCCGTTCGGGTATGGCGATGAAGGACGAAGATGCGATCACCGGCATCTATGCGGCCTCTACGCACCAGCCTATGCTGTTCTTCTCGTCGGCGGGTAAGGCTTATAAGCTTAAGGTCTGGCGCTTGCCGCTCGGCAACCCTCAGTCCAAGGGCAAGGCATTTGTAAACCTGCTGCCGCTCGAAGCGAAAGAAACCATCACTAATATCCTGACCCTGCCCGAAGATGAGGCCGCATGGGATAATCTGGATATCATTTTTGCGACCCGTTCGGGGGATGTGCGCCGCAACAAACTAAGTGATTTCGTCAACGTCAATCGGGCCGGCAAGATTGCCATGAAGCTTGAGGATGATGATGCGATTGTCGGCGTGGCCCTGTGTCGTGACGATCAGGATGTATTGCTGTCTACGGCATCGGGGCGTTCGATTCGCTTTGCCGTTGATGAGGTGCGCGTGTTTGCGGGCCGCAGTTCGACCGGTGTGCGTGGTGTGCGTCTGGGCGAAGGTGATTCCGTTATTTCGATGGCTATCCTGCGCCGTGTTGAGGCTACACCGGCTGAGCGCGCGGCCTATCTGAAACATGCGGCGGCCTTGCGGGCGGCGCTGGGCGGTGAGGGCGAAGACGTGTCTGCGCCCGCAGAGGACGATTCTGACGAAGAGGCCGGTGAAGCGGCACTCAGCGTTGAGCGTATCGCCGAACTTGGGGCTGCCGAAGAATTTATCTTGACTATTGCCGATACGGGCTTTGGTAAGCGTACCTCTAGCTATGATTACCGCCGTACCGGTCGGGGTGGGCAAGGGATTGTTGCCATTGACCTTTCCAAGCGTGGCGGCAAGCTTGTGGCTTCGTTCCCGATTGAGGACAGTGATCAATTGCTTCTGGTGACAGATGGCGGGCAACTGATCCGCACACCCGTTGGTCAGGTGCGTATCGCCGGACGCAACACGCAGGGCGTGACCATTTTCCGCACCTCTGGCGATAAGGTTGTGTCAGTTGAACGTCTGGCTGAAAGCGCAGAAGATGAATCGGATGGCGGTGATGCGCCGGAAGTGGATAATGCACCCGAAGCCTGATAAAGGCTGCCAAAACTGAATCAGGGGAGCCACTCATGCGTATCGGGCTTTATCCGGGGACATTTGATCCCATTACCAATGGTCACAACGACATCATCGGTCGTGCGGTAAAGCTTGTTGATCGTCTGGTGATCGGTGTGGCGCGAAATACCGGCAAGGCGCCGGTTTTCACCCTTGATGAGCGGGTTGAAATGATTCGCGAAACCTGTGCCGACCATGCGGATAAGATTGATGTACAGCCGTTTGATAGCCTGCTTATGCACTTTGCGCAGGAGGTTAAGGCGAATGTCATTATCCGTGGCTTGCGTGCGGTGGCGGATTTCGAGTACGAGTTCCAGATGACGGCAATGAACCAGCAACTGAACCGTGACATAGAAACGGTTTTTCTGATGGCTGATCCGCGCCATCAGGCGATTGCGTCGCGTCTTGTCAAAGAAATAGCCCAATTGGGCGGCAATGTATCGCCATTCGTGTCACCGCTGGTGGCAGAGCGGCTTTTGCTTAAGGTTGGGAAATAACTGTATGGCTTTCACTATGGGGATGATGCGGACGTTTGGACGCTCAATGATATTGGGGGCTGCCGCATTGATGACGGCCGGCAGCGCTCTGGCAGCGGCACCCGGTTATCGGGATGTGGACGCTGAAAATACGCTGGTAATCGATACCACCAAAGGTCGGGTCATCGTTGAAATGTACCCCGAACTGGCGCCGCAGCATGTGGAACGTATCAAAACCCTTACGCGTCAGGGGTTCTATGATGGCCTTATCTTCCACCGCGTTATCGAAGGCTTCATGGCCCAGACCGGTGATCCTCAGGGTACGGGTGAGGGCGGCTCTACGCTTCCGAACGTTCCGGCAGAATTTACCATTCGTCGTGATACGCAGTTCCCTATGGTCGTTGCAGCCTCTCCGCGCGGTTCCGTAGTCGGGTACCATAAGGCTATGCCGGTGCAGACGCAGTCAGATGACCTGATGGCGATCACCAAGGACAACAAGGTGCATGCCTGGGGGCTTTATTGCCCAGGCGTTCTGGGGATGGCACGTGCGGGCGAAGTCGACTCCGCCAACAGCCAGTTCTTCCTTATGCGCAACTATAACAATGTGCTTGAGCGTAAATATACGGCCTTTGGGGTTACGCTGATCGGCCTTGATGTTGTGCGTAAGCTGAAGCTCGGTGAGCCGCCGGTTGATCCTGACAAGATGACCAAGGTTCAGATTCTGGCGGATATTCCGGTTGCCGAGCGCCCCAAGGTTGAGGTTATGGATACTTCCGGTACCGCTTTCAGGGCGCTGATTGACCAAAAGCGCAAGGAAAGCAGCGCAGACTTTTCCGGTTGCGATCTGGCGGTTCCGGCAAGAATTGTTGAATAAATGAAAAATCCCCCGCTCAGTGAGCGGGGGATTTTTTTATCCTTTGGCTTTTGATCTTTGTGTCGCCACAAGCGTTTCAATCTGCTTCATATCTGCGCCACCAACCAATACACCATCAATGATGAAGGCCGGAGTGCCGGTGAGACCGAGGCTGTTGCCCATCTTCAGGGTTTCTTCGATGTGGCCCTGAACTTCGGGCGATTGCGATTTGGCGATTATCTCGGCCGGATCAAGTCCGACAGACGTAAGCAGCGCCGTAACGTCTTCGTCGGATTTCAGGTCAACTGAGTAGATAGCGTTATGTACGGCTTCGTATTTTCCGCTGTCGCGCGTAGCCAGCGCCAGCGCCGCCAGCAGACGTGAATTCTGGGTGATAACCGGATATTCTTTGACAACAATGCGTACGTCCGGATTTTCCTTCAGGAAGGCCGTAAGTTGCGGCGCAATGCGACGGCAGTAGCCGCACAGATAGTCCTGAAACTCAACGATAGTAATGGGGGCATTGGGATTGCCGAGGATCGGATCTTCGGGATGAATCAGCACGCTTTCATTGGCTTTGTAGGCCGTTTCAAAGGCCTTGGCGGCTTCGGCGTCTTTATGCGCCTGAAGAGCTTCGTAGCCTTCCTCAAGAACGTGCGGGCCAGCGAGAACGCCACCGCGCACAATCTGGGTTTGGGCCACGGGCAGAACATAGGGAGCCGCGGCCAGAACAAAGGCACCTGTTGCCAGAGCCAGTGCGATATTGCTTTTGCTAAAAAGTGTTCCGGCGGGTTTAGCCGGTGAGATTACCGGCTCAGTAGGGGTATCGGTCACGATTAGTCCTGTGTGTGATTTAATTATTTGCGGCGTGATGGGGTTTCACCATCCACCGGATCAATGCCCATCAGTGATGACGTCGTCAGCACAATGTCGCGTGCACGACGATATTCGGGTGAGTTGGTTTCCAGATTTTTCTGCGACCAGACGGCAAAAGTACGGGCCTGCTGGATATTGCCACGATAGAACTCAGCCTCTGCGGCCGCCAGCCGGGCTTCACCACTCTTGCCCTGCCCATCATAGGCCTGAGCCAGGAGGTTCCAGGCAAAGCTGTTGTCAGGCTCGGCCTTGAGGGATTCTCTAAGGTGGAACACGGCTTTTTCCAGATTTGGCCGGTCGCCTTTGGCTACCAGAGCCTGCCCAAGATTAAGTTGAAGCAGAGGGGCGTTAGGCATCAGTTCAACCGAGCGCTGATGCGCCGGAATAGACTGATCAATCTGACCGGTTTCGAAATAGATCTGCCCTTTAAGCTCCCAGAGATAAGGGTTGTCCGGATAATCCGCCAAAAGCAGATCAAGCTCGGAATGGGCTTTTTTCAGATCAGTATCCTTGTACCAGGCAATGACACGGGCGTAGCGGGCAGGGAATGAGGTGTCGGTTTCGGGGTATTTCTGGAAGACATAGATCGGGTGCTCAAGAAAGCCCGACAGTTTCGCCTTCATGATATCGAACTGATAAATGGTCTCCGGAGGATCGACCGCATCATAATGGGGCTGCGCTTCAACAAGCTTGCGCAAAACGCCAATGCGGTCACGGGACAGAGGGTGACTGCGGAAATACTGATAGCGTTCGGCATTGCTGAAGGTTTCGGCATTACGAAAACGCTCAAAGAAGGTCAGCATGCCCTTACCGGACATACCGGCGCGTTCCAGTGCCTTGATGCCAGCGATATCGGCTGCGGACTCTTGGGTTTGCATATAGCGTAAGGCCCCAAGCGTACCAAAGGTTTGCGAACTGGCCATAAGGCCTGCACCTGCGTCAGGTGCGCCCGCCAGAAGGGCAATGATACCGAGGCCAAGAGAAATGGCCATGGGGGCCTTGGCCGCCTGATAGATTTCGTCCGATCGTACCGTGTGACCCGCACTCTGGTGCCCAGCTTCGTGTGCAATAACGCCAAACAGTTCATTCGGTGTCTCGGCCTCAAGGATAAGACCGGTATTCAAACCAATAATCTGACGTGAGGTAGCAAAGGCGTTAAGCTGATTATCGGCAATCAGCAGAAACAGAACCTGATCGGGATTGAGGCCCGAAGCATCCAGAATGACGCGTGTTTCAGTTTTCAGGAACAGTTCGATTTCCGTATCGCGGATAACCGATTGCGCGTCAGCCTTAGGGGAAAAGCCGATCAGCCCGAGCGCCATCATTGAGGCCGCGGCCAGAGGTTTAAACCTGTGTCTGATCAGATCGCCAAACGCCATCATCTACGCCTTATCAATTTCTGACGGTCAATATATAGGGGCAACAGTGACAAATCTAAGGCTTGCCCGCAAGTCCGGCCCTTAAATGAAAAAGCCTCCGGTTTTCACCGAAGGCTTTTCAGACGAAGGATTAACGCCTCCACCAGCCACGCTTGGGCTTTTCGGGGGGCGTAGAGATTTCAGCCGGATCGACCACAGGCTCGCTTACCGTCGGCTCATAGCTCTGGATTGCGGGCGTGGCGACTTCTGGCTCAGGCGATGCCGCTTCTGAAACGGTCTGTGCGACAGTTTCAGATACCACAGGCTCAGATACGACAGGTTCTGGGGCTGCCGAAGGTTCCGGTGTCCCTGCAACTTCGGCCACGACCTCGGTTGCCACAGCTTCTGTAGCGACTGATTCTGTTGCCTCAGTCGTGTCGCTCTTCTTGCGGCGTGTGCGCGTACGACGTGCCGGTTTGTTCGTTTGAACCTCTTGAGCCTCTTGAACCAATTCCGGGGCTTCGACTGTTTCCAC
>JASGFL010000024.1:0-40344 GCA_047605545.1 Asticcacaulis sp. | reverse complement strand
GTCTATCCGGGCTTTGCCACCGACCTTCAGGCGCAGTTCATGGCCCTGATGACGCTGGCTGAGGGTGAGTGCATCATCCGCGAAACCATCTTTGAAAACCGTTTTATGCACGTGCCGGAACTGAGCCGTCTGGGGGCCAATATTGTGGCTGCGGGCGGTGAGGCGCGTGTGCGCGGCGTGGATGCCCTCAAAGGGGCGCAGGTCATGGCGACTGATCTTCGGGCTTCGGCCTGTCTGGTGATCGCAGGGTTGGCGGCGCAGGGCGAAACGGTCATTAACCGGGTCTATCATCTGGATCGCGGTTTTGAGAACCTTGAGGGTAAGCTGTCGGCCTGTGGGGCAGATATCCGCCGCCTCAAGAGCGACGAACCGGTTATGGAGCTTGAGGAATAGGCGTGTTCGGCTGGTTCAAAAAGCCTGAGAAACGTTTACGTCTTCTGGTTCAGGCCGAAGACGATATCCTGCCGGTTTCGGCCCTGTTGCAGGATGCGGCTTTGCGCGGCGAGGACATTGCCTATGACCCTGCGGCGCGCACACTGACCCTGAAGATGAACCGCTTTTGCCATGAGCACGGCGGTAAGGCTTTGCGGGTCTCAAGCGCCCTGCAGATATGCAGCGTTACGGCGGTGCGTTCACGTGGGTTCAACCTGCGGAAGCCGCCCCTGGGGCTGTCTGTGCTTAGCCTTGAGGTCACACTGACCGAAACGCCTGCGGGTATGGTGCATCTGAACTTTGCCGGTAAGGCGGCGCCCGCCATTCAGATTGAGGTGGAATGCCTCGATATGGTATTAGCAGATCTGGCGGCCCCGCATCGTGCCCGCTCGGTCCCGCAACATCCGGAGAGTTAAATGCGTCTGGCGCGTATCGAAATTGACCCGCAAAGCCTGTCGGCCCATACCTCGGAAAACGAGCATGAGCGTCAGGTGGCGATGTTTGACCTGATCGAGCGCAACCATTTTGCCCCCGAAGGCGGTACGTGCGACAGCTATAATCTGCGTCTGGCCTATGAGGACGGACGTCTGGTGTTTGATGTGACCGGCGAGGGCTTTGCCAAAAAGACCATGCTGTCCTTTACACCGCTTAAACAGATCATGAAGGACTATGCCATGATCTGCGAAAGCTATCACGACGCCCTCAAAAACGCGACGGTCGCCCAGATCGAGTCTATCGATATGGGCCGCCGCGGGGTGCATAATGACGGCGCGGAACAACTTGCCGAACGCCTCAAGGGCAAGATCGACATCGACCACGAAACCGCCCGCCGGTTATTTACGCTGGTCTATGCGCTGCATATCCGGAGTTAATGGAGTAGCCTCGCAAGCGCGATCAAGGCTAGGGCTGAACGTGCCCGGTTAAATTCATGCGTCTTGCATATTTGCCACACCACCATTGTTTTGCCGAAAGTGAATGATCGTTCATTTTGCGTTCATCATCAGGGCGGCTTTGGGGCGAAAACCCCTTAAATTGATGTTTTGCTTATATTATTGCCCAGAAATGGTCTTTTGACGGGCCTAATCGCGCCCCTTTGCGCCTCTATCTCTATGTGTGTCGCTGAGGTGACTACGCATCTAAGGTGCGGGCCGCCACGACGGCGAGCACTCAGTAAAGAGGCCGCCTTTATATAAAGATATAGGAGCACATTATGAAGACCATGCTTATTGCTACTGCCGCTCTGGCTGTGACCGCTCTGGGCGTACAGGGCGCCGCTGCACAATCTCTGACTCAGCCTGAAGTTTACGGTTCGCTGGGTGCAGGTAAGACCAGCAACAACAAGACCGATTCCGACCTTGAATCCCTCAATGGCCGCGTAGGGGCCAAGCTGACGCCGCACTTCGGTGTCGAAGGTGAACTGGCGCTTGGTACCAAATCTGACGTGACGCAATCGGGTAAGTACAAGCTGACCAATCGTAAGGCCGCCTATGCAGTGGGTTATCTGCCGGTGCACGAAAAGATCGATCTGATTGGTCGCGTCGGTATCTCGGACACCAAGCTGAAGAACCATGCCAATACGCCGGACGTCGAAGACGGTCAGGCCTTTGATTACGGCGTGGGTGCGCAATACCACTTCAACAGCGCCTATTCGGTGCGCGGCGACTATACGCGCTCTGAGTTCAAGGAAGGCCACGGCGACGCAGATAATGTAAACATCAGCGTTGTGCGTAAGTTTTAGGCTATAAACGCCTAAACAGGTCTTTGTTGGCCTGAAGTCTGTGAACGAAGGCTTCCATATCTATGGGAGCCTTTTTCACGTCTGGCCACCGCTGTGAAGCAAATGAGGCGTAGTTGGAATTTATCTGGCCTGTTGTTCGGGTAAATCGTGTTATTAAACCCTGTATATAGGGTGTTAGGTGACGCCCTAAAGATAGGGCGGGACTGGTATATTATGACGCTTGAGCAAGCGATCTTTGATGGCATGGCTAAAAACTGTTTTTATACAATAGTCAGCCGAAAGCCATTCGCCACTAATTCTGACAGCTTAATTGTGTATCATGACAATGGAGACGCAGATTTAGATGCGTCGATAAAGCAAGGATATGCATATTTTTTGGATAGTGAGGATTTGAATCCTATTTTCCTTTATGCTTCTCAGAAAAAATTAAGCTATGAGAAAATTATGGAAATGATTTTATATTATGCTGAATATGATGCTTATCCATCGTGGACCAATACAATATAAAATTCTAATTCTTAAGATTACGAACCAATTTTTTCAGGCCAGAGACAGAGTGGAAAATTATTGCTCTGTTGTTTTCTGATAAGCGTCTGTGGTGCCCTTAGGGGTAAAGCCTAAATCGAACCGACTGATAACGTAGGCCTATAAAGGTTCCAAAAGCACGGTTCGGGGCCTTTTCGTATTTACACCTTTAAAAATCCGGCGATTGGGTATAAAGGGAGCGCCACGGTTTTGTCGGGCGAGTGTCCTAAGGTGGATTCGCCCGATATTTTATTTTTTCTCTATCCAAGCGGGACCGAATGGCAAAAGAAGAGCTTCTGGAGTTTCCGGGCACGGTGATTGAATTGCTGCCTAACGCGACCTTTCGCGTGAAGCTCGAAAACGATCATGAAATCATCGCCCACACAGCCGGCAAGATGCGCAAGAACCGCATCCGCGTTCTGGCGGGTGACAAGATCATGGTCGAAATGACGCCCTATGACCTGACCAAGGGCCGTATTACCTATCGCTTCAAGTAAGTGACTGCCGCCGCTATGACTGCGACGCCCTTTATTCTGGCCAGTGCCAGCCCGCGTCGCCTTGAGCTTCTGGCGCAGATCGGTCTTAAGCCCGATCAGGTTATAACTTCTGACATTGATGAAACGCCTCTGGCCGGAGAAACCCCGCGCCAGCTGGCGGCGCGTCTGGCGGTGGCAAAGGCTCTGGCCGTGGCTGAGCGTTTTGGTGCGCCTGCGTTTGTATTGGCGGCCGATACGGTCGTCAGCATGGGCCGCCGCGTGCTGCCCAAAGCCGAAACCGACACAGAGGTGCGGGCGTGCCTTAAGCTGTTGTCAGGCCGTAATCACCGCGTCTTTACGGGGGTGGCGTTGGTGTCGCCCAGTGGCATTGCCGACCGTGTGGTGGAAACCCGCCTTCAGTTTAAGCGTCTGAGTGATGATGAAATAAACGCCTATGTTGCCGGTGGCGAAGGTCTGGGTAAGGCCGGCGGCTATGGCATTCAGGGGCGGGCAGGGGCCTATGTCAGCCACCTGATTGGATCTTATCCGGCGGTGGTCGGGTTGCCCCTCTATGAAACGCGCCAGTTACTGATCGGCGCAGGGTATCACGCGTGAAGCTGTGGTACGAACAGCGCTTCGGCCTTGGGCGCGCAGCGGTGTTCCGTGATGGCAAGCCGCATCTTTATGCCGAAGGCCTGATAAATGATCCGTCCCTGACGTTGCTGTCGACGCGCTCGGTCGGGCGTCTGAGCGCGCGCAGCGGTGCTCTGGGGTTCGTGACCCTGGCCGATGGCCAGCAGGCGATCATCGACGCCAAGACCGACGCTGCCGAAGGGGCTTTTCTGAACATCGAAATCGTAGCCGAGGCGCGGGGCGATAAGCTGGCGCGGGCGCGGGTATTGGGCGCAGCCGAGGGGCCTGCGCGGCGTACGTCGCAGACTCTGGATATGGTGGCGCGTCTGAAGGCGCAGGCTTTGTCACTGATGGGCGGGGCGGAGCCTGAGGTCGTGACGGGTGAGGCGGCTACTGAGGCGCTTGATGTGGCTGAGGCGCAGGCTATGGCGTCAGTGATCGGTCTGGGCGGCGGCGCGGATATGTCCATTGAGGCGACGCGGGCGCTAATGGCGCTGGATGTCGATCTGGGGAGCGCCTCGGAGGGGCTGGCGCGGAATTTTAAAACAGTTGTGCGACGTACCAACGAGCAGGCGGTGCTTGAGGGCATACGGCTGTTGCGGCTGGGGAATTATGCGGGATTGGTGGTGATTGACCTGATCGGGTCGCGTCATGACTATGACCGTTTGAAAGTGCTGGCGAGCGAAGCCTTCGGCCCCGAAGCCGCGTCGATCAGCTTTGGCGGGCCAAACCGTTTCGGTACGCTGCAATTCAGCCGCCCGTGGGGTTCTGCGCCACATAAGGATGGAGCGTCATCGCCGTTGCGACTGGCGCGCAGGCTATTGTGGCGGGCGGTGGCTGAGGCGCGTGGTGATGGCGGGGCTATGTTTGCCCTAAGGGCGCCCCACAGGGTGCATGAGGTGCTGTCCAGAGTGCTTAAGGACAGCACAGACCCTCTGACGCCGCTTCTGCGGCCTGAGGCGGATGAAAAGGCCGGAGACGGTGCTATTATCCGCGTAAACTGAAAAACGGAAACAACCATGACCGAACGTAAATGCGCCCGTTGCCGTACGCCTTACCAGCAGGCCGACGAAAGCCTGCCGAATGCGGCTAAGGATTATACGCCTTTTTGTTCCAAGCGCTGTGCAGATATTGATCTGGGGCATTGGCTGAAAGGCGACTATGTCATTGATGGTTCGGGCGCTTTGGGGGGTGAGCCGGACGAAAATGGTGCGTCTGCGGATTTATCCTCATCTTTTAGCGACGAAGAGCCGGAATAGGGCGATTTTTTGATTTTTTGCCGGTTTGTGCGCTTGCCAAGCCCGCCGCCCTCGCTTATAGACCGGCCTCTCCTGTCGGTGAGAGTTTCCCGACACGGCCCGTTCGACGGTTTAAGGGCCTGGATAGCTCAGTTGGTAGAGCAGCGGATTGAAAATCCGCGTGTCGCTGGTTCGATTCCGGCTCCAGGCACCACTTTTTCTTTTATAATTGAATCGGTTATGCGGGTTGGGTGCAGTGTTGTAGCGACGGCGTATGTTGCGCCATAGCTGATCCAGGCCGTCTAGACTTAAAGCTATAGGGCTAGAAAGCGGCAGTGGGTAGGAATCTAAGATGGGTTCAAATCCCACTCTGTTCGCCAAATTTCCATTATTTTAGAGAAAGTATCTCCTTTGGGAAGTGAGTGCTGCTGACCAAATGATTTGGAATAGCCTACCGTATATAAGCAGATATTTTGCTTGCCTTGATATTTCCGGCAGCATCAAGAATGATAAGGAAAGGAGGCGGAGCGATCATGCGAACCTTAAATACATGTATGCAATGTCTGGTCGAGAATGGCTTGCCGGACTTCAGTTCGCTTCGATTTGAACGCATTCCAGACGATGGCGTTATCGAGTTTATCTGCGATCGAGGTCACCATACTTTCACCATCATACAAGAGGCAAAATTCGAGATACTCTCGGAACTAGCCGTCACGGCCCTTTGCGATGGCTATTATCGCGAAGCTGTCGCATCCTTTGCATCCGCGCTGGAGCGTCTATATGAGTTTTATATTGATGTTGTGCGACGTGCGCGGGGGATTGAGCAAGACGTCTTTGATAAGGCGTGGAAGCCACTGCGCAAATCCTCAGAGCGTCAACTGGGGGCATTTATGGCGCTTTATCTCATGGAAAATAATGAGGCCTTTCTCTTACTTGATGATAAACATGTAGGCTTCAGAAACGAAGTGATACATCAAGGTAAAATACCTGATCGTGCAGAGGCCATCGCATATGGTCAAGCTGTTGCGAATTGCGCTTCACCGCTGATCACACTCATTAATTCTGCACGTTATGAAAAAGTTTTGCGTGAACTCATATTCGACAGCATATGGGAAAGATCGCAACGAGCACGCGCCATCGGAGCGCGGCACAGCACACAGTCAATGGTCACGCCGTTTAGGCACAATCCAGATTCGTTAGAGATCAATTTGGAGGCTATTTTAGATGAGCGTGCAAAACGGCCGGATATGGATCAGGCGGTTAAGGAGTCCCATGCTCTCGGAAAGCTCATTGATACGTTAAAGTCACAGGTATCGCCGGGGCAAGGATAGCGCTCGCACGGATAACACCGGCGTAGAGCCGCCCCACTGGGGTTTGAATAGTGCAGCAAACGTTATTGCATTAGCACTAAGCGTCCCCAAGCCTCGCGGAACTCATCCTGTTCATAGTCCCGCTATGCTTGTAGGCCGCCGTTGTCGCGTGATGCCACCCGTTTAATGTCCTCTAATGAGAGCACATAGCAGGTCGGGCTGTCAGAATTAGCTTTGACAGTGATTACCCACCAGTCAGAGCGCAGATTGTCGAGCGAAAGCCCTAAGGGGATGGGGTTGCGCTTGCTCAGTGCCTTTGACCGCACGCCGAAGAAGATGCTTTCATCGTCATTGGTGACAATCAGGTCAGAGCCTCGTGCATTTCGTATGGTGGGCATAACGTGCCAGCCACGGCGGGATAATTGCCATGCAGCATAGTTGAGGCCAGCGTTTCCAGTGATCTGTGACCGTTGTTTGGCGGGTTTAGTTTCCACGATATTGCCCCCTGTAAGCTGTCAGAGGCACATCCAACTACAAGCCGAGCGATTATACAACGGAGTGGTTCAGTTGAGTTCACTGACGAAAAAGCCTCCGACGATATCGGAGGCTTTGTTTCAGGCAATACGGGTGCGGGGAAGGTTCAGCGGAATTTCATCCTGAGACCAGAGACGAGCGGCTCCGCGTACGCCTGAGGAATCTCCCCATTTGGCCTGAACCACCCGTGCTGACCATGTATCCGAAAACACATGATTGCTGATGACACTGGGGATGCGTTCAAAAATTTCGGGCACATTCGACAGGCCGCCACCTACGACAATAGCGTCGGGATCAATGATGTTGCAGACGGTGGCGATTGCCTTTCCGATGCGATCAATCAGGGCTTCGAAAGCAAGTTGCGCGGAGGCATCGCCTGCCTTGGCCAGCCGGATTATGTCTTCTGAGGTCTGAGGTGTTCCGGTTCGCACACCATAGTCACGTTGCAGGCCGGTGCCGGAAATCCACTGCTCAAGGCACCCTCTTTGTCCGCAATAGCATTTAGGACCGGGTGTCTCCTGAGTGTCTGCCCAGGGCAATGGGTTGTGTCCCCATTCTCCGGCAATGCCGTTGGTGCCTTCGATCAACTTACCATTGATGACGACGCCGCCGCCGCATCCCGTGCCCAGAATAACGCCGAAGCAGATTTTTGCGTCTGCGCCAGCGCCATCGACCGCTTCGGAGAGGGTGAAGCAGTTGGCATCATTGGCAAGTCGCACTTCGCGCCCCAGAGCTTCGCTGAGGTCTTCGCGGAATGGCCTGCCATTGAGGTACAACGAGTTCGAATTACGCATCAGGCCCGTTGTCGGGGAAATGGAGCCGGGGACGCCAATGCCTACAGTGCCGGTTTTGCCGGTCTCACGTTCGACATACTCGATCAGATCACGCACTGCGATAATTGCGTCATCATAACGCCCCGGATTGGGTTTGCGTACACGCACCAGATAGTCGCCACCCTCATCGAGGGCGGCGGCTTCGATCTTTGTGCCGCCAAAATCAAGACCAATCTGTATCACCAGTAAGGCTCCCAAACGCGGGTAAGACGGGTCAGGGCTTCGAGGTAGAAATAGTCTCCCCAAAGATTATATTCATCGACACCGATCCGCTTTGGCATGTGGTAGACGCCATGCTTCAGAAGGCCTGCGCCCTGATCGGCAGGGCGTGCGGCATAGTCGCGAATGAGGCTCTCAATTATGGCAACGGCGCTTAGCCGATAAGCGCTGGCGTCCGGATCGGTGAGGGGGATTGATTTCCCAAGCTCAAGTAGCCCGCAGGCGGCTATGGCGGCGGCTGATGAATCCCGTTCGTGTGGCGGGCCGGTAAAGATCAGATCCCAGCAGCAAACCAGATCTTCGGGCAGACGATTGAGGAAATAGTTCGCCAAACGTGCCGAGGTTTCGATCAGGCTGGTATCGCGGCAATAGCGATAAACAAGCGGGAAGCCTGCAATGCCCCAGGCTTGACCACGTGCCCAGCAGGACTCATCGGAATAGCCCTGATGCGTGGTGCCACGCTTGGGCAGCCCTGAGACCGTATCCATGTAATAGGTATGGAATGTCGAGGCATCCGAACGGACGATATATTTCTGTGCCTGACGGATGTGGTTATCCGCGGCGTCGGCAAATGCCAGATCGCCGGTCTGTTCAGTGGCCCAATACAGAAGCGGCAGATTGAGATTGCAGTCGATGATCATCCGACCGGCTTCTTCGGGGTCATACAGATTGCCCCAAGCCTGAATGATGCCAGCCTTGGGCAGGTAACGTGTCAGCAGAACACGGGCGGCTTCTACGCCGGCTTCGCGGGCCAGTGGTGAGCCTGTGAGCTTACAGGCCGCAACACATGACAGGGAGTACAGAAAGCCTAAGTCGTGGTGATCGACATTGATCCGGTTGTGGATGCGGTGATGAAAGCTTTCGACCTGACGCTCAGCGGCCTGACGATATTTGTCATCGCCTGATAGCTCATAGGCCAGCCACAACTGTCCGGTCCAGAAACCATTGGTCCATTCCGTGTTGTCCATCGACGCATAGACGTGATTGACGGATGACGGCATGGGAAACTGATCGCCGTATTGCTGCAGGCCCTTATCGATACGCGACAGTGCGTCAGCGATTGCCTGATCGATGAGAGCCTTGTTAGGCTCCGAAGGCAGGTGTCGGCCCGTCAGGGGTTCGCGCAAGCCAGATGCCGAAAACGCGGCAGAGGGAACATTCATATTCATAGTCATTGTTTTACGTCTGGAGCGGAAGTGAGAAGGGGGGCTGCGACAGGGGTGTCAGGCGACAGGGGCGCAGTATCCGCGGGCTTTTTTTCGGGGTCGGGTGCCAGTGTCCAGATCGAGGCTATCCAGCAGATCAGAGCGCCCAGACCGATAATCAGATAGGTGTGCTGAAAGCCGTGGAGGTCGTACAACTTACCGACCGGAGGGGACAGGATCGCCAGACCGAGGCTGTGGCCGAAGCTGACCCCTACCATGTATAGGGTCGATGCAAAGCGCGCCTCGAAATGGGCTGCGATGTAGCGGAAAATGGATACAGCCAGAATGGGCAGTTCGATCGAGTGGAGCATCTTCATTGCGGAGATGGCGATCGGGCCTTCGACCAGACCGGAACCGGTAATCCGTATGATCATTATGCCTGCTGCCAGCAGCAAACCGCGCTTGATACCTGTGTAGTTGACGATGAATGGGGCGACGAAAAGCATGCCCGCTTCGAGGAAGATCTGGGCGAAATTCAGACGCCCGAACATCACGCGGCCAATGGCTTCGGTTTCGAACTGAGAGGCGTAATAGACCGGAAACTGTTGGTCAAAGACGAGGTAAAGGTTGGTCACACCAAGGATAAGGACCATGAAGCCCCAGAATTTGGGCAGCTTCAGCACCGCAAGTGAGTCTTTGAGCGTGACGCGGCTGGATTTGCCGAGGACGGCATCTTTGGATTCTGTGCGGAAGAAAAACAAGGTGCCGATCAGAACCACAGCCAGTGCCGAGGCTATGCCGAAATTGATGTGTGGGTTGATGTTGAACAGGTTGCCGGAGAAGAAAGCGGCGCAGGCGAAGCCCAGTGCACCGAACATGCGCACGCGGCTATATTCAAATCCATACCAGCGGCCCATACGGTCGACATAGGATTCCAAAGCAAACGAACCGGCCATGAAGGTCAGGGACAGGTAAGCGCCACCTGCGGCAGCCCCCAAAAGCAGGTGGCTTTTCAGAAGCGGCTCATAAACGAAGTAAAAGAATGGCCCGCAACACCCGACCATCAGCGCCAGAAACCACAATACGTGTTTCCTGAAGCCAATTTTGTCTGAGATGAATCCGTAAAGTGGTTGAACCAGAAGGGCGGCGACGAAGTTTGCCCCCAGAACCGTGCCGGTCTGTTCGCCGGTCAGCGACAGGGTGGATTTCAACCAGTTCGAAAGCAGGGAGATACTCATCGCCTGTGAAGCGAAGTAAGCAAACACGAAAATGCTGAGTATAACCTGTACCTTAACCTTACCCGGCCGCGCAGTCACGGAGGTATAGTCGTCAGAAGAAGCCAGTGCCATAAATTCCACCCGGTTTGTTTTCGTCTGCCATTGGCATGGCAGCGGTTCTTTAAAATCGTAACGCTCGGTTGTTGAAACGAGTCAAACGGCGGGCGTTATTTTGATATCGATATCAGAATTGAATGGGGCTGTACAGAGCAAATTATCGGATATGAGAATGCGCCCGCCACCGCTGAAAAGCGAAAGGCGCGCCGGATGTACTGTGACATCGACGCGCCTGTTTAAGGTTAGTTGCTGCCCAGATAAACCACAGCCGAGGTGCCGGGCTTTATGTCCAGTTTTGACTGATTGACCGGCAGGTTTTGACCTGTCACCAGCTCCTTGATGGTGCGATTACGGGGCGGCAGGTCAAGTTGGAACGTCTTGTCTGCTGAGGCATTAATGGCAATGAGGTACGGGCCGTAGGTCATCTGATAGTAGTCAGCGCGACCGGCATAGGGGTGATCTTCTCCGGGCACATATTTTGAACCTTCGGGAAGCTTGGCGACCGGATCCTTTTCGCCTGCGGTCCAGACGGGGCCGTCATCAGGATATTTTACCGTAAATCGGGTGCCATTGATGTGCGGATTGTCTGGGCGCGTATAGTATAGCCCGCTTGGCTCGTATTCCTGCCGGTCAAGAACAACCGTCGCCAGACGATCCGTTGTAGGGGTTATGTAATGAACCCGTCCCACGCCACTGATGCCATAATTGGCACGCCAGTAAAGCGAGGCATACAGAATATCATCGCCATTCTTCACCGCAACGACGCCATTCTCCTCATCGGAGAAGACGAAATCCGGTTGACCTTTTGACATCGGAAGTTTGTTGGTTCCGATGTCGAATGTTTTAATGGTCTCATATTCACTGACTACGTCGATCAGCCCTATCGTAGACCTTAGCGTCCTGGTCTTCAGCATGTGTTCTACGCTGGAGAAGAACTGGTTGTCGGCAATCTGTTGCTGGGCATAGGCAATGAGTTTGGGGTCGCGTGTTGCTACGGCAACCTGAAGCGGGGACGACTCCCATGAGGGCTTTTGGCCATACATAACATCACCCGGATAATACATGTCGCGCCAGCCAATACCGGTCTCCAGCCGCATGGTGCGATAGCCATTCTCATCGGCGTGGGGCACACGGAAATAAGCACGTGCCTGCGTAAGCTTGACCAGTTGATCACGGATATTCTTATCGCCGTCTTGCCCTTTGGCGGGGCGCGTCGCGTCATAGATCGCGGCGACCCAATCAAGAACCTCGCCATAGCCGCCGACATAGCCCAGTTCCTTGGTCAGGCCCTTTTGGGTGGTTTCATAATAGTTCCTTGGCACTGAAAACTTGGCATCGCCTTCCGAAGCGGCATAGGTAGGTTCGCCCTTATTGTTCAGGCTGCCGGTCCACGGAATCAGGCCAATCGATTCATAGAAAAAAGGCATGAGGCTTTCACGCGTATCCGCCTTAGGGCTGCCGATTGCGATAAGGCCTTCGTTATTATTCCAGATGCCATAAAGATCCTTGATCATGGACTGATTGGTATAGAGACGCCTATGTTTCTTGTTCCATTCGCGGCTATAGACGAACATCGCCTCATAGGCCGCTCTTCGCGTGATAAGCTTACCGTCTGGCCCCGTCAGAGAGGCATCAAGCTCAGCTTGCAGATGGGGAGACGTAATCTTCAAGGCTTCGCCCAGCAGGCCCAGACCGAACCATCCCGGATTAGGTGTATTTCGGTCGTTAATGGCAATGTCGGGGTTGGCTATGAACTGGGCGTAGTAGTTATCGGCGCCTTTCAAGATGCCCGCCAGATTTTCAGGGCGGTGGTATCCCTTCGTCCACTGCGTTTCGAATGTGCGCGCCAGAAAGATTATTTCCATCTGGTGAGGGGCGCGATCCTTTAGCGCCCAGGTTTTTTCGACTTCGGTATTAACCCGCGCTTTGACTTTGTCGATAACCGCTGAGCCATCCACTGTGTTGATCGGGTACTCTGACGCTGCGCCATCATTGGCGGCGAAGCTGATGAAAGGGTCTGTGTGCGTGACAAGCGCATAAAAACCGCGCGACGGATCGGTCATGGGCTTTTGAAACTTGGCGAATTCTCCGCCGTAGCGCCAGATCGGGCCGGTTGCCCGAATCTCGCAGGAAATCTTGTTCTTGCCGGTGGTCAGTGCCTGAGGCAGGGCGTGGGTGACATAGTGGAAATGACCGGGCTTAATGCTGGCATTTGCGCCCTGATCCAGAATGTCTATGTCGCTGAGCTGGCGATATCCGACCTGTTTGCCGTCGCAATAAAGCGTGGCACGGTTTGTCGAGATATCGCTGCCCCACAGGCGGACACTGAGATAAGTCTGCTGTTTGCCATCAACTTTCAGGGTGAAGGACGTACGACCGCCGCGCCATTCATCGGTGTTGGCAGAGCCTGCCTTGATTGGCAAAAAGCGTCGTGCCGTCTGCCCAAGGCCGCCGGTTATTACATCGCTGTTTTCTGCCGTCAGATTGTGTTCGATTTCGGATATGGTGTCCCCAAACACAAGCGTATCGAGAGTGCCGGCGGCCAATACGGGCAGGGGCGAAGCGGTTGTGAGCAACAGGGAGGCGACAAGCAGGCTGGGCGGTCGCTTGCCGCGGGTAATTTTGAACATCTGGGTGGTCCTCACGTTTATGCGTTCGCACGCTTGGGTGCGATTGAAATGATATCGATAACTTTAATGGTGGAAATATCACCTTGCTGTCAAGCGAACGGAGGCGTGCATAAGGCCATTTATCGGCTTTGGATGGGGTGTGAGCGCCCGATGTGTAATTAACTTACTGAATTTATTTTAAAAATTATTTTTTATTGACGATTGTCAGGCGAGATAACGGATATTTTGTTGTGGCGCGAAAACTAATGAAGCGGGCAACCTTCTGATTATTAAGATAATTATATGGCGAGCGTGACGCGGTATCATAAGCCGATCATCGCGCTTAACGATGGCTTCTCAAGGCCGGTTGACGAATGCTGCTTCTGTGATAACGTCGTAATCTCTGTTATCGATATCAATTTACTTGATGTAAGAAACGCCTGTTCCTGTCGCAAGTTTGCGCCATCGGGACAGTGAAAACAATAAAAACCGTCAAAGTTCGGGAGGAACAAAATGAATCTATCTCATGCCGCCGTGCGGCAAGTGTCGGCTGTGGCCCTTGTGCTGGCTGCGGGACTGGCAACGCCGGTGCTGGCACAAACCGACACAAGTGCTCAGTCGGATGAAGTAACAAATGTTGTGGTCACAGGTATCCGTGCCTCAGCACGTTCATCGCTGGCCATCAAAAAGAATACGCAGGAAATTGTCGATTCGATCACAGCGGAAGATATCGGTAAGCTGCCGGACCCCAACGTCTCCGAAACCCTGACCCGTATCCCCGGCGTTCAGGGATATCGATACGGTGGTGAGGGGGCCTCTCCGGTAGGCGCGGGATCGGGTATTACGATACGGGGGCTGTCTGGCCAGACGGCGTCCCAGATCAATAGTCGTGTTTTCTTCACGGCCGGAAGTCGTGAATTCAATATCGAATCGGCCATTCCGGGCATGGTCTCAGGCATCGACGTGTACAAAAACCCTTCGGCAGAACACATCGAGGGCGGTATTGGGGGGCTGGTTAATGTCAAGACAAGAAACCCCAGTGATTTCAAAGGTGAAACCTATTCTTTTGGGGTGACGGCTAAATATAATGATCTGGCGAAAAAGACGCGTCCGGAAGTTTTCGGTCTGATGGCCAACCGCTTTGACCTTGATAACGGAGGTCGCATCGGCGTCATGCTGGCGGGGGTGTATCAGACAAGCGTAGGTCGTTCGGACAACAATCCGGCTAATGGCGGGCCGAACTTTAAGCGTATGATTCGCGGCGACAGCGCAGAATATGCGACACTGGCTTCGGCCAACACGACTAACAGCTATACGCAGGCGCGTTCAGAATATGTGGGCCGTAGTGATGTCTGGTTGCTGGCTAATGTTGCGGCTAACAACAATGTGCCCGTCACAACGGGGCTGACGACGGCGCAGATTGACAACATCATCGTTGCGCCCGCTCTGACCAGCAACGTGTTTGAGGAAACGATCATTCGTGAACGCAAAGGTCTGAACTTTGCCGCTGATTATCGCGTGAATGACCGTTTGCGTTTCTATACGGAGTTCAACTACCTCTACTATCTCTATAATCAGAATTATCGCGGTCTGAATTCGGTCGATGGCGCAAATGTGCAGGATCTGAAAACCACGGCCTTCACCTATGATGAGGCATTGGCCAATCGCAACATTAATGGGGGCTCAAACGATACGCTGGCTACCCAAAGACTGCTTTCTGGTCAGTTCCTGCGATCTACGGTCAATACAATTGGCGGTGATGAGCATCGTCCGTACGAGACATGGACGGCGGCTGCGGGCGTAGAGTGGAGCCCAAGCGATAAACTCGATCTGAAGGCTGACTTCTCATATATCAAATCCGATCAGTCGCAGGATAATCGGTCGGTCAATATGGATTCCGCAGCCGGCCTTACCTGGACGGTAGGGCGGTTGGCAGATGGTAAGCCGCATCAGCTGACTTTTTCTGGCCCCAGCCTGTCTGATGCGTCCAATTTTGTGTTCCGCGATTACGCCAATGGCACCAATCAGACATGGGATGATAAGGGCTATGCTCTGGCGCTCAGTGGAGTTTACCATCTGGACGCAGGCTATCTGAAGCGTCTGAAATTCGGGGCGCGTTATGCTTATCAGGAGAGCTATTACAAGAGCTATAGCTACAGCGGTAAGAACCTGACGACGGATGGTCTGGCGCGCACGGCGACCTATTCCAACGCCATTAACGCCGGTGGTTATGCCGATCTTCTGGAACTGGCACCCAACAATTTCATGAACGGCGAAGCGGGCTATGCGGGAGGCTATCTGGTATTTTCGCCGAATGCCCTGCTGGGGGATCGGGTCAGGGAAAGCTTCCCCAATGCAGGAATTCTGGCCGAAGGCAGCTATGTCGAGAACCTGACGGCGCGTCGGTACATAGATGAAAATACGCTGGCGGCTTACCTTGTTGCCGATTTTGCCAGCCCATCAGAGCGGATCCGCGGTAATATTGGTGTCCGCTACGTCAAGACCGAAGGGAATGCCATTGCCAAGGTGGCTGATACGACAACAACGCCTTCTACAATCAAGGATGTGTCACGCGACACCTCTTATGACAATGTGCTGCCGTCGTTTAACATTAGCTATGATCTGACGGGCGAAAACAACTTCCTGCTTCGGTTCGGTTATGGCCGTGGCATGACGCGCGCAGGGCTGGCGGACCTTAACCCCAGCATTGCCGTCAATCAGACCGGCGGGACAGCCGTTCAGGGCAATCCGGACCTGAAGCCGCAGATCGCCGACAGCGTTGACTTGTCTCTTGAGCGTTATTTCAGCAGCACGAACTATGTTTCATTTGCGGTCTTCAACAAAGAGATTGATGGCTTCTTCACAGGTGTAACGACCTGTCAGACCGTTGATACGGCGCCAGCCTATACGGGGACAATCGCCAACGGCTGTACCGGCGGGCAATATCTTGTCACCCGCAATGTAAACTCGCAAAAGGGCTATGTGCGTGGTGCCGAACTGGCGGGGCAGTACTTCTTCGACCAATTGGGCGGTGTGTGGCAACACGTAGGGGTGTCGGGGTCATATACCTATGTTGACACATCGAACCCCGTAAACTTCGGAACGGCTGCTGCGCCGGTCATAGTTGATACTCAGCAACCGATGCAGTCACAGCATAACTATACCGTGGCGGCTATGTATGATGACGCTAAACTGTCGGCACGGCTGGTGTACACCTGGCGCTCTGAGTCCATACTGTTCAATGCGATCGCTAATCCCATCGATGGCCGCATGATTCAGGCTTACGGAGTGCTTGATGCTTCGGTGAACTATGAGCTCAATGATCAGGCGACGCTTTCGTTCAATGTGTCCAACATCACCGATCAGGGGCTAAACCGGTTTGTGGGGGAACCGGGTGACTACGAAACAGGCATTGAACGTCAGCACTACATGAACGGTCGAAACTACGCGATCAGCCTCAGGTATAAATTCGGAGGCTAAAACGAGAGGGGAGTATGAAGATGGTCACGCATTTCCGGTGCCTGGGGCCTGAAGCCATATTCCCTGAACCGCATCATTAACATAACTCAGGCAGGCCGCTTAATTACCAGGTGGCCTGCATTTTTATTGATATCGATATCATATGTGCTATGGTGTTAAGGCTGAAGCGGGGGATATGGCACGCTTCAGGCAGGATGCCCGGTTTTGTTGGACTCCCCTTGGTCTTCCTTGCGAAATCTTATGTTTCGCGCGCGTCTTTTGTGCCTTCCCACATCAGAGACGTACTCCCTGCAACTGTCATAAGCCGCAATCCTTTGGGTTGCGGTTCTTTTTTATTGATATCGATATCAAAACTGGTATGGTTGTCAGGACGACTCTGCGGTTTCGCTGTGCGGGCCAGATGTCGTTTGTTCTGTATGTCTTGTCGGCATCCCTCTGCTGGTAAGCATATTGCCCTTTCGGAGTGGCATTCGAAGAAGGGGCAATACTCCTCACCTGTATGGTCGCAGTTCTAAACGGGACTGCGACTTTTTTTGTTTGATATCGATACCATATCGTGTAGTCTGGCCTTAATCATACAAATAAAGGAAACGCTACATGGGTGTCAGGGCCGCAGGACTCTGCGCTGTGTTATGGTCGGGGTGGTGGTGTGTCGCTGAAGCGAACATATTGCCGGAAATGGTCTCTATACCCGCCGGCACATTTGAAATGGGCTCATTAACCGGAGAGCCGGGACGTGAGGGGGATGAAGCGCCGCGTCGTCGGGTAGAGGTGGCTGGCTTTTATGCGTCCCGTTATGAAATCACCGAACAGCAATGGAATGCATGTGTCGCTGAGGCGGCCTGCAAACCGCTTCGCCAGTCTCAGGGGCCGGACTATCCGGTATGGGACATAAGGTGGAGTGAGGCTGAGGCTTATGTAAACTGGCTTTCACAGAAGACAGGGCAGGACTATCGCTTCCTCAGTGAGTCAGAGTGGGAATATGCCGCGCGCGCGGGCACAACGACCCGCTATAGCTGGGGGGATGTGGTAACTGCAGCAAACGCCAACTATGCGGCATCGGGTTTCGGTGAAGTGCGTCCGGTTGGTCAATATGCTCCGAATGGTTTCGGCCTTTATGACATGCACGGGAATGTCTGGGAGTGGGTCGAAGACTGCTACAATGAATCCGGTTACTACAAAGCGCCTTCCGATAGCCGTCCGGTAACGGGGGACTGCCAGATGCATGTTCTGCGTGGCGGAGCATTTGATACCCGTCCGGATCAGTTGCGGGTGTCATACCGTTATCGTGCGCAGTTTGGCGGAGCCGGTGTGGGTTTGCGTGTGGCGAGGTCTGTTTCTTCAGGCGCTGAATCTGTTGTGACGCCCGGTGCTATCTGGCCCGATGATCGCGGTGTGCATATCAACGCCCATGGCGGTGGCGTTTTGTTGCACGACGGCGTTTATTACTGGTTCGGTGAGCACAAGATTGGTGGTGATGCGGGCAATCGTGCGCACGTAGGTGTTGGCGTCTATAGCTCAACCAACCTGATTGATTGGAAAGATGAAGGGATCGCCTTAGCGGTCAGCCCTGACCCGCTGAGTGACATCGTCAAGGGCGGCGTCATTGAACGGCCAAAGGTCATCTATAATGCGAAGACCAAAAAGTTCGTTATGTGGTTTCACCTCGAACTGAAGGGAATGGGGTATAAGGCTGCACGGGCCGGTGTGGCTGTGGCGGATAATGTGACTGGCCCGTATGTTTATCTGGAATCATTCCGGCCTAATGCGGGTGTCTGGCCGGTCAATATTGCTGAGGCAGATAAGGATCCAGTCAATTCGGTTATCGCCCGCGATTTTGAAACGGGGCAGATGGCGCGCGACATGACCTTGTTTGTAGATGACGACGGCGTGGCCTATCACCTCTATGCGTCCGAAGAAAATCACACCCTGCATATCTCGCGCCTGAGCGACGACTATCTGCGTCCGGCAGGTGTGTATGCGCGGATGATGCCGATGGGGGACGACGAAGCGCCCGCTATCTTCAAGCGCGACGGCAAATATTATCTCATTACCTCCGGTCTTACGGGCTGGGCGCCGAATCCGGCCAAGTCCTATGTGGCCGACCATATTTTCGGGCCATGGAAAGCGCTGGGCAATCCGGTGCGCGGTACGCCGGAAGAGGCCGCCGTTACGTTTGGCGGGCAGTCTACCTATGTCCTGCCCTATGGCAAGGGGCACATCTTCATGGGGGATATCTGGCGACCAAAGGATGCCATCGACGGACGCTATCTGTGGCTGCCGATTGAGTGGGAACAAGACAAGCCGGTCATACGCTGGCGCAAACAATGGAATTTACAGGAACTGGAGACGAAATGATGACGCCTTCACGACGCGACATGGTCACATTGGCTACGGCTGGTATGGCTGCCGCAGGAGCGCCCGCTGTGGCTGCCAAGGCCACAAAAAGAGGTGTGCATCACATTGCCTCGCCGGATAAGCGCTTGCAGGTGACGCTCGATGCCTCAGGCTCAATAGCTGTCTGGAGTGCCGTTTATGACAACAAACCGGTGCTTTTGCCTTCGGCTCTGGGGCTGTGGTTGGCTGAAGGTCGGCTGTTGGGCGAGGGCGCGAAGGTTTTGGGGGTAACGCCCAAAACATATAGCGGTACATGGACGCCGGTCTTTGGTCAGTCGTCCCTGTATGATCAGACATCAAGCGAACTGACTGTGCACCTTGAGGACACCAAGTCGGGGGTGCGCTTCGATATTATCCTGCGGGTTTTCAATGGCGCGGCCGCAGTTCGTTATGGGCTGGTCAGTGTGCCCGCAGCCGAAACCCTGAGTTTGATGGGTGAACGGAGCCAGTTCCGTTTCCCTGAAACTGCCACGCTCTACACAAGCCGAGATGAGGGCGATATCCATGTCTCTACACAAGATAATGTCGCGCCCCTTGAACACCCTGATCTGACAATTTCGTCGGATAAGCTGGCTTTGGCTGATCTGCCTGTGACCGTCGATGTGGGGAATGGTACGTTCGCCTATCTGGCTGAGTCAGATCGTATCCACTATCCGCGCTGCGCTGTCCGCTCTCAGGAAAAGGGGGGGCTTGTGACATATCTTATGCGTTATCCGGGGCGCGCAACCGGTTGGGGCGGCGAAGACGAAACCGCTGAGGAGGTGTCCTTCACGATAAATGTAGGGCAGAAAACACCCTGGCGCGTGCTTCTGGTTTCAGACAGCGCCAAAGGGCTCATTGAACTGCACCATATTGTGCCGACACTCGCGACACCCAATCAGTTGAGCGATGTGTCATGGGTGCGTCCGGGGCGCGCGTTTCGTATCATGAAGCCCTATTCAACGGATGCCTCGCTTAAGGCGGTGGATTTCGCGGACCAGCATAAAATTGAGTATGTGCTGTTTGATGCGCATTGGTATGGCGACGGTACAGATGCCTCTGAGCCTACCGTGCCGATTAAGGTGCTCGACCTTCAGCGCGTGATCGATTACGCGAAGACCAAAAATATTGGCGTGATGCTCTATATTGATCGGGTGGCCGTTACCCGTGCCCTTGATGATATGTGTAAGCTGTACCAGAAATGGGGCATAGCAGGCGTCAAGCTTGGGTTCATGTGGGAGGGGCGTCAGTCCGATGTCGATTTCATCTATAAGGTAGTCAAGGCCTTTGGTGAGCAAGGCATGGTCGTCAACCTGCACGACAATTTGCGACCGGCAGGGCTGGAGCGCACCTTACCCAACTATCTGACACTTGAGGGGGTTAAGGGCAATGAGCAGTTTCCGGCGGCTCGCCATCATGTCAATCTTGCCTTTACGCGCCCCATCGCCGGACCGATCGACTACACCATCTGCTACGCTGAGCCGCGTAATCAGACGACGAATGCGCACCAGCTGGCTCTGGCCGTGACCTGTTACAGTCCGCTTACCTTGCTGTACTGGTACGACAAACCTGAAAAATATGCAGATAAGGTCTGGCCGGAACTGGTGTGGTTTGACGAAGTGCCGACCACCTGGGATGAAACGCGGGCGATTGCGGGTGAGTTGGGCGAATATGTGATCATCGCACGGCGCAAAAGTCAGGTCTGGTACCTTGGGGCGCTTACGAACGAAATGGAAAGACGCGTTGAGCTTGATCTGTCTTTCCTTGGTAACGGGCAATGGACGGCTACGCGTTACAAGGACGGCAAGCTGAGCCGCCCTGCGAACAAGACGCCTGTGGACATTGAAACCCTGACGGTAAATGCGAACACGAAGCTTAAACTTCAGCTCAATGCGGCTGGGGGGCAGGCCATACGCTTCATCAAAGGCTAAGACTCATGCGAACGATTATATCTCTTTTGTCCGTGGCCCTGATATTGCCGGTTGCCGCCATCGCCGCTGAGCCTCCATTGGTGACGCCGGATACATCCATGCCTCCGGGTGTCTGGGTGCCTGATCAGAGGGATGGCACCTATATCAATCCTGTGCTTCAGGGCGATTATTCCGATCCTGATGCGGTCAGGGTGGGAGACGATTATTACCTGACGGCCTCGAGCTTCATCAATGTGCCGGGGCTGCCGATCCTGCATTCCAGGGATCTGGTGAACTGGAAGCTGATTGGCTATGCGCTGGATCGCAATGCGCCGGATGCACACCATACGGCACCTCGGCGCGGCGGTGGGGTATGGGCGCCGGCCATCCGTCATCATGAAGGGCGCTTCTATATCTATTATGCTGATCCTGATTTTGGCATCTTCATGGTCAGTGCCACTGATCCTGAAGGGCCGTGGACGAAGCCTGTTCTGGTTGACGCCACCAAAGGAGCCATTGATCCGGCGCCGTTCTGGGATGACGACGGTCAGGCCTGGCTGGTGCACTCGTTTGCCGCTTCGCGGGCGGGTATCAAGAATATCGTCACCCTGAAAAAGATGAGCGCTGACGGTATGAAAACGCTGGATGAGGGCAAGTATGTTATCGAAGGCGACACGCTGCCCAAGGTGAAGACCTCACAGGGGATGATGCCATGGTTCACTACAGAAGGGCCAAAACTATATAAGCGTGAGGGCTGGTATTATATCTTTGTGCCGTCCGGTTCGGTTAAGGGCGGCTGGCAGGGGGTGTTCCGGTCGCGCAAAATCGATGGCCCTTACGAGGGGCGCAGTGTGATTGATCAGGGCAATACGACCATGAACGGCCCGCACCAAGGGGCATGGGTAGATACGCCCAAGGGTGAGAACTGGTTCCTGCATTTTCAGGATGCGGACTCCTATGGTCGCCGTGTGATGCTGCAACCCATGTCATGGGGTAAGGACGGGTGGCCCATAATCGGCGAACGCCAGAAAGGTGAGGTTTTTGGCCAGCCTGTGTGGCAGCATAAAAAGCCTGATTTACCGCAACAGCCGGTCAGCATTCCGCCGGTGGATGATGATTTCGCCGATGGGTATCACTTGGGCTGGCAATGGAGCGCCAATCCCAATGATGACTGGGTCGATCGTACGGTTAAGGGGAAGCTGAGGCTTAAATCGGTATCGTCTTCGGTCAATCTGTGGGAAGCGGGCAATCTGCTGACGCAGAAGCTGCCGGGGATGACTTTTAATGCGACGACCCGACTGAGTTTGACCTCCAATCTGGCGGGAGAGCGCGCCGGTCTGTTGGTGTTAGGCTATGATTATGGATGGATCGGGCTTGAGCAGACGGCGGACGGCGTCAGGCTGGTGCAGGTGACGCGCAAAGGCGCAAATACAGGCGGTACGGAAACCGTTCTGACTGCGCCGGTAAAGGTATCTGGCCCCGTTTGGGTAAGGGCGCGTTTTGAACCGGTGACCGTGACCGATCCCGTCCCTCATTTTCCAAACTATTGGCCATCTATGCTGCGTTCCACCCATGCAAAGGTGGTGTTTAGCTATAGTATCGATGGGCAGACATTTACGCCTATCGGGCCGGGCATGACGACTCAGCCGGGGCGTTGGGTCGGCACTCAGATCGGACTTTTCGCGCAATCGGCTTCGGGAACCCCTTCTTATGTAGCGACGCGCGTGGGATATGCGGAGTTTGAAGGATTCAATGTGTCAGAATGACTGCCTTGAATCCTATGCAAATAACTGTACTCATTGGGCAAGAAGCTGAATCGCGTAGGAATTTGGAATGATACAGAAACGCACCGGCGGGCAGGGCAGTTCTGTCACCATTTACGACGTGGCAAAGCATGCCGAAGTGTCACCTATGACTGTGTCAAGGGTGATCAACAACAGCGTACCTGTGCGCCCGCATCTGCGCGATCGGGTTAATGCCTCGATCAAAGAGCTTAATTACACGGTCAATCAGGCAGCGCGTTCGACCCGATCAGGTGCCGCCAGTATGCAGATCGGGATACTCTATTCCCACCCGTCAGCCTCCTATCTGAATGAGGTCATGCTGGGCGGGCTGGAGCAGGCCTCAAAACTGGGCGCGCAATTGCTTCTGGAAAAATGCAGTGGCCTGCAATCGCAGAAGGCAGCCGTAAACCGCCTGATGGAAGCGGGCGTGGACGGGGTCATCCTGCCACCGCCTCTGTGCGATTCAGCACCTACCGTTCAGATGCTGACGCGTGAGGGGATACCTGTGCTGGCGCTGGCGACCGCCAGACCCTTGCCTATGGTTTCTGCCGTGCGAATTGATGACTTTCAGGGTGCGCTGACACTCACCAACCATCTGACGAAGCTCGGGCATAAGCGTATCGGTTTCATCAAGGGCGACCCGAGCCATACGCCGACGGAAGTGCGCTACGAAGGCTTCCTGAAGGGGCTGGATGATGCCGGTTTGCCGCTGATCGATGATCTGGTGGTGCAGGGGCAGTTTACCTATAAGTCCGGCCTTGAGGCGGGGCGTAAGCTGTTGAACCGTGAGGACAGGCCTACGGCCATCTTTGCGTCGAATGATGACATGGCGGCCGGTGTTATGGCGATTGCGCATGGTCTGGGGATCCACGTGCCCGATCAACTGAGCATATGCGGTTTCGATGATACGCCTGTGGCTTCGACCATCTGGCCTCAGTTGACGACGGTGCATCAGCCGATTGTCGCCATGGGCAGAAGCGCAGTGGCCACAATCGTTGAGAAGATCCGCGAAGTTAAGGCGGAAGGGGCTATCGGAAAGCCGATACGCCAGCTGATGAAATTTACCCTTATGGATCGGGAATCTACGGGGCCTGCGCCCGGATCGTAAGTTCCCGCCCGCTGATGAAGTTCGCCTGCTGGCGACAGATCGCGCTTGTTTGTGATATCGATATCATTTATGACTTGTCCCAAAGACACAATCGGCCGTTAGCGCCGCAGCCAACAGGGGAAGTGAAATGATCGAACAGACGTTGTCTGAAGTGGAACCCACCTATGTGCCAGACGATGTAATCGTACTGAGCGAGGGGGCGCCGAACAAACTGGAGGGGGAGTTTCCTGACAGACGGTATTACGCGGTCAACCGGTTGGAAATGCATCTTTATAGCGCCAAAGGACAGGCACGCGCACGGGCTTTGATTTACCCCGGTGGCGGCTATCTCGATCTTGTGCATGACAAGGAGGGCATTGAGACGGCGTTGTGGTTATCCGACCTTGGGTTTGATGCCTATGTGGTTACGCATCGCCTGCCGGGCGCGCGAGGGGCAGTTGAGGCGGAGGTTAATCCATCCGAGATCGCGCTTACGGACGGGCTTGCCTGTCTCGATTATCTGGCCGGTTTGACGCCTCTGCCCGTATTGCATGTCGGGTTGTCATCGGGGGGGCATCTGGCGGGCGTTATGGCGTGTCAGACCCATAGTGTGAAGGCCGCAGGCGTCTTGATAGGCTATGCCCCCATCAATGCGAACCACCGGAAATATAAGGCTCCGGCGGGTAAGCCCGACTATCCGCCGCTTGAGAAACAAAATTTCTATGATGCATGGCCAATAGGCATTGCCGCAGAGGCGCATGGCTTGCCTCCGGTTCCGGCATTTCTGGTTTATGCACTTCATGATCAGCCTGTGCCGATTGACCATGCCCTGAATTTCATCAAGGCTATTCAGATGACCGGAGGCGATGTCGAAGCGCATATTTTCCCGCAAGCGCCCCACGGCTTTGCCTTACGCGATCTCAATGGCACGCATGACCAGTGGCCTGCTCTGGCGGCACGCTGGATCGACCGTATTCTGATATCCTTTCAAAACTAATGGAACCGATGATGACCTCTGTCACGGAACGCTTGTCACAAACCCAATCCCGCTTGCGTCAATGGCTGTTTGAATATGCCCTGCCTGTCTGGCGCGACGCTGGCGTTGATCAGGTTAAGGGCGGCATATTTGAAACGCTTGCGCAAGACGGCACGCCTGCGGACATTAATCGCCGCACGCGTGTTGCGGCGCGTCAGGTCTATTCCTACGCTCTGGCCAGACAGATGGGCTATTCGGGCGATGTTGATACGGTGATCGATGCGGGGCTTAACTGGCTGAGCGGGCCTGCGGCGACCCCTGAGGGGCTGGTCTATGCTGTGCTGACCCCGAAAGGTGACGTGGTGAAATCTGAGTTCGATTTCTATGATCATGCGTTCGCATTGCTGGCCTATGCTTCGGCCTTCAGGTTGCGCCCGCATGATAAGAGGCTTGAACAAAAAGCCATCGTCATCCGTGACACGCTGATGACAACCTATAAGCATCCGGTACGTGGCTTTGAAGAAGCGCACCCGCGCACCCTGCCGCTAAAGACCAATCCTCATATGCACATGTTCGAAGCCTCTCTGGCATGGATTGAGGCGGGTGGCGACAGTCAATGGAAAGACATAGCGGACGAGATCGCTCAGCTTTGTGTCGATAAGTTTCTGCATCCGGTGACCGGTGCCTTGCGCGAATATTTCGATGGCGACTGGAACCCGTCTGACGGTGAGATGGGACGAATTATCGAGCCGGGCCACCATTTCGAGTGGGCCTGGTTGCTGGTGCGCTGGGCGGCGATTAGCGGGGACGCTAAGTATATCGCTCCGGCCAAAAGGCTGACCGAGATCGCCGAAGACTTTGGCACTGATCATGTGCGTAATGCGACTGTCTTTGAGTTATGGGACGACTTTTCCATAAAGGACAATAAGGCGCGCCTGTGGGCTCAGACCGAACGCATGAAGGCCTATGTGGCCTTGCAATCCATTGCAGCGACACCGGACGAAAAGAACGCTTACATCGAAAAGCTGATCAGTGGGGCCGAAGGGCTGGAACTCTATTTTGATACACCTGTGCAGGGTTTGTATCGCGATAAGATGAATGCGGACGGCACCTTTGTTGAGGAGGCCGCGCCAGCCTCTACGCTGTATCACATTATCTGCGCCATCGATGAAATGATGAAGGTGCAGGTTGATGGCCTGAAGGCTTTGGAAAAGGCTTAGCGCCGACCGACGGCTGCCGGAATAAAAACAGGGAAGGGTGATCGCTATGCGGACGGGATTGGGACTGGCCTTATGGGTTATGGCAGCGGGCGGTGCAATGGCCGCGCCTGTCGAAAAGCCAAGGGTGATTGTTATCTCGGATATAGGTAATGAACCGGATGATTCTGAATCGCTGGTTCGCTATCTTCTTTATGCCAACGATCTGGATACAGAGGGATTTATCGCCTCGACCTCGACCTGGCAGAAGGATGTTATTCGTCCGGACCTTATGTATGAGCGGATAGATGCTTACGGCACGGTGTTGCCGAATCTTCGTCGGCACGCAGAGGGCTATCCTGAGGCTTCGGCTTTGCGGGCGCTGGTGAAGCGGGGGCAAGCTGCCTACGGACTGGCGGCAGTCGGAGAGGGTAAGGATACCGAAGGCTCGGAGTGGCTGATTAGTCAGGTCGATAAGCCTGATCCGCGACCGGTATGGGTTCTGAACTGGGGCGGTAGTGTCGATCTTGCGCAAGCGCTTTATAAGGTTCGCAAAACCAGAACCCCTGAAGAACTGGCGCGGTTTGTTTCCAAAATACGTGTTTACGCGATTTCGGATCAGGATGATGCAGGTCCGTGGGTAAGGCTGAATTTCCCTGATCTTTTTTGGATAGGAAGCATCCACGCATTCAACGATTATGCGGTGTCCACATGGTACGGCATTTCCGGTGATGTAAAGCTTGATAAGGCGGCGCAGGCCATATCCGGACCGGATACGTCACTGGTTACGAATGTCTGGCTTGATCAGAATATTCGCAAAGGTCCACTGGGGGAACTTTATCCGCATCATACGGTTATTATGGAAGGGGATACGCCTGCCTTCCTGTATCTCCTGCGACCTGATCTGAGCAATCCGGAATATCCTAACTGGGGGAGTTGGGGAGGCCGCTATAATCGCGTATCGGTTCACCAGCCTCTGTTCGTAGATGCTCATGATACTATCGCGGGTAAGGATGGCCGCATCTATACCAGTAATCAGGCGACGGTCTGGCGCTGGCGTCAGGCCTATCAGAACGATTTTGCTGCCCGTATCCAATGGACGCTGACGCCTGATGTGGCGGCCGGTAACCATCGGCCGGTTGCGGTTCTGAATGGCACATACGGCACTGCGCCTTTGGAAATAGTCGCGGGCGCCAGAGAAACCGTGAGCCTCAGTGCTGCAGGTTCGTCTGATCCCGATGGGCAAGAGGTGTCTTTCCGCTGGTATTATTATCAGGAAGCGGGGGAGAATACCCGATATGTTAAGGTTCCTTTGAGCGCCTCAGAGGGAGAGAACACCACACTGGTGGTGCCTGATAATTTCACAGGCAAGCTGCATGTGATTCTTGAGGTGTGGGATAATGGTACGCCTGCACTGGTAACGTACCGGCGGGCTATCATTTCGGTCGGTTCTGCGGAATCCCGTTAGGAGCATCTTTGGGTGGGGAAATGTACCGGATTGGGTTTTTTGTGCGCGCTGAGGCTGAGCTCTCAGGGGTGAGTGAAAAATAACTAAATAAATTCAGAAGCTAAATTCGCTTCTGGCGATAGTGTTGTAAAACTGAAACGGGCGACATCGAAGTAATGTCAGGCGTGTCATCGAGTTGACAAACTCTGATATTTTCTGATAACGATATCAGAAGTCACCTGTTTGTCTTTTCTTGATATCGATATCACAAATGGGCGTGGCCAACTGGCCGAAGGCCGAAGTTTCAATAATTATCGAGCGTGAAAGTTCGATGGGAGGAAATGATGAGTAAAAAGGGTGCCCGTTTCGGGCAACGTAATGCCATGCACGTTTCTGGTCTGGCTCTGATTTCGGCTCTGGGGATGGTGGTGACAGGTACGGCTGTTGCACAGACCGCACCAGTGGCAGATGAGCCGGCTACGGAAGAGATCGAGACCGTTATTGTCACGGGCGTCATGCAAAACACGAAGGCGAAAAAAGCCAACGTGTCCTATTCCGTGCTGACCGAAGATGACATGAACAAGTTCACACCGATTAGCGCCGACGACATGCTGCGCGATATCCCCGGTGTGGTCGTCGAAAGTAACGACGGTGTTGCGCGTAACGAGGTCTTTACCCGTGGTATGACGATCGGTACCGGTGCCAACACATCCGGTTATTTCTGGTCAACGATCCTTGAAGACGGAATGCCGACGACGCCTTTCAAGTTCAGTGGTTTTCAGGATGGTTATTTCTTCCGCGCCGACAGTTCGACCAGCCGCGTCGAAGCCGTGCGCGGAGGTTCGTCGGCAACAGCGGTCACGACTTCGGTCGGTGCCACTTTTAACTACATAACCAGCAAGATACGTCCCGGCGCGGAAATTCGTACGCGGGTGGGTTTTGAAGGTGAAGACCTGCACCTGTCGTGGAAAGAAATCGATGGCTATTATGGCTGGATGAACAAGGTCGGTGACTTTGGATACAGCGTCAATGGCTTCTACCGCCGCTCAAATGGTCAGGTAAACCCGGGCTGGGATCTGAACCACGGTGGTCAGTTCAAGGTGAACCTGTTCAAGAAGTATGAGACAGACACGGGGTCTGGCTCTTTCAACGTGGTCTTCAAACACCTTGATGACACCAATGCTGAATTGACGACCTTTCAGCAGCCGGCTTACGGTTATCAGGACCCGAAAGATATCGACGGTTTCCCGCGTGACGTGAACCTGTTCATGAATGGCGGAAAAATCAAAGTGCCTAACGCGCGTGATTCCGGCACCCATTCGCTGGACCCTTCTGCGGGCTATCGTTATCAGCAGGACGCCGTCTGGCTTAAGTGGGAACATAAGACGGCAGGAAACTGGTCTTATCAGGGGGCTTTGCGCTTTAACGTCACCCGTTATGATGGTCAGTCCTATAAGCCTCAGGGGCTGGCCAGTCTGGCGTCTGCGGCGGCAACGTCAGAACGCTATGGTCTGAATATCAATGGGTTGAACCGTACGCCCGGTTACTATGAATTTTACGATTCAACCGGCACATTGCGTGCACGGGTCGCCCAGAACGTTAATGGCTCACAAAACGGTATAAATTACCGAACCGGTGCCGCTTGTGCTCGGGTTACCTCTACGACCACTCCGGGCTTCTGTGTTGTTGCCAACACCTTGCCCAACAGCGATATTGATGTCCACGGCGGCGTTGTTTACGCAAGCGACGGTACAGATCGTTCGGTCACCTATCCGAATGCCTCGGGTACTCAGGATCTGGTATTGTTGACGCGCGCTGAGGACAATAAGCGCGGGTCTGACGATATCATGGGTAATTTTACCGCTACCTACACGGCGGATACCTGGAGTGTCTCGACCGGATTGTACATCGCCAAGGCAGAACAGTTTAACAATAACTGGGCCAGTGGCACGGGTATCTCGGCATGGGCAGACGGTGAGGTTGAAAACCTGAGCGCGCGCTTTGTCACGACATCTGGCACGACTTATCAGCTGACCGGCGAAGGTGGCTGGGGTAACTATGGCACAGGTCTTTTCACGACCGTTTTCCAAAGAGCCCGCATTGTTGAAGTATCGCCCTTTATCGGCGTGAGCTGGTCACCGAACGAGAAGTGGGACCTGAACGCCAGCTTCAAGTTCCAGCATTATTCGGCGAAGACCCATTCCGAGACCTATGATCTGCGAAATTCAGGTGCCACCTCGCTGACCAATGGTGGTCTGGATGGCAATCCGCTGACTGTCTACGACAATGTGTATAACGTGCTGAATACGGCCAAGGTAATTGATGCTAGCAAGGAAGTCGAAAACCGCAACTACAGCGCTTCGATCGGCTATAACATCAACACCAAGAACAAGGTCTACTACCGTTATATGGACGGTCGTCAGCCAGCTATGGGGATCATCAACCGTTATTCGACAGAAGCAACACTGGTGCGTCCGCTCGGCCCGACGGGTTATGTTAAGGGGCATGAATTCGCCTATACCTTCGGCGATCGTCAGTTTAACGGTCAGGTGACGCTGTTCTACCAGAATTTTGCGATCAACGATTATCCGGTTGGCATCGACAAGGATAATGTCAGCACCTATCTGCTGCCCATTAACTTCAACAAATACTTCACACGCGGCGTTGAGTCCTGGTTCAAATGGAAAGTGACAAACAATTTGTCATGGGATGCGTCTGTGACCTACCTCAATGGCCGCACCAGTGAAGCCTATAACTGGCTGAACGTAGGGGCGAACTCTCTGGGGGCGGACGACGATGCGCTTCGGATAGACTCAGGCATTTTGCCGCGTTCACCGAAATGGACGATCAGCAATACGCTGTCGTACAAGTGGGATGACTTCCGCGTCAATGTTCGCCATCGCTGGATGGATGAGCGCAAGGTGAATGCTAATGCCGTTGACACCCGCTGGCTGCCTACTCAGGACAACCTCGATCTGTCCGTACAGTATGAAGGGATCAAGAATACGCGGATCATGATGGATGTGCGTAACGTTCTCGATACCTCCTACATCTCAGGCTATGACACGATGGTAACGTCTGGCCTCACCAACGGTGTGCAGTTGTATGATGTCGTGGCGCAGTTGCCGGATTCGGGCTTCCTGTTGAAGCGTAACGCACCCCGCTCGGTATGGATCACCATCCAGCACAAGTTCTGATCGGGAACAATCTCTCTCCAATCTTGGGCGGCTACGGCAACGTAGCCGCCATTTTTTTGTGGTCAGTTGGGGCGCTCCGAAAGTCACACAAAAAAGCGCCCCGATCTTTGACCGGAGCGCCTAAATCGTATTTTTGGCCTGCTTATTAGCCTGCGTAAGACCCATTGTCGGGCAGGCTGCATTTTTCCCAATCGGCTCGATTAGCGGCGATACGACAAGGTAAGGCCCTTAAAATCTGGTCTCTGGCGGCTGACAGGACGGCTATGTATCCGCGCTTATTTTCGCATGCGATTTCAACGGTTAGTTCCTGATCGGCAGTCGCGCCGACATACTTCAGCGTGGTGACGACGCAGTCAGCCTTAATGGCAGTGCTTTCATCAGCCAGATCCGAGACGCGCTGTTTTTGGGCTTCGGCATTGAAGTACCTGCATTCGATCTGGCGCAGTAATCCGGTAAAGCAATCGGTTACGTCAGTGGCGGCTGTGCTGCCTGAGGCGGGCAGGTAGCCCACCAGCCCATAGGGGGTTTCCTGACATTTGATTTCGACCAGATCGCGCTGAGTGGAGGCATCCTGTCCCATAATTCGCGCGTCTATGGCGGTGCAGGTTTTACCGGCAGCCTTCAATGCCACGTTATAGTGCGCAAGGTTGGGCTGAGCGACGGCACGTTTGTCGTTATTGCCAGTGAGGTTTGACGGTGGTGCGCCTTCATACTGGCACTTCGCGCCGTATTTCTCAGCCGTTGAGCAGTCCATCGCCTGACGGAACTGATCGAAAGCATCCGTTTGCGTGACAAACACGGAGCCGTTTGAACACTGAAGTTCGTAAAATAGATTCTCTTTGGAGCCGCCCATAAAGCGGGCATTGGCAGGAGAACAGCCTTTTGAGCCGGTTTCAGCCAGAGGGCGCATGTGATTGACCATGCCCTTGGTGTCGGTTTTGGAGCAGGTAAGGGGGCCTGCGGCCGCACGCAGACAACTGAGATAGCTCAGGGGTTTTGTCTCTGCGGTCACGGAATTTATGTGAGGAAGGGTGTAAAAGCCCGCTCCGCCACTTTGCCCGCCTTTGCAGGCCACTTCATAGACCTGACCGGTATTGTCAGGCGCCCGACCGATATAGACAACCGCACTGACCTCACATTTGGGAAAGAGCGGCTTCACCCATCCATCAAGCCAGATGTGATTATTCTTGTTCAGCGGCAGGAGGCAGACCGGCGCATCTTTCTGGCTCTTGCGTTCATAATCGGCCTGATAGCAATCTACAGTCTCGATGATCTTACCTGCTGTCGTCACCCGTATGAGCGCGCCCCGTTGACCGGCACAGGCGATTTCATAGATTTGCAGCGCCTGACGTTTCCCGTCTATTTCCGTGGTGGGTTTGGGTCCCTGATAGGCATCCAGCAGATCGCAGGTGTAATTATTAGCCGTAAGAATGGTCGGAACTTCGGCCTTACCACGTAAATTGGCGAGGTGATCCGGTTTGGCCTGAGCCTGCGCTGACAGCGGCACAAAGGCGAGTGATGCGAAGGCAAGTCCGCTCAGGCCCGCGCGATAGGGTTTCAGTATTAGCATTGGTTTCCTTCCGTTTGATTATACCGCACGCTACCACAAAAGATATCGATAACAATATTGAGGTTGGCGAGGCGCGGCAAAAACGGGGCAATTGCCCATTGCGTCACGAATTTTTCAATGATATCGATACCAAATAATCGATGTAATTGCGTTTCTGACGAAGGGCGCGGCATCATCGCTAAAACATGCGAATGCAGTGAGGAAAAAAATGGGCGTGAGAAACGGCTGTCGTGCAGCCTTATTAGCATCTCTGTGTGTGACGGCCTTAACGCCGATGATGGTTCCTGCATCTTCGGTTGCGCAACCGTCTTCGGCAATTACGCAGATTTCCGACCGTCGCCTGAGTGTGAAGTCCGGTGGCGTACATATTGCCTTTTCCGATGAAGCTATTCGCAGCTTTAAGTCTCGGATAGCCGCTAATGCCGAAGTTGCGGATCAATGGGCGGTTCTGAAGGCCGAGGCCGATCGTCAGCTTGCTGCGCCGCTTAAAGAGATACAGCGTGATGGTCGCCGCCTGCCGGATACGCTTGAGTCTCTGGTGCTAGCCTATCGTATGACCGGCGATAAACGCTATGCGGCCAAGCTTCATGAAGCGCTGAAGGTTTTTGTCTCTCAGGCCAATCTGGTCACAGATTCGCCGTTGCTTCAGCGCGATCCGGTGTGGAATTCCGACCTCGGCATGGGGTTCTCCGGCGAGATGTTCGGGCTTATTTACGATTCCATTCGTGACACCTTGACGGTATCTGAGCGGCAGGCCCTGACGACCGGTTATATCGATAAGCTTGTTCGCCCCGTCTTTAATGACTGGATCGATGGTCGTGAGCGTATCCACACGCTTGATACTATGGGGCACAATTGGTGGGCACATATCGTTTTTGGCGCAGGCGTAGGTCTGATTGCGATCTCACGCGATGATCCGCGCGCATTGCCTTATGTAACCCGTCTGGAGACGGCAGGGATCGAATGGTGGGCCTATCAGGGCAGTCGTATCGAAAGCAAGATCGCGACATTCGACAGTGACGGCGGGAATCTGGAAAGCGTCAACTATGCCGAACTGGCGGTCGGAACCTATCTTGAGTTCCGTCTGGCCTGGCAGGAGATGTATAACGAAAAGCCTGCGGATGTGCCGGTGCTTGAAAAATCGATCGATTTTCTGCTGCACAACGCTTACCCGACCGGCGGCAAGTTCCTGCATGTCAATTTTGGCGATGGCAATATTGATAAGAACTATTCCCGTACCGCAGCCAATGCTTGGCTCACAGGGTTCAAACGCGCCGATTACCTTTGGTATATTACCCAGTCGGCGGGGGCTAAAAACAGTGCCGATATTCGCTATAAACCCCGCTATTTGGTGCAAATCCCGCTTAAATCGGAAAAGGGCGGTGCAGGGGCGCTTCCAGAACTGCCTCTGAGTGCATGGTATCGCGGGATCGGGTGGGCGACTTTACGCAATTCCTGGCAGGATGATGCTACCTTGCTGGCTATTCGTTCGGGATATACGTGGAACCATTCCCATGCTGATGCCGGTTCCTTTCTGTTGTTCCACAAAGGTAAGCCGCTTCTGATTGATTCGGGTAATTCCAGTTATGGCCGCAAAGAGTATGACGACTATTATCGCCAGACCGATGCCCATAGTGTGATCACCTTCAACGGTAAGGCTGAGCCAGCCGAAGACACCTATATCGGGTCGCACCTCAATGGTCAGATACCGAATATGATGGATGCCGCCGGTTTCCGTTATGTCTTCGCGGATGCCACAGGGCCGACCTCAGCTTACTTTGCACGCAACTTCCGGCACTTTCTGTGGGTTGATGGCATGATCCTCATTTATGATGATCTTAAGGCCCGAGAACCGGGGCAGTTTGCCTTTCAACTGCACACAGAAGGCGAAACGAAGCGTCAGGGGCAAAACCTTGTTGTCAGTAACGGGGAAGCGTCCGTGCAGGTTCGTCCGCTCTTTCCGGCACCTTTCCCGAACGCCGGTTTGCCAACCGATTATCCTGAGAACATGCGCCTGAGAGAACTGCAGGGGTATCAGGATCATGCGCCGGACGTGCGCACCACCTATTATGCGTTTGAGCCAGCGGACAAAGCGGAACGGCAAAAGTTTCTGACGGCCATTATTCCTCAGGAAGTGGGGCCTGCGCCGGTTATTACACGACTGATGGCGCAGGACATGATCGGCGTGCGTATAGCCCGTGAAGGTCGCGTTACGGATGTCTATTTCAATCAGAAAGCCGACGGATCGATCCGCCATCGTAATGCGACGGTGAATTTGATGGGCTGGGATACGGATGCCTATATGCTGGCCTTTACCTACAAGGCAGGCGAAGCGCCATCACCGGCTACGCTTGAGCGGTTAATGGTAGTGGATGGCAGCTATCTGCGTCATCAGGACACGCTGTTGCTGGACAGTCTTTCCAAACGGTTTCTCATCGCTGATTATGGACAGGCACCACGGTTCTGGGTGCAGGGGCAAGCTGATGCCGAGCTGGGCCTCTGGTTGCCTCGGGCGAGTGGCCGCATTGACGTAAACGATCAGCGCGTAACCATTTCGGGCAATAGCCGGTTTGTCCGGCTGAAGTGCTGCTAAAGGCGGGCGGTGAGGACATGACGACCGACTATAAGATGCAGGTGGTAGCGCCTTTTAGCCCGTTGATCATGAAAGCGGTCGCACCGGTTAATCTTGTGTCGGCGCTGAACGCGCAAATTGATGATATTGTCGCGACGCAGGCAAAACGTGACGAGCGTGACTGGTCGAAGCATCTGGCGGGTAATCTGGCCATCGAAGTGCGCCTGACCGATATTATCAAGGATATGCCGGAAGCTACGGCCTTTCTGTATGATGTCGCCCGCACCTATACCTATCGCTGTGAAAACCTGCTGCTGCATTACGGCAATTATGAACACACCGACGAACTTGCGGATAAGAAGCTTGAGATACAGATCAAGGAAGGCTGGTCTAATGATATGGTCGCGGGGGATTTCAACCCTGTTCATTATCATCAGGGATGCGTTTTCAGTTGCGTTCTTTTTCTGCGGGTGCCTGAGGGCTATGAGGCCGAATTTCAGGCCGACAAGCACCGGCAAAATACGGTGGGTTGCCTGCAATTTATCGATAGCCGAACCGCAGTCGGCACGCGGAACCTTTTTGTCATTAAGCCTGTCGTCGGTGACTTCTACCTATGGCCATCATGGATGCTGCATTGCGTCTATCCGTTCCGTGGCGATGGTATCCGGCGCAGCATGAGCGTGAATCTCGGTGTTCTCTGACTGAGATTACAATCGCACCCTTGGCGTGATGGCGCGCTTAAAGTGACAAAGGGTTGTTGACTCAGTCCGCGGAGTTGTTAATCTGATATCGATAACAAATTGCTGGCGGATCATGAGCCATAAGTCTTAATAACAGGGAGAAGAGGGTAATCAGGGCTCATCTTGTGTGGGCTTGGTTGTCCATTAGCGTTTTACAGCATCAACCGGATCGCTGGGTGCAGAGCAAGGCTCTGTAGAGCGGTTTGGATCGGATGCGCATTGCCGCGAGACAGGATCCTGTCTGGCTCGGTAAACATTAATGACCTTTGAGGGAAATCATATGCAGCGTCATATTTTTATCGCCCTTTCGCTTATGCTGAGTACCATCGGTTTCTCGGCAACGGCGCAGGTGCAAAGTCAAAACACCTTGCAAGTCTATGAGGTGCCACGGGAATTACTTTATACGGCACATAATGATGACTTCACTGTGCGTGTACGAACCCCCGGTGGCCCGTGGCAGAATTTATATGAGTATCGTATCCGCGTAGATAAGGACACAGGCCAGAACGCGTCGCTCGTTTACTTTGACTTTACCGGTAAGGTCGAACTCGAAATCCAGAAAAACAACGGAAGATTCACCACGGCTGAAATGCTGCCTCAGCGTCAGGGAATGCGTTTAGAGCATGATGGGGCGATTGTCCGCATGACTCTGGATAAGCCTGAGCGTTTTTCGATTCAGTTCGATAGTGACCGCCTGAATAATCTGCATATCCTCGCGGGCGCTATCCCTGAGGACAAACCGGAAGCGGGCGCCATTGTCTATGGTCCGGGCTTTCATACACCCGCGGATGGCTCTAACCGGTTTCCGGTAAAATCGGGTGATCGCATCTATCTGGCACCGGGCGCCGTATTGCGCGGCAGTTTTGCCCTGAACCATGTCAAGGATGTCAAAATTCTGGGACGTGGCCTACTGTATAATCCCGGTCATGCCATCGATCTGGATGGTGCCAGCAATATCGAAGTGCGGGATATCATCATCGTCAATGATGACCGTGCAGATGCTGCGCGCATCATGAATATTCGCAACTCAGAAAATGTATCCGTAAAGAACCTGAGTGGCTTTACGGCGGGCAAATGGGCGGACGGATTCAATATTTCAACGTCGCGTCATGTGACGTTGGATGGCGGGTATTTACGCGTTTCGGACGACGCTGTGGTTGTCTACGCCGTTACGGATTGCCCTATCTGTAAAGAACGCCCGATTCGCCCTGTTGGGCCTCCGGGGGCAGCGCAGCCGGCGGATACTTTCGACATTACGGCGCGTAATCTGACGATCTGGAATGATGTGGCGCATGCTTTGTTTATTTCTTATTTCGGTGATCCCGACGCGCCGCGTACCATCAGCGATGTGACCTTCGAAAATATCGACGTCGTTAATTTCGACGAAGATGACCTGCAATGGGACGGGGTTATGGCGCTTTATTCAGGCAATGCCACGCTGATAAAGAACATTACTTTCAGCGATATTCGAATCCACAGGATCGAAGAAGGTCGTTTGTTCAACATAGTTGCCGGACAAACCAAACTTACTATTGCCAGCGCTCAGGCTAATACCAAGCCCGGTCGTGGGATCGAAGGCGTGACCATCCGTAACATCAGCTATGACGGTAAGGGTATGCCCGGACGTTCAATCATTACCGGCATGGCACCGGGAACCGAGATTAAGGATATCAAAATCGAGAATCTACGCATTGCAGGGAAGCTGATAACCTCTAAAGAGGCCGCAGACATCGAGGTTGGCCCCTATGTCACGGGCTTCTCTATCAAATAGTCCATAATGGGGGTGGATAACGCAAAGCGCCATCCCCGAATACCGCTAATGCCGTTTTGGGAGTGTCATAATTTATTGTAACTTAAGAAAATTGTATGGGTCGGGTGCAGCCGGACGGTTTACAGGTTGCGCTTTTGATGTGAGGTGTTAATAAAATATTACCCATGATCAATGGGTTTATACAGTTTTTTGAGGGGATTAATTATGCAAATGACTAAATTCAGGCTCCTGCTCGCAGGTGTCGCGGCTGTGGGCTGCGCAATGACTGCTGTGCCTGCTATGTCGCAAACCATCAGCACCGGCATGATGTATGACGGGCAAGAAATTAGAAGAACCGAGGGCGTTACGTCTCTGGTTATGAATGGCCACAAGCTTGAGCTTCAGTCGGACGGCAACCTTTGCCTCAAGACGGTTCAAAATGGTCACCGCTGGTGCGTGAATGACCATATTGGTGCCAACTACCAACAGGTCAGCAAGGTGGTCTTCCAACGCGGCGTTCTGAAGGTTCTGGACGCGAACGGCAAGCAACTCTGGGCGACGCGCAATGTGGCTGACCCTTATGCGAAGCTCGTCATCACGCCACAAGGCAAGCTGCAGACGACGTCTTCCGTAGGCGCTCTGTACTGGGAAAACCCCTAATAGTTTCATCCGCCGGTCTTAGTTAAACCGGTTGGTATTGTTACTGGTGAATGGGCGCATGACCACGGGTTGTGCGCCCATTTGTCATTTGCAATGCCATTAAACGAAACGAATTTTTGGTAAGGGTAACTTACAGATTAAGTCTATCAGGCCGCTCAGTAGGCCAGAAATTTCATGTTCGGCAGTTGGCTGGATTTCTGGCTGGATGTTTGGGCAGAAACCGCAGCGGAGACATTTTCCGGTTCAACGGTTTCGGTCAGACTAAGGGCTGCGGTTTCATGAGCCGTATCATGACGGCTGTCTTCGGGCTTTTCCGCCGCGCCGAAATGCAGGAACGCTGCCGACAGTAATGCCGCCAGAAAAGACACAACAATATCAAGCAACGAGGGCATGAAAAGAACGTGTGCTCCAAAATCCTGCGGCATTATATGCCTGAATCGATCTGCGAAGGCAACGGAATCGTGGTAATTTCAGCCTGTCGGTGTAAATATGGACGCCTGAGCGGCCGCGATTGGGGGATACTGGCCCCATAATATTGAAGGGGCAGGGGGCAAAAACATGCGTAATCAGGTAAGTATGATCGTTACGTCTATGGTCGCGACGGCGGTGTCTGTGTCGGTTGCGCAGGCGCAAGGTTATGGCGCGCCGCCCAAGCTTATCCATCCGGCGCAGTTCGGTGAGGCGCGCGAAGTGTTGGGGGCCGCGCTTCTGGTGGCGCAACCGGTGAATAATTGCCCGCAAAGCCATATCCCTGTGGTGGGTGGCCCGTGCCTGCAAACAGCTGAAGCGTGGATGAAACGCGCTGGACAATCGCGTGTGCGGGTCGTCAGTGCGACCTATCAGGTGGCGGCAGGTGATCGTGTGGGCGCCGGTAACGGTTATACGCTTTATGACGTATCGTTAGAGGGGGGGAACCTGACGGCCGTGGCCTTACCCTATACGTCGGATGTCTTTGTGCCGCGCGGTTGTTACCGGCTGAATGGCGAAGATATTGTCTACCGTATCGAAGCGCGTGACGGGTATCTGGCGGCGCAGGAAACGCAGATAGTTATGTGTGGAGGCGGGCCTCAGCAACCGCGCGGGCCTTATCAGCCGGTCGGCGAAACCATCCCTGCCATAGCACCTGCGATTGGTGTGGTACCGCAGACGGGCGACAGCTACCGCCGCACGGAGTTTATCCGCGTGCAGGGCACCTGGCGTTTTCTGGCCATGCCTGAGGCGGATTGTGACAAGAGCTATATCGTTCGTAAGGTCTATTGCGCCCGCAGCGGTATCCAGCGCCTTCAGGCCAATGCATCAGAAAAAGAGCTTGATCTGATCGGCGCGGTGCGTCCGGTATTCGAGGGGGAAGCACTGGGCGATAAGGATGTTGAGCAACTGGTGCTCAAGCGGCAGTCCAAAGGGTTCAAGGCCGATAAGCGCTGGTTCAAAAAATCCATGCTGGGTATGCCCAGAGACTGCGCGGCCTATGGGAATGATGGCGTTTTCGTACGCCGTCACGAAGCGGAACTTTATGCAGTCGAAGAAGTGAATGCCCGCTGCGGCGCGCCTCTGGCTCCGGTTCCGGCGGATATTTACGAAGCCTATGCCGAGGCGGCGGTGCCTGTGGCTATGGTTATCCGTGATTGCCCGCCCAATGCTCGGTTGTGGGGCGAATACTGCTTCAGAGACGCCATTGATTACATGCAGGCCTATGGATATCGTGAACAGACGGTTTTGCTGGCTAATCGCCATGTCTATGACGGCGACTATATGTTCAACAACGGCCCCTATGGCTCAGGCTATCAGCGCGTGACCGTGCGTCGTCTTGAGGACGGAAACTACAAGGCTGACACCAGCTACAGCGGTAATGAAACCATCTACCTCAATCGTTGCCAGACCTATTATGGCAATGAACCGGAACGCGAAGGCTATGTGGTGTACCGCTACAGGCGGCAGGTTATGGCCGTCGCCTATCAGTGGCAGACCTGTCCGGTATATTGATAAGCTCCCCCAAAAATGTGGGGAGCTTAAACAACTAGCGACCTGTGTGGCGTTCACGCAGGACGTTCAGGACATTCTCAAGCGAGGTGTCACGCACCATCAGAAGCACCGACAGGTGATAGATTAGATCGGCGGCCTCGGCATGAAGCTCCTCAAGGTCACCGGCACGACCGGCCAGAGCCGTTTCAAGGCCTTCTTCGCCGACTTTTTGCGCGATCTTGGCAACGCCCTTATGCATCAGGCGCGCGGTGTAGCTATCGGCCGGATCGGCCTTGGCACGTTCGGCCACAACGCTGGCCAACTGCCCAATAAAGCCGATGCCTGGGGCATCTTCGTGGCCGAAGCACGAGGTCGTCTTGGTGTGGCAGGTCGGCCCAACGGGACGGGCATAGACCAGCAGGGCATCTTCGTCACAGTCGGTCAGGATGCGGTCAAGGTTCAGGAAATCACCTGAGGTTTCACCCTTACGCCAGCGGCCTTTTTTCGAGCGCGAATAAAAGGTGACCTGACCCTCAGTGAGGGTTTCTGTCAGGGCGGCTTTGTCCATATAGCCCAGCATCAGCACCTGAAGCGTGTCGGCGTCCTGCACG
>JASGFL010000023.1:0-41069 GCA_047605545.1 Asticcacaulis sp. | reverse complement strand
TTTGCGCATCGCAACCAAACAAGACAGAAGTTTTTCATTTATATGTCTGTCTTCCCGATTGTCTTTTGTTTCAATCCTGCCATTTATACCCATTCGGGCGCATCCCCCTGATGCTTTCTTCCTGAGAGATATTTCCAATGGACCAATTGCTGGCCCTTTTTTCCGACCCCGCCGTCTGGGCGGCGCTGGTGACACTTATTGTCATGGAGGTCGTCCTCGGTATCGACAACCTCATCTTCATCTCCATCCTGACCAACAAGCTGCCTGAGCACCAACGCGCACGCGCGCGCTTCATCGGCCTTAGCGGCGCGCTTCTGATGCGCGTGGCCCTTCTGTTCACCCTTGTGTGGATCGTTGCCCTCAAGGATCCGGTCCTGGAAATCATGGGCAAGGGCTTCTCATGGCGTGACATTATCCTGATCGTCGGCGGTCTGTTCCTCGTCTATAAGGCGACTTCCGAAATCAGCCACGCCACCAGCCACCCAGAACAGGCGCATGACGGTGACAAGCTGACACCGACACGCCCCGTCAGTCCGGCCATGGGCTTCGGTCTGGCGATCGGTCAGATTCTGTTGCTCGATCTGGTGTTTTCCATCGATTCGATCCTGACCGCTGTCGGCATGACCGAACATCTGCCGGTCATGATTGTCGCCGTTATGGTCGCCGTCCTGACCATGATGCTGGCCGCCGGCCCGATCGCCAACTTCATCAACAAACATCCGTCCATTATCATGCTGGCTCTGGCCTTCCTGATGATGATCGGCATGGTGCTGATCGCCGAAGGTTTCGGTGCCCATATCGATAAGGGCTACATCTATGCGGCCATGGCCTTCTCGGCCTTTGTCGAAGCCCTGCAAATGTTCCGCCGTAAGAAATCCGGTCACACGGACTAAGTGACGGTTAGCCGAACAATACAGATGACCTTTCGCCCCGCCCTGTGCGGGGCGATTTCATAAATAAACCCTTAAACTCGACCTGTTAGGGTCTGGCCATGAAACTGACCGCCTACGCGCCTGTTCAAACGACCCTTGCCGCCGCTTCACCGGCGACAACGGCCCTGCGTGAAAAACAGGCCGAGGCCGCGCGTGAGAAACTGTCGGCACAAAAGCAGGCCCTGACCACCCTCCGGCAACAAAGTGAACTGCGCAAAGACGAGGCCAAGGCTCTGGCCAAAAAACGCGTGGATCAGCTCAAAGAACGCCTCAAAATGCTGGAGCAGTTGCCGGGTCTTGATCCGGCCGCCAAGGCGCGCCTGATTGCCCAGATCACCAGAGAACTAAAATCCGCCGTCAAGGCCTATGCCTCTGCCGGTGGCACGGCCTCGGAGACCGGCACCTCAACAGGCTCAGCGTCATCGTCCGCCTCCGCAACCGATGATGCGGAACTCTCCGAAGGCGAAACCGCCACCAAAGAGACGCCGGACGCACCAGACATCCCCGTCCCTCAGTCCGGTACCGAAGATAGCTCCAAACCTGCTACCGAAGACGAAGCCACGTCAAAAACAGCGACCTCGCCCTATGATGTGGCCGCAACCCGCAATTCCGATGAACGCAAATCCGCCGAAGCCAAGGAAGATGCCGAATTTGCGCGTGACGTCCGCGACATGATGCGCAAGATCAAGCTGCTGCTCGACAGGGCCAAGTCCGAAGCCACCCGCGACGACAGCGGCTCTCAGGAGTTCAAGGATGCCGACGATGCCCTTAAGGCGCTTGATGATACCCTAAGCAGCGTAGAATCCTCAGCCGCTGCCAACGGGCTGGTTTCCGGCCTGAGACTGTCCCTGTCTGTCTGAGGCGTCACTTCTATTATCCGTACACTGATCATTACATAAAGCTGTAAGGATCAATATCGACAATCAACCTGACCGGATTAGGCTTTTTCACCGCCCCGACCCAGGCACTGACAAAGCCCTGAAGGTCGCGGTTACGATCCGCCCGCACCAGAAACCGCTTGCGCCACTGCCCGCGCACCAGCGCAATCGGCGCGTCCGCTGGCCCGAAAACCTCGATACCGTCTGTATTGGGCACCGCCAGTGCCAGTTCCCGACTGAAGCGATCAAGCCCCGCACGATCCTTTGCCGACAATATGATCGCCGCCAGTCGCCCGAATGGCGGGAAGCGCGCCATATCCCGTCCCATCTGCTCATAGGCAAAGAAGGCTTCCCGATCCTGCGCCTTCAGGGCCTGCATCACCGGATGCTCAGGCGTATAGGTTTGCAATAAGGCCCTGCCCGCTTTCACCGAACGCCCCGCGCGGCCTGTCGCCTGCGCCAACAACTGAAAACTGCGCTCCGCCGCCCTGAGGTCGCCGCCCTTAAGCCCCAGATCGGCATCGACAATCCCCACCAGAGTCAGGTTGGGGAAGTTATGCCCCTTGGCGGCCGCCTGAGTGGCAATCAGTATATCGGTCTGGTTATCCTCAACCCGCTTGATCAGGGCCGCCGAGCTTTCGGCATCCGGCGTGGTGTCCGAAGAAAATATTTCCGACCTCGCCTGCGGAAAACGTTCCTGAACCTCCTCCAGAATACGTTCAACCCCCGGCCCCACCGCCGTCAGACTATCCAGCGCCCCGCAATGCGGACAGCGTTCCGGCTTCTTCATCGAAAAGCCCGTTAAGTGACAGACCAGTCTGTTCGTTGCCCGATGTTCCACCAGCCAGCTATCGGTATTGGGCGCGGTCATCCGCTCACCACAGGCGCGACACAAAACCAGCGGCGCATAGCCCCGACGGTTGAGGAACAGCAGAACCTGCTCCTTGCGCGACAGGGTCTCGGCAATAGCCTTCACCAGCCGGTCAGATAACCAGAAGCCCTTTTCCGGCGGCTGGCTTTTAAGATCAATCAGATCAATGTCCGGTAACTGTGCCGTACCATGCCGGTTTTCCAGTCTGACCCAGCCATACCGGCCCTTTTGCGCGTTATTCAAAGTCTCCATAGATGGTGTGGCCGAAGCCAGCACCAGCATGATCCCGTCCCTGTGTGCGCGCATGACCGCCAGATCTCTGGCCTGATAACGCACACCGTCTTCCTGCTTGTATGAGGCGTCATGCTCCTCATCGATGATGATCAGCTTCAGTCGTGCAAACGGCAGGAACAGGGCAGACCGCGCACCGACCACAAGTCTGACTTCATTTCTGGCCACACCTTCCCAGACCCGCCGTCTTTGACCCGCCGACAGGGCCGAGTGCCACTGCACCGGCTCGACCCCGAACCGCTTTTGCAGTCGCCCCATCACCGCGGTTGTAAGCGCAATCTCCGGCAGGAGGATAAGTATCTGCGCCTCAGGGTCTTCGCATAAGGTGCGCGCGACACTCTCAAGATAAACCTCGGTCTTGCCCGAACCGGTCACTCCATCCAGCAGAACTGTTGAATAGACCTGTCTGTCCCATTGCGCTTTCAGCAGCTGATCGGCGGCATACTGACTGTCATTCAGCACCGGTGGGTGGAACGCCGGATCGGGGGGTGCAAAACCCGCATCAGATCGTACAATTTTTCGCAAAAATCCGTTTTTTTCGAGAGTCTGAATAACCGACCCCGACACCCCCGCCTCACGCCCAAGCACTGCCGCACTGAGGGGGATAACCGCCGCCTCCAGCACATTCACTTGCTTCGGTTTCAGCTTGTCCGTCGGCTTGTCAGTGCGTTCATATACATATTGCGCCGCGGCCTTTGGGGCCCTCAGGCCACTGAGACAGCCCGTCAGGAACACGCCCGGCGGCGTCAGGTTCCATGCCGCCGCCTTCAGCCAGAAGCTAAGGCTCTCAAGGGGGACCGGCGGGTCATCAATACGTTCCAGCACGACCTTAAGCTTGAAAGTGTCGGTTTGCTCAACCGGTTCAGCAATTTCCGCCACCAGCCCACGAATACGCGCCTTGCCCAACGGTACCCAGACATGATCGCCAACCGCCAGAACCATGCCTGCGGGGACAAGATAGTCCAGCAACCGGTCCATAGGCGTCATGACCGCCACCCTTACCCGCAAGCGCTGGTTTTCAACCGAATTTACGGGTGTTTGAACGGAATCGGGCATGGATTTAGTCATTAACCTTGAATCAGGCTGCACAGCATCGAATTTTATGCCATCTATAGCGCATTGGACAGGTTAAAGCCGCATTAAGCATTGAGATGGCCTCGGATTACCGCGACATAGACACAAAAGAGCAGATGCTGGCCCTGATGGATTATCAGACGCTGCGCGAATTACTACCTGAATTTTCTCATGAAATTCAGAATGATCGTGCTTTGCTGGATACCTTAAGCCTTCAGGCCAGGACACGCAATCTGATTGATTTCGGCCCCGCCGCACTCGCACGTCTCGAAGCCAAGGCTATTCGTGACTTCGATATCCGTCGCCAGCTTGAAATGACCGCGCGTGCCAACTTCGATGCGCAGGCTCAGGCCCATTCCCTGACTCTCAACCTTATGGAATCACGCAATCATTCCGACCTAGCCCGCCGACTGGCCAAGGAATCTCAGGACCGTTTCGGGCTTGTGACGGCGACGATTGCACTCGAAGATACGGCGCCGATCCCCTTGGGCTGGATGACACTGGACTACGGCGGTGTCGACTATATCATTGGCGAAACTGAACTTTCTGTGTTCGGCCCCGATGGTGTTTGCCGCGCCTTGTTTGGCGAAGACGTCCGCCGCATCAAAAGTGCCGCCGTAATCCGTACCGCCATGTGGCGCGATGGCCGTCCCGGTGCGGTTGCCTTCGGTTCGGCAGATTACGAAGGCTTTACACCGGACATGGGGGCTGAGCTGGTGGCCTACGTGACCCGCGTGGTTGAACGCATCGCTGAACGCTGGCCTGTACTTTCCTGACATAGTTAAGGGATATTAACCCCTTTCATCTATTAGGTCAGGCATGACCATCGATGATGCCCGCCTGCAATGGCTTAGCTATCTGAAATCGCAGAAGCGCTGTTCACCGCGTACTCTCGAAGCCTATGGTCATGCCTTCGGTTTCTATATCGGCTGGTTGCGTGGTCATCTGGGTTCAGACATCGACCTTAAGGATATGGCCAATCTGACCGCCGCTGACATGCGCGGCTGGATGGCCTATATGCGCAGTAAGAAACCGCCCCTATCCCCGCGCTCTCTGGCGCAGCACCTTTCGGCAGTGAAGTCCTTTCATACCTATCTTGATCTGCATATGGGCGTAACAAGTCCGCAGGTGGCCCTGACCCGTGGCCCGCGCCTCAAAAGCACATTACCACGACCACTCAATGAAGATCAGGCCATAGGTTTGATGCACGAATCTCTTATGGATTCAGATATTACCGTGTGGGAAGCTTTAAGAGACAGATCGGTCTATCTTCTGCTATATGGCTGTGGCCTGCGGATTTCTGAAGCCCTTTCGCTGACCTTTAAGGACACGCCTTTGGGCGATACACTACGCATTGTCGGTAAGGGTAACAAAACCCGCCTTGTCCCCGTGCTTGACGACGTGCGCGACGCCATTGAGGCCTATAAACAGCAACAACCTTTTAATATGGAACCGACTGACGTCCTGTTTCGCGCCAAACGTGGCGGACCGCTCAGTCCGCGTCATGTTCAGGCCAGTGTCCAGCACCTGCGCTCACGACTAGGCCTGAGCGACCGTGCGACACCACATGCCCTGCGCCATTCCTTTGCCACGCATCTGCTGGGGTCAGGCGCTGATCTGCGCTCCATTCAGGAGTTGCTGGGCCATGCTTCGCTTTCGACCACACAGAAATATACGCAGGTTGATGCCGAACGCCTGTTGAGCGCCTATACCGCGGCTCACCCTAAGGGATAGCTACCTTACAACCATCGCAATTTCTGCGTTTTCTTGTAATTTCTGCCTGTAACGCTGGAAACGCGCTTCATCCCCACACGCCGCCTTGCCTACCGTATATAATTGTTTCTCAGGCGGTTGCTGAATGTCATCCTCTATCTTCTGCCATATATTTAACAACGGCCTGTGGCCCAATATGCGATAGATAATATGGCGATCTATTTCGGTGGCTTTTTGAATTTCTATAGCCTGAAGGCTGCTTTCCGGCCAAATATCCATGCGCACTGCCCATATACAATGTACAGCCGTCATCAGAACATCAGGACTTATGCTTGCATCGCTGATGTTCATTAACTGCGTATGACCAGATGAACCTGTACGAACGGGGGGATGATAAATCGCGATGGTACGTGTTGTTCTTGCCATATAGGCACGGTCAAGCCAGTAGGAGGCATCAGTGCCGTATTGCCTGTTCTCCAGTAGTGGGCGCTCATGTTCTGCTAGGTTGAGAGCCTCAGCCCAGTTCACTTCATCAGGATTAATTCCCTGATTTTCTTTGAAAAATACTTGGGCATCCCGCTTCAGTCGCCACATTAAGGACGGATATAATCGCGGTGGTTTGGAATATACCTGCCCCGAGAGGATAGCCAACCCATAAACCAGCGCATCAGTTTCTGTGCCGGATTTCGCCTTGTTGTATAGCTCCATTTCCGGTGCATTCAGGGCCGTTTCTATATAAACAGTCGCCATCTGACTATTGTTCTGGCGCACAACTATTGGATCAACAGTTGCACATGCGCTCAGTAAAACACATAGAAACGAGCAACTCAGAAACCACCTAAACATCTCCATCCCCCAAAAATAATGGCGAGAGGTTTATTACCTCTCGCCATATTAGAATATCCAATTCTGCAGCATGTTGAAAGTACACGGCAGCGGGGTCACGAGACTTTCAATGTGAAGGGGCTTAGGCCTGCATTGTCCAGCCTTCGACGCCCATCGCTGCCTGACGGACAGCTTCGGAACGGGTCGGGTGCGGGTGACAGATACGCGCCAGATCTTCGGAAGCACCACCAAAGGCGATCAGCACCGAAGCTTCGGAAATCATCTCACCAGCTTGCGGCCCCAAAATATGTACGCCATAGACGCGATCGGTCTGAGCGTCGGCGATGAACTTCACAAAGCCTTCGGTCTCGTGATTGATCTTGGCACGTGAGTTGGCAATGAACGGGAACTTGCCGACCTTGTATTGAATACCAGCGGCCTTAAGCTGGTCTTCGGTCTTACCGACCCATGCTACTTCCGGAGCCGTATAGACAACGCTCGGCACCAGATCATAGTCAACATGACCCGCCTTACCGGCAATCAGCTCAACGGCGGCAACCGCATCTTCTTCGGCCTTATGCGCCAGCATCGGGCCGTGGATCACGTCGCCAATGGCCCAGACGCCAGGGGCTGCGGTCTTGAAGTGGTTAGTCGGGATAAAGCCGCGCTGATCGGTAGTGATGCCAACGCTTTCAAGCCCCAGACCTGCGGTGAACGGACGACGGCCAATGGCCACCAGCACCACATCAGCCTCAAGCGTTTCAGCATTGCCACCGGCAGCCGCTTCAAGCGACAGGGCAACGCCCTTAGAGCTGGTTTTAGCCGCCGTTACCTTGGTGCCCAGCTTAAACTCAAAGCCCTGTTTGGCGAGGATTTTGTGGAAAGCGGTCGCCACTTCGGTGTCCATGCCCGGCGTGATACGATCAAGGAACTCAACCACCGTGACCTTGGCCCCCAGACGACGCCAGACCGAACCCAGTTCCAGACCAATAATACCGGCACCAACGACCACCAGATGTTTCGGCACCGCCGGCAGCGACAGAGCACCTGTCGAATCGACGATCTGCTTTTGATCAACCGTCACACCCGGAAGCGGGGTTGGTTCCGAACCGGTGGCGATGATGATGTTTTTGGTCGTCAGGTTCTGAACCGAGCCGTCCTTGGCCGTGACCGAAACCTTACCGGCCCCTTCGATCTTACCGTAACCGGTGAAGGGAGTGACCTTGTTCTTCTTCATCAGGAAGGCGATGCCCTTGGTCAGGCCGTCAACGCTGTCCTGCTTGGCCTTATGCAGCTGAGTGATATTGAGCTTCGGCGCGGATACTTCGATACCGATCGACTTGAATTCATGGCCCGCCAGTTCAAACAGTTCCGAGGCATGCAGCAGGGCTTTTGAAGGCATGCAGCCAACATTCAGGCAGGTGCCGCCCAGCACGTCACGCGTTTCGACAATAGCGGTTTTCAGACCCAGTTGTCCGGCGCGAATGGCCGCATTGTAGCCGCCGGGGCCGCCACCGATAATAACAACGTCGAAACTTTGATCCTGAGACATGGTATGGCCTTTTTCACGGGGAAATCTTTAATTACCGAAAGCCGTAAAATTCTAACCGCGCAGGGTCAACCCGCTTTTTGACCCGTTCGTGGAAATTTTAAATCACACCCTGTTTCCGGCATCTACCCCCCCTGTTCGCAGGGGTAAAGCCGATCATAAATATGATAAATCAAACGACTGTATTACTGTGACGGCTCCGCAGGAGCCCATAGCTTATCAGATGCGCCCAACTGAAAACCGTAATAAAAAACCCGACGCATGGAATCGGCCTCGAACGCCAGCATGCCGCCTTCGGCAAATTCGTCTGGCAATGAGACTAGCCCCAACTCCATTCCATTACGCATGGCAAAACCTTCGACCGCAATCAGATTGCTACGCGCCTGCGCCTTTGTCAGGGTATCCAGCGAACGAGTCATAATATTGATCGCATTATAGGGCGTGACCGCCGGCTGCGGGCTAATCTTGCCGTTGATCAGCACATAGATATGCCCACCGGAAAACAGGTCGCGCGGCACGTCCCAGTTCAGCAGAGCTTCGGGCAAGACAAAGAAGGGCATGGTGACGCCACCGTCCACATGCATCTCTGAAAACAGTTCCTTGCCGTGCGGGGTCTGGCGTTCAACATCAATCATTACCGGCGCAAAGGCCCCCGGCACGGACGCCGATGCCACCAACACCTTACGGATCAGGTCCCGACCTTTGGTCATGGCTTCGGGTGATTTCGCATCCACAGCGGATTTGGCTATGGCCCCGATATCCCAGACTATACCTGACTGGCTATCAAGATTTGTGGTGGCCACCAGAAGACTACGGCCGCGACTATGCTCGCGGGCTATTGCCGTCACCATTTCTTCGTCAACATAGGTATCAACCAATGCCTGAAGATTATTTGCGCTTAAAACCCCCGGCGTGAAGATCGACATCACGCCGCGTGATTTGCGCAGGTTATCGGCAACGCCGCTAATGTAGGCTTCTTTCAGTTTTTCATCATAGTCCGGCCCCAGAAAGGCAAACGGTGCAATCAGTGCGCCCGTAGACACGCCCGTAACCACGCGAAATTCCGGCCGGTCACCGCGCTTGGTCCACCCCAGAAGTACGCCTGCCCCAAAGGCCCCATCCGCACCGCCACCCGAAAGCGCCAGTATGTGCAGCGGTTCGCGATTTTGTTTGAATTCCTTGCGCAGGTCGGCCTCAAGTTCAGCCTTCAAACTGGAATCGTTTGACAACATGCGTACATTTTCAAAGCCTTTGAGACTAAGGTCAGAAAATGCCGGATAGTTGACATCAGGCCTTTCAAGTGTCGTGCAGGCCGACAAACCGATCATCAGGCCCGTAATAATGACTGCAAATTTCAAACCGAACACCCCCATTTACACAACCACCCTAAAAATTAAGGCCGCTACGGTAACGCAGCGGCCCTGATTTTCTAGACATCCAGAATGAAGCGCTGCGGGTCTTCCAGACCCTCCTTGATCTTCACGAGGAAGGTCACGGCTTCCTTGCCATCAACGATACGGTGATCGTAGCTGAGGGCCAGATACATCATCGGACGGATAACGACCTGCTTGTCGACGACAACCGCACGTTCCTTAATGGCGTGCATCCCCAGAATACCAACCTGTGGCATGTTGAGGATCGGTGTCGACATCAACGAACCGTAGATACCACCATTGGTGATGGTGAAGGTGCCGCCCTGAAGCTGGTCAAGGCTGAGGGTACCGTCACGGGCCTGCTTGCCCAGTGCGGCAATACCCTTTTCGATACCCGCCAGAGACAGGGTATCAACGTCACGCAGTACCGGCACCACAAGACCCTTTTCCGTACCCACGGCAACGCCGAGGTCATAGTGGTTCTTGTAAATGATGTCGGTGCCTTCGATTTCAGCATTAACCGCCGGAATATCCTTAAGCGCCGCCACAACAGCCTTGGCGAAGAACGACATGAAACCAAGCTTCACGCCGTGACGCTTTTCGAACACGTCCTTATAGGTGTTGCGCAGCGCCATGACGGTCGACATATCGACTTCGTTGAAAGTCGTCAGCTGAGCCGCTGTGTTTTGCGATTCTTTCAGGCGACGGGCAATGGTCTGACGCAGACGCGTCATCTTCACACGCTCTTCGCGCGGGCCAACTTCGCGGGCAGGTGCCGCCGCCGCAGGCGCTGCTGCAGGGGCCGGATTAGCCAGAGCCGCCAGAGCGTCGCCCTTGGTCACGCGACCGTCTTTGCCCGAACCGGCAATACCCGAAGTATTGAGGCCGGTCTCAGACACAATGCGCTGAACCGCTGGTGACAGGTGCGCCGAGGCCGGCTGAACTGCCGCAGGCGCTGCCTGAGGTGCCGGTGCAGCCGCAGGAGCCGGCGCGCTGGCGCTTACCGAACCATCGGTAGAGATTTTGGCGATGACCTGACCCGGCGTAACCGTAGCACCATCAGCCGCAACGATTTCCGCCAGAGTACCGTCAGCAGGGGCCGCCACTTCGACCGCCACCTTATCGGTTTCGATCTCAACGAGGACTTCGTCTTTCTTGACGGCTTCGCCGACCTTTTTGCGCCATGAAGAGATCGCGCCTTCGGCTACGGATTCGCCCATAACCGGCGTCTTGACCTCAAGCAATGCCGCAGAAGATGCCGCCTTAGGGGCAGGTGCTGCCGCCGCAGGCGCGGCAGGCGCAGGGGCCGCAGCGGCACCGGCGGCGCCTACACGACCAAGGATCGCGCCGGGGGTGACGGTGTCGCCTTCACCGGCAAGGATTTCCGTCAGCGTGCCATCCGCAGGCGCGGCCACTTCGAGAGATACCTTATCGGTTTCAAGTTCAACCAGAACTTCGTCTTTTTTAACGGCATCGCCGGGCTTTTTCGCCCAGCGGCCAACAGTTGCTTCGGCGACAGATTCGCCCAGTACGGGGGTAAGGATATCGGCCATGTTTATCAGGCTCCGGTGCTTAATTCTGTATATAATCTAAAGGGCGAAATCAGGCGAAGGCGTCGGTCAGGAAGGCTTCGAGTTCCTTCAGGTGACGGCTCATAACACCCGCAGCGGTCGAGGCAGACGCTGGACGACCGACATAACGGGCGCGCTTGGCCTTGATTTTCAGCTTATCGAGCGTCAGTTCGAGCCACGGATCGACAAACGTCCATGCGCCCATATTCTTCGGCTCTTCCTGAACCCAGACCAGTTCGGCGTTCTTGAAGCGACCCAGTTCCGTCAGAAGTGACTTCATCGGCCATGGGTAGAACTGCTCAAGACGCATGATGTAAACATCATTGACCTGCTTCTTTTCACGGTCTTCGAGTAGGTCATAATAGACCTTGCCCGAACAGAGCACGATGCGACGGATCTTGTCGTCAGCCACCAGCTTGACGCCGGCGACATCGGGACGCAGTTCGGCATCATCCTGAAGCACGCGGTGGAAGCTTGAACCTTCCGAAATCTCCGCCAGTGTCGAAACGGCCTTCTTATGACGCAGAAGCGATTTCGGCGTCATGAGGATCAGCGGCTTACGGAACGGGCGGTGGATCTGACGGCGCAGAATGTGGAAGTAGTTGGCCGGTGTCGAGCAGTTGGCGACCTGCATATTGTCTTCGGCGCACAGTTGCAGGAAGCGTTCCAGACGTGCGGACGAATGTTCCGGCCCCTGACCTTCGTAGCCGTGCGGCAGAAGCATCACCAGACCCGACATACGCAGCCACTTGCGCTCACCCGATGAGATGAACTGATCAATAACGACCTGAGCGCCGTTCACGAAGTCACCGAACTGACCTTCCCAGAGTACAAGCGTATTCGGGTCAGCCAGAGAGTAACCGTATTCGTAACCCAGCACCGCTTCTTCGGACAGGGCCGAGTCGATGACCTCATAATGGGCCTGACCTTCGCGGATGTGGTTCAGCGGAAGGTAGCGCTCTTCGGTCGTCTGATCGACAAAGGCCGAGTGACGCTGAGAGAAGGTACCGCGTACCGAATCCTGACCCGACAGGCGGATATTGAAGCCTTCGTCGAGCAGCGAACCAAACGCCAGATGCTCAGCCAGCGCCCAGTCGATATTCTGACCGGATTCAACTGCCTGACGACGGGCGTCAACCACGCGCTTAAGGGTTTTGTGAATGTTTACTTCATTCGGAATGTGCGTGATGCGCTCACCAATTTCCTTGATACGCGCGGCAGGCACCGAGGTCGAACCACGACGCTCATCCTCTTCGGGCAGGCCCAGACCTGACCACTTGCCATCCAGCCAGTCGGCCTTGGTAGCCTTATAGGTCTTACCGGCCTCAAACTCGGCATCGAGGAAGTCATCAAACTCCTTGATGAAGCCATCGACTTCTTCCTGAGTGACAACACCTTCCTGAATCAGACGCTGGCCATAAAGCTCACGCGTTGACGGATGGTCCTTGATCTTGGCATACATCAGGGGCTGGGTGAAGGTCGGATCGTCGCCTTCGTTATGGCCGAAGCGGCGATAACAGAACATATCGACCACCACGTCCTTGGCAAACTGCTGACGGAACTCAGTGGCAATCTTGGCGGCGAACACAACGGCTTCGGGGTCATCACCGTTCACATGGAAAATCGGCGCAGCCACCATCAGGGCCACATCCGACGGATAGGGCGATGAACGTGAATTGTGCGGCGAAGTAGTGAAACCGATCTGGTTGTTGATCACAAAGTGGATCGTACCGCCGGTGTGGTAACCACGAAGCCCCATCAGGGCCAGACATTCCATACCCACGCCCTGACCGGCAAAGGCCGCATCGCCGTGGATCAAAAGCGCAGCTGCACCCGAACGGTTCACGACCGGATTGTTGCGATCCTTGATCTGGAAGGTCTGTTTGGCACGGGTCTTACCCAGAACCACCGGATTGACAATTTCAAGGTGCGACGGGTTGGCCGTCAGGCTGAGGTGGACGTTGTTGCCGTCGAACTCACGGTCCGAAGACGCGCCCATGTGATACTTCACGTCGCCGGTAGAGTCGGTATCGAGCGGCACCGAAGACCCGCCCTGAAACTCATGGAACACGGCGCGATAGGGCTTGCCCATAACGCCACACAGGACGTTCAGACGGCCACGGTGAGCCATGCCGAGAATGATGTCCTGCACCCCAAGATGACCACCGCGCTTGATGATCTGTTCAAGGGCGGGCACCATGGCCTCACCACCATCAAGACCGAAACGCTTGGTGCCGGGGAAGCGGCGGTGGATGAAGCGCTCAAAGCACTCGGTTTCCACCAGCTTGCGCAGGATGGCGATCTTGCCTTCCTTGGTGAAGGTGATTTCCTTGTCACGCCCTTCGATGCGCTCCTGAACCCAGGCCTTTTCCGCCGGATCAGCAATGTGCATATATTGCACGCCGATATTGGCGCAGTAGGTGCGCTTTACGATAGCAATGATTTCACGAAGGGTCGCCGTTTCCAGTCCCAGAACGCCATCGATAAAGATCGGGCGATCCATATCCGCGTCGGTGAAGCCCCAGTGCGACGGCTCAAGCTCGGCATTGTGCTTGGGCGCTTCGATCCCCAGAGGGTCAAGATTGGAATGCAGGTGACCGCGGATACGATAGGCACGGATCAGCATCAGGGCGCGAACGGAATCGCGCGCGGCGTTTTTCAGTTCATCAGGATTAGTCGGAGCGCCCTTGGCTACGGCCTTTTCGGCGATCGTTTTTTCAACCTTAGCGCCAACCGCAGGCCAGAAGCCATCCAGAGCGGAGGTCAGTTCGTCACGTGTCTCAACGACAGGACGCGCCCAGCCACCGGCGGTCGCGTTTTCCGACACATTGGCCGGTGCATCTGACAACTGATCGAAGAAAGCCCGCCAAGCGGGTGAAACAGAGGCCGGGTCATTTGCCCACTTGGCCTGAATCTGTTCGATAAAAAGTGCGTTTCCGCCATAGAGAAACGAGGTTTCCGCAAAAACCTGATTTAGCCGACCCTGATCGTCCGCCATTATATACCTGCTGCGAAGCGGCCAATTACGACACCGCCTCCCTTTCGTATTTGTGTTAAGCGGCCAATTACGACACCGCCATAGGTAACGCCTATACCCTGTTTAAAAGGTGTTGAGAACCTCTTAAACGGGGAAAAATGTCCTGTGCGAAACCTTCGCGGCAATATTATGGTTTTGGGCTTCTCCACAGGCCAAAAGGCACAAAAAAAGCGCATAGCCTGTGCCATGCGCCTTTGTTGTTCGGATTAGCGAAAGAGGATTAACCCTTAAGCACTTCCAGAAGCGTCGAACCGAGAGCTGCCGGAGACGGCGCCACGCGGATGCCTGCCGCTTCCATAGCGGCGATCTTGTCTTCTGCACCGCCCTTGCCGCCGGAGATGATCGCACCGGCATGGCCCATGCGACGGCCCGGAGGTGCCGTACGACCGGCAATGAAGCCAGCCATAGGCTTTTTACGGCCGCGCTTGGCTTCGTCGCGCAGGAACTGAGCGGCGTCTTCTTCGGCTGAACCGCCGATTTCACCGATCATGATGATCGACTGGGTTTCATCGTCAGCTAAGAACATTTCCAGCACGTCGATAAATTCGGTGCCCTTAACCGGATCACCACCGATACCAACAGCCGTGGTTTGACCCAGACCGGCATTGGTCGTCTGGAACACAGCTTCATAGGTCAGGGTGCCGGAACGCGAAACCACGCCCACAGAACCCTTCGAGAAGATGTTGCCCGGCATGATGCCGATCTTGCACTCGTTCGGCGTCAGGACGCCGGGGCAGTTCGGGCCGATCAGGCGCGACTTGGAACCCGAAAGGGCGCGCTTGACCTTAACCATGTCCAGAACCGGAATGCCTTCGGTGATGCAGACGATCAGTTCGATCTCGGCTTCGATGGCTTCAAGGATAGCATCTGCCGCGAAGGGGGGCGGCACATAGATGGCAGAAGCGGTGGCACCGGTGCGGTCCTTGGCTTCGGCAACCGAGTCAAATACCGGCAGACCGATATGGGACGAGCCACCCTTGCCCGGCGTTACGCCGCCGACAACCTGCGTGCCATAGGCAATCGCCTGTTCCGAGTGGAAGGTACCTTGCGCGCCGGTGAAGCCCTGCGTGATGACCTTGGTGTTTTTATTGATAAGTACTGACATGTCTAAACCTTAGCCCTTCACGGCTTTGACGATTTTGGCGGCCGCATCGGCCAGGTCGTCGGCGGCGATGACGTTCAGGCCGCTGTCATTGATAATTTTCTTGCCCAGTTCGACATTGGTGCCTTCCAGACGTACGACCAGCGGCACCTTAAGGCCCACTTCCTTCACCGCGGCGATAACGCCCTCGGCAATGATGTCGCACTTCATGATGCCACCAAAGATGTTGACCAGAATGCCCTTAACCTTAGGGTCAGAGGTAATGATCTTGAAGGCTGCGGTAACTTTCTCAGTCGTCGCGCCGCCGCCCACATCAAGGAAGTTGGCAGGTTCGGAACCATAAAGCTTGATGATATCAAGCGTGGCCATGGCCAGACCGGCACCGTTGACCATACAGCCGATTTCACCATCAAGGGCGATGTAGCTGAGGTCGAATTTCGAAGCTTCGATTTCCTTCTGGTCTTCTTCGGTCTCGTCACGAAGCGCCTGAATGTCCGGATGACGGAACAGGGAGTTGGAATCGAAAGATACCTTGGCATCCAGAACGATCAGCTTTTCGTCGCCCGTGATAACCAGCGGGTTGATTTCCAGCATGTCCATGTCTTTGGCAAGGAAAGCGGCATAAAGCTGCGAGAGGAGCTTCGCGCCCTGCTTGGCCAGATCGCCCTTCAGGTTCAGCGCCTGAGCCAGTGCGCGGCCGTGGTGCGGGAAAATGCCGGTTGCCGGATCAATGGTGAAGGTGATGATCTTTTCAGGTGTCGAAGCGGCCACTTCTTCGATGTCCATGCCGCCTTCGGTCGAAGCCACGACGCTGACGCGCGAAGATACGCGATCCACCAGCAAGGACAGATATAATTCCTTGGCGATGTCTGCGCCTTCTTCGATGTACAGGCGGTTGACCTGCTTGCCTGCTGCGCCGGTCTGGTGAGTCACCAGTACGCGACCAAGCATTTCTTCTGCGTTTGCCAGAACGTCTTCGGCAGACTTAACGACGCGCACGCCACCCTTGGCGTCCGGGCCGAGGCCTTCGAAGCGGCCCTTGCCGCGGCCACCGGCGTGGATTTGCGACTTGACCACAAATACAGGCGAACCCTGCAATTGGCTGGCGGCCTCTTTGGCCTCATTGGGGGAGAAGGCAGGGAAACCGCGCGGAACGGCGACGCCGAACTCTTTAAGGACGGCCTTAGCTTGATGCTCGTGAATGTTCATGGAACCGGTCTTGGTAAAAAATGAGTTCTGCACCCGCTGACGCGACCGCAAAACGACAAATCAAAGCGTGAAACGCTCAGGCGACTTCATTGGGCGAACCCCCATTAGCGCATCTGGGCTCGTCCGGTTTTGGTCTGCTTTATAAGGTTCCCATTTCTGTTGTGCAACCGCAAGATCACATTAATTTTATTCAAAAGATCAATTCACGGTAGCGTCAGAGGCGTTCCTTCAAGTCGCGCTTGAGGGTAAGCGTTGTCAGAAAAAAGCATCCGGCCCCGAAAACATAGAAAATCAAGCCCCCGCTTACCGCCAGCTTGAGCGCGTTTTCTGCGTAATTATATGATAAATAATCAGAAAATAATCCGAGTATCCACGACCCGAAACCAAGACCAATAATATTGGTCACAAACAGAAATATCGCCGAGGCCAGCGCCCTGTGTTCCGGCAAGACAATATGGTGCAGACACGCCAGAACCGGCCCCATCCACACCAGCCCCAAGGCCTGCGCCAGCACCAGAAGCCAGAAACCGCCAAAGCTATTGAAGGCAAAATGGCTATTGAGCAGCACAAGCGCATAGAGCGGCACACACAAAAGATAGGCTCCCGCCGGCAGCCAGACATAATAGTGCGGATTCGACGCCCCCAGACGGTCAGCCAGATAGCCCCCCGCAATAATGCCAATCACGCCACCTATCAGGACGATCAGTCCAAAGCCCACTGAGGCGGATACCAGTCCGGCGTCAAACGAGCGCATAAACACTGAGGGCAGCCAGAACATCAGTCCGTAACCGATCACCGACGACAGAGAAGCCCCTAAGGATATAAGCCACAGGCTGCGGTTCCCCATCACCGCCCTTATGGCTTCGGACGTGGCCGTTTTGCCTGTCGCCAGAGGCTTAGGCCCTCGGCCCTCCCTGACCAGCCAGAAAAACAAAGGCGCAAACAAAATGCCCGTCAGGCCAATAACGATAAAGGCTATGCGCCAGTTGAACTGCGCCGCCACTAGCCCGCCAAACATTATACCAATAGCCGACCCCAGCGGCACCCCGAGCGAAAACACCCCCAATGCCCGCGCACGATGTTGCGGCGGATAGAGATCGCTGATCAGGCTGTGGGCAGGCGCAACACCACCCGCCTCGCCAATACCAACACCAAAACGGCCAAGGGCCAGCATAAGATAGTTGCCCGCCATGCCGCAAAAGGCCGTCATCGCACTCCACAGGATCAGAGACAGACCGATCAGTCTTTTTCGACCAATCCTATGCGCATAAAGGGCTACGGGTATGCCCACCAAGGTATAGAAGAAGGCAAAGGCAAAGCCCCCGAGCCATCCAAGCTGCGCATCGGACAGTCCCAGCTCGGCTTTAATCGGTTGCGCCAGAATGCTCAGTATCTGGCGATCAACAAAATTAAAGACATATACGATCAGCAACAGGATCAGACTGATGTGTGCCGTTTTTCCAATATGGGTCTGTGTCATTCCGCATCCCGCTTTTGCGAACGAAACCTATCATATCGTTTACAATCGCATAGCGTTTTTTAACCAAAAACCACCTGCCACATCAAACGTCCGGGGACAAATGTGAACAGACCAGCAACCACCAGACCACCAAAATACAGGCAATAGGCGCTCAGGCGATGTCTTCCGACCCGCTTGCACCGCGCAAACCAGACCAACATAGGCGCGGCAATCGTCGTCCAGCCGGATAAGGCATGGATCAGGCTAAGGCCGCCGCTGTTTATTTCCCTGATATAAAAGCTGCTTACGGCGGTCACCAGCATCAGCGCGACCCACACCCACCCCATTAAACGATGCGGCAATATACCCTTTGGGGCCATGAGCAATATCGTGCCCAACCCAAGCGCCATTAGCGCCGCCCCAAGGTGTAACCTGACGGCAAATGCCTGCTGACCGATCAGTGCCAGATCCGGCGGCGCATAATAAAACCAGACACCTATTGCCAGACCGGCCATCAAAACCATCAATGCCGGTATAATAATGTTAAATCGCTTCACGACGTCACGCCTGCCTTTTGACCTGAGTTAGTTCCTCGGCCTATAAGCAGCGTCCCACACCTAAGGACCGGACAAATGCGTGAAAACCCATCTGACGTACGTGAAACAGCCGAAACCGCCACTCGCGCATCGTGGATGACGTCCGAACGGTTTTTGTGGGTGCGGGTATATGCCCTTGCGGCAACATTGGCGCTTGTTTTCAGCTTTACTTCGGCTGCGGGCACCGGCAACCAGAGCCTTGTTGTGCGGCTTATCTACTGGATGGCGCTTATGCTTGGCGGCACGGCCATAGCCTATTTTGTGGACTCGCTGATGGAAAAGGCCGGACATCTGTTCCGCAAGCAAAGCCACCGCGTCATTATCCATGCCTTTCTGATTATCGTGCCGATCACCCTGTTTGTATGGGGAGTGAACAGTGTGATGGCACATAGCCTTTTGGGGCCGTCTGCGATTTTCACGCTTCTGGGCTATACGGTGCCCATATGTCTGGCCATGGCCGGTATCAGAGCCTTGATGCACCCCATCCCGCTTCAAAGTCAGGGCTTCCCGCCGAATGCGGCACAGTCTGTGGCCTTCAGAGAGCGCCTGCCTTTCAAGTTCCAGCAGGCTGATATCTATGCCGTGTCAGCCGAAGATCACTATTTGCGCGTTTATACCGCTGCGGGCCAGACCCTTATACTGATGCGCCTTTATGATGGCATCAAAGAGCTTGAGGGGATCGCGGGCACGCAGACCCATCGCTCATGGTGGGTGGCGTTGAGTGCCGTCAGGGATATAGAAAAGAAGGACGGAAAGGTCTGTCTTGTGCTTGCTGACGGCACACGCGCCCCTGTGAGTCGCCGCTTTCAAAAGGCTTTGCGCGCTGAGGGATGGATTTAGTTCGCTAAAGGCGGGCCGGTAAATTCGGTTTCGATCAGGATCGTTACTTCATCGCCTACGCCGATTTTCGAGCCGGGTTCCGGTATGCCGTAAACCATGCCATAGTCGGAACGCTTGATCTTGCCTGTGGCAGAAAAGCCGACACGGCCATTGGGGTCATATACGGCCATGCCCGCATAACCGCCATTGAATGTCACCTCTAACTCTGCAGGCTTTGTTATGCCACGCAAGGTCAGATCACCCTTAACAGTGGCCGTATTAGCGCCTGTGCGTACAATCCCATTAGATACAAAGGTGATGCGCGGATGTTTGGAGGCATCAAACCACAGGTCGCCCATCAAATCGTTGAGGAAACCCTTGGGCGGTGCGGGAATATCCAGCGAGCGCACATCTATATCCGCTTTCAGAGACGATTTTTCCGGATTTATCGGATCAAGCACCAGCGAAGCCGTCACCGTGTCGAAACCGCCGGTATATTCCGAGAAGCCGGTGTGATTGACACGGAAGGTTACGCTGGTGTGGCTGGCGTCCAGCTTATAATCACCGGCTGGGGCTTCGGTTGCCACCACCGTCGGCAGGGCAGAAGACACAGGCTCTGCCGATTCAGGTGTTGCCTGCGGCGCTGGCCCGCAGGCCGCGAGGCTTAATAGTCCCATTACCAAAACGACGCGTTTCATAAATTACCTCCCTCTGTATCCGGTTTTTTGACCGGTCTTTATTTCAGGCTTTGCGCCAGCGCCTCAAGCTGATCGGCGCATATACCCCAGCCTTCGTGAAAGCCCATGGCTTCGTGTTGCTGTTTTTTCTCAACTGACCAGTGACGTGCGGTCGCGACGTAAAGCGTCTTACCCTCACCGGCGTCCTCGAAGGTAACAATGGCCGTCATGAACGGGTCTTCCGAAGGCTCCCACGCCCGCACATAGGCATCGGTCGTGACCAGTTTCTCGTTTTCGATAACCTCAAGATAGACGCCCTTTTGCGGCATAACCTCTCCGTCAGGGCCGCGCATGATAAAGCTCTGGTTGCCGCCGGAACGTACATCCAGTTCAACATCTGTCACCCGCCAGGGCGCAGGACAGAACCACTTTTCCAGCAACTCAGGCTCAGTCCAGCAACGCCACAAAAGATGACGCGGGGCGTTCAGCGTTCGGGTCAGGACCAGTTCACGCTCTGAAATATCGGACATGTTTTCTTTCCCTACTCAGCCACAATCCGGCGTAACGGTATTGATCATCCACGGCGTGCCAAAGCGATCGGTCAGCATGCCGAATTTCGGCGACCAGAAGGTTTCTCCGAGTGGCATGGAGATAAACCGCGCTCCTTCGGACAGGCCATCCCAGATTTTCTGTGCCTCTTCGGGACTTTCCACCTGAATCGAAGCCGCAAACCCTTGTGGCGTCTGATAATAGGTGCCGGGGGCATCTGCGCCCAGCAAGGTCGCATTCCCCACCCTCAGACAGGCGTGCATGACCAGATCCTTCCATTCCGGCGAAATATCTGCATCCGCAGGGGCATCGGAATGTTTCATCATGAAGACAATCTCACCGCCCAGCACCTTCGCATAAAATTTGAAGGCTTCTTCGCAGTTACCGTCGAAATTCAGATGGGTTTCGATGTTCACTCTATTGCTCCTCTTTACATTCTTAATCGTTATCAGGCTTCAAACAGCGGCTGCTCATGACCGCTTAAGCGCCCCTGTCTTTCTGCGCTGCATATTACTGTTATTTTTCCCCGCGTCTTTGAACTTTAGCGTGAAAGGGCCTCCAAAAGGGGCACAGACGCTTTACGGCTTGCCCTTATCCCTTAGCTTGGCTAACGCTCTGCCAGTTTCATCGGAACCGTTCCATGCCCAGACTGACAGGCCCTTCCACTCAGGCCGCCCTTGAGCGCCTGCAAACCCTTCATCCCAAAGGCATCGATCTGACATTGGGACGGACGGAGCGGATTTGCGCGGCGCTTGGTGACCCGCAAAAACGCCTGCCGCCGGTGGTACATGTGGCCGGCACCAATGGTAAGGGCTCAACCATAGCCCTGTTGCGGGCTATGGCCGAAGCGGCCGGTTTGCGGGTTCACGTCTATAGCTCACCGCATCTGGTGCATTTTGCCGAGCGCATCCGTCTGGCGGGTAAGCTGATTGATGATGTCTATCTAGGGGATGTGATTGATCGGGTTGAAACCGCCAATGCCGGTCAGCCCCTGACCTTTTTCGAAGCCACCACCGCGGCGGCTTTTCTTGCCTTCTCGGAGACACCTGCGGATTTGTTGCTGCTGGAAACGGGGCTTGGCGGGATTCTCGATTCTACTAATGTCATCGAACAGCCGCGCCTGACCATTATTACCCCCATCGATTATGACCATAAGGCCCTTCTGGGGAATGATCTGACGACCATTGCCAAACAAAAGGCGGGCATCATCAAACAAGGGGTTCCCGTTATCAGCGCCCGACAACCAGACGAAGCCGAGGCCGTGATCGTGCGTCAGGCCCTTAAGCGTCAGGCCACGCTGCACGCGGCGGGTGAAGGGTTTTATGCCTACGAAGAAAACGGCCGGCTGGTGTTTCAGGACGAAGATGCCCTGTTTGACCTGCCCTTACCCAGCCTTCAGGGCAGCCATCAGATTGATAATGCCGCTTTGTCCATTAAGGCGGCACGTCTTCTGGGTCTGTCTTCCGATGCCATAGAACGCGGCCTGCAAACCGCTTTCTGGCCCGCGCGTATGCAGCGCCTTAAGGCCGGACCGCTGTATGAAGCCCTTCCGCCCCAAAGCGAACTTTGGTTAGATGGCGGACATAATCCTCATGCCGCACGGGCCTTGCGGGCGCATCTGGATGAACTTCAGTTGCGCGACCCCAAGCCGCTGCATCTGATCTGTGGCCTGCTGAACACCAAGGATGCGGCTGAGTTTTTCTCGGCTTTTGATGGTCTGAACCCTGTGATCAGCTGCGTAGGCTTTGCGTCTGATGCGGCTATCCCGCCGGAAACCCTTGTGGAGACTGCGCAGGCAAAGCATCTTCAGGTCTCCGTGGCCGAAAGCCCGCTTGAGGCTATTCGCCAGCTTGAGAACCAGCCCCAGCGTGTCCTGATCTGCGGGTCGCTGTATCTGGCCGGTGAGGTTTTGGGCCTCAGTCCCGATACATGGCCGAAATAGAGGGGGGCCGAAATAGATGGGGCCGAAATAAGCGGTCTTTGTCCCAAACCGAGAGTATGCTAAGGCCTGCGCCCATGTCTGATGATCTGAAGCCCGAAAACTCGGCGCCCTACACTGTTTCTGTACTGACCATGTGCCCCGAAGCCTTTCCGGGGCCGCTTGGGGTATCGATCATTGGCACCGCGTGGAAAGAATCTCAGATTTGGGCCTTGGAAACTGTGGACATTCGTCCCTTTTCGAGCGATAAGCGCGGCTTTCTTGACGACACCCCTGCGGGTGGCGGTCCCGGTCAGGTGTTGAAAGCCGATGTGATCGCCAGAGCTTTGGACAGTTTACCGTCCGATGATCGCCCGAAGGTCTATATGAGCGCCAGAGGTAAACCCCTTACGCAGGCGCGGGTCAGGGAATGGGCCGACGCTTCGGGACTGATTGTTCTGTGCGGCCGGTTTGAAGGGGTCGATCAACGCGTGCTGGATGCGCGCGGGTTCGAAGAGATCAGCGTCGGTGATGCCGTCCTTGCGGGGGGTGAGTCAGCGGCAATGGTCAGTATTGAGGCGGTTGTGCGCTTGTTGCCGGGGGTTCTCGGTGCGGCCCAAAGCCTTGAGAGTGAGAGTTTTGAGGATGGTCTCCTCGAACATCCGCAGTACACGCGACCGCGGAATTTCGAGGGCCTCGACATCCCCGAAGTGCTGTTGTCCGGCGACCATAAAAAAATGGCTGTCTGGCGTCAGCAGATGAGAGAGGCAACAACGAAAGAGCGACGTCCCGATCTCTGGGCCGCCCATCTTTCCAAATTACAGGCAAACGGCGCTTCTAAACCTAAGAAGTAAGCCTCAATGTTATAAGGACTAAAATTATGGCTAACCTGCTGCAACAGCTCGAAGCTGAAGAAGTTGCGAAACTGCGCGAAGGCAAGAACTTCCCCGCGTTTCAACCCGGCGACACCGTTCGCGTTAACGTACGCATCAAGGAAGGCGAGCGCGAACGCGTTCAGGCCTACGAAGGCGTTGTCATCGCCCGTGCCGGTGCCGGCATCAATGAAAATTTCACCGTCCGCAAGATCTCCTTCGGTGAAGGCGTAGAGCGCGTATTCCCGCTGCTGTCGCCAAACATCGAATCCATCGAAGTGAAGCGTCGCGGTGTGGTACGTCGCGCCAAGCTTTACTATCTGCGTGACCGTCGTGGTAAGTCGGCCCGTATCGTCGAGCGTTCGCAAAACTCGACACGCGGCTCCAAGGGCGACGAACTGCGCGCTCAACTGGCCGCTTCGGAAACGACCGAAGGTTAATTTCTTCGTCGTCAAAGTGTTTGAAACCCCGTCCTGTTCACTCAGGGCGGGGTTTTTTACTATTTCCGACAGACTTTCATATTTTCTGCGTTAAAAACCATGAACTAATATTTCAGCCCCGACACACAGGACGAAACCATGAACCGTCGCAAACTGATGCTGGCCTGCGCGGCCCTTACCAGTGTAACCGCCCTGCCTGCCTGCGCTCAGAATACGGGTGGAAAGCCCTATACCACCAAGGTACACGCCAAGGGTCTGGAACAGCCCTGGGGTATGGCCTTCCTGCCGGACGGGCGGTTGCTGGTGACCGAGAAATCCGGTCGTTTGCGTATCGTCAGCGCTGACGGGCGCATGATGCAGACCATTGGCGGTGTGCCCAAGGTGGTCGATATCGGTCAGGGCGGCTTGCTCGATGTGGTCGTTGATCCGGCCTTTACCAAAAACGGTTTTATCTATCTCAGCTATTCCGAGGCCGACAGCACAGGCAAATCCGGTACGGCCGTGGCCCGCGCCAAGCTTGAAGGACATAGCCTGCTTGGTCTCAAGGTCATCTGGCAGCAGACCCCTAAGGTGAACAGCCCGAACCACTGGGGCTCACGTCTGGCATTTGCCAAGGACGGCAATCTGTTTATTACGACGGGCGATCGCGCCTCTTTCCGTAACCTCGCACAGGACCTCAGCACAACGGTTGGCAAGGTCGTGCGTATCCGTCCTGATGGCAGCATACCCGCCGACAATCCGTTTGCGAAACAGGCGGGGGCAAAACCTGAAATCTGGTCCTATGGTCACCGCAATGTGCAGGGGGCAGCCATTCACCCTCAGACCGGCCAGCTATGGACGAACGAACACGGCCCGCAGGGTGGTGATGAGATCAATATTACTCAGGCCGGTAAGAACTACGGCTGGCCGGTCATTACCTATGGCGAGGAATATGGCGGCGGTAAGATCGGCGTCACGCAAAAGGCCGGACTTGAACAACCTCTGCACTACTGGGTGCCCTCCATCGCCCCTTCGGACATGCTGTTCTATATCGGCAAGCACAAGGTATGGCAGAACAAGCTGTTTATCGGTTCGCTGAAGTTCCAGTATTTGAACATGATCACCCTGACCAATGGCAAGGTGACCAAACAGGAAAAGCTGCTGGAGGAATTTAACGAACGGGTACGGGCCGTCGCTCAGGGGCCTGACGGCGCGCTCTATGTCGCTTTTGACAGTGTTGATGGCCGCATCATTCGCGTTCAGCCGAAATAAAGACCAATAAAAAGCCTCCGATAAACCGGTGGCTTTTCTTTTATGGCATGGTCGTTGTCGCACCCTGTGCGTTATCGACTGTGGCACTTTCTGACACGGACTGAGATACCGTATCGGGGATGGCTTCGGAAGCGCTTGCACTTGAGGCCATACCGTCGCCGGAAATGACCGGCGGTATGGTCAGTTTGTCCGGTGCTCCGAAGTCTGCCCTTACATGGCGGTACATGCGTTCATCGGTACAGGCACATACCTTGATGCGCTCTTCGGCATCACGCCAGATCACCAGCGGGTATCCCGAAGGCACCTGATTGGCCTTAAGCAGCGGCCCAAGTTGCGCAACAAAATCACGGCTGGCGGCCACCACCGCCGTACGTGCCAAGTCACCATCTGCGGGCCTTATGTCCGCGGGCTTCCAGAGATCTTCGGGTGAAGCACGCCAGTAGCGATAAAGTGTGTAGGAACGCTCAAGCCATATTTGGGCAATCGTAGCCCGTTCGGAAGCGGTGGAATGACTTTGTCCCTGCACGTCCGCCGGTGCAAAGGGGATAATTCTTATATCTGCGCCAACCGCTGCAAATTTTGGCAGTTCCTGATCTTCCCAGGTCTTACAGGCCTCGCAGTTACGATAGGTCACAACCCACAATACCGGCCCGTCGTTACCCGATGAAACATAGCCGGATGAATCCAGAAGGGTCTGAATTTCTTTCTGATATTTGGTGATGACGACGGGGTTGTAACGCGTCACAAAGTTCCAATAGGCCCAATAGCCGCCCCCGATCACCAGTGCCGCCAATGCAACTATGCCAATTGCCCAGAGGAGGTGCTTTTTTGTCATTGCCTTACCCCGAATGCGTTTCAAACCTGACTATAAGCGTGAAACAGGCAATGTGTTAAGGCCTAACCGGCACGAAGCAACCCGATTAAGGCCCCCGACAGACCTATAATCGTCAGGCCCCATAACAGGGCATAGGGGCGTAGGGACTTGATCTGGCGCTTGTCTTCGGATGGATTCATGGGTTCAGGCATATCATCTCTCTGACCGATTACCAGTAAGGTTTTTCATCCGGCTTTGACGCAGATATATATTTGCTTGATCCCAACCGCAAGTTGGGCAAGATCAGACCATGACAGCTGCGCCCGCCCGCCCGATTCACATTGTCGATGAACTGATATACGAGCGTGCGCCCAGACTGGTCACCTCCGCATTCTGGCCTGTGATCAAACCGGCGCTTTATGGCCTGCTCGGGTATAAAAAAGCCGTGACCATGGCCAATGACATAGCGGGCCTGTCCGGCGATGCGGCTCTGGCGCATGTATCGAGCCTTTTATCGCTTGAAACCATTGCGCACGGACTGGCGCGTCTGCCCAAAACCGGACGATGTGTGGTGGTCTGTAATCATCCGACCGGTATTGCCGATGGTGTCGCGGTTTACGATGCCCTAAGGCGCATAAGACAGGACGCCATATTCTTTGCGAATGCAGACGCCTTGCGCGTAAGTCCGCGCCTGAGCGAAAGCGTTATTCCGGTAGAATGGGTGGAATCCAAACGTACGCGTGAGAAAACCCGCGCCACCTTACAGGCCGCCCGTCAGGCCTTTGAGGCCGAACGCTGTATCGTCCTGTTTCCTGCCGGTCGTCTGGCGCGGGTTAATCGTGAAGGCGTCCTGACCGATCCGCCCTGGGCCACCACCGCCATCTCACTGGCGCAAAAATATCAGGCCCCTATTGTGCCGATCCATATTGCCGGCCCCTATGCCTTCTGGTTCCACAGCTTCAACAGGATATCCAAAGAATTGCGCGATGTGACCCTGTTTCACGAATTGCTCAATAAGGCAGGCAAACGATATGAGCTTAAGGTCGGGCTGGTCATACCGCCCGAAGCTCTTACGATCGAAACCGGCGCCCTGTGTGATCAGCTCAAGGCCTATGTTGAGCGTCAGCTCCCCAAAAACCCTGATAAACCCTTTAAGGCCGTGGCATGAAATTTCTAAAAGACGAAGCCGACACGGTGCAGTTTGGCGCTGAACTTGGGGCAAGGCTTAAGGCCGGTGATGTTGTCTATCTTCTGGGGGATTTGGGGGCCGGTAAGTCCACGATGGCGCGTGGCCTGATACGCGGCCTGACCTCACCCGATCAGGAAGTGCCCTCCCCCACCTTTACGCTGGTGCAGACCTATGAAGGGCAGGATTTCGATATCGCCCATTTTGACCTGTACCGGCTGGAAGACCCCGAAGATATTTATGAAACCGGCCTGTTCGAGATGGCCGAGGATCATCTGTGCCTGATTGAATGGCCTCAGCGTCTGGGGCATCTGGGCTTTGACGCACCGTGGGTCATCAGATTAAAACCGCATACTAATGACGAAGGCGTCGCGGGCCGCCTTGTTGAACTCATCGCTCCGCAGGATAAGCCGAACCCATGACCCAGACGCGTGAAGCGCTTAAACAGGAATTTCTTAAACAGGCCGGCCTTTCGGATGCCACGCGACATCCGCTGCCCGGTGATGCCTCAACGCGCCGCTATGAGCGGCTGATACGCGCGGATGGTTCGGTTCTGATGCTGATGGATCAGGCGCCTGCGCTCGAGAGCGCACCTTGCGCGCCACAAGCCAGTAATGCTGAGCGCCTGACCAGTGGGTATAATGCTTCGGCACGGCTGGCGGCGGGGCGCATTGAGGCTTTTGTGGCCACCGCAGGGTTTTTATCCGAACACGGATTATCTGCGCCAAAGACCTATGATCTTGATGCAACTAACGGCTTTCTCATTCACGAAGACCTTGGGGATGGCCTGTTTGCGCGTCTGATCGAAGGCGGAGAAAACGAAACGCCGCTTTATCTGGCGGCAACGGGACTTCAGGCACGTCTGCACGATCTGACACCTCCGGATGTACTCGAAGGCGGCTGGCCGCTTCTGACCTATGATAATCTGGCGCTTAAAACCGGTGCCGACCTGTTTATTGAGTGGTGGCCGCAATTTGACCCATCCCACCCCTTGAGCGATCAGGCCAGGGCCGACTGGGAAGACCTTTGGGCCCCTTTGCGCCAGAGAGCAGAGGCCGAAGCCAGCGTCTTTATCCATCGTGATTTCCATGCTGAAAACCTGTTGTGGCTTGGTGATCGTAGTGGTGTGGCCCGTGTTGGCCTGATTGATTTTCAGGATGCCCTTAAGGCGCATCCAAGCTGGGATTTACATTCTCTGCTTCAGGACGCCCGCCGTGATGTCTCGCCGGAGCTTGAGGCTCTGTGTCTTGACTATTATTTCAGTCTGCGCCCCGATACGGATCGCGCCGCCTTCATGCAGAACTATACAGCTTTGGCGGCTTTGAATGAGGCCCGCATCTTGGGGGTCTTTGCCCGACTGATTAAGCGCGACGGCAAGCCACGCTACGAAGCCTTCATGCCGCGCATGTGGCGGCATCTTTCGCGCAACCTTAAAGCCCCCGGCATGGAAGGCCTGAACCAATGGTTTCTGGCCAACGGGTTCGGAGACAAGCTGAAATGATTGAAACCGCCCTGATACTGGCCGCCGGTTTGGGGACGCGTATGCAGCCCCTGACCAATGATCGCCCGAAGGCTCTGGTTGAGGTCGGTGGCAAGGCTTTGATTGATCACATGATCGACCGTCTCAAGGCGGCCGGTGTCAGGCGATTTGTCGTCAATGTCCATTATTTCGCAGATCGTCTGGAGGCACACGTCAAACGCCGCACAGACATAGATATTGTCATTTCCGATGAGCGCGAAGCCCTGCTTGAGACCGGCGGCGGTCTGAAAAAAGCCCGCCCCTTGCTGGGCGAAGATGCGGTGTTTGTCGCCAATATCGACAGTGTCTGGCTTCAGGACGGAGCAGATAGCGCATTAAATGACCTGAAATCCCGCTGGCAACCGGATCAGATGGACGCCTTGTTGTTACTGGCACATATGTCGCGTTCCACAGGCTTCGACGGCGCGGGTGATTTCTTTCTGGAACAAGACGGCCGCCTCCGTTTTCGTAATCAGGCCGCAACGGCACCCTATGCCTATATGGGTGTCCATATTACGCACCCGAATATTGTCGATATGGTTGAGGCCGAAGCCTTTTCCCTGACGCCCATATGGCGCGCTAAGGCTGAACAGAACCGTCTGTATGGTGCCATTATGGAGGGGGACTGGATGCATGTCGGTGATCCGGTCGCGCGCGATATTGCCGAAGCGCGGTTAAGATCATGAGCCTGTTTTCCGGTTCTCACAGCCACTGGTATTCAATACCGGCGGGCCGCCCGTTTCTGACCGATCTGGCGCAGGGGCTATTGGCAGAGCTGAAAACCGGACTGTCTCAGGCGCAGATACTGACCCCCACACGGCGCGGGGCACGGGCCATGGCTCAGGCCTTTTCCGGATTGTCTGGAGATGGTGCGCTTTTATTGCCGCAAATCCGCGCCATAGGTGATCTTGAGGAAGGGGAGCCACCTTTTGATCTTGAACATCTGGCGCTTGATATGCCGCCTGCCGTCAGCCCGATGCGCCGACGTTTTGAACTGGCGCGACTGATACGTGAGCATTATCGCACAGACACGCCTCTGACCGGCCGAACGGCGCTGGAACTGGCCGACTCTTTAAGTGCGTTTTTCGATTCTCTGGCCCTTGAGGACATAGATGCCTCAACCCGTCTTGAGCAGCTTGTCGACGAAGACGCGCACGGGCTTCTGTCCGGTCTGGCGGAGCACTGGCAAAAATCAGCGCAGTTTCTGGCCATAGCCGTTGATCTGTGGCCCAAACGTTTGGCTGATCTGGGGTTGATGGACCCTTCGCGGCGACGCGTAGCCCTGATTAAACGACTGGCGCAGCAGTGGGATGATCATCCGCCCACCACACCGCTGTTTCTTGCCGGTTCAACGGGAACGGCTCCGGCCATGGCCGACCTGATGGGGGTCATTGCCCGTTTGCCATATGGGGCGGTTATTCTCCCCGGCCTTGACCTCAGTCTGGCGGACGACGTGTGGTCTCAGGTTGAGGACTCACACCCACAAGGCGCAATGAAGGCGCTTCTGGAACGTCACCATGTTCTGCGTTCCGAGGTTAAGATCTGGCCGGTTTCGCTTGAGGCCGATCGCGCGCGTCATGCCCGCCGCCGCCTGATCAACGAAGCCCTGCGGCCTGCTGCGGCCACCAAGGACTGGCGCGAGCAGATCGAAGCCCTCAGGGCGCAATCGCCTGATCCGACGGTCGATCCGATCAGCGAAGGCTTACAGGGCCTGAACCACATTCAGTCCCGCAATGACGAAGAAGCCGCGTCTGTCATTGCCCTTGTGATGCGCGAAGCCTTGGAAACCCCTGATAAGACTGTGGCCCTGATCACGCCAGACATCACCTTGTCGCGGCGCGTTTCGGCCAAACTGTCGCGTTGGGGGCTGGCGGCTGACTCATCCGCGGGCCAGACCCTGTCGCACAGCCTGACGGGGCGTTTCCTATTGGATTTGCTGGATCTGACACTTGATCCCGCCGATCCGGTGCGCCTGCTGAGCCTTTTCAAAAACCCTCTGTGCCGCTTTAGTACCCACTCAGGTCTTGAGGCGTTTGAGCGCAAGGGGTTGCGCGGGGCAAGGCCTAATGATCTGAACGAAATTATACGAAGGCTTGAGACCGCACACACACGCGCACAAGAGCGCGAGCGCGAGCGCGATCTTAAGCCCATTGGTGACGCGCTTGCGCTATGGGCTGACTATCGTGCAACCTTGCCCGCTGAAACGAGCCATACAGACCTGTCTTTACGCCTGAAGGATTTTACCTTCTGGGCCGAAAGTCTTGCGGCAGAGGCCGGTTCCGCCCTTTGGCGCGGTGCCGATGGCGCCAGTGCTGCCGGTTTGCTGGCGGATCTGATCAGCGAAAGCGATGGCTTCATCAGCGAAGACGACCATATTTTCGCAGACATCCTTCGCCACATGATCCGCCTGACCAAGGTACGCACCGGCGGAAATACGCACCCGCGTCTGTTTATCCTTGGGGCCATCGAGGCGCGTCTGGTGACAGCGGATCGCGTGATACTGGCAGGCCTTGAGGAAGGGGTGTGGCCACAACCTGCGCCGGTTGATCCGTTCCTGTCGCGGCCGATGCGCAAGGCGCTTGGGCTACCCTCGCCTGAACGCCGTACCGGTCTTTCGGCACATGACTTTGTGCAGGCCGCTACGGGGCCGGATGTCTGGCTTGTAACGCGACAACGTCGTGAGGGTGAACCGCAGGTAGCCTCACGCTGGCTGTGGCGACTGCAAACCCTAACCGAAGGGGCGGGCGTCGAAGTGCCAACCGAAGCACGCTGGCTTGACTATGCCCGCCGGATGGATGCGGCCCTGCCCGATGCGCCGCCGGAACTGAGACCGGCGCAGCGCCCTGAGCCCAAACCGCCGGTCAGCAAACGCCCGCGCAAGCTGTTTGTTACCGACATAGAGCTTCTGGTGCGTGATCCCTATGCCATCTATGCCAAACGCATTTTGGGTATAAGGCCGCTTGATCGACTTAATGAACCGTTTGAGGTTAGCCGCCGTGGCACAGCTATCCATGCGGCCGTAGAACGCTTTGTTACCGAAGGTTCGCCTCTGGGTCAGGCCGGTGAGACAATTTTCGTGGATATGCTCGAAAACACGCTGAAGGCGGCCAACCTGAGCGAAGCGCAGCTTGCGCTGCAACGCCCGCTCTTCCCTGATCTGGCGCACGCCTATGTGGCCTTTGAGAGTGAGCGTCAGGCCGGAAAGCCGCACATCCTCACCGAAACCGAAGGCACCCTTGAGATCACTACGGATCAGGGCCTGTTCACCCTTAAGGCGCGTGCCGATCGTATTGAGCTCAGCGAAGACGGAATAGATGTCATTGACTTCAAAACCGGTACCCCTCCTAGCCATAAGGCCGTCCTGAGCGGTTTTAGTCCTCAGCTAACCCTGACCGCTGCCATTATCAAATATGGCCAGTTTCCGGGCATTGATGCCCACGCCCTTAGCAAAGGCCTTGGGGCGCTCTATTATGTGCGCTTATCCGCAGATGCCGTGGAAACAAAAGCCATCAAGCCCACCAGAGACAATCCGCAGACCACTGACGAAATGGCTGAAACCGCGCTCAGACGGCTTAAGACGCGCATACTCCAGTACGAAAATCCGGCCAAGGGCTACATCTCATGGCGTGCGCCGCAATACCGCTACGAACGCGGTGGTAATTATGACCATCTGGCGCGTCTGTATGAATGGCACGTTTTAGGCGACGAAGCTGATGCAGCCGAAACGGAGGACAAGGCATGAGCTGGCAACAAAACGAAGCCGCCAATCCGCGTTCTCATGTGTTTGTCACCGCCAATGCCGGTTCTGGTAAGACCTCTACCCTGGTTAACCGCGTGGCGCGCCTGCTGCTCCAAGGTGCCAAACCGGAACATATCCTCTGCGTGACCTATACCAAAGCCGCAGCGGCGGAAATGCAGGGGCGTCTTTATGAGCGTCTGGGGCATTGGGCCGTAGCCGATGACCGTAAGCTGGCGGAACAACTGTCCGGCATTGACGAGGATTCACGTGATCTGTCCAAGGCACGTGCCCTGTTTGCCCGCGCTTTGGAAACACCGGGCGGTCTTAAGATCCAGACTATCCATGCTTTTTGTGAGAAATTGCTACGTCGCTTCCCGCTTGAGGCTGGGCTGTCTCCGGCCTTTAGTGTGCTTGATGATCTGGTGTCCAAAGACCTGTCACGTAAGGCCATAGATCAGCTACTCACCCTTGGTGGGGATATGGGCCACCGTGACCGGCTGATACGACGCCTGAAGACAACGAATTTTGAACGCCTTATGGGGCAGTTCATCTATCAGCATGACCGCATTGCCGCTCAGTTCGAAGCCTTAAAAACCAAGGCTTCGGAAGCGGGCATGAACTGGGCGGCATATCTCTTCGATTGCGTTGGCCTTGATGAGGCTATCTCCCCTGAAACCGTTGTGTCGCGATTTGCCAACAGCCTCAGATGGGAAGAGGTGCGCGAAGTTGCCCGTTCGATGGCCGGAGCCGGAGACGCCACCAACGATAAGGTTTCAGCTGGTCTGCTTGAGCTTTATGAAGCGCGTCAGAGCGATAAGCCTTTTGATTTTGATGCGCTTTTCTATCTTGTGCACACTAGGGATGGAAATCTGAAACAGAGGGGTCTGTTCACCAAAAAGACATTGGCTGCCGACATTAGCTGGCTTGAGAGTCTTTCCATCACCCTGACCGACACGAAGGCAAAACGGCTCGCCGCTGATACGGCCTATAACAGCTTTGATGCCTTAAGGCTGTTCGAGGATTTCAGTGAGATTTATCAGCGCCTGAAAACCGCCACTGGTCAGCTTGATTTTCAGGATCTGATCGGTAAGGCCCGCACCCTGTTATCCGATCGCCTGATGTCGGCATGGGTATTGTTCAAGATGGATGGTGGCCTTGAACATATTCTGGTCGACGAGGCGCAGGATACCTCAGAAGATCAGTGGCAGATTGTCCGCGCCCTGAGTGAGGAATTTTTCGCCGGTGCCGGTGCCGTTCAAACGGATATTCGCACTGTGTTTGCCGTGGGCGATGAAAAACAGTCCATCTACGGCTTTCAGGGTGCGCAACCGGAACGGTTTCTGGGGGCAAAGCAATATTATCAAACGCGTGCCGAACGTGCCGAGCTTGATTTCAACGCACCCGATCTGCTGGAAAGCTGGCGCTCCCTGCCTGAAATTCTTGGGTTTGTTGATGCCGCCTTTGATGCCCCTGAACTGGCCGAAGCCTTGCGTTTCCGGCAGGACAAGATCAGCCATATCGCTAATCGTTCGGAACGTGCTGCTTGCGTGGAATTATGGCCCCCCGTCTATCCCCTGCCCGTTGCTGAAACTGAGGACAGTGAGGAAGATGACATTGATCCGGTTGATGCCTCAGCCATAGCGCCGGCTAAACGGCTGGCGCGGCAGTTGGCCTTCCATATCAAATCCGAACTGGATGCCGGTCGCAGCATCATTGACAAGGCCACCCGCCAACCGCGTCCGATGCATGCCGGTGATATACTGATACTGGTCCGCAAGCGCGATGCCCTGTTTGAGCACATCATTCGTGAGCTTAAGACCATAGGGGTTGCGGTGTCCGGCGCTGACCGCCTCAAGCTTGAGACCCATATCGCCTTCGAAGATATCCGCGGCCTGATGCGGGTTTGCCTTAATCCCAATGACAGCCTGTCACTGGCGGCTATTCTCCGCAGTCCGTTGTGCGACCTGAGCGAGACAGACCTGTTTGATCTGCTCAGCGAAACCTCGTCCCTATGGGCGTCTCTGGTGGCCCGTCATGATGAAAATCCACGTTTCAAATCTGCCTTTGGCCTGATTTCGTGGGCCATGTCTGAGGCCCCGAATCTCACCGCATTTGATCTAGTGGGCCGTGTGCTTAACCGCAAAGACAGCGATAGGCGCACCCTGCGCCAAAGGTTTGTTACCCGTCTGGGGCCTGAATGCGAAGACGTATTGGATGAGACCCTCAATCTGGCCCTGAAAGCCGAAGGGGTCGGGGACATTGGCATGATCCATTTCCTCAATCTGTGCGAATTTAATGCGTCTGAAATCAAGCGCGAGCAGGAAGAAGGGGGTGACCGTCTTAGGGTCATGACCGTACACGGCTCGAAAGGACTTGAGGCCCCCTGGGTAATCTTACCCGTTGGCCCCGGCCACAAAAGTAATCAAAAAAGCGATCTTCTGGTGCTGTCGGATGATCATGAACTGTTCCTCTCCCCAAGCATAAAAAGCGATCCTTCAATAGTCAGAGACATTAGGGCTGCGCTTACGCTTAAGGACGATAAGGAGCACCTGCGCCTGTTCTATGTGGCGGTTACGCGCGCGCGTGACCGCCTGACCCTGTGCGGGTTTCAGGGCAAGCGTGCCTATAACGGTAATTACCCAGATTGGTACGATCTGTCCGCCGATGGCTTTGCGCGCCTTGGGGACACCGTCAGCGCCGTGGATATGCCCAGCGTGATCGACTTTGGCCTGCCCAAAGATGTGGTGGACGACGATCGTGACCTTACGCGCGCTCAGGTGCTGGTCTACGGAGAGGTCGCGCCGCTTATGCCCCAACAATCAAAGGCTGAGGTCGCACATTCGGCCTTGCCTGAGTTTGTGTCACAACCACCGGTCGGAGATGATAACCAAACCCGCTGGCGTGCCTTGTCACAATTATCGGACGAAGATCGTACATCGGATGAACAGGCCCCTTCGCCTCTGTCCGGTGATAAGGGTCTCGGCCGCTATGGTCGTGGTTTGCTGATCCATAAGCTGTTTGAAATTCTGCCGGATATTTCTCAGGATAAACGCACCGAGGTAGCGCGGACCTGGCTGGCGAAACAGCTTAATCTGACGGCGGAACAACAGGATGATATTTTCCGCAGTGTCTTCGCTGTGCTTGAGGATGACCGGTTCAGCGCCGCCTTTTCGCCCGCTTCAAGACCCGAAGTGGCAATCGCCGGTAAACTGACGTCCGGTCTGTATCTTTCGGGACGAATTGACCAGCTGGTGATTGAGCCAGAGCGGGTTCTGGTGATTGATTACAAATCCAATCGTCCTGCGCCGGACACTGCCGAAGGGGCGGCTCTTGCCTATCAGCGCCAACTGGCCGGATATGTGGCCCTGCTGAAGCAAATCTATCCTGAACACCGCATTGAAGCGGCATTCCTCTGGACAGATGGGCCCAAACTTACCCCGATGAACGACGCCTTGATTGAACAGAGGATAAGCGAAATCAGGGATGTCCGCAGTTAGGCCATTGATTTACGTCGGGTGACTCCCTAACTTGGGATCACATGCCTGACGGCCTTAGGATATATCAGGATCATCAATGATCGGAAATGTGTTCTAATTTATTGTTTTATCGTGCATTTTGGTCCGAAATTCGCTAATCGCCCTTCGGAATGCGCTCTAGTACAGGATACTCATATGTCTACCTTGAAAGTCACGGACGAATCCTTCGAAGCTGATGTCCTGCAATCGGATAAGCCGGTTCTGGTCGATTTCTGGGCAGAGTGGTGCGGCCCCTGTAAGCAGATTGCGCCGATTCTTGATGAACTGGCGACCAGCTATGGCGACAAGCTGACCATCTCAAAGCTCAATATCGACGATTCACCCATGACGCCTTCGCGTTTTGGCGTGCGCGGCATTCCGACCATGATCCTGTTCCAAAACGGTGAGATCAAGTCGATGAAGGTCGGCGCCATGCCGAAATCCAAGCTGGTGGAATGGCTGGCCGAAGCCGGCGTTTCCTGATCGGCCTCTGATATCTGATGACTGATATTAAACGCTCCCTGCCCTGATCGGCGGGGAGCGTTTTTGTTTCACATTACCGCTTCAGGCGCAGACTAAGGCCCAGAGTACGCGGCTGCCCCATAAAGGCATTGAAGCTTCCGGTCTGGAACGGCGCACCAAAGGCGACCTGATAATAGTCCTGATCCGTCAGGTTCTTGCCCCACAGATCAACCGCCACACTGCCGTCAAATCTGGCAAGGGTCAGGCGACCATTCATCAGCGTAAAGGCTTTTTGCAGCTTTATCGGTGCCAGATCCGAACCGGTATTATAGGCACTGTTGTACCGGGCATCTAACGACGCGTTGAATTCAAGTCCAAACAACGGACGGCTATAGTCGATCTGCGTCGTCACCGACCACTTAGGGGCAAAAGAGGCGCGTCCTCCGGCAACCAGCGGCAGTCCGGGAACAACATCCGAGCCAAAGCGGCTATCCGTATAGGTAAAACCGCTCAACAGCCTTAGGCCATTACGCAGCGTCAACCGCCCCTCAGCCTCAAGTCCTTTTGAGCGCAATTGCGGCACCGAAGTCACAAGGAAGGTTGTCCCTAGGAAGGTATTTAGCTGGAAATTTTCAAATTTCTGGTCAAAAATCGCGGCATCAAGCGCCAGTCGCCCCCGCATCCAGCGTCCCTTGAAACCCAGCTCGTAAGCTGTGACAGTTTCAGGCGCGAATCCGGTATCTGCGATGGCGTCAAAAGCGGAATTCTGTTCCCGATCCAGATTGAACCCGCCGCCCTTCCAGCCGCGCCCGACAGAAGCATAGGTTGTCAGGGCCGCGCTTGGTCGCCACACAAGCTTCAGTGTGCCGGTTGTCGCACTGTCCGACATTTTCTGTGCCGTCCTGAGATTGTTAAATGCCGGATTTGACCAGGGCAGACAGATAATTCCCAAAGATCCTGACCCAAGCGACTGCGCCGCAGCGCAGGCCTCACCATTATCGGAATTTGTAAAGCTGGCCTGCAAGGATTTGGTCTGACGATTTAACCTCAAACCTCCGACAAGCGAAACAGACGGCCCGATTTCCCATTCGGCATTGGCATAAAGCGCCGCATTACGTTCGGTTTGCCGGTAATGGTCATTGGCCCCAAATCCGGCCTGATAGGAGTCACCGACCTCAAGTCCGGTCAGCTCGGAAATCCGGTCGGCGTTGGTCCCTCCAGACAGCAATAGCCCCATATAGGGCTCATAGTCCTTGCCGTATAGATACTGATCCCGACGCTCAAGATATTCCGAAGACAGATAAATACCGATAAGCCAGTCCACCGTCGACCATTTGCCGTTCAGACGCACTTCCTGACTGAGGGTATCAATCGCATTGCCAAAAGGCCCATCCGGTTCACGATAATAGATATCGGCCGTGGTGAAATCCGCGTCATAACCTGAGGTATGTTTGTAACTACGCGCGGCCGTGATCGACACAAGGGTTACATCATCGCTCAGCCTGACGGTCTGCTCCAATGACAGGCCACCATCGGTTATGCCCTGTGCTGTTGAGCGGTTTAACCAGGCAGCGCGTTGCGATGGGTCGGGTTCTCTGGCAACCCCATCGGACGGTGTCAGGCTGCTGATATAGTCAGCCGCCCTGCCCACAGCTATGGCCGTACCCGCACAACAGTTTTCATCGCGTCGCGTATAGTCACCGATCAGCCTGATTTTCACCTTATCTTCGGACATATAGAGCAATTGTCCGCGTACGGAGTAATAATTCTGATCGCCGTCCTCACGCTCGCGACGCGGGCCATCATCGACATTTACCTTGTACTCACCGTCACGTTTACGGTGTACCAGAGACAACGAACCGGCCCAGCGGGAGCTTAACGGGCCGGACATATAGCCCGCTACCCCAAGCGTGCCATGCTCACCAACATCCAGTTCAAGCGATTGAACCGGCTCATAGACCGGCGCGGTAGTGACCACCTGAATGATGCCGCCTGACGCGCCCTTGCCAAACAGGCTGGTTTGCGGGCCTTTCAGAATTTCGATACGCTCAAGCACCCCCAGATCACTCATGGCCGTAGCCGTTCTGGCGCGAACAACCCCATCAATCACCACGCCGACAGACGATTCCAACCCCGGATTATCACCCACCGTGCCCACACCACGCAGTCGGGCAGTGGTCTGCGCCTCATTGGCGGTGGAGGTAATCAACAGCGACGGCGTCAGGATCTGCACGTCCTTAAGGTCATAGGCCCCTGTGCCACGGATCTGATCGCCGGTAATAACCGCCACGGAAAGGGGTGCCCGTGCTAGTGGTTCAGGTTTTTTCTGAGCTGTTACAACAACTTCAGTTACCTCACCCGTGACATCTCCGGTTTGCGCAAACGCGCCCAGCGGTACCAGTCCGGCCAGCACCCCACATAGTGCCGTTGTCACCCATCTCTGTTGCATGCGTTGTTCATCAGTCCACGTTATATGAACGTTTCTTCTAATTAGTTCAGTTATTGGGGGCAAGGTCTAAGTTCGCTGACCTCAAATAATCATACAGCTATCAACGTAGCTTTCGTTGTTCTTTGGATATGATCTGATCCAGCATTTGCAGGAACTGCGAACGATCCTTTTGGGAAAACGGCGGCGGACCGCCCGTAATTTCTTCGGTTGATCTTATGTGCTCCATCAAGGCACGCTGCGACAGCGCCGCGCCTATGGTGTCAGGCGTAAAGGCCCTGCCGTTCGGCGCAAGCGCATGTGCGCCCACTGACAAAACCCGACCAGCCAGCGGAATATCATTGGTGACCACGACATCACCTGCCACCACCTGTTCGGCGATCCAGTCATCGGCAATGTCCGGCCCTGCATCGACAATCATCCGCGATATCAGGTCCGATCGCGGGATTTGGATGAAGCTGTTTGAGACCACAATGGTTTTCAGGCTATAACGGGCGGCGACCTTATAGGTCTCGTCCTTAACCGGACAAGCGTCGGCATCTATGTAAACGGTTATTGGCACTAACGCACTTTCAGACCAAGTTCAGACAACAGTTCCGCAGCCTGTGCCCGCGAAATGGTTGCGCCTTTGAAACGGCGCGCGTCATCAAGCCTGACACCGCCAATATCTGTGCCCCGCATATCTGCGCCAGTAAAACGCGCGTCCTTAAGGTCAGCGTCACGCAGTGAGCAGTCCTCAAACACCACATCGCGGAAATCGCAGCGCATCAGATCGGCATTAGATAGATCGACCGATTTCAGCGTCTGTTTATTAAACGCAAATCCCCGCAGGCGGGCGTGATTGAGGCGGCAATCCTCAAACACAATATCCATAGCGCGACTGTCGTTAAAATCCGCACCAGTCAGTTTACAGCGTTTGAAAACCGCCTGCGACAGATGACTGCCGCGAAACTTTGAATTGTTGAAATCACACGCCGTGAACTGCGCTTCAATCAGATGCGCCGAGGTGAAAACCGCATGGGCCCCTTTGCAGGAGATGAACTGCGCCTTATCCAGTCGTGCCGAGGTGAACTTGCTGTTCTTAAGGATACACTGATCGAATATCCAGCCATCCATAATCAGATCGGACAGGTCTGTCTCTTCGAGTTCACACCCCGTCAGGGTCACCGGTTCCCCGCGATTAGCCAGCAATACCACCGCCGGACGGTCAAGGATTTGATCTGAAAGTGTGTGCATCATATTTGAAATTAATATAACGACTCAATGAAAGCATCAACTTCTGATCCAAGCTCTTTGTTTAGGGGCAGATTCATTTTTATATATTTGGGAACTTTATTAGCATTAATTGTATTATATTTAATATTAATGCTTTTTAACAACGCGTACGCATCCGAGTCTGCAAAATTCGTTGTATTTATCAATATTATCTGAATGTAATATTTCAAATAATTTATAATATTTATATTTTTATAGTATTTTTTATTTAATTGCTTGAGAGCAATCACGCAAAATTCATATGAATTCAATTTATCGGTATGTAAACATATAGATGCATAAATAATATTTACATATGGTGGAAATTCTTCTTGTGGGTATTTTCCATAAACATTGAAAGCCATCTGCATGTAATTTTCAGCATCTTGGAAATTACTTTTTATTCTGGCATTTTTTGCCTTAGAGAGCAGACTTACGTATTTTAACTTCTTCAACATACAATATAATCGACACATTCGATTATTAGCGTCAAGTCTTTCGCATGCATGCAAAAAGGGTGACCCGCTAAGGTCACCCTTCTAAGTCTCAAAGACGAAGGGGTCATGGGACCCCTTCACCCCGATAATTAGTCGCGGCGTGGACGACGCGGACGACGCTCACGCTTTTCGCCGCCTTCGTCGTTACCTTCTGGAGCAGGCGCTTCTTCACCGGCTTCGATACGAGCCGCACGTTCAGCCGCCAGCTTTTCGGTGAGGTCTTCGCCGGTTTCCTGATCAACGACCTTCATCGAGAGCTTGGTCTTGCCGCGATCGTCAAAGCCCAGGAACTTCACCTTCACTTCATCGCCTTCGTTCAGAACGTCAGAAGTCTTGGCGACCTTTTCGTTCTTGATCTGCGAGATGTGAACCAGACCGTCCTTGGCACCAAAGAAGTTCACGAACGCGCCGAAATCGACAACCTTCACGACCTTACCCTTATAGATGGCGCCGACTTCTGGTTCCGAAGCGATCGACTTGATCCAGTCGCGGGCAGCGTCGATATTGGCTTGCAGGGAAGCTGCGATCTTGATCGTGCCGTCTTCGGCAATGTCGATCTTCGCGCCGGTCTTTTCAACGATTTCGCGGATGACCTTACCACCGGAACCGATCACTTCACGGATCTTGTCGA
>JASGFL010000022.1:0-41923 GCA_047605545.1 Asticcacaulis sp. | reverse complement strand
CGGTAATGACCCCGATCAGCTCACCACCGGCATTGACCAGACCGGCCACACCGAATGCCTTTGAGGTAATGGTCAGCATGACATCGCTCATTGACGTATCTTCGCTCACCAGAGGCAACTCGGCCTCACCGTGCATCAGGGCCGCCACCTTCAGAAGCTGCGCCCCCAGCTTTCCGCCGGGATGAAACACACGGAACTGTTCCTTGCTGAAATCACGGCGCTCCATGACCGCCACCGCCAAAGCGTCCCCCAGCGCCAGCGTCGCCGTCGTCGAAGTGGTCGGGGCCATGCCAATGGCACAGGCTTCGGGCGCGTCCGGCAGCACCAGCGCAATATCAGCCGTTTTCAGAAGCGTGCTCTGCGGACGACCGGCCACACCGATCAGCGGAATCGAAAACCGGCGGCAGTGCGCGATCATATCCGACAGTTCAGCCGTCTCACCGGAATTGGACAACATCAGCACCACATCATCAGGCGTAATCATCCCCAGATCACCGTGGCTCGCTTCGGCGGGGTGTACGAAATAGGCAGGTGTCCCCGTAGAGGCCAGAGTTGCGGCAATTTTTCGCGCAATATGTCCCGATTTTCCCATTCCTGACAAAATCACCCGCCCGCGGGTATTATAGATCAGATCGACCGCCGCAACGAAGTTATCCCCCAGCGTATCCGCCATCAGCTTAAGGGCATCGGCCTCAATCCGCAGCACTTCCGCGCCGGTTTTCAGGATACGGTCATGGGTGGCGGCATCAGGAGCAGGTGAAGTCATAGGCAATCATCTCTCAATCGAGTCGGGCATGTGGGGTCGGGCACGATCAGGCGTGTTATATAATCTGTGCCGTCTGTCACTAAAAGAATAAACTGGTTTAAACGAATAAACTGGCCCGAAACCTCAAACCGACCTGAGAAAGCACATATGAAACCGCGCATCTCGATTCTCTACTGCACCCAATGCAACTGGCTTTTACGCTCAGGCTGGATGGCGCAGGAGCTATTGTCCACCTTTGGTCAGGATCTGGGCGAAGTCGCGCTAATTCCCTCGACCGGTGGACGCTTTGAAATCCATGTTAATGATCAGCTTATCTGGGAGCGTCAGCGCGATGGCGGCTTCCCTGATGTCAAAACGCTCAAACAGCGCGTGCGCGATATCGTCGAGCCTGACCGCGACCTCGGCCATACCGACCGGACATAACGCATATTACGGCTACAGGCCTCTCTCCCCCCGCCTGTCCCCGCCCGCAGAACACCTCAGCAAGCAATTCCGAAAAGTTCAGGCCCTGACAAAGGAGGATAGATTGTCAGGGCCAAAACCAAGCTTATGCCTACTTCCACACCTCGCGACGATGACGGGCGGGCGGCAGGTTTGTTCTCACTTCAAAGACAACATGGTCCGTCCATGTCTGCCCGTTGCGATCAACCGAAGTGACCTTAAGCACATGCACGCCTTCGCTCAGATCCGCAGGCAAACGATAACGCCACAGGTGCATGCTGCGATCCGCCCAACCGGCCAGAGGCTGAGGCGCACCGCTCAGGGCCGTCCCGCGACCGGCTTCCCAACCCTGATTGCGTTCAATGCCTGAACGGCTCTGGAACGCGTAACGGCCTACGGTTGCCTGACGCTTTATCGCAAACGGATCAACATATTCCGCTCCTTCCAGACGCGCCTCACCGGCCCCTTGCTGCACGCGATCCAGTGTGAACGACGTGCCCTCATTCAAAGTGCCTGCGACCTTCGCACTGGCCGAACCGTGCCAGAAATTGACCGTGATCCAAACCCCTTCGGCAAGAGCCTCAGGCGTAAACAGACGTGTATCTTCCAGATCATTTACCGATACTGGCGGCACAGGATCACGGGTTTTCTTATCCTCGGTGCGCCAGCTATCCAGAGCCGTGTACCAGCTACGGAAAGCGGGCGTATTGAAATCAACCCACTGGCCCCTTGTCCCCAGTCTTGAACCGACAAAACGCTCTTTGTAATCGGCACCATCGAAATCAATCATCAGAACCCCTTTGGGCTCACCGGATGAGGTAATCGCATGGGAATCCCCATCGATATTGAAATCCCCCTGCCACCAGCGACCCGAAGCGGCACCGGCCACAATATGACGGAATGGCAACGGCCCGACACCGGCGGCTTCCTGCCAGCCCTTGAAATGCTGACCGGCGTCATGGTTCTCAAGCGTGTGGGTATGTCCTGACAAATCAAGGGCTTCACGCCCCTCAGCCAAGGCATAGAGCGCCGTCGCATTATCGGTTTGCGACCCCTTGCCACCGGCCGCACCGATATAGGACACCAGCGGAATATGGTGCGCAAACACCACCAGACGATCCTTAGGCGTCTCTTTCAGCAGATTGGCCACCCACTGCATCTGCGTATCGGTTATCCGTCCATTATAGCCCTGACGGGCATCACGCAGACAAGCTTCGCGCCCTGCCTTTTGGGCATCTTCGGCATTACACGGAGACACCACATTATCCAGTGCGACAAAGGTCACATTGCCCATCTCGAACGCATAATAGGCTGGCCCCCAGACACGCCGCCATGTGTCCAGAGAATGTTCGTCACTAGGGGCATCAAAGTCCACATCATGATTACCACTGACGGCCCATTGCGGCACGCCAACCGTAGCCCCTAACTCGAATACCCGATCCAGAAGCCCCAGATCGTCACCGACCACGTCTCCCAGATAGAGCATGCAATCCGTTTCGGCCTTAAGACCCATAGTCACCATATCGGCCACGGCACTATCACGATACTGGCTGGCTTCGTGGTTGGAATAGGTCTGGCTGTCGCCGATCATGGCGCAGGTAAAAGCCTGACCGGCTTTGGCCCGACGCAGCGGAAAATTCACGCGCTCAGGTGCCGCGCCTGTGGCCGCCAGCCCACCGAAACGAAAGGCCGCCGGACTGCCGTCCGGTTTATGCGTATAGGAAAACTGAGGCACATTGCGCGCATCGACCGGCACCTGCCACCCCGAAGGCTGCACGACAAACAGATCCATGTCCGGACGCACCGCGATTGCATACGCGCCCTTGGCATCAGTGCGCACAACCTCAAGGCCGTTAGACACCAGAACGCCTGCAACCCCTGCCTCGGTAGCCTGATGACGGCCATCGGCATTGGCATCCTCAAATACGATACCGCGAATGACTTCGGAACTGCGTCCCTTGATAACTTCAGGCGCCACCTGCCAGCCCTGCGCCAAAGCGGCACCGGCAGGCATGGCCGCACATACTAAACCGAGCACCAGCCGGCTTGCGATATTCCTGATTTGCATGATGTAAAATCCTGTAAGGGGCGCCCTCCGCCGGAGAGCGCCTGAAAGAAAAGCGTTCTGAAATCAGAAGCGTGCGCGCAAGCCGATGGTGGTGTTCATACCGCCATGGATATAGATGGCGCTGTGATCCCCGATCTGACCGGTTTTCGCCAGCGATCCCGGCACGATGACATTACGGTTGCGATTGAGGAGATTACGCACCGAGAAGAACGACTCCCAGCCATTCGGAAAGCGGTAGCTGCCAGACAGGTTGGCATCCCAATAGGCCGCAAACCATGACGGCGTAGTGGTTCTGTACTTTTCGTCCGTCCAGACGCTATTGAAATAAAGCTTCGCTGGCCCCTTGCGATAGGACACCGAGAAGGTGGCAATCTTGTCCGCCGAACGAATGATGCGGACTTCGGGGTCATTGACCATCAAAGCGCCGCGTACCGAAAGCCCGTCCAGCGGCGACGGCAGATAGTCCATGGCATGACTGAATTCCAGCTCGTAACCCTGAATATCAATGGCATCGCCATCAACCGTAGTCGTCGTGCTGAAAAGATAGTCGGCATATTCTTCGCCCGTATAGCCGAACTCATCGGCGCTCAGTTCCTGAGTCTGGAACAGGCCTTTTACGCGGTTACGATAATAGTTGATCGCCACCATACCGACCGGCTCAAAATACCTTGCCAGACGTACCGAGACATTATCCGAAATCTCAGGCTCAAGAGAAGGATTCGGCACGGTGATGCGCCCCTGACCGGTCTCGGTCGGCTCACTGACGCGCCATACACCCGACAGCATTGCGACCTCAGGGCGACGAATGGTGCGGCTATAGCCGAATTGCAAATCCGTCTTGTCATCAAAGGAATACTTAACCGAAGCGCTGGGGAAGAAGTAATCATATTCCCCCTTGCGCCAGATTTTGGGCTGGGTCTGATACTGATATTTCAGACCGTCGATGGTCTCCGCCTGCCCGATTCTTGCGACCGGACATACCGTGGTCGCCGGCAGTTCGCAGACCTGATAACCCGCCAGCTTGACCGCCTCTACCGACAACGGATTATGCTCCAGCGCGCCGGTTTCGGTACGTTCCCAACGCAGACCCGCGCGGATTTTCAGCTTTTCCCCAAGGCTGGCCGTACCCATCGCATAGGCCGCCAGCGTATCTTCGCGGAAGTGCCGGTTATTGCCAACATAGATGCTGTACCATTCAGCCGCAGATGTGGCCGCCGTTGCCGTCCAGTGTTCCGGATTGTCCTTATAAAGCTGCAACAGCTTGTAATTACTGGGTACATAGACTTCGTTACTGCCGTTAAGCGTCGTAATGTTTATGCCGGTATCTGCAAAAGAATACTGGTTGTCGCTCTTGATGCGGCTCAGGATTTCCGCCCGTGTCAGTGGCCCTGAATAGGTGTAGCGATTGAGGTCGGACGGGTTGCTGTATTCATATTCCCGTCGCTGCGCCTTGAGGCCCGTCTTGAAAATGATCGGCACAGAAAACGGCTCGCTGCTGAAGGTCATATTCAGCATGCCACCCGTCGACGTATGCTCGGCATACAGGTTTGAATTGGTTCTCAGAACGATTGAGGCCGGGCCGGTGAAACTGTTGGGGTCGCTCCAGTCAAGGCCGCTGAGCTGACGAATATTCCAGGCCTGACTTTTCAGGTCTCCGGCTTCACGCTCGGCCGAGAAATTGCCCCGCGCCGTAATGGCGCTCATGGTATAGGCGGTGTCCTTGAGGCCCTGAGGGTCATAGGTACTGATCGAGTTGGAATAGGACAGTGCGCCATCAACACGCACACGCCCATTGTCATATTCGAAACTCGGAATAAAGGTGCGGCCCGTCCCGTCCTTATAGGTCGTCTGGTTCTGTATCGACAGAGTGTTTGAAGTGGCCGGAACCTGAGTGGTTATATCGAACACCGGATCACCGACGACGCCCCGTGTCCGGCTGCCGGTCGTAAAGTCAATCGAGGTGGTGGCCGCCCAGATACTGGCTTCGTTATACAGCGAAACCAGCGACAGGCTCAGGTTTTCGCTGGCCTTGAAATCCATCGTCAGGGACGTTGAAAAGCGCGATATTTCCCGCTGATAGAGATTGAGATTGATGGCGGTAATCGCCAGCGGATCAGGGCTTAGGGCCGTCGGCACATAGTTGCGGCTCAGTTCGGTCTGTTCCTGCTCGACATACATGTTCGACACGCTGGCGCTGAAGACGACACCCAGACGGCGATCAAAAAAGACGTTTGAATATTCCACCTGAGCGTTCGGCAGAAACTTCTTGCCACCATAGCCGCCTTCACCGGGGCCGGATTTACGGGCGCTGTCCCACATATTCGAGTGGGTCGTACCGCTGATCTGCGCAGAAATCCGCTGCCCGCCGCGACGGTCAAAGGCGCGCTTGGTGCGGATATTGATCGTCCCCGCAGGCGCATTGGCATCCACATCGGCACTGATGGTTTTGGAGACTTCAATAGAGTCGATGGCACTGAGTGACATCTGCTCAAAGCTGAAACTGCGTGAGGCGTCCGCCCCCGTATTTCCATCCGCCGCCGCCAGACTGATGCCATTCAGCGTCACGGAGGTATATTCCGGCGGCAGGCCGCGCAACTGCACCGTACGCACCGTGCCGTCCCCCAGACTGTCGGTATCAACACCGGGCATGAACTTGATAAATTCGCCGGGATTACCTTCGGAAATATCGCCATAGGATTCCGAGGACAGGCTGTTTTTAATGTCCATAGATTCGCGCTGGCTCATAATAGCGCGGGCATCACCGTCGCGCACCGAGGCGACCACCACAACCTCATGCACGTCTTCCTGCGACGCGCGAACCATGTCGAAATCAAGCGTAACCGTTTCACCGGCACGTACATTGATCGACGATTTGCGATCCGGAAAACCGGTGAAACTGACCGTCACGTCCACCTTACCCGTCGGCAGGTCTGGCGCAAAATATACACCGCCATCACCTGAGGTAATCAGACGCGTCCTGTCCTCTGTGTGGAACTGTATGCGGGCATTACGCAGATATTCACCCGTCACCGGATCGAGAATACGTCCCGTCACAGCCCCTGTGCCCGCACCCGATTCACGTACCGCCTTACGCAATGTGATGATGTTTCCGTTGTCCGACGCAATGACCAGACCCGTCCCCTCAAGCATCATCGCCAGAGCCGCCCGCGCGTCCATCTGTCCCTTGACCGGACGCGTTTTAACACCCCGCAATTGCTCACCTGACGCAACAATCTGAATACCTGCCTGACGGGCAAATTCAGGAATGCTTTGGGTGGCTTCACGTGCCGGAACGTCAAAGTCACGTGACTGAGCCAGTCCGGGCGTGGCCATTAAAAGGCTCAGAGCGGCACTACAGCCCAACAAGGCTTTTCTGGTAAAAAACGACATATACTAACCCCATTTCGCGCGCCGACTTCAGTGTCGTCGCCAGCTTCGGGGGGATAGATGCCTTGTGGACGGATAACCCGCCCAAGTCATAAAACTTTTATATTTGAGCATATTACCAGAGCGCGAGTCGCTTTTTACATGCCCGTTACGATGATCAGTCCTAACGACTGAGATAAAGAACGCCTGACTCTTTGCGTGTTTTCAGATCAAGCGTCGCCGCCACTGCCGTGACAAATCCTTCGGGGTCTGTTGCGGAAAAAAGGCCGGTGACGGTTTCCCGCCGAAGTGTCGGATCGTCCAGCACGATGCGCAGATCATTGTAGCGGGCGAATCGCCCCAACGCGTCACTCAGGGGCATGTCTTCAAACGACAGCATGCCTTCGCGCCAGATCAGTTCGCGGCTCATTTCTGACGGTGTTACGCTTTGTACCGCTGCGGCTTCGGAAACTTCAGTACGCGTATTGGCCGTCATCCTGAGCGCAGGCCGCTTATGTCGGCGATTACTGACGGCCACTTCTCCGTCACGCACCAGAACCTTTACCGGTTCCGCCACCAGACGGCTGACCATCAGTTGACTATTGACCGTCATGATCAGCGCCTGACCGGCATCAATGACGAATGGCCGCGCTGCATCTTCGGTGACACTGAACAGGGCCTCTCCCTGCAACAGCGTGACCACCCGCTCCGTGGCATTCATCAGTACCGAGATACGCGAATCCGTATTCAGAGTCACCGAAGACCCATCCGCCAGAGGCACCAGCCGCACCTCCCCCAATCGGGTTCGATAGGTCTGCGGGCCGGACGTCAGAAGACCACCGGCGGTTACCACAACACCGGCAACCGTTGCCGCCGCTGCCCAGGTGATCATCTGCCGTCGGTCAGGTTTGTTGATTGATGCCTTAGCGGGCGTTTCGGTCAGCGGAAGGCTACCGTCAGGCCCCAGCGCTTTGGTTCTCCGCACCTGTGCAATGACCGCGCGCGCCTTGGCATAGGCCCCGAAATGGCGCGTATCCGCCTTCAGCCACTCATCAAGTTGTGCGCGTTCATCATCATTAAGCGAGGAGGTTTCTACACGAACAGCCCACTGCGCCGCCGCCTGATCAATCTTCTGACTGTTTTCGTGCATTTCCATACCGGACAAGTTCTTTCCTTGATTCGGCTTTAGATGCATGAACCACGTCTTTTCCGCCCTTCCCAAGAATATTCATTAGTTTATGCACGCTTTTAACCACGTGCTTTTGGGCGGCATTTTCTGAAATCCCCAGCCTGTGGCCGATTTCACGCTGCGTCAGACCTTCGACCAGCCTGAGGAAAACGGCCTGTCGCCCCTGATCCGGCAATTCGCCCATAGCCTCAACCAGTTTATGAAACTGCTGACGATCCGACACCTGCTCCTCAGGGCTTGGGTCGATGGCCACCGACCCCAGACGATCAATATCCTCTACCGTCTGTATGGATACGACCTTGGCGCGCCGTAACTGCATCAGGATGACTGAGCGCGCGGTCTGAAAACAATAGGCTCTGGGATTACGGATATCCCCGACCGTCTCACGACTGGCCAATATGGCGTAGGTTTCCTGCACGACATCATCCACCTCTATGTCACACAGCCGCCATTGCCCCAGCCATTGCCTGAGCGCCGGTTCATGCGGCAGCACATGTCGTGACAGCCACAAAGCGCGGTCATCTGAAAGATCAGTCATGTCTGTATTCAGCACCTGTCCTGAGCCGCTTCACACGAAGCGTTCGCCTGTCCTCATCGTGTGAGCAGGGCGCATACAGCAGATTCTTACACTTAATGTGACAGGGTCGCCGGTTCAGAGACCGACCAAATAAGGCCGCGCCCCACAAACAGAAAACGGCGGAGCTTCCAAGCTCCGCCGCCATCCAGATTTTAAAACCGCACTCAGATACGGATCAGAAGCGATAGTTCAGACCGGCCTTGAGCACATCAAAGCGGGCATTCGGACGCCAGCCATAGGTAAGGTCAACGCTGCTGGAGCCAAACAATATGTTCTGGGTCTGCGACCAATAATCGCCATCTTCGAATTGGGTCGCACGATATTCACCCGTGAACGACCAGTGTTTCGACAGGGCATATTCCACACCGGCACCGATGAATGTGCCGCGCATCTGGCCCTGCCCCTCATAGATTGCTTCGGGGCGCAGACGCGATATGCGGTAACCCAGCGTAGAACGGGTATCCGCCACCGCACGCCCACCGACGGCATAGACCAGACCCTGATCCGTGGCATAACCCAGACGGATGCCCGCCGTCGTCATGCTGTCGATTTTGAGGTTCACACGATATTCCGAGTAGAAGCGCTTTTCGATGTCCGCCCCTAAGCGGGTATAGTCAATCACCGGCCCGACGACGAAGCGTTTGGCGAACTGGTAATTGTAGCCAAGCTGAATCCCGACATTATTTGACGTATAGCCGTTTATCTCAAGACGACGCACACCACCGGCACCCCAGTCTTCGGCGGAAACCGGTCCGGTTGCCCTGAAGCCATAGATACCGCCATAGACACCGCTCCAGTCCGTAACCTCTCCGCTGCCTGAAGACCGGTTCGCAGCGGCAAAGCTATGGGCGGATTTCGGCCCGCCAAAGGCCGCCGTCAGACCAAATTTCAGTGTGCGCCCAGGCGATGGCATCAGCGCCAACCCCAGCGGCTCAACATAATAGGTGTCAAATGCGTTTTCGGCCGAGACATAGAACTTCGCAGACTCCGTCAAGGCATAGTCAGCGTAAATATCCGTGACCGTATAGGGCTTCCAGCCGACCATGGCGATGAAGGGGCTGGCACCACCGCTGGTGGGTTCCGCCTCAGCGGCGCGCGAACCGGTACGGCTGACGCGGGCGCTCAGGCCCAGCCGGTTTTTCAGCAGGCGCTGCGACAGGGTCAGGCTCAGTCTGTATTCCGGCGGGATGTGGTTGGTGGCATAGTCAGCCGCCAGTGACGATCCCTTACAGGTCGAGGCCGTCCGGCAGAATTCGACATTGTCATAATAGGTGGCGTTGAAATCAGCACGGAAACCCAGATTCTGATACTGAGCCGACAACTCGTACCCAGAGAATTTGGCCTTATCGATATTGTCCATCTTCATGGTCGCGCTGTAGTAATAACAGGTGCCGTTATACTCATAGATACAGACCTGCGACCATTGACGATAAATATAGTCGTTTGTCTGATTGTCGAAATAGGACAGCTTTACACCCACCTCATCGGTGTCACGAAATACGCTGCGGCGCTCGAAATTGGCCCCCAGTTCGACATTGCGCGCCTGCTCCGGCTTCAGATCCGGCGATATCTGAGTGGCAAAGGCCCCTACCGATTCAAACAGGGACGGCAGACGATAGGCGCGGTCATATTTGGCATAGACCTGCAACCCGTCCAGAGGTGTATCCACTGCTGCCGCCAGTGACAGATCGGTGCCATTGCCCGACACTTTTTCTTTCTGGCTCAGGGGGTTCTGATTGACGCTTTCGTAACGCTGATAACGCAGCCCGCCCGACAGGCTGAGCCAGCCAAGGGCCTGCCATTTTGCGTTGGTAAAGGCGCTGGAGACTTCGCGTTTACCTTCGCGCGGCGGGATGCCCACATAATAGGTGCGGTCAGGGCCGGTGCTTTCATACTGATAGGCTAATCCGTATTGCCAGATAAGCGGCTTACCGGCCAGTGACAGACGCGAAAGGTTGCTGATATCGGCCCCTTTTGAGCGTCCCCACTTATGGCTCTGGTCCGTATTGCTGCCGCTGATGCTCAGTTCCGTCATCTCGGTCGACCAAAGATTAGCCTTGAGTTCGATCCACTCGCTGTCCGGATTCCATGCGTAGCGGGCCGTATAGCTGTCCAGCTTGATTTCCGAAAGCGGAGTCTGGCTCACCGAACCCTGATTATTCCACATACCTACGGGGAAGGTTTCGCCGTAATGGCTGTCATAGCGCGACGCCCCAAGTTCAAGGGTCTGCGTATCCGTCAGGCGCACTGTCCCCTTCAGCAGATAGGATTCTGTGCTCTGGGAGGTGTTCAGAACCTCTTCACCGGACAGGTAGCTCGTCAGACCAAGCTTATAGCGGTAAGTACCGTCCCCACAGGTGTCACACGCAACCTGCTCAGATGCCAGCGAGCCTTTTTCGCCGGCATGATAGTTGCCGAAGCTGCGTTGCGAATATCCAAAGACCGTATCAAAGCGATCGCTCTTTGTCCCGATGACCATACTGTAGCTGCCGGAATTCATATCCAGATCCGAAGGTCTGCGCGGCTTGCCCGTAGTCGTGACGTAATCCTGATCCGGATATTTACTTACGATGCGATCTCTGTCCGGAGCTATGGTATTACCGCTTTGTTCGACCTTGAGTCTAACCCCAATGACCTCACCTTCGCCCACAATATCATCCGCCGACAGGGTGCGCAGGGTCAGGGTACCGCCAATCGCGCCCGCAGAACCCGGCTGGGCGCTGGGGCCTTTTTCAACCGATACGCTTGAGATGAAATCAGGGTCGATAAAGGTGCGGTTGGCTATGCCCTGATAACCGCGATAGACGCTGGTCGAATTTTGCGCGCCATCGACGGTCACTACCACACGCCCCTGCCCCTGAAGGCCGCGAATATTGACATCGATCCCGCCATTGGCGCGGCTTTCGCCCGAGAGCACACCCGGTGCAGACTTGAGAATATCCGAAGGAGTGGTGCCGCGATATTGTTCAATCTGTTCGCGGTTGATCACGCTGACTGAGCCAGGTGTGCGGTAAACCGTTTCCGAAGTGCCATCCCAGATCGCCGTATCGCCACCGGTTGACGCCACGCCGCCCCCTGCGACGGCCCCTTCAACCCGAATGGCCCCCAGACGTATCGTTCCGTCTGCGGCAACAGCTTTTTCCAGCGCCACCATTGTACCATTGAGACGATAGGTCAGCCCCGTTCCCGACAAAAGCGTCGTAAGCGCCTCTCTTTCGGTCAAACGCCCCCGCACCCCTTGCGTCCGCAGATTTTGCGTCAGGCCGGTCTCGGCAGATACCTGAAGGCCGGACTGACGGGCAAACTGGATAAGGGCTTCGGCCAGTGGTTGCGCGCGAATATTATATTCGCGTGTTTCCGACTGAACCTGTTCCTGCGCCAGTGCCGGCGTGGCCCCTGCCCCCAGTACCGTCGTCATCATCAGTGCCGTCAGCCATACGGCCCGTCTGTTTGCCCCACGCATCTATCTTCTCCGTCCAGTCAGGTTTCGGCCCGAAAGCAATTGCGAATGCTTCCTAAAATCAGCCCACTGCTTACAAGGACGGCTAAGGGCGCATTCTTTCCATAGCCAGACGCAAAACTATTTTGAAAAAATTATAACAAACTGAAATATATCAGTTATTTTTATTCACCAACATCACCCAAGGGGTCGCTGCCTGCACATTTGCCCCGTGTGAGGCCGCCAGTGCCGTCAGGGTATCGACCGGTTGATCAAGGCGATAAACCCCCGTCACCCGACGCTCAGCAAAAGCCTTATCGTTGAGGATAATAACCCCGCGATAATAGGGGCGCATAGCCTCGACCACTTCGGATACCGGACGGTCACGCACCACAAGTTCCCCTTCGGCCCAACCTCCGACCTCGTCCGGCTGCACCTTACCGCGAAGGCCTCTGCCTCCCGCCTCAATGCTCAGGCTATCGCCGACCCGCAGATGCTCCGAAAGGCCACGGGATTCCACATGCACATGCCCGTGCTGAACAGCCACATCCGTTTCCTGCGCCTTACGTTTCACATCAAAGGCCGTACCAAGCACCGTAACCTTTACGCCGCCCGCTTCAACGCGGAATGGCTTTTGCGCGTCAGGTGTGACTTCGAAAAAAGCCGCCCCCTTCAAAAGCTTTACACGTCGCTCATTGTCTTTGAAGGCGACATCAATCGCACTTTGGGGAGCCAGCCGCACAACAGAGCCGTCTTTCAGTGTGACCCGATGCACAACACCCGTCGCCGTGGCATAATCGGCCCGCAGATAATCAAATCCAACCGGCGCAACCACCAGCATAAGACAGGCCGCAACCGCTGACGCCACAAGCTTACGGCGTGTGAATCGTTTGGGCGAAATCGTGGTCTCAGGCACCGGAATATCAACCGAATAGCCTTCCCAATGGGCCTTGTGATGCGGCGGCGTCAGCCCAACAAGACCATAGGCCCGCAAGGTGCGCTGCCATATTTCGCCATTAAGCGTATGGGTGTTGCACCAGACCTCAAGCCGCGCCCTAAGGTCACGGTCATCCGGATTTTCCTGCAACAGAATTAGAAATTCTGCCGCCTCATCCTCAGCGCGTTCACGCTCGTTTTGCGTCTCCCGCGATGTCATCCGTGCACCTTTATCGCAACCAATGGACTTCCCCTAAACACAAGACGCAGAACCGCGCTTCCGTTCCATAGCCATTGGCCGCTTTTTTTATGAAATTCGCGAAAAAGTCAAAGACTGCGCTGGCAGTGCTTGACGCCATCCATCACCAGCACCTGCGCCCGTGAGATGGAAATGCCAAAATGGTCGGCAATATCCTTAAGCTTACAACCACCGAAACGGTGCATCTCAAGGGCGATACGCGTGCGCTCAGGCAATTCGGCCATGGCCGCCATGACGCGTTCCAGATCTTCCCGATCAATGATTTCCGTCTCTGCCGACGGGCGATCCAGCGGCGCGTCTTCGGCCGCCTGAGGGTCGCTGAAATCCATATACCGGCCTTCGCGCTTACGGCGCCTCAGGCTGTCATGTGCCAGATTACGGACTATGCGATACAAATAGGACAAGGGCTGCTCAACCGGACTTAGCCTGTCGGGCGTGCCTGCATCACGATAGGCAAACCGCACCCAGGCTTCCTGCACCACATCCTCAGCCTGTCCCCTGTCGCCGGTAATAGGCGTAGCATAATCAATCAGGGCCTTACGGTGCCTGAGATATGCCGTCAGCTTAAGACCCGAATCGTTCAATGAACCCAGCACCTGTCTGCGCAATATTGCGCGGGCACGGCTAACACACCTGAGAATGATTTGCAAATTATTGCGTACAAACATGCTAATGCCGCCAGCCCGTTTGGACTGACGGCATAAACATCAGTTAATTACCCATCAGAAGCGATAGGTCAGACCGGCACGCAGGCTATGGATACGTGCATCGGCACTGACCTTGCGGCCCGTGATCTGGTTCGATGTCCCCTGACGGCTGCCGCGATCGATCGTCAGCGTACCATCCGGATTGAAGATCACATCGAAATAGTCATAGTCGTGGGTGATACCGGCCCGCGCTTCGGGATGGACAAAGCTTGCCTTGCCGAAGTCTGTGTAACGGTATTCCGTACGGAACGACCAGTGATCACCCAGCGCGCGTTCGATACCGCCACCGGCTGTCCAGCCATGACGATTACGCACATCCTTTTCCGTGAAGGACATAAAGGTCAGGTTGCTGATCCCGTCATTCCCGCCTTCTTCGGAAACATACTGATTACGTGTCTGGGTTTCGCGCATATAGGCCACACCCGCCGCACCATAGACCAGCGTATTACCGAAGGCATAACCCAGTCTGGCCCGAACCGACATCAGACGATCCCAATCATAATAGGTCTCGGACTGCAAACGGCCCTGCTGCGCCAGATAATCTGCCATGTAGTTATTCGGCTCAGAAACCAGCACGCCAGTCCATGTCTGTAGCTGCGCCGAGGACATATCCGCTTCGACACCGAACACCAGACCATTCGACAATTGCCAGTTATGACCGAAATGCAGGCTCAGCTGTACGTTCTCAAGTTCTTCATCGACCGGATTATCGACCGAGGCACCGGCCAGTGTCGTAATCGTCGCCTTTTCCTTGCCCTGAACATAGCCGAAATCGGCACCGATATAGAGGCCGGACCAGTCAACGGTTTCACCGCTGCGGCCACCTTCAAACCAGTTGGCAGGCCACAGATTATCCGAACCCCCAAGTTCGCCGGTCAGGCTCAGACGGAAGGTGCGTCCCGGTGCCGGAACAACCCCAAGGCTCAGCGGCTCCACATAATAGTTGTCGGTCAGGTTCTCGATGCTGGCATCCAGAGACAGACGGTCGCTGACCTTGAAACGCCCCGTCAGATCAACCGTCGTATAGGGCCGCCAGGGCATGGCCTTGATCAGAGGCGCATAACCGCTGTCGGTCGGCTCCGCCGCAGCGCCACGCTTGCCACGGTGTACGAAACGCACACCCACATTCAGACGATCATCCATAAGGTTCTGACTGAGGGTCAGGTTATAAGCAACCTTTGGCGGTATGTAGTTGGTGGCATAGTCCGACGCCAGAGAGCTATTGATACAGGCCTCGCCCGGACGGCAGAAGCGTATGCGGTCATATTGCGTCACACCGGCATCAACGGTGAAATCACCAATACGATAGGTGGCATTGGCTTCAAAACCGCGGAACTGCGCCTTGTCGATATTGTACATCTGCATCGAATAGATCGTGCGGATATATTTACGCGCAATATAGCCGTCCGTCTTGTTGTCGAAATAGACAAACTTCAGACCCAGATCATCATCGCCGGTAAACAGGTTGGCGCGCTGATAATTGGCCCCGACCTCCCAGTTCTGCGCCTCTTCCTTATGCAGATCAGGATTAGAGATCATGTAGAAGTTCGTCGTCGCCTCAAGGATAGATGGCAAACGTGCGGCCTGAGAATATTTGGCGAAAATCTGCAAGCCATCCGCAGGCATCACCGTAGCCCCCAGAGAATAGCTGACCGCGTCTTCGCTGCGATCAATCGGGGTCGTGTGATAATAGACACCGCTCTGTTCGTCCGTCAGGTCATACTTCTGGTAACGCAGACCTGCATTCAGTTTCAGCCACAGGGTTGGCTCAAGCTGAAACTGGCTGAAGAGGCTGACCTCATCCCGACGGCCTTCGCGGCCCGGAGGGTTGCCATTGGTCGCCCACTTACCTTCCGGTGCCACTTCTTCGCGCAGCACAGACAGACCGTAGTCAGCTGTAAAGGCCCCCACCGGCGTCATCAGGCGCGAGCTGTTGGACACATCCGCACCATAGGTATCAATGCGTCGCTTGGTCAGATCGGTGCTGGCCAGAGACGCGGCCTGCTCTTTCAACTGCGTCGCCCAGACATTAGCCTTAAGGTCGATCAGTTCGCTTGCCGGATTCCAGCGATAGCGGGTGGTGAAACGATGCAGATCGGTCTTCGACAGGGGATAGGCCTGACTGACCGTCGTCGTACCCGAAGCAATGCTTGAGGGGTAGTTTTCGCCGAACGTGCTGACATAACCACCATAACCGAACTCAATTGAATGATCCGGCGCGAACCGCCATGTCAGTTTCAGAAGCCCTGAATCAGACTTGCTTGAGGTGTTCAGAACCGCCTCGCCGCCAACAAAAGGCGTGATGCCATACTGGTCATAATAGGCGATGGCGCGGCTGCAATAGAGGTACTGATAGCCGTTTGAAGGCAGATCATCAGAGGCGCAAACCGCTGAGGGCTGCGAGGTCACACTGGGTGCCACCTTGCCTTCTTCGCCGACATGGTAATTACCTGCGCGGCGCAAAGAATAGCCCGCCACAATATCAAAACGATCGCCCTTGCGACCATAGATCAGGCTGGCGGAACCGCCGGTGGGTTCCAGCATTTCAGGGCGTTCCGTGCCCCGCCATGCCGCCAGCGTATTATTGCCCAAAAGCAGGTTTTTCACCTCGGCCGAACCCGGTTGCGAGCTGTTGCCGGAAATGCCGAAACGTACGCGCAGGCCTTCGGTTTCACCTTCGCGCACTATGTCATCTGCCGACACGGTACGCATGGTGACAGACCCGCCTATGCCGCCGGCAATGGCATTGCCCATGGACGGGCCTTTTTCAATGCTGATGGTGCTGATGAAGTCAGGATCAACAAAGCTGCGGTTCGAAGTCCCCTGATACCCGCGATAAAGGGTCGTGCTGTTGATCGCGCCATCGACCGTTACCGGCACACGGCCCTGCCCCTGAAGCCCGCGGATATTGACATCAAGACCGCCAGAGTTGCGCGATTCACCAGACATCACGCCTGTGACGCTTTTGAGGATGTCCGAAGGCGATGTCCCCGGATAGGCCTCAAGCGTTTCACGCGTAATCACACTGACCGAACCTGAGGTCGAATAGACACTGTCTGCGGTTCCGTCCCATCCGGCAACGGCCCCGTTACCGCCCGCCGCACCGGCACCACCGGCGCCTTCGACGCGGATCGTCCCAAGCTGCAAAGCGCCCGAAGCCTGCGGTGCCGCCTCAAGGGAAACACTGCGGGCATTGATCCATTGATAGGTCACACCGGTCCGCGACAAGAGAATCGTCAGCGCCTCGGCAGGAGTATATTGCCCCTTCACGGCACGTGAACTGCGCCCCCTGAGCAGACCACCGTCCACGCTGACCTGTACGCCTGCCTGATCGCCGAAAGCCGTCACGGCACTGGTCAGGGGTTGCGAGGGAATATTGAAGGTCGGGTTAGAGGCCGTTGCCACCTGAGACGCACCCGTCGATTGCGCCATAGCCGGTGAAACCACCAAGGCCAGCGCCAGTGCCGTTCCCCCTGCCAAACCTATGATTACTGAACGCCTGCCGTTCGCAGCGATTGCTCCGAAATACATTACTGATAGCCCTTTCGCACTTACCCAATTTGCAACCGAGTTGCGATTGCATGTTCTATGGGAAAGACTGCACGGGTCTGGATTCCTTCCGTCCCGATTATGATATTTTTTGAAATTTTTCTCAAAGTGCTGAAAATATAGAGAAATTATTTTTCCGCAGACGTCACAACCATGACCCAGGGCGTAATTTTACGCACCTCAGCGCCATGCTGACTGACCATCAGGCGTAGGGCGTCTTCGGGCGCACGCACATCATAGACGCCGGTCACGGTGTGCCCTTCAAAGGCAGAGCGATCAAACACAATGATGCCGCCATAATAGCGTTTCAGGCGCGCGATCCCGTCCGCCAGAGGCACATCCTCAAGCATCAGACGCCCGCGCCGCCAACTGCCCATAGACGCCAGACTGACCTGCGATCTGTCTGCGGCCGACGTAGCCGCGTCAATGCGCACTCTGTCGCCGGGCACAAGCGCCATCAGCTTCGCATCCCCTGCGGTCAGACGCACACCGCCTTGCGCCAGTGAGACTTCGTTAAACCCGTCCTCAAGCCCGACATCAAACGCCGTACCCGTCACAGTCACCTTCGCATCTCCAACGGTCACATGAAACGGTCGCTGCGCATTATGCGCCACATCGAACCAAGCACGCCCTTTAAGGAGCCTTACCTCCCGACTATCGGGGTGATAGGTAACGGCAATGGCGCTGTCGCTATCCAGCACGACCTGACTGCCGTCCTCCAGCGCAATCTGACGCTGTTCGGCCCTGTGTGTCTGATGATCCGATACCATCGCCATATAGGCCTGAGGCGCGACAAACAGACTTAAGGCCGCCGCCATCAATCCACCCGCCGCCAGTTTTAGGCCCCAGCGTGACACAACATTAGGCCGCACTGGCACGGCATCTTGCGAAACTTCGCTCAGGCCCGTCAGCCACCAGGTCTGGCTGGCGGCATGCCATGCCCGTTCGTGCTCAGCACTTTGGGCGCGCCAGATATCTACCTCGGCCTCAATGGCCTCGTCTTCAGGCGTATCCTGAAGACGCAGATACAGGCGCGTCGCTTCGCGTACGCGCTGTGCGTCTTGCGCATTCGCATCTGTGGTTATGCGCTTATGCATCAGGTAGTTCGCCCTTTGCCGAAAGGTGGTGCCTGTAATGCAAGACGTATAACCCCCGCGTTTCTTCCGTGCATCCAACATTCATAAATGCCCGTCTTCCATCATGCGCATGACACAGTGCTCATAGGCCTGACGCACCAGATCGTGCGCCCGCGTCTGTGACACGCCCATAACCTTGCCGATTTCCCCGTATCCCATGCCTTGCAAGCGCCTCATCTCAAACGCCTGACGGTGGCGATCCGAAAGCTCTGACAGCGCCTTGTTCACGGCCCGTATCTGATCTCTGGCCTCTACGGCCTGCGCTACGCGGGCCTGAGAGTCGGCAACGTCCGAAAGCGCGTCATCGCCAACCCAATTTTCGCGGGCGCGATGGCGTGAATAGTCAATCGCCAGATTTCGGACAATGCGATAAAGATAATTTTCAGGCCGGAGTATCAGCGCCGCCGCCGCGCCCCTGACTGCCGAAAAACGCACCCAGGCTTCCTGAACCACGTCCTCGGCCCGTGCCCGATCCCCCAGTATCGGGGTGGCGTAGTCAATCAGGGCCGATCTGTGGCTGAGATACACATCCAGACGCCGCTTATCGTACATACTACCGGAACACTGACATTCACCGGACTGATGCAGACAATTCTGCCCAGACGGGGTTTACAGACTGTGGAATAGTAACATTGCGAATTATTGTCAAACGTGAATTGTCTCAGTACTTGTTACGGGCGCATTTAAAAACCCCGTGACTACAAAGCCACGGGGTTCATCGTCTTAGTAAATATAGGTCAGGTTCAACCTTAATGTCCGGCCCGGTGAGGCCATAAGGCCGATAGTCAGGGCGTCCATATAGTATTGATCCAGAACGTTATCTGCCGTGAAATCAACCTTCACCCGCTCATTGAACCTATAGCTGGCTGACAGATCCAGCAGGGTATAGGGCGACCACTCGACCACGGCGATAGCGCCGGCACCCTGAACGGCTTCGGGGCGGCTGCCGATATGTGTGACGCGGCCAAACAGCTCAAGCTTGTCGTTCAGCAGCTTCGTGCCGACATTCAGACCACCTGACCATTTGGGCGGCACATGGTTACGGCTATAGGACCCGCCCAGACCACCGGAGTAACAAAACTTGCGGGTACTGGTCTCGACACCGTTCAGCACGCCGTCCTTATAGCAGAAGTTTGAGTGCACATAGCGCGTGGCAAACAACTCAACCATTACCGGCTTGAGGCGATATTCCAGCGTCATTTCATAGCCACGGAAATCCACGGCATCGATGTTACGCAGGGTCTCTCCACGGTCCGTCAGATCGTCGACATTCCAGCTTGTGGCGCGTGTCAGATAGTTGATCACGTGGTTGTCGAAATAGGCCAGCTTAAAGCGTGCCTGATCGGAATCCCTGATCAGGCCATCAACCGACAGGTTTGTCCCGACTTCCCAGTTCTTGGCATGCTCAGGCTTGATGTCCACGGTCAGTATGGGGGTAAAAGACCAGCCTCTGGTGCGTTCAAAAATGCTGGGGTGACGAATGGCTTCGGCGTAACGGGCATAGATCTGCCAGCCATCCTTAGGTGTCACGGTTGCCGCATATATCGGCGCCCAACCGCTGTATTTTTCCACGCCACGCTCAGGCATCTTGCGGTCATAAAGTTCTGACTTGGTATAACGTGTCGCCGCATAGAGTTTTAGCCATTGAGCGGCGGGTGGCACCCACTCGGCATCGGCAAAGGCGCCGACTTCGGTACGCTTGCCGTCACGGGCGTCGCCGTCAGTCCCTTCCAAAGCCGGAGATCCCGGAATCTGGAAGGTGTTTTCGTGGGTATGAGACAGACCATAATTAAGCGTCAGTTCACCCCAGGCATTGTTAAAGCGGCTGCGGTTAGAGACATCAATCCCCGTCTGGTGCGTGCGGGCGTCATAGTCCTGAATGAAGGAAAAACCAAAAAATTCGTAGGCCGTATTGATGCTGTTATCGAGCGCGGTATGCCACCAGTTGACCTTCAGATTGATCAGGTCGGACGGTGCCCACTTATAGCGCACCGAATAGGAGGTCGCATCGGCAATCGACATAGGCGCCTGAATCGCCCCGTCACCACGAATGATCATGGACGGCATCAGTTCGCCGAAATGGCTTTTGTAGGTATTGACCGTCGCCTCGACCGCCTGAGTCTCGCTTATCTGAAAACGGCCCTTGACCAGAAATGACTCATTCTCGGACGAGGTGTTCAGAACCTCTTCGCCTGCACGAAAACGGTTCAGACTGGCAGCATAGGTGACAACCGTTTCTTCACGCCACCGGCCATTGGTTAGCTCCACGCGACGCGGCGTCAGTACAGCCTCAGGGGCATTATCGCCACGCTCACCGGCGAAATAGTTACCTGAATTGCGATAGGCATAACCGGCGACGATGTCGAACCGGTCCCACTTTTTGGCAACCGTCAGGCTATAGTTATGACCGGTCGGCTCAAAAGTATCAGGTCTGTCCATACGCGCCGGATCACCAAATTCGGTCGGCACAGCCGTAATGGTTCCGCAGCTATAGTTACAGGACTGAATATAGGTACCCGCCCCCCTCAGGCCGCCTTCGGCAAACGGTTCCGGCGCATCGGTCGAATTGGTGCTGACACCCACCTTAAGGCGCACACCGAATGTCTTGCCCGGCAACAGAATATCATCGGCATTGATGGTACGCATGCTGACGACACCACCGGTAGCACCCGTGCCTTCGCTGCCTGAGGTCGGGCCTTTGAACACCTCAACGCCACCGATCATATCAGGATCGATATAGGTACGATCGGCCACACCGGAATAGCCGCGATAGACCGTCGTGGACTGCTTGCCGCCATCGACAACGACCGGCACACGTCCCTGCCCCTGCATGCCGCGAATATTCAGATCAAGCGCGCCGGAATTACGCGCATCCCCCGACAGAACCCCCGGTGTCCCCCTGAACATGTCGCTTGGTTGCGAACCGCGCACCCGCTCAAGTTCATCGCGCGTGATATAGCTTGAGGACTGAGGTGAGACATAGGCCAGATCACCGGTGTCCCCGCCGTCACCGAACTGGCCACCCTGACCGCTTCGGACACCTCCGGCCACGCCACCCGCGCCTTCAACGCGAATGGCCCCAAGCTGAATGGCGTTTCCTGCCTGAGGGGCCTTTTCAAGACGCACACTGCCCGAATCCAGCCAGCGCCAGTTAATCCCCGTGCCCGCCAGCAAACGGTTCAGGGCCTCCGTAGGCGTATAGCTGCCGACCACCGCCTGTGACGACTGTCCGCGCACCAGCGCATTATCTACGGTAACCTGCAAACCGGCCTGATTGCCGAATGTGGTCAGGGCCGACGCCAATGGCTGAGCCGGCAGATTGAAATTGCGCCTGTCCGCCTGAGCCGCCTGTGTCGCATTATCCTGCGCAATGGCTGGCGTCAGACCAACCCCTGCAATCGTCAGCGCCACGCCGCTCATCAATCCCGCCATCCGCGACAGACGACGTGGGCCGGACCGTGCCCCAAATCTCATATTCATTCCCACATTCTCCAAAATCATATGCAATTGCGAATTAAAATCGCATTCATAGGCAAAGACGGGAGGGGACGCGCGATCTTCAAATTTTCATGAAAAAAAGAAAATGATTTTTCTGAACGCAGGATTCAGGACACAAAAACCAGCCAGGGCGATATCTGTTTTACCCTTCCGGCATGAGGATCCGTAAGGGTTCTGAGGGCCTTCACCGGATCGCGCACCTCAAAGACGCCGGTGACGCGCTTTTTGGCCAGACGGTCGTTGGTGACGACGATCATACCTTTGTAATAGGGGCGTATCTGTTCGACGACTTCGGCTACACTGGCATCTTCGATCAGCAGACGGCCCTGACGCCATGTCGCAACATTTTCGACCACGCCTGTTTCCAGTCGCGCCTGCTGGCGGTTGCGGTCATAGCTGAGTGATTGTCCGGCCTGCGCCATGCGCTTCGTGCCTTCGGGATAGGTCACGTCAACAATCCCTTCGGCCAAGGCGACCCCGATAACTTCATCTCCCAATGACACATCGAATTGTGTCCCGACATCGACCACACGCATCTCGTCTGCCAGTACGGTGAAGGGGGCGGCATCGTCATGCACCACATCAAAAAAGGCCCGACCGCTCACCAGCGTCACATGACGCCCCCCTTCGGCAACCTTTATGGCACTGCGGGCATCAAGATAAACATTTGACCCATCCTCAAGCCGGATGGCCTGAGTCTCACCGGCACCGGTGCGATAGTCTGACATCAGCATCAGACGAATATTCGGCCAGGCAATTGCCCCAACCAGACAGGCCGCCATCAGCCCCACGGCCCAGCCTGCTGTGCGCCGCCTGCGCGAAAGCTGGGACAGCCGGTGTACATTCGACGGACTACGCTCGGCATTAAAGACCGGATGATCAGCCCCGATTTCTGCCATCTGGCCCCAGAAGGCCGAGGCAAGGCCCCATGCTTCGGCGTGGGCCGCACTGGTGGCGATCCATTGCGCCAACTCTGCCTCAAACGCCGGATCATCGCCCTCTGCCTGACGGCGCAGCAACAGGGCCGCCGCCTCATCCAGCAAAGGATCAGTTGCCATATCCGGCTCAGCTTCAGCGGCTGAATTTGAATGCGCCATCCGGTTCAAGGTCTGAGGGGCTTCCTGTATAAAATATCGACCCTATAGATTACGGACGAACCACAAGCCAATTTCTTCAAATTTCGATTGCGCATTATGCTTGATCACGCCTCCGCGCCAACTGATGCAGGCATTGCGCCACAGCATCGCGCACCAGATTATAGGCCTGCCCCTGCGACACCCCCAACTCGGCGGCTATGGCTTCATAGGTCAGGCCGCGAAACCGGTGCAGGTACAATGCCTTACGTGATAAATCCGGCAAGGTCTCAATCGCCGCCAGTGTGGCGCGCAGTTCGTCCTGCCACAACAGCGAATCTTCAGGCCCGACCGCATCATCCGACAGATGCTCCATGACCTCTTCTGCGGCCTCTCCGCGCACCTCAGGCGACAACCTGCGGGTCACATCAATCGCCAGATTGCGGACAATGCGATAAAGATAATTTACAGGCTTTTGCACCTGAGGCCTGACCTGAGCGGTAGCGTCTCTGGACACACCGGAAAAACGCAGCCAGGCTTCCTGAACAATATCTTCTGCAGTGGCGCGTTCACCGACAATAGGCGTGGCATAGTCAATCAGGGCTTTTCTGTGCCTGAGATATGCCGCCAGTTGTTGCGCCTTATCGTCCACGCGTCGTTTTTGTCCGATTGTCAGGGGATGAAATGTCGTTCAGTGCGCTACCCCTAACGACTTTGCGAATGATTATCAACTATTATCCATAGGCCGATATTCACAATCTGCGGGCATGACAGCGGCTGCTTGACCTACAGCGTGCGCAGATAGGCCACCAGTGCCGCCTTTTCCTCATCCGTCAGCCCCAGCGGTTTCAACATGGGCGAAGTCACAGGGAACATCGGGTCATTCTCCATGCCCTTGTCACGCTTGGGCCGTCCGCCGCCCTCGTCATACAGGTTGATAATCCCTTCAAGGGTCGGCGATGTACCGTTGTGCATATAGGGGGCCGTGCGCGACACATTACGTAATGAAGGCGTTTTAAACTTGCCGACATCGGCAGGGTTTTTCGTCACCTCATAACGCCCAAGATCCTCAAGTCTGCGGCCATACATGGTCAGCCCCAGATTATGAAACTGCTGATCCGAAAACAGCGGGCCATTGTGGCAATTGGCACAACCCGCCTTACGCCGGAACAGATCAAGCCCCAGAAGCTCCTGATCCGTCAGGGTCTGCGTGCCGTTAGCCAGCACCCGATCCCACTTGGTCAGGCGCGGCTTCAGCGTACGTTGAAACACCGCCAGCGCCTGAGACACTTCGTGCATGGTGATGCGCCGCACACCGAACGCGGCGCTGAACTCTTCGCGATAGGTTTCGTCCCTGTTCAGACGGCGTAACACCTCGGACGGCTTGGCATTCATTTCGCGGTGATCGATGATCGGCGCCTCGGCCTGCGCCTCAAGGCTTGCGGCACGCCCATCCCAGAACAGAGTTTTCTGCCAGCCAGCGGTGATCAGACTGATGGAGTTGCGTCGCCCCCTTTGGCGGTCATGCCCGAAGGGTGTTTTCACCCCATCCGCAAACGCCAGTTCACTGCTGTGACAGGACGCGCAGGCAATCTGACGCGAACCGGACAACACAGGGTCGTTAAACAGCCTTTGGCCCAGCGCTACCTTTTGTGGTGTCGGCAGATTATCCGCCGGTGCCACAACGGCTGGCAAAACGCCGAATTCTTCAAAAACAGCCCCGTCCTGAAGCTCAGGCCGTGGCCAGGTTTCAGGCGCGCCGGAATAGGCCGCGCGCAAATCGGCAATGCCGGAGCGGTCGAAACCGGCTCCGGCAAAGGCTAACAAAACACCTGCAACAATCAGGATTTTAGGGATACGCATAGTCTAGTACCGATACTTGATCCCGACCCAGAGGGAACGCCCGAAGCGATAGGGCTGAGAGGTTGAACCGACGCTGTTTGTCTTCGGCAGGGTATCCAGAAGATTGGTACCGCGCACCTCAAGCGAGACCGTGTTCTGGCCACGTTTGATAACCTCGACATCCATGCCGCCATTGACGCTGACATTGTCGCCATAGCGAACCACATCATAGACATCATAGGCAACACCATCGACAGTCGTATTCGCGCCGGTGTCCTCGATGCGGTCAAACGCTTCGCGCCAACGCACATTCACATTGGTACGCAGTCGTCCGCCAAGCCAGTGCGCGCTCCAGTCAGCATTGGCCAGACCCGGTGCCGCAAAATCCAGACGCTGGTTTTCGCTTGTCACCTCACCCAACAACATGACCTGACCGTTATAATAGACATATTCGTCTGCCTCAGGGTCTTCGTTGATGCTCAGGTAGGCATTGGTCCCAAGATTGCTTTCGGTCTTGGCGATATTGGTGCTGAGGGTCACACTGTGGTTGCCAAAGCTGCGGCCCCACTCAAGCGACAGGCCCTCATAGTGGGACTCACCACCGTTTTCAGGCACATATACGTTTTGCAAACGCGTGGTGCCATTAGCCAGAGTTACCGTACGGGTGGACTGCGTGGCGCTGCGGGTAATCTGATCGGCATAGTCGCGGTAGATGATCTTGGCACGGGCCTGCCCCCCAAACAGACCACGCGAAACACCGAGCGTCAGTTCATCCGAATAAGGGGTTTTCAAAGCAACACCGTCATAACCGACGCCTGTGCCGGTTGAGTTATAGGCCCAGCTTCCGGCAATGCGTTGACCGTTCACGAGTGAGCCTGTGCGGCGATAAACGATCGTCTGGGGCGAAGCCGCCTGAACGGCATAGCCCAGGAAACTCTGGTGGTAATAGCGGTTGGCTCCGAAGGTCAGTGTTGCCCACGGAAAGGCATAGCTGGCGGTAAAGCGTGGTGCAAAATTGTCATTTTCCAGTACGCTTTCACGGTCATATCTCAGGCCTGCGCGCACATCCAGCGCCCCACGGCTCAGTGCATATTCCGCCCAGAGACCGTAGGATTCGACATCCACCGTCAGGTCATAGGCCGGATATACCGTCTTGCTGGTCAAAAAGCCTTCGCCAGGACGACAGGCGGGATCATCTGCGGCACAGACCGTGTCCGCACCGATGGCCCCTGCGGCGGCTGTGGCAGTTGAGAAGGTCGCATTTTCGACAGGACGGCTTTTGCTGACCTCTACCTGCGCAATGCTGAAACCGCCAGAAAGGGTGCCGATACCCAGAGGCTGCGACCAGTCGCCTTTCAGGGTCACGTCAGTCTGCGTCTGATCAAGATCACCGAAGCCACCAAAAATACAGTTGGCCGACGAGCAGTAGCTCGTGCCGATGACCGTACGTGGCCATGTGTAATTATAGGGTTGTGAACGACGGCTTGTGTCGGAATGAATATAGCTGAGATTGAGGTTCCAGCGCGCTTCGCCCCGCTCACCTTTCAGGCCGATGCGGCCGCTGCGGCCACCGCCGCTGAACAGGGTTGGCTCATCAATCGCATTGGCGCGGGCATGCTGCTGCTCATAGGGCGCATAGGTATATTGCGCCGTCAGTTGCAGGGTTTCGCTCAGGTCATATTCGGCCTTAAGCAACACATTACGGCTGCGGCTTTTGAGACCATAGGCCGTGCCGCCATAGGCCGCCGTGCGGTAATAGGTCTGCTCGGCCTTTTGCTGGCCACCGGCAATCAGAACGCGCAGGCGCTCGGTGACCGGCACATCCAGACTGACGCTGGTGCGGCACTTTTCATAATCCGGTTCCGCCGGAATATCGCCACCCAGAGCCTCACGGGTCTGGGACGGGATTTTGAAATTCACCAGATCGTTGCTGGTGCAGCTCCGGTAAATAGTCGCCCCGTACTCACGGGCTGGACGGCGGGTATCGATCTCAACCACGCCGCCGGTGAAGCCGCCATGACGTGCCGATACGTTTGAGTCATGCACCGTCACCGAATCCACCAGACTGGAATCGACCCAGATGGTTTCCGCCGAAGCGCCCATGGTGCGGTCAAAATCGTTCAGATTGCTGGTGATGGTGTCGTGACGGCTGTTGGCCGCGATACCGTCAATGATAAAGCTGTTCTCATAGGCCATGCCGCCGGAGATAGAAATCTGTGACGGACGCAGATCCTGAATGGTATCGCTATTCGCCAGACCTTCATCATTGCTGAAATAGACATGCGGCAGAATTTTAAGGGTCTGGTTGACATCACCATTGCCGGACTGACGCGCTTCGATCGCCTTACGGCTGATGACGCTGACCCCGATATCTATGCCTTCACCCTGCAGATAACCGGTATCTGCACCGGCCTCATCGCTTTGCGCATTACCCAGATCACTCGCGCCTTCGACGCGAATGACCCCAAGCGACACCGTGTCCTGACCGGCCTGTGCGCGGCTGATGACCACACGATCACCCGACAGGCTGTAGTTCAGACCCGTACCGCTGAGCAGAACGCTTAAGGCCTCAGACGGTGTGTAGTCCCCTCTCAGAGCCGCCGAACGACGCCCCTGCACCCAGTCGGCTTCGTATATAAGCTGCAGACGCGCCGTATTGGCGAAACTGAGCAAAGCCTGATTAAGGTCCTGCGCCGGAATATCAAAGCGTCGGCTTGTTGTTTCCGCAGCGGCGCGGGGCGCATTTTGGGCCTGAGCCATCACCGGCAAAGCGCCGAACATAAATGCGGCGGCCAGCCCCCATACGCCGGCTGAACGCATCAGGATTTGCTTGTCTTTAGTCATTACGATCTCACCCAGATTTCATGCGAATTGATCTCATCCGCATCCTTGCTTAGTGAGACGTAGCCGCTGTGCGATCCGGTAAAAATATTTTGCTTTGCAGCAAATTATTTTCTGAGACGCTCTGAGAGACCTCTATTTACGCGCTTCCGCTGAGACAAAATGTGCCCAGGGCGTATGGGTTTGCCTGAGGTTCAGACTAAGTCCGATCGTATCCAGTGCGCTTGCCGGATCGTTCAGATCGAAGATGCCACTGACCTGACGCCGTGACAGATCGCCCCCCAGAATGACGATCGGTGTTTCCCTGTGGCGGTTAAGCTGCGCGACCACCTCAGCCAGTGGCACACGATCAAACAATACACGCCCTTCGCGCCAGCCTGCCGTTTGCCCGACCATGACCGGCATGACGGCCTCAATTCCCTCAGAACCGTAGCGCACAGAATGCCCCGTGCGGACGATCTCTTCCGATTTGCCTGAGGTTACGGCCACGCTGTGTTCCGTCACACTGACGCGCACCTGAGATCCGGTTCGCTCGACGGCAAACTGCGTCCCCAGCGCCTGCGCCTGACCGTTGCCCGCCTTAACGACCAGAGCACGCGGCTCCTGCGCATTTTTCGGGGCCGCCACCACATAGACCGCGCCGCTGCGCAGGACGATCCGGCGCGCCTCTTTGGTGAAGGCAATATCGACCGCGCTATGGCCATCAAGGGTGATCCGGCTACCGTCCGACAGGGTAAAACTGCGCACCTCACCGGCCTCAGTGCTGAGGTCAGATGCCAGAAGCAGCGGTGTCACAAACGCCCCGCCAACAACAAGCGCCAGACACGCCGCCATTGCCATCATCACCCGCGACAGGGTCTGTGATTTCATACGGGTCTTCGGACGGAGGATCGCCACCGGTGCCGACGCCATCAGCAGGTCTTCACGCACGGCATTTAAGGCTTCGGCATCGACCCAGGCCGCTTCGATTTCCTCAAAGGCTTCCTGATGCGCCGCGTTATCCGCCAGCCAGTCCTGAAGATCGGTCGCGTCCGCCGCAGCCCCTTCATCGGCCTGCCGGGTCCAGTGCTGCGCTGCCTTAATCAGCACCGCATCCGGTTCACCAAACTGTCCGGAGTTTCCGCTCACGCCTTCGCCTCATGTCTAAACCAGACTCTGATAAGAGCCGCTCTGATATATGACGTACGACAATCGGCAACCGGTAATTTTTGACATACCTTTTTCATCGGCACCCCCGTATCGCCTGCGCCAGATGCGCCAGCGCCATAGCCAGATGCTTTTGCACGGCACTTTCGGAAATATCCAGACTGTCTGCGGTCTGCCGGTAGCTTTGGCCATCAAGGCGTACCTGCACAAAGACCTGACGTGTCCGCAGGGGCAACTGCATCAGGGCCGCCTGCATATGGCGCAACTCATCGCGTGCGGCACAGGCCGCTTCGGGAGACGGCTGAGAATCCTCAATGTCGCTGGTTTCCGTATCCTGCGTATCGGCAGTTTCGCCATAACGATTGCGGCGGTGATGATCCACCAGCAGGTTATGCGCAATGCGATAAAGATACGGGCGATGAAGCTGAATAGCCTCTCCTTCGCCATTGCGCGCCGCCATGCGCACAAAGGTTTCCTGCGTCAGATCCTCAGACAGTACAGGGTCGCGTGTTTTCTTCAGGAACCACGCGCCGATTTCGTGCCGGTACTGGCGAAAGGTCTGGGCAAAAATATCCTTAGCCAAGATGGCAGTACCAAAAGGAATAGAGAGGAAACTAAAGGCGCAGCTCCCAGATAACAATATTGAGAATTATTTGCAATTATAATCTTTTGCCGCACACTTCAGGCCGTCACTGACAGGCATCACGACTATCAGATTTGATCAGGCACAAAATACGCCGCCCCTTTTCCTGACCATAGGTTTCAATGATCCGGTTTTCAAAATAGCGCCATTTGCCGGTCGTATCGGTAATGGCCGCCAGAACCGAGCGACTGAAATTATCGTCATGCGCCCCGCGCTTTGTGGTGCCCTTACCTATGTCGCCGCTTTCCCGATCAATGACCCCCGTGTCCTTGCTTAGGGTCGCATGGGTGACGCGCTTGTGCTTCGACAATTGCGAACAAAAGAATATCTCAGGGATACCTTGCCAGCAGCCGCTAATAAGCCCCTTGGGCAGCGGCGCATTCTTAGCCGGATTAAGCCATTCTACTGGCCCGTTCTGCGCCAGACCCGGCGGATTTTCAGCGCTGATCGGCCCGGTGGTTACGTCGGTCCAGTTGGAATGCGCATAGAAATCCTGCGTGGCATGTAACGCCAGCCCCAACTCAAACAAAACCCGACATTTGGCACTGCCCGCATTAAAGCGGAACTTGCAGTTTTTGGGTGGTCTGGTTGAGCGGGCCTCAGGTTCGTCCAACACCGCAGGCGCAATCTCTACGGCCTTGTTGAGGTGCCCGAATATCCATTTCCGGCATGCCGTCAGGCTGGCCCGTGCATTCTCTGCGGTTTGCGGATAGTCGGAATGATCAAGATGATCGCCGCTGTCGCAATGGGCTTCGGGCCGAAACACCAGACCAACCAGAGGATTATCCGCAGCCCCCACCGCCCCCATGGTCTTATCGGTTCCGGCCAGTTGATCCATCGTCCACGTTCCCAAACCGGCTTTGTTAAGCGCCAGTCGCGTGATCTTTTGGTGTTCGTAATCCTGCCCCGCCATACCAATGGTGCCATAGGCCAGTACAGACGACGCCCATATCAGGCTCAGACCCGCAGTAAAGATCAGTGCCATACGCGGTAAAAACCGGCCGGATTTCATAAGCAATAGTCCCTTCACGTCTTACAGGGCGCGAAACAGGGCGCTGACGGGGTTATGATCGGAATCAACAAATCCCAGATCGTGGCCTTGCACCTTAACGACCTCGACATTGGGCGAACAGACAAAACCGTCGATAATGCCCTCATAGTTTTCGCCTTCGACATAGGGCTGGTCATTTGTGCGGAAACTGGGGGTCGTGGCATCGCAGGCAATCTGCCAGCCTTCGGGCAGGGCCGTTATGTCAAAATCCGTCAGCCACTCAAGGTCTTCGGGGCGCGTCGAGTGGGATAGGTCATATTGCGCCAGACGCTGGTTCCAGTCGCCGCCGATAATGACCCGCGCGCCCCTGACATATTCTGCCTGCGCCGCCTCCAGAACCACCCGCATCTGGCGTCGGCGCAAATTGGCCTCAGGATCAAAGGCCGACAGGTGAATATTGAAGATGACCCAGCGCACACCAGAAGGGGCCTTCAGGGTAAGTACCTGTGAACGGTAAAGCTTACGCACAAATGCCGAGGCTATGTCCCCATCACTGGGCAGGCTGAGCATCCGGTGTTCGCCGGCCTCGCGGCTCAGTGTCATCAGGCCATGTCCGAGCGGAAAGCGCAGTCCCAGCACATGGAAATACAGGTCATGACAGAATCTTGGGCTGAAGGCCTTAAGCGCCGCCGTCAGGGCCGCTCTCAGCCTGACGCCCCGATTGATCAGGCTGCCCTGACTGACCTCCTGCAACAGGAAGACATCACTCTCCTGATGTTTCAGCCAGTCTGAGATATGGCGGCTATGGGCCTGAACATGCGCCCGTGAAACCGGTCGCCACATCTTACCACCGTCAACAACGAAATCCGCTTCGGCCCCAAGACCGGCATAGCCAAGGTTCCACGTCGTCAGCCGCAGGGTATCAGGGTGAGTTTCAGAGGCATGGGACATAGGCGACAGGTCATCCGACGGCAAAGGAAAGGTCAACGCGTGCTTGAGGGACGATAGGTCTTGAAAGTGTCCCGCAAGACAACCTCAGTGCCTGCAATCTTCTTCCTGTTGCTGTCGAGCCAGTCAAGCGTAAGCTTGGCTATACCGGCAAAAATCGAGGCACCCGACGCATTGCCCCCCACGGCACTGATGAAGCCGAATATGGTATTGCCACGCGATATTTCCGCAAGAATTTCAGCGTTACGTTTGATGATTTCAGGGTCCGTCTGCTCCGTCAAACTTCTGGCGCCCGCTGCGACAATCAGCTCAATCTGGCTATAGGTCGCGTCATAGGAACGAAAATAGATATAGGTGCAGATCAGCAAAATACAGACCAGCGGCACGAAGGTGAATATGGCCGTCAGCGCTTTGGCGTTTTCAAGAAACAGGTCTTTTAAGGCCGTATGCGTAATCGCAATATTGATAATGATCAGCAGCGAAGTGACGAGGAAAATCGGCGTCATCTGCTTTTGCAGAATAATATTCAAACCTGACAACTGACCCAACGCCATCTCAAGATTGGACAGCCAGACCTGTTCCGCCGCAGGATTATCCGAACCTCTCAGGGTTATTTCCGCCGCCGTCAATGTACTGATCATGCTGTCTTTGGCGTCAGTGAAAATCGCATCATAGGCAATAAACTGAGACAGAAGCACCCCCAGCATCATCGCACCAAAGGCAAACAGCAGCCAGCAATAGAAGGCATAGGCCGCATAGGCATCGGCAATATGGCCGCAATAGGTGCTGGTGCGGCCCTGATGGCGGGCCTCGTAAACCTGACGGATGCAATAGTCTATGATCATAAAGATCACGACCATATTCACCCAGAAGGTCCAGACCTTATAGTCATTAAAAAACACAAACAGGCTGGTAAGGCTGCATTGCCAAATGACAATGGTGAAGGCCAGTGCCGCAATAGTAAGGATCAGCGCTTCGCCCCAAAAACCGGATACGGCTGTTTTCCACAGGCGATTAGGCCGGCGCGCCTCTTCGGATGCCTCTCCGTCCTTTTCAGACACAGGCAGTTCACGGCGGCGAATAATGACATCTATGCGCTGACGCGGATCGACCCAGCTTTTGCCAAAAACCCAGTCTCTTTTGCGTTTTTTCAGCTTTTCCCGCGCACTGCGGGCACCCGATGCCTGATCACCTTCCCAGAAACTGTCAAGTGAGGTCATCCGTTGCAGAACTGACAACAGACCATGTGGCGGATAGCCGGACTCAACATTCGCCTTATCATAATGGCGGAACATACCGTGCCGGATCGCCCAGGCGCGCCCCCCGCCCTGATAGGCCCTGTAAAGCGCCAGCAGCGCCAGTAGATAAAAGCCCAGCAGGATAAAGCTGTCGCGCACAGGGGAATAGGCCTTGTCCAGCCCTTCACCAAAATGATCAAGCGCCAGCACCATGGCCGTCCCCAGCGCCAGATAGATGAGTATCTGGAGCAGCATGGCGCTCTTATAGGTGATGGCCTCGGCATGCCTGCATCTGGGGCAGGCAATTGCGCGCCGTGCGTTTTTAAGGCGTAGCCGCATGGATACCGGCGTAAACTGACCGCGGAACACCCTGTATATAACCGGCAGAACATGACCGTTCGCATAGCCTTTGCCGGTATTGGCGTTTACACGCACCGCCTTAAGACTGCCAGCCGGATGCGACACCTGACAAAGCTGGCACAGTTGCGTGCCCTCTTCGGCCTGTAAGGTCTCCGCTGTTTCGGTGTTCCCCATTGCCCCACCTGCATGGCTTCATTGCCCTGTGGATGAGGATAACGAGTTTACACCGCTCTTGCCAAGCCTCTAATGAGGGCAAGCCAAGACAGACATTGCCTTAAGCCTGCCCTCATCCGGCATTGGCTATTGCCGCACCAGACTGAAATCATCCAGTCTGAGCCACTGGCCTTCCTTGCCCTCGGCATAGACGCCGATCTGCACGCGTCCCGTTGTAACCTTAATGTCGGGAATAGTGATTTCGGTCCATTCATCAACAGAGCCACTGAAATAATGCGCCAGCTCTGCACCACCATGCCCCGCAGCATAGACCTTCGCCAGACCTTGCCCGCCACTGCTCTTGGCCCAGAACTTCAGTCTGTAGGTGCCATCAGGCAGGGTCACATCCTGAACGGCATTGCCCAAGGTGTCCCCGTCATGCGCCAGAGACAAAGCCCAGCGACCTGTGCGCCCGTCCAGAACATTAGCAATCGGGCCGCTGCCCTTAAGATTAGTCCAGCTACTGAACCAGCCGACAAGATTGGCCTGAGTAACACGGTCGGCCTCAAAGCCCGGATTGAGGATGTAATTATTCTGCGGGCCAACGGCCCACGTCCCCTTCGCAACATCAAAGGTGAACTGGCTCAGCGAATTGAACCGTGGCGTTTCCCCGTCAAAGGACAGGGGCACCCAGATATTATAGCCGTGCCCGTTGGCCGCGAAATTGCTCCAGCGATCACCAGCATAAAGCACAGTTGTCTGCTCGCTACCCTGAACCGAGATGAAAAAGCCGTTCTGGGATACATGCGAAAAGTCAGCCTCGGTGCCCGCCAGAATCTTCTCTGAGGAATAAGGCCCCAATATCGATTTCGACGTCATGTAATAGCTGCGTGAAGCGTTCCAGCCATGCAAGTCAGACGAGCCGAAATAATAGAGGCCATTGTGTTTGAACATCGCATTACCTTCGCGACCACCGCCCGGCGTGTCGGCAATCTTGGTTGCCGGTTCAATATGCAGATAGTCCGAGGCCCTCAGCGGTGCGACATACAGGCTCCTGCGTCCGCCCAGATTACTGAAGATCAGATAGGGTTGACCATCGTCATCAATAAACACTGTCTGATCGCCGGATGTCCGCGCATCCACATTCCCGATCTGCGCCTGATGATTATCAAACACGAACGGCCCTTCCGGCGTATCGCTGGTGGCAAACAGAACACCGCTGCCCAGAGTCTTGTCGCTATATTGCGTCAGAAGAACATATTTGCGCGTCTGTTTGTTATAGACAACGCCCATCCGGCCCAGCCAGGCGTTACGGTTCAGCAACTGTCCGGCAGCACCGGCCTTCAGCGCATCCCCTTCGAATCTCCAGTTGACCAGATCCGTCGAGGAATAGACCGTTACCGAGCTGAAGTGCGGATTGGTCGGCACCGGATCCGGCTTTTGCGCATAGGTTTCGGCCTCTTCGTATTTTGCACCGTACCAGTAATAGCGTTCACCGACCTGAAGTATGCCGCCCCCTTGAGAATAGATCGGCGTACCGGATGTATCTTTCCAGAACACGCCATTCTCAATCGTTTGCTGCGCCTGAACGGCCGTCGCCGAAACAGACACACACAGGGCCGCCGCTAACGTCAGCGCAACACGACAGGCACCCGAAACGGGACGAAGCATTTTCATCATTATCTATGTTCCCAACCTTGGCATTAAGGAGCGTGTGGCTCCGATACGGCGCGGACAAGAGAAGTTATTTGATTACTTCTTCGAAATATCCCGCAACCGACATTTGAGGCGCCTTTTATATGACAAATATGAAATTGGCAAAATCAATCAGATAAATTTTAGGTTATCCGGTTGCCATACGCACTCTGTCCGAAGACTAGCCCCTCAGGCGCTGCGCACATTACAGTTGCGACCAAGTTGCAATAACTATAAGGACAGTCGCCTGCCCCTTATGTTTTTGCGCGGAAATGACACCCAATTCGGCCATATTATCCCGTTTGCTGATTACCGAACGGCCGTCACTGATACGGCTGGCGCAGCGTATTCTGGGAAGTTTCAGCGCCGCCGAGGATGTCACCCAAAGCGTGTGGTTCAAGATTCAGCGTGTCGAAGATGACCCGCCGATACATAACCCACGGGCCTATCTTTATCGGCTGACGTCCAATCTGGCTTCGGATCATCTAAGGGCAGATAATACGCGCAAAAGGCTTTTGGGTCAGGACTGGCCTGAGCATGAAATTCTTGATGCCCAGCCGGATGCTGAAACACGGGTTATCGATCAGGAGCGACTGGCCCTGTTTTCCGATGCCCTCGAAGAACTGCCTCTGCGCTGCCGCGAAGTGTTTATCCTGCGCCGTATCGAAGGTCTGACGGCTCAGGAAATCGCCGTAAAGCTGAACATCACGCCCAATGCCGTCGCCAAGCATGTGCGTCTGGCACTTCATCATTGTTACACACGCCTCAATGATGAATAATATGACCGCCCCCACCACCGAGCCAAACAGACCAAGCTCTGAGCACCCTATGCCCCCCGCATCGTCCACCTCATCCGCACGGGCATTGTCTGACGAGATTGCCGATGAAGCCGCACACTGGGTGGCCGAGCATGACTGCGGCCTGATGGATGCCGAAGCGGAAGCGCGTTTCAAACTCTGGCTTTCAGCCGATCCCGAACATGCGCGCGCCTATGATGCCATGCAGGATCTTTGGCGTGAAATGGCAGACGTGCCGGTCACGCCCCTTTTGAAACAGGTCACGCCCAAACCGCAACCTGCCCTCAGGCGATCGCGTGACCGCATCAGCACACAGCGCCACAAACTGACACGTCTGGGCGGCGCGATTGCGGCGGCAGTTGCCCTCTGCGTAATTACCGTGACGGCGGCGGATTTACCCATGCGCCTTCAGGCGGACGCCATTACCACCAGAGGCGAACAGAAACGCCTGCGCCTGCCGGATGGTTCTGAGGTCTGGCTCAATACCGACAGCGCCGTTGACTATAGCTATACGGACAAGGCACGCGAGATACGGCTATTGCGCGGAGAAGCGCATTTTACCGTCGCCGCCGATCCTGACCGCCCTTTCCGTGTCGCCTCATCTCAGGGCAGCACGACAGCACTGGGCACTCAGTTTATTGTCCGGCGTGAAAAAGCCCTGACACGCATCAGCGTGACCGAACATGTGGTGAAGGTTGCCTCCGGCACGGCCACAGCCAATGTCTCCGAAGGATACGGCGTAACCTATGACAAGACGGGTCTGGGGCCGGTGCATGCCATCCAGACCGCAGATGCTGACGCCTGGCGTCAGGGGTGGCTGGTGTTTGAAAACCGCCCCTTGTCAGAGGTGGTCGCCGAACTTAACCGCTATCACCCCGGCCTGATCCGCGTCATCGGCAAGGCTCAGCAGGACCGGCGCGTCAGCGGGGTTTTCAGCATAAAAAAACCCGTTGAATCGGTCGAAACGATCCGCCGCATGCTGGGCCTGAAAGCCCACAGACTGGGGGACAGTGTGATCATTCTCTATGATGAAAAATAAGCATAATCACGCCCGTCACCAGGGCTGATCCTGAAACATTTGACGATAATCATAATTTTTTTGCGCGCGCATAGTCCCGTTTGAAAGACGGCATCCGTCTAATGATGTGAAAAAGCTTCTCATTCTTAAAAAGTGAGGCTGTCATAATGTACGGAGATGATTAAGTGATGATTTCGAGGAAAACGCGCCGCGTTTATGCCGGTGCGCGTGGGGCTTTCAGCTTGGTAATGGCCTCTACGGCACTGGTGAGCGGCGGTATCGCCGTGCCAGCCGTTGTGCAGGCGCAGTCCCACACCTATGACGTACCCGCAGGCGCTCTGACGCCCGCACTGAATCAGTTGGCCCGTCAGGGGGGACTGGAACTAATTTACGACGCAAGCCTGACGCAAAACCGCAAGACGCAAGGGGTGCACGGCAGCTACAGCGCCTCGGAAGCCCTGTCGCGTCTGCTGGCAGGCACAGGCCTGACCTACCGAATTAATGGCAATAAGGTCATACTCGAAGCCGCCCCTCAGGCCAGCAGCGATACCATCCAGCTTGGGGCCATCCGCGTCGAAGGCGCTACGGCACAAACCACCGGTGACGCATCTTCCGACGGTCGCATCGGGGCGGAATATAACCCCTATGATACCTATAGCACCCCTGCCGCCGTCTATAATGTCGACCGCGAACGCATCGACCGCGTCCCGCCCGTAGCCACCGGCGATATTTTCAAAGGCGTTCCGGGCGTAAGCGTCGGCGACACCCACAATGGTCAGGGGTTTCAGCCCAATATTCGCGGCATGTCAGGTATGGGCCGCGTCAAGGTCATTATCGATGACACCGAAACGGTTTCATCGACCTACAAAGGCTATGCGGGTACCAAGGAAACCAACTATATCGACACTGATTTTCTGGCCGGTTACAGCGTTCAGAAAGGTGTCGTCAGCGAGGGCGGCGGTGCCATCGGCGGTGCGATCACCATGCGCACCATGGACGCCCGCGACATCATTAAGGCCGGTGACACATGGGGCCTGCGCACCCGTCTGTCCTATGGCGATAATGCCGTTGATGGCTCGGAAGTGGACGGCCTGTGTGTCGGCGTTACCGGCACCACGACCGGCTGCCGCCATCAATACCCCATGCAGGTGTCTCATGACCGCATTAAGGGCATTTCCGATCAGAACTACAGCCAGAGCGCTATTGGGGCGTGGCGTCCGACCGATCGCATCGAACTGGTGGCCGGTCTCAGCCGTCGTCAGTCAGGCAATTACGAGGCCGGAAGCAACGGTATTAACCCGCTGAATGACGCCGCCCAGAACAAGCTCTATTCACATGTAAATCCCGGCGACACCCTGTTTGGGTCATATAAGAACTCGCGCTCCTATCTGCTGAAGGGGCGTTTTGAACTGACACCAACCCAGACGCTATCGGCCATCTATAACCGCTTCCACAGCACCTATGTCGAGCGCCGCACCTATGCGCCGTCATATTATCCGGGGATCGGTTCCGAATATCCCCGCGCAGATAAGGTGGATCAGTCACGCTACAGCCTGTCCTATACCTACAGGCCCGAAGACAATGACTGGCTGAACCTTAAGGTCGATACATGGCTGGCCGATACGTTTGAACATCACGCCTATCATCCGGTGGATGTCGATACCCGCACCACGGGTCTGCGTGCGGCCAATATCAGCGGCTTTGATCTGTGGCAGGTGCCCTTTACGCTGAAAACCGGCCTTCAGCTTTCGCGGGAGACAACCGAAAACAGCGGCGGCAACACCGATGCCCTGACCGATGTGACCGGCGGAAAGCAAACCCTTGGGGCGGGCTGGGCCAACCTGTCGGCGTCGGTTCTGTCATGGCTGACGGTCAATACGGGTGTGCGTTACGACAATTACCGTCTGGAGCGCGATCCGAATGCCCCCAGAGGCACCAACCACTCCCTGCTGCAAAAGGTCAATGATGACCACGTGGCTTATAATTTCGGTTTGGTCTTGACCCCGCTGGAGAATACGCAGTTTTTCATCAACTATGCCGAGGGCTTCCGCGCCCCCAGTATGCGTGAAACCTTCCTCGGTGTCCTGCGTGCCGGAGAAAACGGCCTCAATCCGGAAACCAGCCGCAACTACGAAGCGGGCGTCAATCTCGACTATAAGGATCTGGTGCGCGGCGGCGATCGGCTTGGCCTGAAGCTGACCTATTTTGATAACCGATACAAAAACTACATCGCCGGTAACGGTTATTTCCCCGGCTTCTTCAATCTGGCAGGGGCGAAGTTCCGCGGGGCAGAACTGGCGGTCAACTATGATGCCGGTGTCGTTTACGGCGAATATAGCCACACCCGTTATTTTGAGCGCGCAAGCTGCGGTCTTATGGGCGGCACCGAATGTGAGGAATATTACGGCGACTGGATGACCGGCGAAAGCATCATCTATTCGATCAATATGCCCGCCAAAACCTCTCAGAACCTGATGGTCGGGACGCGTTTGTTTGATCGCCGCCTTAATCTGGGGCTGAATGCCAATCGTGTTGACGGCGTCACCATTGTAGGCCGTGACGCCAGTTGGCAAACGACCCTGACCAACAGCGGCTATACGGTTTATGATGCCTTTGCCAGCTTCCGCCTCAGCGAAGTCATCGACCTTAATCTGAGTGTTAAGAACCTGACCGACCGCTATTATATCGAAGCCCAGTCATCGCGTCAGAGCACCCCGCCCGCACCCGGTCGCACCATCCGCCTGAGCCTCACCAGCCACTTTGGCGGCCCTCAAACCGATATTTCCGAGTCCATCCATCTGGGTAACTTCGACGGCAACTGGGGTGGCGTTTATGTCAGCGGTCTGGCCGGTAATCTGGGTATGCAGACGCGCGGCGTAACCACCGGCGGCAGCGGCACGGTTGCCGGAGTTGCGGCCTCTGAGTCTGCACATGCGGATGCCAACGGCCTGCAAATGGGCTTTGGTGTGGGTTACAACCATCACCTGACAGATAACTGGGTGTTCGGCATTGAGGGCGACATGACCTATGCCACCACCAAGGGGTCACAGTTCAGCCACACGACCGAAGATCTTTATCTGGCGCAGAACGGGCAATATCAGTCGCGTAATGATTACCGCTTCAACCGCTTCGCTACCTTGCGCGGGCGTCTGGGCTATGGCTTTGACCGCACACTGGTCTATGCCACCGGCGGTCTGGCGCTGGTGACGGAAACCCAATCACGTACGCAGTACAGGTCACTGGTTGTACGTACCTTCGATGCCGGTGACGCAACATCGCCCTGGTTCACAGAAACCAAAAAAGCAACCCGCAGCGGCTGGACACTGGGTGGCGGCGCAGAATATGCCCTTAGCAACAACTGGTCGTTCAAAGGCGAATATCTCTATGCCGATTTTGGGGATAAACGCTTCGTCTTCCCTGAGGCCCGTTCGGGTGTGATCCAGCCCTATGCGGCCTATTCCGTAACGGTCACTCTGCGCGATCCGGTCACAAATGCCGTGCTGCGTGATCCGATTACCAACGCCATCCTGCGTGAGACGACTAACTATCCGGCGCAGGCAGGCACTTCGACCACCGTCACCGGACGTGAAGCGCGTAATGACGCAAACCTCCACAGCCTGCGTATGGCGCTGAGCTACCGGTTCTAAAACCGCATCCACCGGTGGCCGAAAACCATACTGCGGTTCTTCGGCCACCGTTACCTTGTGCGTTCGTATTCACCGGACGCCGTAAAATCCGATCACAGAATGCGATAATCTTTGGCGCGCGAACAGGTAGCGCCCTTCCCAAATGCTGATTGGCATTGTAGACCCCGCCTCATAACCGGCTAGGCCGTCGTGAATTGAGCGACGGCGTCTGCACCACTCGTTGTCAGTCAGTAGAAACCCCATGATCCGTCTCGATAATATCAGCAAGCAAAACGGCCACCAGATTCTGTTCATTGATGCGTCGATGAATGTCCTGAAGGGCGAGAAAGCCGGTCTGGTCGGGCCAAACGGTGCGGGTAAGACCACGCTGTTTCGTATGATTACCGGTCAGGAAGCGCCAGATGACGGTCATGTGCTTATCGATCCGGGCATGACGATTGGCTATTTCAGTCAGGATGTCGGTGAAATGTCCGGTCAGAGTGCCGTCTCTGCCGTTATGGACGGCGTCGGGCCGGTCAGCGCCCTGATGTCCGAGATGGCAGAGCTTGAGGCCGGAATGGTCGATCCTGACCGCGTCGACGAAATGGATGCCATTATTGAACGTTATGGCGAGGTACAGGAAAAGTTCGAGGAACTGGACGGCTATGCGCTTGAGGCGCGGGCGCGTGAGGTGCTGGCGGGCCTGAGCTTCAGTCAGGAACGTATGGACGGCGATGTCGGCCTGCTGTCCGGCGGATGGAAGATGCGTGTGGCCCTTGCCCGTATCCTGCTGATGCGCCCCGATGTCATGCTGCTCGATGAACCGAGTAACCACCTTGATCTCGAAAGTCTGATCTGGCTCGAAGCCTTCCTTAAGGCGTACGATGGTGCCCTTCTGATGACTTCGCACGATCGGGCCTTCATGAACCGTATCATCAGCAAGGTGATTGAAATCGATGCCGGTTCGCTGATTACCTATTCGGGCGACCTAGACTTCTTTGATCAGCAACGCGCCCTGACCGAAAAGCAGCGTCAGGCGCAATATGAACGCCAGCAGGCCATGCTGGCCAAGGAAATCAAGTTCATCGAACGCTTTAAGGCGCGTGCCTCCCATGCCGCTCAGGTGCAGAGCCGTGTCAAAAAGCTGGACAAGATCGAACGGGTTGAGGCCCCCAGACGCCGCCAGTCCATTCAGTTCGAGTTCCGCTCACCGCCCCGTTCCGGCGAAGATGTGCTGAACCTGCGCAAAGTGAGCAAGCATTACGGTACGCACACCATCTATGACGAACTGGATTTTCAGGTGCGCCGCAAAGAGCGCTGGTGTGTACTTGGGGCTAACGGTGCCGGTAAATCCACCCTGCTGAAACTGGCGGCCGGAACCGAGAAGCCGGATCAGGGAACCGTGAGCATCGGCGCCAGCGTTAAGATGGGCTATTTCGCGCAGCATTCGATGGATGTTCTGGATGGCGAAGAAACCATTTTCGAGTCTCTGGACAGTTCCTTCCCTCAGGCTGGTCAGGGTGCGCTGCGTACACTGGCGGGCTGTTTCGGCTTTTCCGGCGACGATGTCGAAAAGAGATGCCGCGTGTTGTCGGGCGGCGAGAAGGCGCGGCTCGCAATG
>JASGFL010000021.1:0-42833 GCA_047605545.1 Asticcacaulis sp. | reverse complement strand
CTGCAAGCGGTGCGGTGTAGCACACTCTTTTCGCTTTGCGCAGGTTTTTCGTCATAAGGATCGGATATGAAATTATCGACAAAGGGGCGATACGCGGTCATGGCCATGACGGATCTGGCTATGAACGCGCAGGGACGTCCGATTTCCTTGTCTGAAATATCAGAACGCCAGCAGATTTCACTATCCTATCTTGAGCAGTTATTTGCCCGTTTGCGTCGGGCCGGACTGGTGCGCAGCGCGCGCGGTCCGGGGGGCGGTTATACGCTGGCGCGGGCGTCTGAAACCTTGTTCGTTTCGGAAATTGTGCTGGCGGTCGATGAGCCGATCAAGGCGACCCGTTGTGCACACACGTCCAATAAGCTGGGGGCCAATAAGCGCCTGTCGCCGGAAAATGCGGCGCGTGAGATCGGTTGCATGCCCGGTGGTCAGCGTTGCCTGACGCATAATCTTTGGGAAGATCTGGGTTTTGCGATCCATGATTATCTTTCGACCGTATCGCTCAGTGACGTGGTGCATAAACGCACCCGTAAGATCGTACGTATAGAACCGTTTGCGCCTGCATTAAAGGAAACTGCCTGACCTATGGCCCCTAAGCCGCTCTATCTTGATCATGCCGCCACTTCGCCGGTCAGGCCCGAAGTGCGCGAAACCATGTTCGCGGCGTGGGACATCGGGGCCAATGCGTCGTCGGTGCATGCGCTGGGTCGTAAGGCCAAGCTGAGCCTTGAAGAGGCGCGCAATATGGTGCTTGGGGCCATCAATGGTATTGGCCCAGCGCGTCTGGTGTTCACGTCGGGCGGTACCGAGGCCAATCAACTGGCGCTTCGTCAGGCAAAGGGCTTTGATCGTCTGATTGTGTCGGCCACTGAGCACGACAGCATTTTTAAGGCCGCAGACGCCGTGGGTGTGCCGGTCACGGTTGCGCCGGTTAAGGGCAACGGCCTGATCGACCTTGAAGCGCTTGCAGGGTTGCTTGAAAGTGGCGGGCGGGCCTTTGTCTGCGTGATGCGGGTTAATAATGAAACCGGCGTCATTCAGCCAGTTGAAGCTATTGCGCCATTGGTAAAGGCCGCCGGTGGCTGGCTGCACGTCGATGCGGTGCAGGCCTTGGGTAAGATCGCTGTGGATTTTGAGGCTCTGGGGGCCGATAGCCTGTCGTTTGCCGCCCACAAGATCGGCGGGCCACAAGGGGCGGGTGCCTTTGTCTATGACGCTGACCGCGATATTACGGCGGCGGTTAACGGTGGCGGTCAGGAGTTCGGCCTGAGGGCGGGGACGGAAAATATCGCCGCCATTGCCGGTTTTGCCGAGGCAGTGCGTCAGATGGCGTTTAATGGCTCGGATGGGCAATCAGATGCCGAGGCGGCTCTGGTGGCCGCGGGTGCGACCATTGTTAGCTCCGATGCGCCCCGCGCAGGCGGAATTTGTTGTTTCACAGTGCCGGACTGGACGGCGCAATTGCAGCTGATTCATATGGATATGAACGGCATTTGCGTGTCATCGGGATCGGCCTGTTCATCGGGTAAGGTGAAGTCGAGCCGCGTACTTGAGGCCATGCGCCTTGAGACTGTGGCCGATAAGGCCTTGCGTGTATCGTCGGGCTGGAATACGACCCCAGCCGACTGGCAGCAGTTTGTGGACGTATGGTCAAAAGGCTATGCGGCTCATAAATCGCGCCAACAGAGTAAAGTAAAGGAAAGCGCCTGATGGCAGCGGTCAAGGAAACCATCGAGACGGTCCAAAAGCTTGAGACCTATGAGCATGGGTTCGTCTCGGACATCGAGATGGAATATGCCCCTAAGGGTCTGAGTGCGGATATTGTGCGCTTTATTTCTGCGCGCAAGAACGAACCCGACTGGATGCTGGAATACCGTCTGGCGGCGTTTGAGCGCTGGCAGTCGATGGATGAGCCTGACTGGGCCAAGGTCAATTACGCCAAGGTCGATTATCAGGACCTCTATTATTACGCTGCGCCTAAGGCCAAGCCGAAGCTCAACAGCCTTGATGAGGTCGATCCCGAACTGCTGGCGGTCTATGCAAAGCTGGGTATCCCGCTCAAAGAGCAGGAAGTTCTGGCCGGTGTAGCCACCGCCCCGAAATACGCCGTTGATGCGGTGTTTGACTCGGTGTCCGTGGTCACGACCTTCAAGGACGAGCTGAAAAAGCATGGCGTGATCTTTTGCGCCATCAGCGAAGCGATCCGTGAATATCCTGAACTGGTGAAGCAGTATCTGGGGACGGTTGTACCGGTGTCGGACAACTATTTTGCCGCGCTTAATGCCGCTGTGTTTTCGGACGGATCGTTTGTCTATGTGCCTGAGGGCGTGCGTTGCCCGATGGAGTTATCGACCTATTTCCGTATCAATGCGGAAAATACCGGTCAGTTCGAACGTACCCTGATCATAGCCGACAAGGGGGCCTATGTGTCCTATCTTGAGGGCTGCACCGCGCCGATGCGTGATGAGAACCAGCTTCATGCCGCTGTGGTTGAACTGGTGGCGCTTGAGGATGCCGAGATTAAATATTCGACCGTTCAGAACTGGTATCCGGGCGATGCCGAGGGCAAGGGCGGGATCTATAATTTTGTGACCAAGCGCGCGGATTGCCGTGGGGCGCGGTCGAAGGTGTCGTGGACGCAGGTGGAAACCGGTTCAGCGGTAACATGGAAATATCCGTCCTGTATCCTGCGTGGCGACGACAGCGTCGGTGAGTTCTATTCCATCGCTGTCACTAACGGCATGCAGCAGGCCGATACAGGCACCAAGATGATCCATCTGGGTAAAAACACCCGTTCGCGCATCATCGCCAAGGGGATTTCGGCAGGGCGTTCGTCTTCGACCTATCGCGGGCTGGTGTCTGCCCATGCCAAGGCAACGGGTTCGCGGAACTTTACGCAGTGTGACAGCCTGCTGATCGGTAAGACCTGTGCGTCGCATACGGTGCCCTATGTGGAGTCCGATACGGCATCAGCGCAGTTTGAACATGAAGCGACGACAACGCGTCTGTCTGAGGATCAGTTGTTCTATGCCCAGCAACGTGGCCTGACGCAGGAAGAAGCCGTGGCGCTTTTGGTCAACGGTTTCGTGCGCGATGTGTTGCAGGAACTGCCGATGGAATTTGCCGTTGAGGCACAGAAACTGGTGGCCATCAGCCTTGAAGGCTCGGTAGGCTAAAAAGAGAAAAAAATGACAATGCTGAACATCGAGAATCTGACTGTAGCGGTCGAAGAAAAAACTATCCTTAAGGGCCTGACGCTTGAAGTGCCTGCCGGTGAGGTTCACGCCATCATGGGCCCGAACGGGGCGGGGAAATCGACGCTGGGCTACAGCCTTGCCGGTCGCCCGAACTATGAGGTTACTGCCGGTTCGGCGACGCTGAACGGCGAGGACTTGCTGGAGATGGAGGTGCATGAACGCGCCGCCGCCGGTCTTTATCTGTCGTTCCAGTATCCACTGGAAATTCCGGGCGTTCCGGCCATGACCTTCATTCGTACAGCCCTCAATTCACAGCGTAAGCTGCGTGGCGAAGACGAAGTAACCGCGCCGCAATTCCTCAAGGAAATCCGTGAAGTAGCCAAGACACTTAAAATTGACTCAGAGATGCTCAAGCGTCCGCTGAATGTCGGTTTTTCGGGCGGTGAGAAAAAGCGTATGGAAGTGCTGCAAATGGCGCTTCTGAAGCCGAAATTCCTGATCCTTGATGAAACCGATTCCGGTCTGGATATCGATGCGCTTAAGGTCGTTTCCGATGGTGTCAACGCGCTGCGTGCACCTGATCGCGGGATGCTGGTGATCACCCACTATCAGCGCCTGCTGGATCATATCAAACCCGACCGTATCCATATTCTGGTGGACGGTAAGATTGTTCATTCCGGCGGGCCTGAGCTGGCGCTGGAGCTTGAGGCGCATGGCTATGACCGCTATGTCAATGAGGCCGCCTGATGAACGCGCCTGTCCGTAAGCTGGATATTTTTGATCCTGCGACCTATCCGACGCGGCGTGATGAGGAATGGAAGTATTCCGACCTGTCGCGTGCCTTGCGTGAAGCGCCAAAGGCCGTTGGCCTGTCGCACATTCAGGCCGAAGTCGCCGATTTCAATGGTTTTTACTGGCACTGCGCCGGTGACGGTCAGTTGGGTGGGCTTCAGGAGGCTGTGCAACAGTCCAAGGGGCGTCTGTACCTCGATATGGGCGATTTTGGCACCGAAGGCGAAGTGTCCGGTTATCAGGGCGAGGGGCATATCCGGCTTGGGGCCGGTGAAAGCCTGATCCTGCTTGAGGACTATACCGGTGCGTTTGATTACGCTGCCCATACGACGATCCATTTTGAACTGGACGAAGGTGCTAGCCTGATCCGCGTGGTCATTCTTGATGAAACGGAAACGGCGACCTCAGTGCGTCGGTCAACCGTCAAAACCGCGCCGGACAGCGTCTATAAGCAATATGTCTTTGCTACCGGTGCGGCGTTTCAGCGTTTTGAAACCCATGTCGATCATGCGGGAAATGGCGCGGTTGTTGAGATGAACGGGGCCTATCTGCTTAAGGACAAGGTGCATTTCGACTATACGACGCGCGTGCGTCACGCTGAGGTCGACGGCGTTACAAATCAGCTCATCAAAGGCCTGGTCAAGGATCGCGCTACGGCCGTATTTCAGGGCCGGATACTGGTCGAACGCGGTGCCGATGGTACGGATGCGCGGATGCACCATCAGTCTTTGATGCTCAATGACGGCGCGCGGGTGCGGGCTAAGCCTGAGTTGGAAATCTATGCCGATGACGTGCAATGCGCGCACGGCAATACCATCGGCGCGATGGACGAAGCGGCACTGTTCTTTTGTCAGTCGCGCGGTATGGACGAGGCTACTGCACGGGCATTGCTGATGCAGGCCTTTGTGTTGCCGGTTGCCGAGCAGATCGAAGACGAAGCTGTGCGTGACATGGTGCTGAACTGGATTGAGCATAAGGCCGGAGAATTTTATGGCCTTTGATGTGCAGTCTGTGCGTCGTGATTTTCCGATCCTTTCACGGGAAATCAACGGTAAGTCTCTGATCTATCTGGATTCTGGTGCGTCGGCGCAAAAGCCTCAGGCCGTTATCGACGCTATGAGCGGCGCCATGAGCCATTCTTATGCCAATGTGCATCGGGGTCTGCACCGTCTGGCTAATGAGGTCACGGATGCCTTTGAGGCCGGTCGGGAGACTGTGGCTAAATTCATCAATGCCGCCCGTGTCGAAGAAATCATCTTCACTAAATCGGCGACCGAATCCATCAATCTGGTGGCCCAGACCTTTGGGCAAACGCTTAAGGCCGGCGATGAGATTTTGATCACCGAAATGGAGCATCACGCCAATATTGTGCCCTGGCATATGCTGGCGCAACGTAGCGGTGCGGTGCTGAAGTGGGTGCCGATCCTTGATGACGGTTCACTGGATATCGAAGTCTTTGATCAACTGTTGACCGATAAGGTGAAAATCGTTGCCATTACGCATATGTCGAATGTGTTGGGGACGATCAATCCGGTTAAGGCGCTTACGGAAAAAGCGCATGCTTTCGGCGCAACGGTTTTGATTGATGGCTGTCAGGGCGTTGTGCATATGCCCGTCGATGTGCAGGATATCGGTGCGGATTTCTACGCTTTTTCGGCGCATAAGCTCTATGGTCCGACGGGTCTGGGCGTTTTGTGGGGACGTTACGACCTGCTGGAGGCCATGCCGCCCTGGCAGGGTGGTGGTGAGATGATCGCCAATGTCTCGAAAGAGCGCATTACCTATGCCGCGCCTCCGCATCGTTTTGAGGCGGGTACACCGGCTATACTTGAGGTCATTGGTCTCAAGGCGGCAATTGACTGGGTGTCGCAATGGGATCGTCAGGCGGTTCTGGCGCACGAACATGCGCTGTATGAACGCGCCCATGCAGGCCTGAAAAACATCAATTCGGTTCGGATTCATGGTGAAGCTGCGGAAAAAGGGGCGATTTTGACCTTTTCTCTGGCTTCTGCGCATGCTCATGACGTTGCGCAAATCCTTGATCGCTACAATATAGCGGTCAGGGCAGGGACACACTGCGCCGAGCCGCTGATGACCCGCTTGGGTGTCACCTCGACAGTGCGGGCGTCCATAGCCATATATAACACTGAGGCTGAAATCGACGCCCTGATCGCCGGTGTCGAAAAAGCCCAAACGTTCTTCGAGTAAGGTGTAACCATGACCGATGCCGCAACTGACCCTTCGGAACAGTCTGAACTGTTCTCAGCCGCCGAGGCACCGCCTGCGGTCGAGCCTCTTAGCGAGGCTGAAATCGAGCGTCTGACCGAAGAAATTATCGCTGCCTTCAAGACCGTGTTTGATCCGGAAATTCCGGTCGATATTTACGAGCTTGGGCTGATCTATCGCGTCGATATCAATGACAGCCGTGAAGTTGTCGTCGATATGACATTGACGGCACCTGGTTGCCCAGTGGCGGGTGAAATGCCCGGCTGGGTTCAGAACGCTGTGATGGGGGTTCGTGGGGTCGCTGACTGTCAGGTCAATCTGGTGTTTGATCCGCCTTGGGAGTCGTCGAAGATGAGCGACGAAGCCAAGTTGCAGTTGAATATGTTTTAAAGGAGCCGTCTTATGGAACCAGCCGTCTCTGTACGTCCGCGCCGCCCCAGACCTGCTGTGGTCTCACTGACCGAGGCCGCAGCCAATCAGGTCAAGGCGATTATGGCGCGCGCAGATAAGCCCTATGTGGGTTTGCGCGTTGGCGTGAAGCAGGGTGGCTGCGCGGGTCAGGAATATGTCCTGTCCTACGCCGAATCTGCGGATCCGCTTGATGAGGTTGTGACCGATAAGGACGTGACCATACTGATCGAACCCAAGGCCGTGCTTTATCTGGTGGGGACGGTCATTGATTATGAGACCACCAAGCTGGCGTCGAAATTTGTGTTCAACAACCCGAACGAAACCGATGCCTGCGGTTGCGGCGAAAGCGTCACGATCACTCCGGCGTCGGCCTGATCAGGTCGGTACAGGCGTGGCCTGAAGCCAGTCCAGAGCTTCATCCAGTGTGTCAAAAGCGCGGTTATCGTCCTGATAGAACAGCGAGGCATCAAAGGTGTTGATACGGGCGCGCACCAGAGCATCCGGCGAAACAATTGCGGTTTTGCGCAATGGTGCCGTGACGGGCTTCTGGCTCACCCACCAGCCTTTTAACCGCTTTACGTCTTCGTACTCATAAAAGCCTACGGCGTTCCGGTAGTCGAACAGGCGATTATAGGTCCACGCATTCTCAGTGATATTATGCGCGTCAATAAGTTGGTCAGTCAGTGCGGAACTTTGTATTTTCCCGCGGACTGAAAAGGAAATCAGCTTTATCGGCTCGTCAAGTTCAGCCTTGACCCTAAATCCTTCTGGCATTGGTTACCCCTTGTTTTTATATGATAATAAGGGGAATTTGATTAACAAAGGCTGAGGTTATGGGTTTAACGCAGTCATAATATGACATTCAATTGTCGTTGATCAGAACCGAGGGCTGAACGGCTTCGCCGGTGGCTTCGGCAATCAGTTTTTGAGTGGCCGATTCGATGCGCTCCTGAAGCGTCGCCATGAACACTGTCTTATCAAGACCTGTTGCGATAGGAGGCAGGAATTCGAGAACGGCTGTTCCGGATTTTTTCTCGAACGCTTCCTCCTGCCAGAACAAGCCCAGATTGGTGGCGACGGGGACGACGGGGCGATCAAAGTTTTTATACATATGCCAGACCCCTGACCGATAGCGGCGGTAGGTGCCGGGCGCGTTCAGATGACCTTCGGGGTAAATGAGAATGTGACGGCCGTCTTTGGCGGCTTTTGCCGAACGGTCACTAAGGTTTCTGCGGGCTTCGTGACCACCGCAATTATTGACGACAATCGCCCCAAGCTTACGCAACAGCGTAGACATAAAGGGGTATTTTTCCAGATGATCGCCGGTAACAAAGGCCAGATCAGCGAACTGTGAGTATATGCAATATCCGTCGCCCCATGACTGATGCTTTGCGGCGAAAATGACGGGGGTATCGGGAACGTGCTGTTTCCCGCGGACCTCAAGCTTAATGCCAGCAATGTAATGCATGCCCCAGACCATGCGTCTGGTGTAGCGCTGTATTATCCACAAAACGGGCTTACGGCCCGGTAAGAAGGACAGGATCAGCGCCAGCAGGCTGTAGGTAACTGAGACCAGCCAGTAAAAAACGGAAAACAGAACAGAGCGCATATTTCTCACCAAAAAGGAGAACCATCGTTATCCCTTTGTAATGAGAAATTGAACAATGTTCAATAATTATTTTCTAATGCCGGATCAGGCGGCTGTGACGTCTTTCTGATCAGCGGGAAGGGCGCAGGTAACACGATTACGACCGCCATTCTTTGAGCGGTAAAGCGCCTTATCGGCCCGATCAAGCAGATCAAAAGCGTCCTCGCCGGTTTCACGCTGAGCCAGACCTGCGGAAATGGTCACAGTTCCAAGGTCTTCGTTAGTCGAGCGACGCTTAAGTACGCGCGAAGATATTTCCTGACGGGCTTCGTTAAGCAGGCGCTCGACGCTATCCATGCTTTCGCCGGGGAAAATCATGCCGAACTCTTCGCCGCCATAGCGTGCGGCCAGACGCGGCGGACGTCCCATGCGTGCCAGAACCGAGGCCACGTAACGAAGCACCTGATCACCTGTCTGGTGACCCCATGTGTCGTTAAAACGCTTAAAGTGGTCAATATCGATGACGGCCAGCGTAAGGACGGCTTCGGGCGTTTCGTCCTCACAGAACTTGTCCAGCGCTTCATCAAATGATTTACGGTTTGCCAGATTGGTCAGGGCGTCAGTCATGGCCTCCATGCGCACCTGATCAAGGTGTTTACGGAGCCTTGAGACTTCGCGGGAGGACTCGTTCAGGCGGCTTTCAAGTGTTGTGTGCTGCTGCAATACGCGCTGCGTTGCCGAAGCCAGATCGTTGACCAGCGACTTAAGGCGTGCTGAGTCCACATCTACGACCATGTCAGTATGTGCGGCCTGAAGGGTCTGGCTGTAATTCTTTTGTGCCTTTTGGGCGTCAGTGATGACTTCGGTAATGCTCGCGAGCTCGCGCGTCAGCTTAAGGCCGGCATCACGGACTTCGTCGTTCAACTTCATGCGCAGAATGAACTTGGAAGCCAGACTTTCGGAAATTTCTTCGGTTATGGTTTCACCTGAGTCGACAAGGCGCAGGATTTCCTGAGACAGAGACGAGGCAGGGTCTCCGGCTACGTGGAGCCAGAGTTCATAATTCAAAGGCGTAGGCCAAACCCCGTGAAGCTCCATTAAACGGAGAGCTTCCTGAGCGAGTGCATAGGCTTGCGGACTTCTTACGCTTACTTCTATGTCGTTTATCATAGGGGCTCTCAGGGCTTACCTTGTGTCGCGATTTTGCGACGCCTTGATCTTACTCAAACTTCTCTGACAGGCGGTTAACGGAAATGCCTTTTTTATTTTTCCTGACCCGCATAGGCGCTTCGCAGGAGAAATGCCGGTATATGAGCACCGAAACCGTTGCCTTCAGATTCGTTTTCGTTTGATTTAAATGGTTTTTTGTCAATTTTAATGGCTTCGACCTCACGTTCAGGTTTGGGCGAAGGTTTCTTATTTTCACGCGATTTACGCACCGGCTTGGCGTCGGCAATCGTTTCAACGGGTGGTTCCGCAGGTTTTATTTCTGCGGGTTGTTCATCTTTACGCGGACGATCGCGCGAAGAATCCTTGCGACGCGAAGGCTTTTTGTCTGCAAAAGCCCGGTTTTGACGCTCGGCGGCTTCTTCCAGACCGGTCCAGTCCACCTCAAGCTCAAGCGTTTGCGGCTCCTGTTTGATGAGTTTCAGAACCTTATCGTAGTTCTTTTCATCATTTTCGGCCAGCAACAGATAGGCTTCGCCGGTACGACCAGCGCGGCCTGTACGGCCAATGCGGTGCACATAATCATCTGCATGATGTGGCACGTCGAAATTGAACACATGACCGACCGCAGGAATATCAAGGCCCCGTGCGGCTACGTCCGAAGCCACAAGCAGGGTCAGTTCACCTTTGCGGAAGGCATCCAGTGTCTTCATACGTAGACCCTGATCAAGGTCGCCGTGAATCGGAGCCGCATTGAAACCGTGAACGCTTAAAGACTTGGCGACAATATCAACGTCGGTTTTGCGGTTGCAGAAGACAATGCCGTTCTTGATATCCAGCTTGCCGATCAGAGTGCGCAGGGCGGTTCGCTTAGCCTTGGGCAGCGCTTTACTGTTCATGTGCGGGATGCGGTACACATACTGGGTAATATTGGCATTGGTCGAGGCCGGACGGGCCACTTCGATTCGTACCGGATTTTTCAGGAAGGCCTGTGTCAGGCGCGTAATTTCGGGCGGCATGGTTGCCGAGAAAAACAGGGTCTGACGCGTAGGTGGCGTCAGTTTGAAGATGCGCTCGATGTCCGGAATGAAGCCCATGTCCAGCATACGGTCGGCTTCGTCAACGACCATGATCTGAACGCCGTTGAGCATAACCTTGGAGCGTTCGAACAGATCAAGCAGGCGACCCGGCGTGGCAATCAGAACGTCAACGCCCTTATCAAGCTTGGCGATCTGATCGTTCATGGACACGCCGCCGATCAGCAGCGCCCAGTTGAGTTTGCAGTATTTAGCGTATTTTTCAAACGCCTCAGCCACCTGATCCGCCAGTTCGCGCGTCGGCGCCAGCACAATGGCGCGCGGCATTCTGGCGCGGGAACGCCCTGCGGCCAGACGCTCGATCATTGGTAAGGTGAAGGCGGCTGTTTTCCCCGTTCCGGTCTGGGCGATGCCCAAAACATCAAGTCCAGTCAGTGCCACAGGAATGGCCTGCTCCTGAATGGCCGTCGGCGTATCGTAACCGGTATCGGTAACGGCTTTCAAAACATCTGGACTAAGGCCGAGTTCGGTAAATTTGGTCATATATACGAAATGGAAAAACCGGAAAGTGGACGGAAAATCGCCAATGCGCCGCATAGGGGCGCAAACCCGCGTAATACACGCCGGTTCGGCCCTCTACTAACAGAATTTGTGAAAATTGACAGAGATTTATTTGAAACTGTGCCGGTTGCAGCAATCGGTCAGGATTAAACGTCCAGATCTTCGGCGGCAAATTCGGCATTCTCCTGAATGAAGCGGAAACGCAGTTCCGGTTTGCGACCCATAAGGGTTTCCACCAGATCTTCTATTTCAGTTTCGTTTTCAGGCAGTGTAACCCGCGCCAGTGTGCGGGTCTTGGGGTCCATAGTGGTTTCTTTGAGCTGTGCGGGCATCATTTCCCCAAGGCCTTTGAAGCGGCTTATCTCGGGCTTCTTGCCTTTGAACTCTTTTTCCAGAAGTTCGAGGCGATGCGCATCATCGCGAGCGTAGAAAATCTTGGTGGCCTGACTGATGCGATAGAGCGGTGGCATGGCCAGATACAGGCTGCCCTGACGAATCAGGCTCGGCATGGTGCGATAGAAATAGGTGATGAGCAGGGAGGCGATGTGCGCACCGTCGACGTCAGCATCGGTCATGATGACGATACGCTCATAGCGCAGGTCTTCGTCCTTGAACTTGGCGCCCGGTTGCACACCAAGGGCCAGTCCCAGATCGGACAGTTCCTGATTTGAACGTGCCTTGTCGCCGGTAGCCGAGGCGACGTTCAGGATCTTACCGCGCAGGGGCAGGATGGCCTGTGTCGTACGATTGCGGGCCTGTTTTGCGGAGCCACCAGCCGAATCACCCTCGACGATAAACAGTTCGGTGCCCTTGGCATCCTGACGCGAGCAGTCGGCCAGTTTACCGGGCAGGCGGAGTTTACGCGTAGCGGAGGCGCGCTGGACTTCTTTGTCTTTGCGGCGCTTCAGGCGGTCTTCGGCACGTTCAGCAATGAATTGCAGCAGTCGGTCGGCCTGTTTCGGTGAGGAAATCAGCCAGTGGTCGAAAGGATCGCGCAGGGCGTTTTCAACCAGTTTCTGAGCTTCGCTTGAAGACAGGCGATCTTTGGTTTGGCCCTGAAACTCAGGGTTACGGATAAAGACCGAAATGACAACGCCTGCGTGGGCCACAACATCTTCGGCAGTGATGATACCGCCGCGTTTGTCGCCGGTCATTTCGGCATAGGACTTAAGCGATCGCGTTAGCGCGGCCCGCAGACCGGCTTCGTGGGTGCCGCCGTCCGGTGTCGGGATGGTGTTACAGTAGGACTGCGTGAAGCCGTCGTTTTCACCGAAACCGGCACCTGACCAGACCACAGCCCATTCTACTGCGCCGGCTTCGCCCTTACGTTCTACGCGGCCAGAGAAGATGTCGGACAGGGTTTCAGTGTCCTGAACGCGTTCGGCCAGATAGTCCGCCAGCCCGTTGGGAAAATAAAATTTATCTTCGGTCGGTGTGTGGTCGGTAATTTGGGAGGCTGCACATTTCCAGTGGATTTGAACGCCACGGAACAGATAGGCCTTGGCCTTTGCCATACGATACAGTCGGGCCGGACGGAAATGCGCGCCGACACCGAAAATTTCTGCATCGGGATGGAAGCGCAGACGTGAGCCGCGCTTTTTCGATGGTGCCACCTGCTCAATGGATTTCAGCGTCAGGCCGCGTGAGAAGGTTTGGTTCCACTCAAAACCGTCACGCCAGATGGTGACATCCAGATGATCCGACAGGGCGTTGACGACGGACACACCCACGCCATGCAGGCCGCCTGAGGTTTCATAGGCCTTGCCTGAGAACTTACCGCCTGAGTGAAGAACGGTCAGAACCACTTCGAGTGCGGATTTACCCGGATATTTCGGATGGGGATCAACCGGAATGCCGCGCCCGTCATCGCGGACGCTCAGGAAGCCGTCGGCATCCAACTCAACCCATATCGCCTTGGCGTGACCAGCCACGGCTTCGTCCATCGCGTTGTCGAGCACTTCGGCAAACAGATGGTGCAGAGCCTTTTCATCGGTACCGCCGATATACATGCCGGGGCGTTTGCGTACCGGCTCAAGTCCCTCCAGAACCTCAATCGAGGACGCGCCATAGCCGCCAGGCTGAGCCGGAGCTACGGCTTCTGCGGGGGCGGGTTTGGCCGGTGCGGGGGCGCTGACGTCAGTCGGGTCTGCGTCATTGCTGGCGCCGAACAGATTGTTGGATGAGGCGGGTGTTGAATTCGACATGGGCCCATACTGAGGTGATTCGGCGACCTTTATGAAACCGGTGCGGCGGATTCATTGGGGACGTTGCAATGATCCAGACATAAAGAAAAGGCCGCAAACCCGAAAGGGTCTGCGGCCAATTTTTTCAACGGTCGAAAGACAGTGCTTAGAAAGCTGCCTTGATACCGAAGGTGACTTGTTCCTTGGCAAGGCCACGACCGGCATTGTTCCATGCCAGATCATGATCGCCGGTGTCGTGGTAACGCAGGTCCAGCGAGATAACTTCGGTCAGGTCGTAGCCCAGACCAACGTTCCAGGTGGTGTAGTCGCCACCGTCAACTTCTTGCTTACCAATGGCGCCCGATACCGACAGCTTGTCAGCAACCGGATAAGCAGCGTTCAGTTCGTAGTATGGGTTTTCAAGTGTTTCCCAGTTTACGTACAGAGCCGAACCGATGGTGCCGCGGCCGAGCGGGTGGTTGAAGGCGGCCTTCAGTTCACCGGTGTTGTCGATGTCGTCTGAATCCGGATAGGTGTAGTAAACTACGCCGAAGTCGAAGTTCCAGTTACCAACCGAAGGGGTAACGCCGGCATAGAAGTCCAGCTCAACGCTGGCGTCGTCGTCGAAATCAACGGTCGAAGCCCATGCGCCAGCGTAGAAGTTGCCGTTGGTGTAGTCCACGCCGCCCTGAACGGCTGCGTCTTTGTTCGACTGAGACAGGCCGCGCCATACGTAGTTGTTGGTCGCGCCAATGTTATAGCTGAAGGCACCTTCGGCCATAGCCGGTGCGGCAACCAGTGCGCTGAGGGCTACGGCGGCAAGGAGGAGGTTTTTCATGATTTGTATCCCTAATTATGATTCATTCGGGCAAAGGCCCAATACGCAATAATGTATAAGGCAAGCTTTATGTGCGGTGTTCTTAAACCTAGCGTTAATCTAGACTTTTTTTTGTCGCATAACACCCCCCGTAAGGCGTTTACCTGCCATTTGGTGTAAAAATGTCACGAAAGGTTAAGGGGTGGTTATTTTGTCTTATAAATATCTGGAGTTATTGGTTTTATGAGATTTTTATTTGGCTTGTTTCTCAGGCCATTAGCAGGGGGTATGGCGCGAAAGGGCGGGTGCTTTCGGCCAATGAGGTAACTATGTCACATGAAAAAGCCGCCCACATTGTGGACGGCTTTTCCATTTACACTAAGTGTGCGTGGCTTAGAAAGCAGCCTTAAGCGTTACAGCTACGCGCTCTTTGGTGAGGTTGTAAGCTGAAGAATTGTCAAATTCCGAACGCTTGAAGTCTGTGTCGTGGTAGCGCACGTCAACCGAGAACACGTCGGTGATGTTGTAGCTGCCACCCAGGTTCCAGGTGCCGTAAGAACCGGCGTCTGCAACTTCATAGGTGCCGTAAGCGCCCGAAATAGCGAACTTGTCGTTGATCGGGTAAGCGCCGTTGATTTCAGCGTAGTAGGTTTCGAAAGTGTCGTCAGTGTTGGTGTAGTAAGCTGCGCCAACCGAACCAGCGCCGAGCGGGTAAGACACAGCAGCCTTAAGCTCAGTTGCGTTCAGGTCATCTTCTTGCGGGTAAGCATAGTAGATAACGCCGAAGTCGAAGCTGAAGTTACCAGCGGTCGGCTTGATACCTGCGTACAGGTCAACTTCGTAGTCAGCGTCGGTACCGAAATCTACGGTCGAAGCCCATGCACCTGCGTAGAACAGGTCCTTGTTCCAGTCGATGCCGCCTTGCAGGGCTACGTTTTCGTCGCTTTGGCTCAGGCCACGGAATACGTAGTCGCTGGTCAGGGCAACATTGTAGCTTACTTCAGCAGAAGCAGCGCCGGCGGCAAACATGGCGGAAGCGGCGACGGCAGCCAAAAGCAGTTTTTTCATTCTCTTTTATTCCTCAGAAGGGTTTTAAAAAAACCTGTTCCGAAGCGTTTCTCCCAAAGCCCGGCTTCATCTGATGTGAAGCTTTTGTGACTTTGTAATTTCACCATACAGGTTCCTTTGGACTTGCCAAGGGAGGTGTTTTTAAAACACATTTTGTGTTGCAAATTTGCAAGCGACTTAAATTTGCGATTGCTGGGATAACGTTAGTATTTTGAATTATTAACAAAAAAAATAAGGTGCCCATTTCGGGGCACCTTATCCTTTGTGCAACAGTTCGGAATTAGTGATCCAGAGCTTCGCCGTGCAGAGCCTGATCCAGACCTGTTTCTTCATCGGCCTCGGAAACGCGCAGACCTGTGGTGTACTTACAGATCAGGAGGATGATGAAGGTACCAACACCAGACCATACGATGGTGAACAGCAGGCTGGTGAACTGGGTCCACACGCTTGCGCCTTCAGCAGCGGCATTGATCAGAGGGTCAGCAAACACGCCCGTCAGGATCGCCCCAAGGAAACCACCGGCACCGTGGATGCCGAAAGCGTCGAGTGAGTCGTCGTAGCCAAGCAGCTTCTTGATCCATGAGGAGAAGATGTAGCAGACAGGACCGGCGATCAGACCGATGATCAGAGCGCCCGTTGGGTTGACGAAACCGGCTGCCGGAGTGATGGCGACCAGACCGGCAACGATACCGGACAGGATGCCGAGCAGCGAAGGCTTACGACGGATGCTCCATTCAACGATCTTCCATGTCAGACCTGCGGCACAGGCGGCAATCAGAGTGTTGAGCAGGGCAGTAGCGGCAAGCGAATCAGCGGCAGCAGCAGAACCTGCGTTGAAACCAATCCAGCCAACGAACAGCAGCGAAGCGCCGATCAGAACAAAGATCAGGTTGTTCGGTGGCATTTCTTCGGTGCCATAGCCCTTACGACGACCGAGGAAGAGCGCAGCAACCAGACCAGCTACACCAGAGTTCACGTGAACAACGGTACCGCCGGCAAAGTCGAGCACGCCTTCTTCGCCCATGAAGCCGCCACCCCAGACCTGGTGACAGATCGGTGCGTAGACAAATACGGTCCAGAGAGACATGAACAGCAGCAGGCCAGACAGCTTGATACGTTCAGCAAAGGCGCCGGTGATCAGGGCTGGGGTGATGATGGCAAATGTAAGCTGGAAGGAGATCCAGAGCATTTCAGGCAGAGCCGGAACTACATTGAATGCCGTTTCAGGCGTAACGCCGTTCAGGAAGGCTACGTCGAAGCCGCCAATGAACTTGTTTACGGCTTCGGCGGGTATGCCGAGCACTGGGCCGGTTGGCGTGCCGAAAGCAAGGCTGTAACCAACAACAAACCACAGAACGGTAACGACACAGGTAACCGCAACAGATTGCGTAACCGTAGCGATAACGTTCTTCTTACGCACCATACCCCCATAGAACAGTGCGAGACCGGGAAGCGTCATCATCAGGACGAGTGCGGTAGCAACGATAATCCAGCCTGTGCTGGCTTCGTTAAGTTCGAGAGGCACCTGGTGGCCCAGAAGTGCTGGTGCTTCCTGAGTTGCGGTGGCCTCGACGGGCGCAGCCTCAGGGGCGACGGCGGATTCTACAACCGCTTCAACAGAAGCGACCGTAGCGCCAATTGTGGCATTTGCGGCTGGGGCCGCCATGAGCAGTGCAGCGGCGACCGCTGTTGCTCGTGATAATTTTATCCAGTTTTTCAAGGTATCCCCCTTGGGTATGCGAAAGTGGGGTGGCAGATATTGCACGTGCTAACAGTGCGTCTGTAATGCCCCTTCGCAAAGAGAATTAACGGCCATTTAAGGTGAGTCAGCCGTCTTGAAACGGGGGTGCGTCTTTTATGTTTCAAATTTAACTATATCGCAGCGGAATAGGCGAAATTTGGATTGGTTTCAAATGATACTATATTGGTAACAAATGAAACTAAATTATTTTGCTGTAAATTGCTGCGTAAAATGAGGCTGAAAAAGCAAAAAACAAGCCGCCCAAAAGGACGGCTTGTTCTTATAATTCAGTGCTTTATCAGCTAAGGCTTAGCCTTTGTAGTAAAGCTCGAATTCGATTGGGTGCGGACGCAGTTGCAGCGCCATCACTTCTTCGGTCTTCAGTTCGATGTAGGAATCGATGAAGTCATCATCGAATACGCCACCCTTCTTGAGGAAGGCGCGGTCCTTATCGAGCGCGTCCAGAGCTTCGGCGAGGCTGCCTGCGACTTCCGGTACGGACTTTTGCTCTTGAGGCGGCAGATCGTACAGGTTCTTGTCAGCTGCGGGGCCCGGATCGATACGGTTTTCGATACCATCAAGACCAGCCATCAGCAGAGCCGTGAAGGTCAGGTAAGGGTTGCCGAGTGGATCGGGGAAACGTGCTTCGATACGCTTGCCCTTAGGTGAAGATACCCACGGAATACGGATCGAGGCAGAGCGGTTACGCGCCGAATAGGCCAGCTTAACAGGTGCTTCGTAACCCGGAACCAGACGCTTGTAGGAATTGGTTGAAGGGTTAGCAAAGGCGTTGATGGCCTTGGCGTGCTTAATGATACCGCCGATGTACCACAGGCAGAGGTCGGAAAGACCTGCATACTTGTCGCCAGCGAACAGAGGCTTGCCGCCCTTCCAGATTGACTGGTGAACGTGCATGCCCGAACCGTTGTCGCCATACATTGGCTTCGGCATGAAGGTTGCGGTCTTGCCATAGGCATGGGCAACGTTCTGAACGACGTACTTATAAAGCTGAGTACGGTCGGCCATGGTCAGCATGTCCGAGAACTTCAGGCCCAGTTCGTGCTGAGCAGGCGCCACTTCGTGGTGGTGCTTTTCTGGTTCCATGCCGAGTTCGCCCATGATAGCCAGCATTTCGCCGCGCAGATCTTGTTCGGAGTCGATCGGGTTGACCGGGAAGTAACCACCCTTAGGCCCAGGGCGGTGGCCCATATTGCCTTCGGCATAGGTCTTGGAGGAGTTGGTCGGCAGTTCGACGGAGTCAAAAGAGAAGCCGGTGTTGTAAGGGTCGATCGACCACTTAACATCGTCAAAGATGAAGAATTCAGCTTCAGGGCCGAAATAGACCGTGTCACCCACACCAGCGGACTGAACGTATGCCAGCGCCTTTTTGGCGATAGAACGCGGGTCGCGGTTATAAGGCTCGTTCGTGTCAGGATTGATAACGTCACAGAACAGGCAGAGGGTGGTCTGCTGATAGAACGGATCGATATAGGCACCTTTGAGGTCAGGGCGCAGCTTCATGTCGGATTCGTTGATGGCCTTCCAGCCAGCAATCGACGAACCGTCGAACATGGTGCCGTCTTCGAGGAACTCTTCGTCGACAAGGGCGATATCAAAAGTTACATGCTGCATCTTGCCGCGCACGTCGGTAAAGCGAACATCAACGTATTTAACGTCTTTTTCCTTGATGAGCTTTAAAATTTCAGTTGCTGAGGTCATTGTGACGCCTTGGGTGCCTTAAGTAAGTGAGGGAGTGTCTCAGACCGCTTGCGGGCCGGACTCTCCGGTGCGGATGCGAACGACATCCAGGATATCGCTCACGAAAATCTTGCCATCTCCAATCTTGCCTGTACGTGCCGCGGTCTGGATAGCTTCCAGAGCTGCGGGGGCAAGATCATCGGCGACAACCAGTTCGATTTTGATCTTCGGTAGAAAATCAACGACATACTCCGCGCCTCTGTAAAGCTCGGAATGTCCTTTCTGTCTGCCGTAGCCTTTGGCTTCCAGAACGGTCATACCCTGTACGCCGATTTCCTGAAGGGCTTCCTTCACTTCATCGAGCTTGAAGGGCTTGATAACAGCTTCGATCTTTTTCATTAGCTATCCTGATCACTGACCGTTGGTGTTAGAAATCTGTTGCATTGCAGCGGAATGCAAGTCGGATTCTCACGTAACGGCTCACTTGACTGTAAAGATTTATTACTTTGCGTGAACACGCGGCTTGGCTTTAGCGTTTGATGGGTATTTTCACAAAAGAAAAATGCGTCCGGTTCGTTATTTCATACCGATGCGCAGATGCGTTCGGTGTGCTTATTAGCGGTTTTTCGCCTTCTTGGCGAGTGCGGATTTTCAACCGTTATTTTCCGGATATGTAACAGTTTATTCGCGTTACGGGCTTGCTAATGTGATCGCATAAGGGTAACTGCCTCCTCAATGCGGATGTGGCGGAACTGGTAGACGCACTGGGTTTAGGTTCCAGCGCTGAGAGGCGTGGAGGTTCGAGTCCTCTCATCCGCACCACTTTCCTTTTCAATTTATCCGAAATACAGGGGGCCGTGACAGGCTGTGCCTTGGTTTATGGCGTGGCACGGATGGTTTTTTCAGGAGGTTTGACCTGTGACTATTACGCTCTATGGCATCAAAAACTGCGATACCATGAAGAAGGCGCGGGTCTGGCTTGAGGATCACGGGATTGATTATGTCTTCCATGATTACAAGGCCGTGGGAATTGATCGTGAAAGGCTTGAGCGCTGGGTAGGTCAGGCGGGCCTGTCGGTTGTGCTCAATAAGGCGGGCACCACATTCCGCAAATTGCCCGAAGATGTACGCAGTCAGCTGGATGAGGAAGCTGCCATCGATTTGATGCTGGCGCAGCCCTCTATGATCAAGCGGCCGGTGCTTGAGGTGGGTGATCAGCTGATTGTTGGTTTTAAGCCTGAGATATATCAGACTGTTTTTAAATAAAATTTTTTGAATGACCCGCTGACGTTTCGGCGGGTTATTTTTTGGCCTGCAATAATTTATAAAAAGGTACCTTGCATTAAATGGTAGCTTGTCATATTCATTAGTGGTGAGGGCATGAATAAGGAGTCGTGATGCCTGAAATCATAGACGTACAGTTAAAGAAGGGTGTGCTTGTTTTGTGTGTGCTGGCCATGCTGGCGCGCAAGGAAAGCTACGCCTACGAAATTGCCAGCAATCTGTCGGAAGCGATCGGTATGGGGGAAGGGACGATCTATCCCCTGATGCGCAGAATGCAGTCGGACGGTTGGGTGGAGACCTATCTGGTCGAGTCATCCTCAGGGCCGTCGCGCAAATATTATCGTCTGACGACTGCGGGGCATGAGGCCCTCAAGGCGCAGCACAGTGAATGGCGTAATTTCGTTGTGGCCGTGGATGCGTTGCTGACCACTGAAACTCAGCCAATATCTCAGGATAGTGATAATGACCCGGAATGAATTCATAGAAAAATTGCGCAAAGGCCTGAGTGATCTGCCGCAGGTCAGTGTGGATGAAATCGTGGCTGATTATGAAGCCCATTTTGCCGATGCGGCTGCGGCGGGCCGTAGTGAAGCCGAGGTGGCTGAGGCGCTTGGTGATCCGGAGCGTCTGGCGCGTGAGCTACATGCCGAAAGTGGTCTGAAGCGCTGGGAAACCTCTAAGACGCCGTCTTCGGCCATAGCGGCGATCTTTGCGTTTCTGGGGCTTGGGGCCATCGATATACTTATTCTTCTGCCGATATTGATGGGTGTCGCGGGTTCATTGGTGGGCATTTTTATCGGGGCTTTCGGGACCTTCTTTGCCGGTGGAATTCTGTTTGCGGCGGGGCCGTTTCTGGGGTTTCCCGGAGGCGTGGCCGGTGCCTTGCTTGGTGGTGTGGGGCTGATGGCGGCTTCGGTCATGGTCATTGCCCTGATGTCTGTGCTGACTATCTGGATGGTCAATGGTCTGGTGTGGTTCGCCCGCCTGCATTACCGCGTTTTGAAACCTGCTCTGGAACCTCAGGCTAACTAAGGACAAGATGATGATCCGCAACCTGTTTATAATTGCCGGTGCCAGTTTTGTTCTGGCTCTGGCCTGTCTGAGCGCTGCTGCTGTGCTTGTTGGCCGTGATGGTATGGCCAATGGCTGGGATTGGCGTAATTTTGAGAAATACACACAGTCGGCGCGGCATGATCCGAATGCGCCAGTGCTAACCCGTACGCTTGATTGGGACGGAAGTACGCAACTGATTGTCGGATTGCCGGTTAAGGTGATCTACACGCAAGGCACGGTGCCGTCCGTGACGGTTTACGGGCGTCAGTCTTTTACCGAGAATGTGAAGCTTGAAAGCGGGCATCTGCGTCTCGATCGGGATCAGGTTGATCTGTATGAGGCGCGCATCGAGGTAATCGCTCCGGATGTTCGTCGTTTTGAGTCCAATGGCGCCGGTAAGCTTGAGGTCCGTGGCTATAACCATCCTGATATTGATCTGCGCATAAGCGGCGCAGGCAAGGTTGAGGCCAATGGCACAGTTCAGCGTTTGAAGCTGGATATATCCGGCGCAGGCGATGCCGATCTTGAGCAACTGAAAGCTGCTGATGCAGACGTGAACATCAGCGGGGCCGGCAAGGCAGATATATTTGCCACCGGAAACGTACAGGCTGACATTTCCGGTGCAGGTTCTGTGAATCTGGAAACACCCCCGACCACATTGAAATCCAATGTATCAGGGGCAGGGCGCATCAATCAGGATTAGTCGTGGCTTCTCCGGCCTCACGTCTCAGGTAGAAACGTGGGGCTTTTCCGTTGAAATAGGCCTTACCGGCTTCGGGGCCTGCGGCCAGTTCCAGCTCAAGGCGGGACTGGTCGCGTTCACGGGCGTTTTGTGTGATTTCGTCTATGTCTTCAGGGGTTACGCCCAGAACTTCGAGGGCTTTCTGTCCCAGAGTGAGGGCGGACTCAAAGGTTTCGCGGATCTGGAAATCGACACCGGCCTGAATGAGTTTGGTGGTGTGGTGACGGTCAAAAGCCCGCGCCAGAACCGGAATAAGCGGAAATTCTGATTTCATCAGTTCCACAATCTTCAGGGCATCATCAGGCTTATCGACGCAGACAAGCACGGCCTGCGCTTCGTGGGCACCAGCCGCATGCAGAATGTCCAGTCGGGTGCCGTCGCCGTAATAGACTTTAAAATTATACTCGCCTGCGGTTTTGATCATTTCGACATCGTTATCCAGCGTCGAGACCTTAAAGCCGCGTGACATCAAAAGCTGACTGGCGATCTGGCCTACGCGGCCGAAGCCGATGATCAGCACATTGGCATTCAGACCGTTAGGGCCTTCGAGGCCTTCGTCGGATATCACCGGCTTGGGCGTCAGATACTTCATGGCAATGATGGCAATTGGCGTAAGCACCATCGAGATAATGATGATCGCGGTCAGAAGGGCATTCTGTTCGGCGGTAATAATGCCTTCGGAGAACGCGGCAGTGAACAGCACAAAGGCAAATTCCCCCCCCTGAGCCATTAGGACGGCGCGTTCAAGGGCAACCGTGTGTGACGATTTCAGCAGGCGCGCAATAACGTAGATCGCGACGGCCTTAACGGTCATATATGCGACGACATAGAAGGCGACCATCTGCCAGTTAGCGGCCACGATGCCGATATCAAGCGACATGCCGACCGCCAGAAAGAACAGGCCCAACAATATACCGCGAAACGGTTCAATGTCGGCCTCAAGCTGGTGGCGGAAATGCGATTCCGACAGCAAAACACCGGCCAGAAACGCGCCCATAGCCATGCTCAGGCCGCCGACCTGCATCAGCCAGGCCGATCCGAGAACCACCAGAAGGGCCGCGGCGGTCATGACCTCACGCGCCTGTGCGTTAGCCAGTACCGTAAATAGCGGATTGAGCAGATAGCGTCCCGCCAGAACCATGCCCCCCAGACACCCCAGAGCGATACCGATGGCGGCCCAGTCTATGCCTGTGCTTTCGGCTGTGGTGGAGGCGACCGGTGCCAGAAAGGTAACGGCAATCAGCAATGGCACAATGGCCAGATCCTCAAACAAAAGGATCGAGATCATGCGCTGGCCGTTTGGCGTGTGCATTTCTTTTCGTTCAGCGAGCATCTGCATGACGATGGCCGTCGAGGTCATGACAAAGCCCGCACCGGCCACAAACGCCTGTGCAACCGGAAAGCCCGTGAACAGGCCGACAGCGGTCAGAAGAAGGGCGCACAGGCCCACCTGTAACATCCCCAGCCCGAAAATCTGTCGCCTCAGGCTCCAGAGTTTGGATGGTCGCATCTCAAGGCCGATGATGAACAGGAACATCACCACCCCAAGTTCGGCTATGTGCAGAGCGGATTCAGGGTGGGCTATGGCCTTAAAGCCAAATGGCCCGATAATCACGCCTGCGGCCAGATAGCCCAGAACAGACCCAAGGCCTAAGCGCCTGAAGATGGGCACAGCAATAACCGCAGCCCCCAAAAGCGTCACCACAGGTAACAAATCTATGGCATGGGCTTCGGATGACATGGGCATTCTCCGTCAGATGGTATCAAAAACCATTCTCTTATCGGGAAAGCATTGTCCATAGGGGGCGTGCGGAAATCGCGCTATCAGGCCGGTTTATCGTCTATGGTTTCATGCGTGGCGACCTGACCGGTTTTCCAGTAGGAGGCCACCTTAAGCCATTTGGGATTAACCCGTCCGGTTTCCAGCAATTGTCCCCTCAGGTGACGGGCAACGCCTGATTCGGCAGCGACCCATACATGCAGGTCGCCTTCGGGCAGTTGAAGCGCTTTGAGAGCGTCGCTCAGGATCGCCGGATTGCCGGGTTTTTGACCGTTGCGATGTGCCCAATGCAGTCTGACATTGGCTGAGCCATTGAGATCAACCTCGCTTTCGGGGCCATCTACTTCGGCAACGACCAGCACCGGCGCATCCGGCCCGATTTCAGTCAGGCGGCGGGCAATAGCGGGCAGGGCGGTGTCGTCACCGATCAGGACATAACCATCAAAGGCGAGCGGAATAACAAACGAGCCACGCGGCCCACCGACCCCAAGAACATCGCCAACCTTGGCGTTTTGCGCCCACTGGGTGGCGGGGCCTGCGTCATGCACGGCAAAATCAAGCGTCAGTTCGCCGGTTTCATTGTCAAAGGCGCGCGGTGTATAATCGCGGGCAATGATGGTGAGGTTCGGGTCTCTGACGGGCGCGCCATCCGGCCCGACCGTTGGGGTGTGGATAATGCCTGTCTGAGGGTCGGGGAAAAAGACCTTCACATGATCGTCAAAGCCTGAACTCACGAAGTCCTTCAGGTCATCATGCCTGAGGACAATGCGAATCATATGTTCGCTCAGGCGCGTAACGGAGGCCACTTCTGCATTTCGGAACTTTAGGGGGTGCCGTACGCGCATTGGCGCACGGGGATCAGTTGTGTCGGTCATATCAGATACGCTCTACGTCTTTGGCCGCCTTGTCGAATATGTCGGCAATGGCCTCGATCTGGGATTGGGTGAGGGGCGCGCCGGACAGGCGCAGATGAAGGGCAGTCCTGAGGTTTTGCACGGCGCGTGTAATCTGCGCAGGGCGCTCGGCCCCAAGCTTTTTGGCGTTTTCAATACGCGCAAAAGCCGTTTGAGCCGCCTCGGCATTTTCTTCGAGGAAGGCACGGCCTGCGTCTGTAATGGTGTACAGCTTTCGGCCGTCATCACTGATGCTCAGAGTCGCGTAGCCCAGTTCTTCGATCCATGTCAGGGTCGGATACACCACGCCCGGACTGGGGCTGTAGACGCCCTCAAGCTGCTCTTCAAACGCTTTGATAAGCTCATAGCCGTGGCTGGGTTTCTGGGCGATCAGGCTTAGAAGCACCAGACGCAAACCGCCGTGGGCAAAAAAACGACCGCCGCGATGACGGCGCTCAAAGCCATCGTCATCGTGTTTACGTCCGCGACCGCCGCGGTGTGATAAGGAGTGTGAATGTTTCAGTATCTATATCCTTGTGTTATTTAGACTGAGTTTAGATATATCTAATTTATGTCTATTTCAAGGTGCATTCGCGGATTAAAGGCCACGCCTCTTTTTTTGCGGCTGATTTCCTTTATGTAGAGGCGGATCGTTGCGACACAATAAAAAGGGCCTAACCGCCATGAGCAGCCATACCGATAAAATCAAACGCCTGACGGCACCCGAAATCCTTGCACGTAAGGGGAAAACCCCACTGGTCTGCCTGACGGCTTATACGACGCCTATGGCGCAGATACTGGATGAAGCCTGTGACATATTGCTGGTGGGTGATAGCGTCGGGATGGTGGTGCATGGCCTGCCGTCAACAATTGGTGTGACACTTGAGATGATGATCCTGCACGGTCAGGCCGTCATGCGTGGCGCACAAAAGGCATTTGTGGTTATCGATATGCCTTTTGGTTCTTACGAAAGCAGCCCTGAACAGGCCTTTCAAAATGCGGTACGCATACTAAAGGAAACCGGCGCGCAGGCCGTTAAGGTCGAAAGTGGCCCGACGGTTCATCAGACGATTGCCTATCTGACGCAGCGGGGCATTCCGGTCATGGGGCATGTGGGCTTGCGGCCTCAGGCGGTCAATGTCGATGGGGGCTTTAAGGCCAAGGGGCGCACCGCACAGGAGCGTGAAACAGCCCTTCGGGAGGCGCGTGAAACCGCTCTGGCGGGCGCATTTGCCATTGTCGTCGAAGGCGTTGCTGCTGACCTTGCGGATGAAATTACCAATGCTGTGACGGTTCCGACCATTGGAATCGGGGCTTCGAAGGCCTGTGACGGTCAGATACTGGTGACGGATGATATGCTTGGTCTGTTTGACTGGTCGCCGAAATTTGTCCGCCGCTATGCCGGTTTGCGGGATCAAATCCGTGAAGCGGCGCAATCCTATGCGCAAGATGTCATAAGTCGCAGCTTTCCCGCCCAACAAGAGACATATTTTACAAAGTAATATGCGCTCGGGGGAGTGGTTTATCCTTAATCGTGATTGCGTAAAGCCGCCTCTGAGGTTAGGTTCGCGCCCAAGACAATACCCAAGACGAAGACGGTGTCCGGTGGACCGCCGTCACTATGCTAAAGCAGAGGATTCTAAGTGAGCGATATTTTTGAAGAAGCCGAAGAGGGCCTGCGCCGCGACCGTTGGGTTGCCATTGCCAAGAAGAGCGCGCCCTGGGTCGGTGGAATCCTTGGTGGGGCTTTGGTTTTGGCTCTGGGCTATTGGGGTTATACTGCCTGGCAGGATCAGGCCATGAACAAGAGCTCCGAAGCCTATAATGCCGCTTTGGAAATCGCTGAAACCGGCGATCTGGAAAAGGCCAAGGCCGAGTATCAGAAGGTCGTGGATACCGGTTCTGAGGGTTACAAGGCGCTGGCGCTTATGCAGCTTGCGGGGATTGCCCTCGAAGAAGGTAAATCCGCCGAGGCACAAAAATATTTTGACGACGCAGCAAAGACAAGCTCGGCACCGCTGGTGTCTGATCAGGCTGCGCTTAAGGCTGCGTTTGTCGCAATGGACACCGGTTCCTTCGAAGACGTTAAGGCCCGTCTTGAGCCATTGGCCAAGGAAGGTCGTCCTTACGCTGCAATGGCGCGCGAAGCTCTGGCTATGGCCAAGGTTCAGCATGGCGACCTCAAAGGGGCCAAGACTGACCTTCAACTCCTTTCGGTAAGCCTTGATGCCCCCGAAGGTGTTAAGCAACGTGCCGAAGCCACATTGGCGGCCATTGATTCGGGCGCTGCCGAAGTGGCACGGGAATCACTCAAGCTGCCTGAGGCATCGCTTCCGCAGCAGCCGGCCATTCAGCCCGCGCCTGTACCGGCGCCGGCTCAGTAACGACACCTGACGAAAGATCGCACACGCATGTCTGCCCTGATGAACTCTTCTTCCTTTGCGAAAACGTCTCTGGTTAAATCCTGTGCGCTTGCGGCCTTGTCTGCGGCGGTGTTTCTGTCCGGTTGTTCGACGGTCAATCGCATAAACCCTTTCAGCGGCAGCGATGAGCCGAATGAAGTCGCCACTCAGGGTGAGCGCATTTCTATTGTGGCGTTCGAAGAAGGGGTTACGGCTTCGGAGCGTCTGGCTGGTCAGGACTATTATATACCGTCTGCACGGCCGGTATCGGCCTGGACCGTAAGCACTGGCCCTCAGGGTCAGGAAGTTGAAAATATCGCTGCAGCGGCTGATTTTGAGATCGCCTGGACGAAATCGGTCGGCACCGGTTCAAAGGGCGAAGCTCAGGTTCTGGCGCAGCCGGTATCTGATGGTCAGTTAATTTTCACCATGGATGGTGAGGCGCGTGTTTCGGCCTTTGACGCTGAAACCGGTCGTCAGGTCTGGAGCGAAAATCTCAATCCGGATATTCGCCGTGACAAAAACGCCTTTGGTGGTGGTTTGGCACTGTCGGGTGAAACCCTGTTTGTGACTTCGGGTTTCCGCTTTATCAGTGCGATCAACGCCAAGACCGGCGCGACCTTGTGGACCAAGACGCTTGAGACGCCTGTGCGTTCTGCGCCGACCGTGACGCCTAAGCTTGTGCTGTTTACGGATGTTGATAACCAGCTTATGGCGCTGGATCAGGCGACCGGTGAAATGGTTTGGAACTATCAGGCCATTGTTGAGCCTGCGCGTATCCTGCGTTCGCCTGCCCCTGTCGTAAAAGACAATGTGGTGATTGCGCCGTTTTCGTCAGGTGAACTGATTGCCCTTGATATCAACAGCGGTACACCGGTCTGGACGCAGGTTCTGGCGCGCACCACGCGTACCAACGCCTTGTCTGAAATCCGTGATATTTCCGGTCGTCCTCTGGTGCAGAATAATCTGGTCTATGCGGCCAGCCACTCAGGTATGTTTGCCGCCCTTGATCTTAAGTCGGGTCAACCGCGCTGGACGGTGCAGACAGATTCGATCAATGCACCCTGGGGGGCAGGGGACGCCGTGTTCCTGGCAACCGTTCAAAGTGAACTTTTGTCGGCGAATGCCAACTCCGGTCAGATTTACTGGATCAAGGATCTGAACGAAGGTCTGGCCAAGACTAAAAAATCCTTCTTCGCCATGGGTACGGGCAAAAAGGCAGCTAATCTTCCGGTATGGACGGGGCCTGTGGTCGCTTCAGGGCGTTTGGTCTTGGTCAACTCGGTCGGTGAGGCCGTCAGCTTTGATGCCAAGACCGGCGAGCGTCAAAAGACAATCAAGTTGGGGGATCCGACCTATCTTGCGCCAATCGCGGTTGGTAACAAGCTGTATGTCGTGACCAATGGCGGAAAGCTGGTGGCAATCAGATAGGCTGAGGCGATAACCGCAACTTCAATTGAAGTTCGCCATAGCCACGGAACGTTTTCGTCTGTAAAGACGGGGCATGACTCTGAAAATTGCTATTGTCGGCAGACCGAACGTCGGCAAATCCACCCTGTTCAACCGCCTTGCGGGTAAAAAACTGGCGATCGTTGACGATCAGCCGGGCGTTACCCGTGACCGCCGCTATGCGACGGGAAATATCGGCGATATTGACCTTGATCTGATCGACACCGCCGGTTTTGAGGATGTCTCAGACCAGAGTCTGGAATCGCGTATGCGGATTCAGACCGAAAAAGCCATTGAAGAGGCCGATGTCGCTCTGTTCGTGGTGGATGCCCGCGAAGGTGTCACGCCGCTGGATCGCATTTTTGCCGATATCTTGCGGTTGCGCGATAAGCCGGTGCTGCTAATTGCCAACAAGGCCGAAGGCCATGCCGGTTTTGCCGGTGCCGAAGAAGCGCATGTGCTGGGTTTCGGTGCGCCGATCCATCTTTCGGCTGAGCACGGCGAAGGCATATCCGAGCTTTATGAAGGTCTTGAGAAATACCGTCAGCTTATCGAGGGGGACTATATGCCCTCTGAGGACGAAGACGAAGATGACGACACGAAGCCCATTCGTATTGCCATTATCGGCCGTCCAAATGCTGGTAAATCAACGTTGATCAACCGTCTGCTGGGTGAAGACCGTCTGCTGACTGGCCCAGAAGCCGGTATTACGCGCGATTCGATCTCGGTGAACTGGGAATATGAGGGGCGTAATATTCGCCTTGTGGACACGGCAGGCCTGCGTCGTAAGGCACGTGTTCAGGAGCGGTTGGAAAAAATGTCCACCGCCGATACCATTCGTGCCATTACCTTTGCCGAGGTGGTGGTTCTGGTGATGGATCAGGAAAATGCCTTCGAGACACAGGATCTGCAGATTGCCGATCTGGTGGAACGCGAGGGTCGGGCGCTGATCTACGTTATTTCCAAATGGGATACGGTCGAAGAGCCACAGGCACGACTGCATGATATTCAGGAAGTGGCCGAGCGTATGTTGCCGCAGTTGCGCGGCGCGCCTCTGGTGGCGCTTTCGGCGCTGAACGGGCGTGGTCTTGATCGTCTTATGCCGGCGATTCTCAAGGTCTATCGCAACTGGTCGGCCAAGGTGAAGACGCGTGACCTTAATGACTGGCTAGCTATGGCCATTCAGCGTCACCCGCCCCCCGCCGTGGATGGCAAGCGTATCAAGCCGAAATATATGGCGCAGACCAAGGGGCGTCCGCCGACCTTTGTGTTGTTCGCCAGTCGTTCATACGCCATGCCGGATCATTATAAGCGCTATCTTATCAATAATTTGCGCGAATCTTTCGATATGCCGGGCGTGCCGATCCGACTGACGGTTAAGGCCAATACGGGGGAAAACCCCTATGATGACAATTCGGCATCGAAAACCACTTCCGGCCCGCCGCGTGCGCGTAAGGCCAAGCCGAAGGTGAATGAAAAACCGGCACACCCGAACCGTGTGCGCCAGAAGCCGAAATCGGCTGCGGCGGCCCCGAAGGTGGTGGTCAAGGCCCGTTCAGATCGTAAGACCGGTGGGCCATCCACTAAGCCCGGGGCCGCAGGCCCAGGCGGCCGTACGCGTCCAAAAGGCAAGTAGGCACTTGAAAATCTAAGGCTTCGGCCTTAGATTTCGGTGTACATAGTGTAAACGGAGCGAGTGAATTACCATGGATTTTTCTTTGAAAACAAAGACCTTACCCCTTGTTTTCGGAGTTGTTTCCCATGTCTGCATCCGTTGTTCTGTCTCAGGTTTCGTGGACCACACCTGACGGTCACGCCCTATTTACCCATCTTGATCTGGCATTTAATGCTGAAAAAACCGGCCTGATCGGTCGAAATGGCGTGGGTAAGTCCACGCTTTTGCGTCTGATAACCGGTCAGTTGACGCCAAATGAGGGGCGCATAAGCCTGAATGGCCGCATAGGTCTTCTGCCTCAGATTACCGAAACCGATCCGGCTCAGACTGTTGCCGATGCTTTTGGCGTGGCTGAGGACTGGGCGCGTCTGAAGCGCATAGAGGCGGCAACGGCGACCGACGTTGATTATGCGGAGGCAGATTGGGTGCTGGAGGCGCGGATCGGCGTAAATTTGCGCCAAATGGGGCTTGAATATACGCCGGACAGCCTATTGGCCGATATGTCCGGTGGTCAGCGCACACGTGTTTTGCTGGCGGCGCTAATGTTTTCTGGGGCTGACATAATTTTACTTGATGAGCCGACCAACCATCTGGATCGTCAGGGTCGTGAGGCACTGAAAACATGGCTTGCGGGGTACAAAGGGGCCGTGATTGTGGTTAGCCATGACCGCGAGCTTCTGACGCAGATGGATCGGATTGTTGAACTAACGGATTCCGGTGCGCAATCTTATGGCGGAAACTGGGATCATTATAACGAACGTAAAGCGCTGGACTTGGCGGCTCATAAACAGGATTTGGCTGAGGCGCAGAAGCAGATTGACCAGATTACGCAAAAAAGTCAGCAAATCCGCGAACGTAAGGCGCGTAAGGATGGGGCGGGTGAGCGTAAACGCGCACGAAATGACATGCCACGAATCCTTATGGACGCCCGCCGCAACGCCAGTGAAAACACCAGCGGTGATAATGCGCGTCTGGCGCAAAAACGGTTAGATACGGCCAGAGATGCGGTTGCTCAGGCACGTGAGCAAATTGAGGTCATTGAGCCTATACGTATCGATATGCCTTCAGTGGGGTTGCCTTCCGGTCGTGAAGTGGTGCGGCTTGAGGCGGTGAGTGCCGGTTATTCGGTGCCGGTGTTCAGTGATTTTTCCCTGCATATTGACGGGCCTGAACGTATAACTGTGACCGGCGGCAATGGTTCCGGTAAAAGTACGCTGTTGTCAGTGATTGCCGGTACGCTGCGGCCCATGTGCGGGCGTGTGAAAGTTACCGACAGTCGGGTCATTCTCGATCAGGAAGTTACGATCCTTAAACCCGAAGATAGCATCCGCGATAATTTTCTCAGGCTTAATGCCGGATCCGATGAAAACCAGTGTCGGCAGGCTTTGGCGCGGTTTCGGTTCAGGGCTGACGCGGCTTTAAAGAAAGTAGGATCTTTGAGCGGCGGTGAAAAACTGCGTGCCTCATTGGCCTGCGTGTTGGGGGTTCGTCCGCCGGAGTTGCTCATACTTGATGAGCCGACGAACCATCTTGATCTTGAGGCCATTGCCGCCGTCGAGGCCGGTTTAAAGGCCTATGACGGGGCGTTGATCGTCGTTAGTCACGACGAAGCATTCCTTGAGGCGGTTGCAATCGACCGGCGTATTAAGCTGTAGGTGCCAGCCACTCACGGCGGTCGATTGTCTCGATCGTCGGAATCTTATCTGCACGCGCCAGATCGACGATCAGAGGAATAATCTCTTCGGGCAGAGGCAGGGTCTCGGCGTCTTCACCCGGATAGGCCGATGCGCGCATCTGGGTGCGCATCGGCCCCGGATTGACGATGGCTGCACGGATCGGGGTAACATCAACTTCGTCGGCCCATGTCCGCACCAGTGCTTCCATGCCAGCCTTAGAGGCAGCATAGGCACCCCAGAAGGCCCGTGGCTTAGATGCCAGAGTGGTCGAGATGAAAATGGCGCGACCGGCTTCGGAAAAACGCATTACCGGCTCAAGCGAACGGATCAAACGGTATGAAGCATTGAGATTCAACGTGATAACACGGTTGAAATCTTTGGGTTCATAGTGCGACACCGGCGTCAGCGAGCCAAGCGTGGCTGCGGCGTGGACAAAAATATCCAGCTTTTTGAAGCGATCATAGACCGCAGGGCCGATACGTTCCAAGGCACCGCCATCCGCCAGATCAAACGGCATCAGTGTGGCGTGCTTGCCCGTCGCGGCGAAGATTTCGTCGTCGAGTTCTTCTAACGCGCCTTGTGTTCGCGCGCAGGCGATGATGTGCGCACCGGCCTTGGCCATACCAAGGGCAGAGGCACGGCCAATGCCGCGGGACGCGCCGGTGACCAGCGCGATGCGACCTTCTAAAACTTTACCGGTCATGTGTTAGCCAAAAGCGAAAGTTGAAGACCATTCGATTCGGATTCACTGTCGGCAATTTCCTTATCGGTGAGGCGTGTCGGGTAATCACCGGTGAAATAGTGATCGGTGTATTGCGGAGATTTGTTGTCGCGGCCTTCGTGGCCCATGGCCTTATAAAGCCCGTCGACCGACAGGAAGCCAAGGCTGTCAACTTCGAGCATAGCCTTCATTTCTTCGATGGTATGCTGTGCCGCCAGAAGCTTGTGACGGTCTGGCATATCAATGCCGTAATAGTCAGGCCATAGGATGGGTGGAGACGCCGAGCGCAGGTGGACTTCCTTGGCACCCGCAGCGCGAACCATGCGTACGATTTTCACCGAAGTGGTGCCGCGCACAATCGAATCGTCGATCAGAATGACCTTCTTACCTTCGAGAACCACACGGTTAGGCGAGTGCTTCTTACGCACACCAAGGTCGCGGATGTTCTGCGTAGGCTGAATAAAGGTGCGGCCGACATAGTGGTTGCGGATAATGCCAAGCTCGAACGGCAGGCCGGATTGCTCCGAGAAGCCGAGAGATGCAGGCACGCCGGAATCGGGCACGGGCACGATAATATCGGCATCGGCAGGATGTTCGATAGCCAGTTGGCGGCCCATGCGCTTACGCACTTCGTATATTGACTTGCCATTCACAACCGAATCTGGGCGGGCGAAATAGACATATTCAAACAGGCACGGACGGGCGGATTTGCGTTCAAACGGCTTAAAGGATTTCAGGCCTTCGTCGTCAATCTGAACCACTTCGCCGTGCTCGACATCGCGCACAAAGGTAGCACCGATCATATCCAGTGCGCAGGTTTCAGAGGCCAGAACAAACGCATCCCCAAGGCGGCCAATCACCAGCGGGCGAATACCAAGCGGGTCACGCGCCCCAATAAGGCCGGTACGGGTCAGTGCCAGAAGTGCGAAACCGCCTTCGATAACCCGAAGGGCATCCACGAAACGATCCATAATCTTAAGGCCACGCGAACGGGCGATCAGGTGCAGGATAACTTCGGAATCCGATGTGGACTGGAAAATCGCGCCTTCGGCCACAAGCTTGGTGCGAAGGGTCATGAAGTTCGTCAGATTGCCGTTGTGGGCAATAGCAATGCCACCAGTATCCAGATCCGCAAACATCGGCTGAACGTTTCGAAGGTGCGAACCACCGGCGGTCGAATAACGGGTGTGGCCAATGGCCGAACGGCCCGGCAAGCGTTCAATCAGGTCAGCACCGGTGAAAACGTCACCAACAAGGCCGTGGGCGCGTTCGGTGTAGAAGCGGCGACCGTCACTGGTGGCGATGCCGCAGGCTTCCTGACCGCGATGCTGAAGGGCGTGAAGCCCGAGCACAGTTACGGCGGCGGCATCTTCCATGGCATAGATGCCAAACACGCCGCATTCGAGGCGCAGACTATCGTCGTCGGGGTCGCGTGAAATAAAACTTTCAGACAGTTCCGAAGGCGATGGGGCGTTACGCATGATGTGTCTTCTTTGACCTTGCCGCGACTGTGAGGGAGACGCGAAAACTAATTCTTACCGCTGGTGACCTGATCGGCATAGTGCGCCCATGAGGGGGCTACCGACAATATGGTCTTTGCACACTGAACACTCAAGGGGTAGGTCTTGGCGTCTGTGAACCACTCTGGCTTGTCTTTAGGCAAGACGACCGAAAAAAGCAAATGGATAAACCCAAGAAATACCAGCGCCCTTGCAACACCAAAACCGACACCTAAGATACGGTCGGCAAAGCTGAGGACGGATTGTTTATTGATCTTTTCAGCAACCGTATTGCCCATAAGGCGTATGCCGAAATAGGTCAGTACAAAGACGAACACCAGCGCAATCAGGGAAACCATGTCGTCCAAATTGAAGGTTTCCTTCAACCAGGGGCTTAGCCAGATTGCGAACAACACAGCCAGTATGAATGACGCAGTGCCGACAATTTCACGTGTGCCGCCTCTTAAAAGGCCGGAAAGCACGGAAAATAAGAGTATGCCGAGAAACACCAGATCATAGACTGTCATGTTGCCCCTATTATTAATTGGCCTGACTGACGGCTTTCAGATTACCGACAAGATCAGTTGTTCAGATCAAACGCCCCAAGGGCGCTAACCATGTGCGCATAGGCTTTTACCTCAAACGGTGCATTTTCCAAAGCCTGAGTAGGGGCAATGGCTGTTGAGAAGCCAAGCTTCAGAGCTTCTTTCATGCGTGTTTCCATGCGTGAAACGCCTCTGACCTCTCCGGACAGGCTTATTTCCCCAAAAATAACAGAGGCTTTGGGGAGGGGCTGATCAAGCAGGGCGGAAATCAAGGCCATGGCTGCCGCCAGATCAGCGGCCGGTTCATTGATTTTCAGACCGCCTGCGACATTCAGATATACGTCCTTTTGGCCGAACCCCAGCCCGCAGCGGGCCTCAAGTACCGCCAGAATCATAGCCAGTCGACCCGAATCCCAGCCGACCACGGCGCGACGCGGTGTGCCATAGGCGCTGGGAGCCACAAGTGCCTGAATTTCCACAAGCACCGGCCGCGAGCCTTCGATGCCGGCAAATACGGCTGATCCTGAGGCGCGCTCGTCATTTTCCCCCAGAAACAGGGCCGAAGGATTGGGGACTTCGCGCAGGCCAATATCGCCCATTTCGAACACGCCGATTTCATCAGTCGCGCCGAAACGGTTTTTGGAGCCACGTAAGATGCGGAACGGATAGCCGCGCTCACCTTCGAAAGACAGAACCGCATCAACCATATGTTCGACCACACGCGGGCCTGCGATCTGGCCATCTTTGGTGACATGTCCCACCAGTATCATGGCGGTCCGGCTTTTCTTGGCCAGTCGCACCAGTTCACTGGCGCAGGCCCGCACCTGAGACACAGACCCCTGAGCGGCTTCGACGGAGTCACTCCATAGAGTCTGAATGGAGTCGACGATCACCAGATCGAATTTCTCACGTTTTAGGGCCTCAAGGATCGTGCGCAGGGACGTTTCCGCCGCCAGATCGACAGGGGCTTTGGATAGGCCCATGCGTGAGGCACGACCGCGAACCTGCTCAACCGCTTCTTCGCCGGAAATATAGGCGACCTTAAGTCCGTTCATGGCGGCGCAGGCAGTTACTTGCAAAAGAAGAGTGGATTTCCCGACGCCCGGATCCCCCGCCAGCAATATGGCTGATCCTGGCACAATGCCGCCGCCACAGACGCGGTCAAATTCGGCAATGCCAGTGACCATACGCTGCGGCGCTTCGTCGTGCGCATCAAGGGTTTCAAAATTGAGCTTGTTTAACCGCGAAATGCGTGACGGCGATGTCTCGGCTTTTAAGGCACCGGGCGGGGCTTCGGTGGTTTCCTGAACCAGCGTGTTCCATGCCATGCAGCCCGTACATTGACCGGCCCATTTATTGTGCACCGTGCCACAGGATTGGCAGATATAAACGGCCTGCGCCTTCGCCATGTTCGCCCCTAAGTCAAGAATCGAAAGAGACTATAGGAGACGGCTAGCGAAAAGAAAAGAACAAAATGGGAACTTAGTTGTAGCCTTCGTAGCGGTCCTGACGCGCCAGATTGCCAAAGCGGGTTACGTTTTCGTCGAAGGCCAGTCTGACGGTGCCGATGGGGCCGTGACGCTGCTTGCCGATAATGACTTCGGCGGTACCGCGCACCTTGTCCATATCGTCCTGCCATTGCAGGTGTTCCGGCGTACCTTCTTTTGGCTCGGCACGGCCGAGGTAATAGCTTTCGCGGTAGACGAACATAACGATATCGGCGTCCTGCTCGATCGAGCCGGATTCTCGCAGGTCGGACAGCTGAGGGCGTTTATCGTCGCGGCTTTCGACCTGACGCGACAACTGCGACAGGGCGATAACCGGAACCTGTAATTCCTTGGCTAGAGATTTCAGGCCCATGGTGATGGTCGAAACTTCCTGCACGCGGTTTTGCTGACTTCCTGTATCCCCAAGGGTCACAAGCTGAAGGTAGTCAACCACGATGCAATCAAGGCCGGCTGTACGTTTCAGACGACGCGCACGTGCCGTAAGCTTGGCAAGGCTCAGACCACCGGTATCGTCAATGTACAGGGGGTAGGACGCGATATCCATCGCGGCGTCCTTAAGGCGCGAAAATTCGACGGCATCGATTTCGCCCTTACGCAGGCGATCCGAAGACACGCCGGAAGCATCCGCCAGAAGACGGGTGGCCAACTGATCGGCGGACATTTCGAGAGAATAGAAGGCAACTACGCCGCCATCGACCGTTTTGCGTGTGCCGTCAGGCTGCATTTCAAAGCGGAATTTCTTGGCGACGTTCATGGCAATATTGGTCGCCAGCGCGGTTTTACCCATCGAAGGACGTCCGGCCAGAATGATAAGGTCGGATTTGTGCAGGCCACCGATCTGACGATCAAGATCATCAAGACGTGTTGCCAGACCCGACAGGCCACCATCGCGGTGAAACGCTTCTTCGGCATTGGAAATCGCGCCGGTGACGGCTTCGGAAAAGGTCTTGAAGCCGGTCGATGATGTGCCTTTTTCGGCCATATCATAAAGCTGGGCTTCGGCCTTTTCGATCTGCTCACGGCCATTGCCTTCGGTGGCGGCTGCGCGGGCAATGTCTCCACCCAGACGGATAAGGTCACGCCTCAGCGCCAGATCATAGATAACACGCGCATAGTCCGAAGCATTGGCTGCAGGTGGCGCACGATCAACCAGATCGGCCAGATAACGGATGCCGCCCAGATCATTAAATGCCTGATCGTTCTTGAATTTATCCATAAGAACAATAGGTTCAGCCAAGTGGCCGACCCGTATCTGTTCTTCGATGGTGGCGAACAGCTTCTGGTGGAAAGGCTCATAGAAATGTCGCGCCGCCAATCCGTCATACAGTCGCTCATAGGCCCCGTTATCGAACAGCAGGCACCCCAGCAGAGCCTGCTCCGCTTCAAGGTTATGCGGCAGGCTTTGGGGCGTATCGGGCGAGGCGGACAGAGGAGAATCGAGCATGGCCGCAGTTAAACAGGTACGCTTTCGGGTGTCTTCTGAAGGCTTGTGGCTGTGTCGGCTTATCTACAGCTAATGCGACTTATGCTTTCCACAGTCTGTGGATAGCGGGTATAAGTCAGTTTGTAGCCGGTAGGCAGGCCTCACGCGATAGGGGGCGGCTTTCTTGTGTGTCGTGTCTGATCACAAGGCATTTGCCATCACGAAGGGTAAGATCAAAGCGTATCGGCAGGGCCAGACTGTGCGTTTCATGGGGGGCAACAGGTGGCGGTAAAACGGTAACAACAGAGCTTTGGGTGGGATCTGACGGCCCAAAGTCAATGCGTGCGGTTTTTAATATCTGGCCAATTGCCTGTCTGAGTTCTTCAAGGTGCACCTTATCAGACGCAAGAAGAGCCGGTCGGTCTGCGGCGGCTGACTGACATGCAGTCAACCCAATCAGGGCAATAATGGAAATGATCGTCCGCATTCAACACCTACCTGTCAGGCATAGCCATATCGCGGTTTGTCTGCATTACAGAACGGGCGGGCGGCGTTAAGGCCGGGGATGTCGCATAGGCATTTCCAAGGGCCGATGACGAAGATCTGGCGTTACGCATCTGGGATGAGCTGGTGAAGCCAGCCGGACAGCTACCGCTTTGTCTGTAGGTCAGAGCAACCGACAACAGGTTTTCACTGGTATCCCCAAGCTCATGTGTCAACGCATCATCAGCGACGCAACCCGGCACTTTAACGCCATGCGCCGCATATGAATTTTGCGGCACAAAACCATCGGCATAATCGCCAAAACCTTTGTGATTCACGCCCTGAAACTGGATCGTGTAATAGGTTTGGCCGCAGTTATCCTGAGGGTAAAACCCGTAGGGCTTGCCGCAGGTGGTGTCACCAATAAGGATAACCTCAACATCAATGCCTCTGAGGCTGTTGATGACGGACTCGCTGGCGCTACAGGTGTTTCCGGTCGAGAGAATAAATACGCGTGAGAGATTCAGGCTTGGTAAGGGGGAGCCTCCGGCCAGACTGAAACCGAGCGTGGTTTTATAGAACGGCGTTGGGGTATTGGTCTGGCCTGTGATCGGGTTAAGGTTTCCGGCAGAGGAGTTGAATTTCAGGCTTTCGAAATTTTTCCCTGTCGTTTGTGTGTCTCCGGCGATCATATAGCTAAGCTGCGAAGCGACCGCCAACAGACCACCGCCATTGTATCGTAGATCCAGAACCAGATCGGTGACTTCGCCCGTTTTCATATCCTGTATGGCGTCAACCAGATCATGCTCGCTGGCATAGGGACCAAAACTGTTGAACAGTACGTATCCGACCTTGCCTGTGCCCGTATTGATGATGTTGGTGCGGTTTACGGGTTTGGGGGAAATATTGGCTGAAGTCAGTGAAAGGGATCGTTCAGTGCCGTCGGCGTCACGGACTCTGAATGTGTTCGTCTGATTGGCTTTGGCGGGGAACAGTGCATTGTTCATGGCGTCAACCTCTGCCTGAGTATTGCCGCCATATACCAGATCAAGGCCATTTACCGCGATAATGCGTGTGCCGCGTTTAACATTAGGTTGGCCTGAGCCATCAAGAACCGAAGCCGGTGAATTCGGTTCGGTGAAAACGACGCGTATATCACGAGGGACATAAGACGATGTAATGGCCAATGCCATTCCGTAAGAGGCCGTGGGGGTCGCGTTACGTGAAGCTATGAAATCAACTGTGGGTTCGCTGAAATGATATTCGTCCTTGTAACGGCCGGATGGCGTCATGTGCATCGTGCGCAACACAGCAAAATAATCAACAGGTCGGGTATAGAGGGACGGATTAAAGTCGGTGACTTCGGTGTTCCATAAATAGGTTTCCCGCGTCCAGCTTCTTAGCCAGTTGGTTTCGTGCAGACGTGTGCCTGCTTTGTCAGGAAAGGGCGTTCCTTCGGCGTCCATGCCCGTGCGCACGGTTGCGCACTTATTCTTGAACTCGGTGGCAGCTGCATAGACTCCGGATTGCCATGCGGCGATATTTCCACCCGGTGTCGGCGCGGGTGTTGTGGGCGTAGTGGTGCTACCGCCTGAAGATCCACCACCGCCGCCGCCTCCACCGCCACAACTGGTCAAAAGGAGGGGGGCCATAAGGCAGACCATAATTGAAAAACGCGGTGCTATATTTTTTATATTTTTCATGGCGCTCAAATGACCATGTTATTTTAATGCGAGCAATACCCTTAATGCGAAAAAACCCCGCCGGTACAACCGGCGGGGTTTTCGTAATCAGGTAAGTGTTATCTTACCAGTTATGGTTCAGGCGCAGATAGACATAACGTCCATTGAAGCCGAACGGTGAGAAGCGCGTAAAGGCCAGCGCCCCAATACCGTTACCTGAGCTGATGTTTATGTTTGCCGGTGTGGCGTCAGGATAAACATCAAACAGGTTGTCTGCCCCAAGCACGACCGAAGTCCCGTTACCGAAGCTGTAGGTAGCGGAGGCGTCAAACAGTGTCTTTTCACCGGAATGCACATCATTGAGGATGTTGTTCGATGGATCGACCACATCACCATAATAGGTGGTGCGTGTGTTGACCGTCAGAGGGCCGCCGGTCCAGTCAACGCTCAGCGTAGCCTTGTTCTCAGGGGCCGCATTGGTCAGGATGAACTGACGGTTACGCGGGAACAGGGCGGGCGGGTTGGAGACGATGGCACTCAGATTGTATTCCGGGTACTTCTTGATGACCGTGTTGGAGCTGTTGAGCGCCAGAGAGAAGTCAAAGCGGCCAATGGTATCGGTCAGGTGGCGGTAGTTTGCCACAACATCAACACCGGTCGTTTGTGTGGTCACGCCGTTGGTAAAGAAGCGCGCGGAACGTACGCCGTAAGGTTGAAGCAGAGCGACGATTTCTGCATTGGATGTCGGCGTATTGTCAGAGAGGACAATGCGGTCATTGATGCGGATATCATAGCCGTCAACCGTCAGCTGGAATGCGCCCTTACGGAAGACAAAGCCCAGTGCATAGTTAAGGGACTTTTCGGCCTCAAGCGGAGTAGCGCCAAGGGCGATAGCTGCCGGATGGTTTGCCGGAAACAGGCCGGTCTCAACCACTACAGCAGGCGTGACAGTTGTGTTTACAACCGAAGCCGTAGAGGTGAAGTACTGCTGAGCCAGAGAAGGCGCACGGAAACCGGTAGAAACCGAACCGCGGACTGCGAAGGCGTCATTGAAATCATAACGTGACGACAGCTTACCGGAGAAGTTACCGCCGAAATCCGAATAATGCTCGGCGCGGGCGGCGACTTCGAATTGAAGCTTTTCAGTCGCCTCAACGGAAACGTTGGCGTAGGCGCCGACGTTGTCACGGCTGACATCGACTTCGTTAGACGGCTGGAAACCAGGGAAGCCCTGAGAGCCCGGAGTTGCACCGGCTACGCCACCAAAGGCATAGGATTGTTCTTCGCCGCGACCGATCTGATAGGTTTCGTGACGAGCTTCAACGCCTAAGGCCAGCGTCAGAGGGCCATAGAGGCCGATATCGAACGGACGGCTGATATCACCATTGAATACGACCTGATCGTACTGAATGTTACCGGCGTAGAAGTCGGTCTTTGAGTTGGTGCCATAGGTAGGGCTGACGCTGTTCAGGACGTTGTAGTCCAGTTCGTTGCGACCCCAACCAATGCTGTAATCTGAATCCCAGTCACCCCATTGACCTTTAACGCCACCGGTTGCCGAATAGTCTTTGGACTTGGCATTGATTAGCGGCAGGAAGCCGTTCGGATGGATCGAAGGTACGTTCTCGGTGCTGTTGGCCGGACGAGAGAAGGCGGCCGAAGTGGAATCAAGATCCTGATAGCTGGCGAAACCATACAGTGACCAGCCGTTTTGCAGCGGCAGACCGGCATTGGCGAACAGGCCATAGGATTCGGTTTCAGGGTCACCATAACGTGAGGTGACGCGTGCCGGAGAAACTGTGCTGTTGATGTCGCCGCGGCTTGTCGGGTTACGCTTACGGGCTTCACCCGAAACGGTCAGGAAGCCGTCCTGACCCAGTGGCAGGCCGATCCAGCCGCTGAGGTTATAGGTTTCGCCGTCTTTTACATCGCGCGAGGAATTGGCTGGCTCGACCTTGGTGATGTATTGACCAACGGTTGCGGAAATGCCGCCGCCTTCACGGGCTTCGCGCAGGCGAAGGTTAAGCACGCCGGCAATGGCGTCTGAACCGTATTGCGCAGAGGCACCGTCACGCAGGACTTCGATAGTGCTGAGGCCAGCAGTTGGGATGGCGTTAAGGTCAACGGCAACCGAACCACGACCGGCAGAACCACCAACGTTCACGAGTGCAGAAGTGTGACGGCGCTTACCATTGACCAGAACCAGAGTCTGATCAGGCGACAGGCCGCGCAAAGATGCGGGACGAATGCTGTCGGTGCCGTCAACGGCGGAAATGCGCGGGAAGGTCAGGGCCGGAGCAATACGCGACAGGGCCTGAGCCAGTTCAGTGGTGCCCTGAGCATCAAGTGAGTCTTTGCGCACGACATCGACAGGGGCCAATGTATCAAGCTTGGAACGCTGTACGCCACGGGCGCCGGTGACGACGATTTCGGTAACTTCGGTTTCGTCGGCAGTCTGAGCTGTAGCGGGCACGGCCAGAGCCAGCGAAAGGCCAAGTGCGGTCGTCACACTCAAGGCTTTGGCGGTAAAATTAGTGGTTCTCATAAAACACCTGTCGAAAGGGGGAGGATAGGTTGATCTCAATTTTGTGCGTTTTTCGCCAAATTTAAAGAGCACATAGCAGGAGATGTTTTGTGATCACGATTTAGAAAAACTAATCAGGTTCGTGTGTTGAAAAATTTCGCAAAAATCGTTTTGGTAGTGATTTTGCGAAAATATTAGTAAAAACATATGGATGTAATGATGTGTTTCCAGTTTTCGCGGTAACGCCCAAAAACAATAGAAAACGTCTTTATGGCATCCGTATATTTTTGCAGGCCTTAACAGTATTAAATTGATAGGAATAAGTGACTTGTTTGCGACACTTTTGAGACGGGTTTGCAGACAAAATGGCACAAAAAAACCCTCCGGAATGAACCGGAGGGTTTTAATCGTGTCTTTAACAGAGCGATTAAAGCTCTTCGAACGACTCAGCAACCGCTTGACCAGCGCCACCTTCGAGAAGGTCAGCCACGGCGGCTTCATCCGCCAGACGGTCTTCTTCGAATTGTGAGGCGATCACGTTTTCACCAGCGGCCTGACGCTCGGCTTCGTCTTCAGAACGGGCAATGTTGACCGAAATGGTGACGAAAACTTCTGCGTGCAGACGTACCTTAAGCGGATGAACGCCCAGGCTCTTGATTGGCGTGTCCAGAACGATCTGGTTACGCTCAACCTTGCCGCCTTCGGCTGCGATGACTTCGGCCACGTCGCGACCCGACACCGAACCGTACAGGTGACCGGTTTCACCGGCCTGACGGATGATGACGTATTGCTTGCCGTCCAGATCACCGGCTTGCGTTTCGGCGGCTGCCTTGGCAGCTGCGTTACGGGCAATGATCTGTTCCTTTTGTGCTTCAAACACAGCCAGATTGGCCGCAGTAGCACGCAGCGCCTTGTGGCGCGGCAGAAGGAAGTTACGGGCAAAACCGTCTTTTACAGTGACGACTTCGCCGATGGTGCCGAGGTTATCGACGCGCTCTAACAGAACAACTT
>JASGFL010000020.1:0-45470 GCA_047605545.1 Asticcacaulis sp. | reverse complement strand
TCGTCATCCGCTTCTGGATCATTGCCGCCATGCTGGCCATGATCGGTCTGGCGACCCTCAAACTACGTTAGGAATGACTCAGTGATCCCCGTCAGAGGCTTTGAAGGCAAACGCGTGGCCATTTTCGGTCTGGGGCGTTCGGGCCTTTCGGCAGCGCGCGCACTTAAGGCAGGCGGCGCGGAGCCGCTTTTGTGGGACGACAAGCCGCAGTCCATGCTGTCGGCGGCCAAGGAAGGCTTCACGATTGAGAATCTGAAGGTTGCTGACTGGAGCGATATTGATGCGCTGATGCTGTCGCCCGGTGTGCCGCTGACCCATCCTGAGCCGCACTGGACCGTGGTGGCGGCTAAGGCCGCAGGCGTGCCGGTGCTGGGGGATATTGAGCTGTTTGCGCAGACGCTTAATGCCCTGCCGGAAAAGAAGCGCCCGAAGACGGTGGCCATTACCGGTACTAACGGGAAATCGACGACGACGGCCTTGATCGGGCATATTCTCAAAAGTGCTGGCAAGGATGTGCATGTCGGCGGCAATATCGGGATTGGTATCCTTGATCTGCCGGAAATGCACGCCGGTGCGATCTATGTCATCGAGACCTCAAGCTATCAGCTTGATCTGGCCCATACGTTTCGACCGGATGTGTCGGTATTGCTGAACTTCTCGCCCGACCATCTGGATCGTCACGGCGGTATGGATGGCTATATTACGGCCAAGAAACGCATGTTTGCCAACCAGACCAAGGGCCAGACCGCGGTGATCGGCACAGACGATCAGTGGTCGCAGGCGCTGGTGAGCGAAATGACGGCGCATCATCCGGTAAACCTGATTCCGGTATCGGCGCGGCGTACATTGGGGCGCGGGGTCTATGCGCTTAATGGGGTGATCTATGATGCGACCGCTGAGCGGGCCTATCAGATTATCGACCTGAAAAGCGTGCGTACCCTGACGGGGCGGCACAACTGGCAAAACGCCTGCGCGGCCTATACGGCCTGTCGGGCGCTGGGGCTGAGCACCGAGGCGATTGTCGCGGGTTTGCGCAGCTTTCCGGGGCTTGATCACCGCATGCAGGAGATCGGCCGCATTGGTAAGGTGCGCTTTATCAATGACTCAAAGGCGACCAATGCCGATGCGGCGCGTCAGGCCATGTCAAGCTTTGAGCGGTTCTACTGGATTGCAGGCGGGCGGGCCAAGGTCGGCGGCATCGAAGACCTGACCGACCTGTTCCCGCGTGTGAAAGAAGCCTTCCTGATTGGTGAGGCTGCCGAATTGTTTGAAAAGACTATCGGCAATGCGGCGCCCTGTACGCAGTCGCGTCTGCTGTTCACGGCGGTGGCGCAGGCCTATGCGGCGGCGGAAAAAAGCGGTCAGGAAGAAATCGTGCTGTTGTCACCGGCCTGCGCGTCTCAGGATCAGTTTACCGATTTCGAGGCCAGAGGCGATGCCTTTAAGGCCGCAGTACGCGAAATCGGCGGCTCCATTATCGATACCGGAAACTGAAGCGCTATAAGCAGTTAGCGCCTCAGATAAGCAGGACGTTTTCTTCGGTGCCAGGAGTGCCGGGTGGCGTCAGGGCGCGGTTGATCGCCTGTTGTAGCTGGAACTGATTGAACGGTTTTTTGATAACCTGACGAGCGCCCTTTAGGAGGGCGTTTTGCAGGTTGTCGCCGTTTTTCAGATAGCCGGTCATGGCGACTATGGGCACTTCGGGCCATGTGGCGGTGATGATCTTAATACCCGTAAGGCCACCGATCCCTTCCATAACAATATCCGTCAGTATGACATCCACGCGGGTCATCTCAAGGCGCAGCAGGGCGTCTTCGATGGAGGGGCTTTCGGCGACGTGAAAGCCTTCTTCTTCGAGATAGGTGCGGAAGATCAGTCGTGAAGGGGCATTGTCGTCAACGACCAGCACGCGCTTAAGCGGCCCGTTGCGCCGATATATACGGCGGGCATCATCACAGATTTGCCGTACATCGTTCAGGTCGAACGGTTTGGGCAGAAGGAAATCAACATCCGCGCGACGGGCTTTATTGAGGGCCTGACTGGCGGTCAGGGGGCGATCACGTTGACCGGCGGTCATTACGGCAATCGGGGTATTGGGGGCGAGTTTGCGAAACTCTTCGAGATAATCAAGGCTGTTTTCCAGACCTATGAAGACGTCCAGCATAATCAGGTGGAAGGTGTGTTCTTTAAGTAAGCGTATGGCCTCGGTGCGGTTGTGAACGATGTAGGGTGTGCCGCCCGCCTTTATCAGAAGGCTTTCGACGATGCGGGCCTGGGTTTTGCTGTCTTCGAGAACCAAAACGTTTTGAAACATAATTTTCACGCAATATTACTAAATGTAATAGCACGAAATATTACAATTTGTTTCAAATCAAGGGCAAAATTCATAATCGCCAGCTTTGGTTAACAACAAGCTGTGATGAAGCGAAATGCCGCTGTGGTTTAGGCCTTTGGCGGCGACAGGGCCATAAGCTGACGCGTCAGGCGTTCGCCCCGACGACCAGCGGCCAAGGCCGCGTCAGACAGGCGTTTAAGGTCACTGTCCGGCGTATTCTTACCGATCATTTCCAATGCGGCATTCATCACCCTGAGGGTCTCGCCAAAGTCCTGCGTTACCTGTCCGGACAGACGACCGCCCGCTTCGGACTCGCTGACCTGAAGGGCGTGATCGAGACGAGCCTCACGGGCCTCAAGTTCGGCCTTGGCCTGCTTGAGGGTAAGGATCTCGTGCTCCAGCGCGCCCAGACGCGTTTTAAGGGTCAGATATTCGACGCCTTCGGTGTAGCGCAGGTTTTCATTGGCAGGCTGAGTGTCTGCGGGCGCTATGGTGACTTCTTCAGACTGTGGGAAGTCGGAAATGGTCTGCGCGTCGGTGTCAGCAGGTGGCGCGTGTGGTACGCTTTGAGTTGACGGCAAAGCTATTAGGGTAGTGCCCTGAAGGCTGCCGTCCTGAGTGCTGACGTGCCAGCCGCTAACACGGGTTTCACGGGTCTGGCCGTCCGGCATCCTGAGCGTCAGTTCAAGGGCGCGCAGTTCATCTGATGTGGCTGAATCGTCGTCCTGACGGGTCAGGAAATTTACGAACTCAGGCTGGTCATCAGGCGCAACAAAGATGTCGCTCAGTTTGCGGCCCAGCGCCTGTTCACGCGTCAGGCCCGTCAGGGTGCAGGCCGCCGGATTGATATCCAGAACTGTACCATTCTGATCCAGTCCGAAAAAGGCCGTTGGGGCCGATGTAAACCAGTTGCCGCGCCACAGGCCGTTCAGGTCGCCAATACCTTCACCGGCGGCGGTCTCAAGCTCTACGAGGGCGGTTGTGGAGCCTGTGACCTCGTTCATGGTGTTGATGATAGGCACGGCGGTCACGGACACGCGTATCTTTGTGCCTGTGTCATGATTGATGATCAGGTGTTCAAAACCCCTGACGGTCTGACCGCGCAGGGTACGTGCCACGGGCAGGAGATCGGGGGGAATGACGCGGCCGTCCGGATAGGTCAGGCTCCAGTTGGCGGACTGAAACCTAAGGCCGGTCAGGGCATTATCTTTTTGACCCAGCAACTGATGGGCGGTGCGGTTGGCAAAGGTGAATTTACCACGGGCATCTGTTTCGATCAGGGCAACGGGAATGGCATCCAGCACATTGAATATGCGACGTTCCAGATTCTCGGTCTTGCGTTCGGATTTTGAAAGCTGTGTCTGGAGGTCTTTGACCTGCAAGGTGCGTCTGACCAGAACAATGCCGGTCATCAGCGCCAGCCCAAGCAGAATGGCGGCGGCAATGGCAAGCAATACAGTCAGATCGCTTTCGGTTTGCAGCAGCATATCAGACAAAAACCCCTATAGATCGGAACCACAGACGCTTAATTGCCCGAAAATGCGACACAATAAGCCTATGGGTTGTTTTGAAGCAAAATTCATACCTGTCGGGGTCTGTTGCTGGCTTGTCTGAGCCTTAAGGGTAAGGGATCAGGATGGCAAAGCCATGGCGATGACAGGAAATGTAAAGCAGAAATGCAAAAAGGCCGGATCCGAAGATCTGGCCTTTTGAGCAATCACCCGAAAGAGTGATTGGAGCGGGCGATGAGGATCGAACTCACGACATCAACCTTGGCAAGGTTGCGCTCTACCGCTGAGCTACGCCCGCTTATCTTTGTTTCAGTTGACGTTGCCGCCGCCTGAGGTGCGCCTTATAGACAAAAGGCCCTGACCATTGCAAGCGCCTTTTTCCGCAAACCTGTGAAAAACTTTTAAAAAATATATATCCTATCGGCCATAGGGTGAGGGCAGGGTGGCAAACACCAGTCCGGGCACGAAATCTCCGGCTTCAAAGCGCGCATATTGCGGGCCATCGGTAAATTCAAACACCACAATAATCTCTTCACGCGGATCAAGACGCGCCAAAGCGGTCGTGGCTTCGATGGGGAAGTCAAAACGCACCGTCGGGCGGGGATCGGGCCGACCCTTATATTCACCGGTGATATTGAAGCCGGCCAGATTAACCCGTGGCGAGTCTTCGAGGACGACATTCATCTGATGGCGTCCGTTGGCCGGAAAGCTGCGGTCGTAGCGTGTCAGGTTCACCGGGTGTTTGGTGCTGAGGCCCAGAGGGGCGGTGCTGAGCAGGCTGGCGGGGCCGTATTTGGGGTCACGCACCATCAGACGGGCGCTATAGGGGCGTTTGGCTTCGGGGAACTGAGCCATAACGCTGAGGGCGTGGCGATCCGTATGGCCGTAAAGACCAAAGGCGAGGCGGATATTGCCTGTCTTATGGTACTGAACCAGACGCCATTTTTGCGTTTCGGCTTCGGTGCGGTCGGTCAGCCAGCTGGCTCTTGGCCCGTGGAAGTTCAGACGGTTCTGAGTGACAAAGCCTCTGTAGGCACCTTTGACGGTATCCACCTCGGACAGAAGGGCGGGGTTATGGCAATCGACACGTGTGGCGGCCTGACGGGCGCGGTTGATAGCCGTATGGATATGCTGAGGCGATTGTCCGCTCATGAGGGCGGCATTACGCATCTGGATCAGTCCGCCGCCCAGTGCCAGAGCTTCGGGGCCGCTGAGCCAGTTACAGGTTTTATTGGCGCTATGGATGAACTGACGCTGGGTGAGGAGGTTCAGATTATCGGCCTGTGCGGCGCTGGCCATGGTTCCTGCCAGCAGGCCCGTCAGCATGAAGCGGCGCACAAAGCGCAGGCGTTGCTGCGGCAGAAATTGCGACATGAAACGAGTGGACAGAGCGCGCACGGGCATTACTTTTGAGAGGGGCCGACTTGGTAAGATGTGTTCTGTCCTTTATACAGGAGCAGGTTTAATCCCCGGTTGGCAAACAGGGTTAAAGTCGGATTCACCATTAAAACAGGACGATACGTGGATATTCCTACCGACTTCTGGGTGGCTGCCCTTTTGAAGCGCATCGAGCTGGGGGGCGGGTTTGGCTATGTCACGCGTCGTGGTGATCCGAAGGCGGGGACGGTGCTCATCAAGACCTTGCACTTACGCGAGGGGCGTCACCGGTTGTTGCGTCTGGTGAATACGGGTGAGGGGGAGCGCTGGATCAGCCCGCTCCGCTCAGAGGCGCCTGAGCAGATGGATGCCTATATAGAGAAGGAAAAACGCTTTGATCCGGATCTGTGGCTGGTCGAAATCGAAGATGTCGAAGGTCGCCACTTTTTGACTGAACCGGTAGAGGCACCGGAAGGCGGGTCTGTTCAGGATTCGTAAACCCTGTTCCTAAACGGGATGTCAAAGCCTGTGTGTCAGTATGGCCGCTTCATAATAATAACGAAGGTGATGCGGCGTGTATTTTTTGCTCAATGACATGGTGTTGGAACTTGAACCTGCGCGTATGGGGCAACCGCTCGACCGGCAGCGTTTCGAGGCCCTCACCATCGATTATATTGCGCGTCTGGGTAAGGAAATGTTTGCCGCAGACCCGCAGGCGCATCGCAAAGACCCTGAGCGGGCGCGTCGCCTTTGTTATCTTCTGCATCTTAAAATGCCGCGTATCAATGCTGCCCAGTTCTTCAATATGGGGACGGCAGGCAAGCCCGAAGAGGTGGATACCAGCTTTAAGTCGCTGAACGACATGGCTATGGGCATGATGTATCAGCAACAACAAAAAGGGCAGCTTAATGCGCAGAGCGTGGACAGTGCTGTCTGGCAACGTCGCGCGGCCTGAGACTCAGTAGCCGCGTCTTTTGCAGGCCCAGTTGTGGTTAAGTCGGCCTTCAGGATCAATGCCGGCGATATAGAGTTCGCCGGAGCGTGAGAATAAGGCCGGATGGCCATCAACTTCGCCGCAGGCATAAAAGTTGTTATTTCTTATCCGAACGCTCTGGAAATGAATGTCGCTAAAGCCTCTTTGCTGAGCGGCATCTGTGGCCTGCCGGACGGTTTCCGAGGCGGAGCAGGCGTTGATAAGACACATAAATATCACGAACAGCAGCAGGCCCAGAAAAATATGTCTGATTTCCCTGATCAGGAAAATGGCCTTAATGGCATTTTTGACGTGTGGCTTGTTTCGGGAGCGGGACATGCCGCGGGCTGCAGCAAAATATGTGCCGTCGTAATTGTTGGTCAGGCCGGTTCGTCAATCTATCTGTGAAATACCCTCCCCGACAGGTCAGGGAGGGCTTAGGGGCTTATTTGGCGAAGGTATTGGCGGTGATCGGGCTTAAGTCCCACACCTTTCCGTCAGCCGTTGAGCGCAGCAGCTTGACATATTCGGCGTGCGTCCAGGCCAGAGGCGTGGCGCTGTTGGTGCCTTGACCCACCGTATATTTGCCATGTGGCGGCGGTGTGCCGACACCGTCCCATACCTGCTCAGGCAGCATCAGGCCCTGATTGGCAAACAGTTCCATGCCCTTGATATAGGTCTGGCGTACGCGCGCCCGATCGGCATCGGTGACGCCTTCGGGTTTCAGGCCTGCCAGAGCGATTTCGTAGTGCCCGCGCTCGCCGGTAAAGAACGGCCAGACGCGCCCGCGCTGATTGGGGGTCGATTGCCCAAGGACGGCGTAATTGCCGCCGGTGACCTGATCTTCGCCATAGCCGTCATTGCCATAGCGCCGGAAACCGGGGAAGGTGCCTTCGACGCCGTCAAAACGGAAGCTGTATTTCACCCGCAGATTTTCCGGCAGACTTTCGTCTTCGTATATGGGCAGGGTGGCGACGATATATTTATCGTCGGCGCGCCGGACGCCATAGCGCACCAGTTCAAGGAAGCCGCCGTCAATCACCAGATCACCGTCAATGCCTTCGCGGCCATTGCGCAGATCCTGTGAGCCGGGATTATTGGCGTCTTCGGTACGGCTGAGGCGCAGATAATAGGTTTCCTTGCCGCCTCTGATCTTGCCTGTGGTGGTGACGGTGCGTGGCTCGATCTTGTCGGAGATGTTTTTCGCGCTTTGGCGCAGTTCGCTGGCGAAGGCCTTGTCTCCGGCGCGATCGGCAATGTCAGCGGCGGCGATCAGGCCGGTGATCACGGCAGCGGTGGTGGATGGTGAGTGGCCTTCCTGCTCCTCCCAGCGTTCCTGCTGGGTGTAGGGTGGGGTGATTTTGGTGTTGTTCCAGCCGATATTGGTCGTGCCGCCGTCTTTGAGGAACCTGGCGGCGGGTTTCAGCATGGTCTCCCACGACGACAGAAGATCCGCATCGGACATCAGGCCCATCGCATTGAGATTCCAGCCGAGCATAATCGGGTTGGCGGTCTGATCGAGTTGAACGCCAATCCATTCAGGCGTGCCATCGACATGCGCTTTTTGCAGGAACCAGCCGCCGTCTCCGTGGTTGCCGGGGGTATTGGGGCCGACCTGTACCTTGGGCAGATAATGATAGGCGGCCAGCGGGGTTTCCTTATCGCCCAGAGCCGCCAGAGCCATGGCGACCTGATAGAAGTCGCGGGGCCAGACCGCTTTATAGCCGGTGGCGGAGGTATTGGTGGTGACGGTTTCACCCCATGGGTTAGAGAGTGAGGCGATCAGCGCGCCGGCATAGGTGCGGTCTTCCTGAACCTTAAGCATCAGGGCGCTGGCGTAGAGCAGCTTGCCGCCATCGGTACTGATGGCCGACAGGCGGGGTAGCTGATCAAGCGAGGCGAGATAGTCTTCCCAGCCGATATGTGCGCCTTCGCCATTATAGCGCGCAAGCACTTCGGCGTAGCCGGTTTTGAGGGTGGCCTTGGCTTCGGACTGTGCGGCGGCGGGGGTTTTGCCAAAGCCCAGCGCCAGATCAAATGTAGCGGTCTGGCTGACCTTGGGCAGTTGCCCCAACAGTACCACATTGGCCGGCGTTCCGACGGTAGAGCCTTGGGTCTTGCCTAGTTTGTGGCGGGTTCTGAGGTCATTCAGGCCGTCACTGACACCGGCGAAACCGGCATTGACGCGAACAAACGGTACAGATGCCGTCAGGGACAGGGCCGTGTCGCCTTCAAAGGCCTGAAGGGCGGTTTTCGAGGCTCTGGCTTCGTCGCTGCCGCCGGTATTGGCGACGGAGGGATCAAGCAATACGTAAGGGGTCACGGGGCCTTTGAGGGCCTTCACGACGACGCGAACCATCAGGCTCTGATTGTCGGGATTGGTGAAGACGTGTTTTTCAATCTCGAAACGGCCCTGTTTGTCGGTGGTGGTGATCTTATAGGCCGGTGACAGGGGGCGACCGTTTGCATCTGTGTGCAGGTAGGCAATGCGGGCGGTGGTGTCATCTTTTTCAAACGCGGTGTAACCGTCGCCGACAATGACAATCTGAAGCTCTCTGATCTGGGCTTCGTGGATCAGGCCGTACATGGTTTCGGTGATGACGCCGTCAGCCAGTGAGAACCATACTTTTGAGACGGTGCCGGTGGCTGCGTCATCGGCATAGTGCAGATCCTTATAGGCCTCATAGCTTGAGCCGATGCCCTGCTTGACGGCATATGACCATGTGGACGGTTGGGCGGGGCCATCTGTGGCTTCGAGGCTGGCGGCCTGATTGGGGGTGTGGCTGGCGTTGCCGGAAACTTCTTCGGCAGTGGCGGGAAGGGCGAGGCAGGCCGCGCTCAGAAGGGCGCACAGACTGACCGGAGCAAGGGGGGTACGCTTCAACATGGATATCTCCCTGTGTAGGTTACGCAGGCGCAACCAGACTTGGTTTTTATTATCGATGGCTCTTTAAGTAACTTTGATCGTCGGTTGCGCCCATACCCTAAAATATGAATACGTATTCAACCGCGTGGATATAAACAGACGCTAAATTTGCATTAAATTGCAAAAAATTGCAAATTTATGAAAACGGAATATCGGCGATATTTTTCCCTCTTTGCGCGGGTATTTTCCATTTAATAGGGTCGGTTGCGTAAAAAATCAAAGTATTTCAATGAATATTACGCTGGGGAATCCTGCCTCGTATCAATTAGGTCACATTGTGGACAAAATTGAAGTTTGCGCCTCTTTTAAATTTTCACAATATTGCAAATTGGATTTGACCGTGAGATACAGGGCGCAATGGCTCCGTCAGAGGGCCGGTTTGAGATGTTTTTGAGAAGACCGCAGGGAACGCATTCCGGTTTGGATTTTTATTCGCCAGTGCGTTGCGAAACATAAAAAACTATCAGGAAGGCTATAACATCATGAAAACTGGAGAGGGTGTAACCGTTGAGGGAAGCAAACGCCGCGTAGTCATGCGTGCGTCCCGTTCGGGGCTTATGGCAGCCAGTGCCGGTCTGGCGCTTATGGCGGCCATGTCGGTTGCCGCACCTGCCTATGCGCAGGATGCTGCCGCAGATGCGGCTGAAAACGAAGTCACAGAGGTTGTGGTTACGGGTATCCGCAGAGGTATTCAGAACGCCATTAACGTCAAGCGTCGTTCGGATTCTATTGTTGAGGCCGTGTCGTCCGAAGATATCGGCAAGCTGCCGGATCAGTCGATTGCCGAATCCATTGCGCGCCTGCCCGGTGTGGCGGCGCAGCGGTCGAACGGACGGGCTCAGGCGCTTTCGGTGCGCGGGCTTGGGCCGGACTATACGGTCACAACCCTGAACGGACGTGAGCAGGTTTCGACCAATGACAATCGCTCGGTTGAATTTGACCAGTATCCCTCTGATCTGATCAGCGGTGTAACCGTCTATAAGACACCTCAGGCCAATATGGTGGCGCAAGGGTTAGCGGGGACGGCGGATCTGCAGACGGTACGTCCTTTGTCCTTCAATAAGCGTCAGGTGGCGCTTGGGGCGCGGTACGAGAAAAACTCAACGGATGCGCTGGTTGGTGGGACGACCAATTCAGGCAAGCGTTTTACCGCCATCTATATTGATCAGTTTGCCGATAATACGGTCGGGCTGGCGCTGGGCTATTCCTACATGTCTTCGCCAACTCAGGCGACGCGGTGGGAAGCGTGGGGCTATCCTGAACTGGGTAGCAATAATGGCGGGGCGGTAACGCCAGGTACGGAAAGTGCGGCGATCATTGGCGGTGCCAAGCCCAATGTTATGTCTTCGGAACTGGTGCGTGAAGGCGTCATGGGTGTTCTGGAGTTCCGTCCGAATGACCGCTTCCGCACGGTATTTGACGCCTATGCGTCGGATTTTGACGAGACGCAGTATTTTTCCGGCATCGAGTTCCCGCTGGCCTGGGGTGGCCGGTCGGTAACGAACTACACTGTTGAAGATGGCATGGTCACTTCGGGTACGTTTGATGGCGTCAAGGCGATCGTCAACAACCATGCCCAGCAGCGGAAATCGAAAGTTTCTGCCTTTGGGTGGAATGCGGAATACAAGCTGACCGATAACTGGACCATTGCGGGCGACCTCAGCTACTCAAAGGTGGATCGCAAGGATATCGTACTGGAAACCAACGCCGGTACGGCTCCGAACGGATCAGGCCCCTATGATACGCTGGGCTTTACCCAAAGCGATCAGACGGGTGTGATCTTCTCACCAACGCTGGACTATGCCGATTTTGACCTGATTAAACTGACCAGTCCGCAGGGCTGGGGCGGTGGCAATGTCGCCGGTGGTCAGGTTGGCTATTACAACAATCCGGGCGTGGTTGATGATCTGACGGCGTTCAAATTGCTGGCGCGGCGTGATTTCGAAACCAGTGACCTGTTCAGCCATATCGAGGTGGGCTTTAACCGTACGAAGCGCACCAAGGACAAGGTCGTGAACGAAGCCTTTCTGGGGCTGAAAAACGGTGCGCTTGAGGCCTCTGTGCCCGAAGCCTTCCGCAAGGGGGCGACGAACTTAAGCTTCATCGGCACGGAAATGATTTCCTATGATCCGCTGGGTCTGCTCCATTCCGGTTTCTATGAACTGATCCCCAATATCAACGGCGATGTGGTCATCAAGGACTGGAACGTCGAGGAAACCATCGACACCTGGTATGTGCGGGTGGGTCTGGATACCTCGTTCTTTGGGACGCCACTGACGGGTAATTTCGGTCTGCAACTGCAGCAGGCTGATCAGGAATCGACCGCCAATTCGGTTGATAATGCCGGTTCGGCCTATCTGTCCCTGTCCAATTCGGGTGGCACGGATTATTCCGATGTGCTGCCGAGTGTGAACCTGATTTTCCATTTGCAGGAAGATCTGAAACTGCGCTTTGCGGCGGCGACTACGCTGGCGCGTCCGCGGATGGGTGACATGTCGGCGGCCCGTACCTTCAACTATAATCCGACCGCGCCGTCCTATAACGGGTTCCATTGGGAATCGAGCGGGGGCAATCCTATGCTCAAGCCGTGGAAGGCGGATGCGCTGGATCTGTCGGTTGAAAAATACTTTGGCGGACGGGGCTATGTGTCGTTCTCGCTGTTCTACAAAGACCTGAAATCCTACATCTATGATCAGGCGGTTCTGGTGGACTTCTCGGAGTTTCCGACGGGTCTTCTGGGGGCGCCGGCCGGGACGGTGGGCTTCAACTATTCCAAGGCCAATGGTTCCGGCGGCTGGATAAAGGGGTCTGAGTTTGCCGTATCTGTACCGGGTGAAATCATCTGGGAGCCGCTGGACGGGTTTGGGGCCTTGTTCTCGATCTCGACCAACAATTCCAAGATTCAGCCAGAAGGTTTTGCGGAGCCAACCGCCCTGCCGGGTCTGTCGAAGCGGGTAATCAATACTACGGTCTATTACGAGAAATACGGGTTCTCGGCACGGGTGTCGCAGCGTAAGCGCAGCGACTTCCTGGGTGAAGTGCCCGGTTTCGGGGCCGGTCTTGAGCAGATCATGGTCAAGGCAGAATCGATTGTGGATGCCCAGATTGGCTACACCTTCCAGAGCGGTACGCTTGAGGGCCTGTCGTTCCTGCTGCAAGGGAACAACCTGACGGATGAGCCGTTCTCTACTTATCAGAACGGCGATAAGTCTCAGGTAAAATACTATCAGGAATATGGTCGTACGGTGATGTTTGGTGTGAACTACCGCTTCTAGGGGGCGTATTACCAAAAACATCTCTCACCCTGCCGGATTTAGTGTCCGGCAGGGATTTTTATTGTCACTTGCTGTGCTTCCGCTTTGGGGTATGGTCAGGGGGTAATAAGAAAAAAAGGACAGGGTTTTGAGCGTCAGGCGACCGACTTCGTTCGATATTGCAGCCCTTGCGGGGGTGTCTCAGGCCACGGTGTCACGGGCCTTAAGCCAGTCCGCTTCGGTGTCCGAAGCGGTGCGGCAACGGGTGTTCGAGGCGGCGCAAAAGCTGAACTACACCGTTGATGTCAATGCACGGAAACTGAGGTCGAAGAAGATCAACACCATTGCGGTGCTGATTTCCGAAGATCTGGATCAGGACAATCCGATCAATCCGTTTTTTGTGCCGCTGATCGGGTCGATACTGAAATATGCGGCGCAAAAAGGATATGACGTGCTGGTATCGCTTCAGCAGCAAAGCGATGACTGGGGCGGCGATTACGGCTTTGCGCGCCGCGCGGATGGCATTATTTTCCTTGGGTATAACGACTATGAGGCCTATTCGCGCAAAGTAGGTGCCTTAAGTGATATCGGTGAGCCGTGGGTCGTCTGGGGGCCGGTTCAGGCGGATAATCCCAATCTGTTTATTGGTTCGGATAATGAAAACGGTGCCTATGAAGCGGTATCGCATCTGATTGGGCTTGGGCGGCGGCGGATTGCCTTTCTGGGGGAGACTTCGGGCGAGCATCCTGAGTTCCGTGACCGTTACAACGGCTATGTGCGCGCCCTGACCGAAGCCGGTATTGCTGTCGATCCGGCCCTGTTGAGTGACTGCTTCATTTCACGTGAAGACGGAGCGGCCGCAATAGGACGACTGATGGAGACAGGTGTCGATTTCGATGCTGTGTTCGCCACCGCAGACCTGACGGCGATCGGGGCGATGCAGGCGCTTCTGAAGGCGGGGCGGCGTGTGCCTGAGGATGTATCGGTCATGGGTTTTGACGACCTGTGGGCCGCCAGTTGTACGACGCCGGCGCTTTCGACCGTGCGTCAGGATACGACTTTGGCGGCGCGGGTTTTAGTGGATGCGCTGGATCAGCTTATTGCCGAGCAACCGGTCAGTGTGACCCGTGTGCCGACGCGGCTGATGATCCGCGAATCCTGCGGCGGCTGAAGGTCGAAAGCGGGCGCATAAAAAGAACCCCTCACCACGGGAAGGGGCAAGGGGCCAGACAGGTCGTTTTGAGAAGGAAACCATTCCCATGCGAAAGGGTGGAAATGGGTGTTCTGATCTTTGGCCGGAGCGGGCTTCGGAGCAGAATTCGGTGTGGCATCCTGTATTGCCAAAGCTGATATCTGATTTGTAAAACGCCATTATCCGAACGGCAATTCTGAATACGTATTCAGGCATTTCACGGCGGTTCTGAATACGTATGCAGCCCCGTTTCCTGTTTTATATGCTACCTCTGGGGGTAATAAAAAACACAGGGAGATAGGCCATGACAGCCGCGAAAAAGCCGATTAGGTTTTCACTATTATTCATTGCGGGATTGATCATGAGCCTGACGACTTTTATCGGCTGGGTGCCACCTTCCTACGGTCAGACAGTGGTTGCCGAAGCTGTGTCACCGGACAAGAGCCTGAGTGTGCAGGTGCTGCTTGATGGTGACGGGCGGGCGCACTATGCCGTTGCCCGCAAAGGGCAGGCGGTAATCAAGCCGTCGCGTCTGGGGTTTATTCTGGCGGATCAGCATCAGCTTGAGCGCAACTTTGCGCTGGTGTCCGCAGAGACCACATCCTTTGACGAGACGTGGGAACAGGCATGGGGCGAGCGGCAGTTTTCGCGCAACCACTATACGCAGTTGCATGTCAAACTGAAGGAGAACGCCCGCGAAGGCCGTGCGCTCAATCTGACTTTCAGGGTGTATGACAATGGTCTGGGGTTCCGCTATGAGTTCCCCGATCAGGCGGCTTTGAAGGCTGTTAATATTGCCGAAGAACTGACCGAGTTTGATATTGCCGAACCGGCGACGGCCTGGTGGATACCGGCGGGGGAATGGAACCGCTATGAGTATCTGTATCAGAAGACCCCGCTGAATGAGGTCGGGCAGGCGCATACGCCTATGACCATCCGCACAGACTCAGGGCTGCATATCACTTTCCATGAAGCGGCTTTGGTGGATTATTCGGCCATGTGGTTGCGGCATGTCGGCGGGCAGAAGTTTAAAGCCAGTTTGTCGCCAGCCAGTATGGGGCCAAAAGTGTCGCGTCAGGCACCGTTTACGACCCCGTGGCGGACATTGCAGATTTCGGACACGGCAGGCGGATTGGTGGAAAACGATCTGATCCTCAACCTCAATGAACCCAATGTGCTGGGGGATGTGTCGTGGGTCGTGCCGCACAAATATATCGGTATCTGGTGGGATATGCATATCGGTACAGCGACCTGGGGCAGCGGTGATAAGCACGGGGCGACGACTGAACGCGCCAAGGCCTATATTGATTTCGCGGCGGATAACGGTTTCAGGGGCGTGCTGATCGAAGGCTGGAATGTCGGGTGGGACACGGACTGGTTTGCGCGCGGTTTTGATTTCGATTTCCGCAAGGCCTATCCCGATTTCGACATCGAAGCTGTGGCGGCCTATGCGCGGGAAAAAGGGGTGCGCATTATTGGGCACCATGAAACGGCGGGTAATATCGAGCTTTATGAATCACAACTGGATGAGGCGCTTGATCTCTATGCGCGACTGGGTGTGGATTCGATCAAGACCGGCTATGTGGCTGATGTTGGGGGTGTGCGGGCGCGTAATGCCAGCGGTGATATTGTCTATGCCTGGCACGACAGCCAGATCATGGCGCGGCACCACCTTAAGGTCGTCACCGAAGCGGCCAAGCGCAAAATTGCGATCAACGCCCATGAGCCGATCAAGGACACGGGCCTCAGACGCACATACCCGAACTGGGTGGCGCGTGAAGGGGCGCGGGGGATGGAATATAACGGCTGGGGCAATCCGCCCAATCCGCCGGAGCATGAAATCAATCTGGTGTTCACGCGTCTGCTGTCGGGGCCGATGGACTATACGCCGGGGGTTTTAAGCCTTGAAGGCAATGGTCAGCCGCTGCAATCAACGCTGGCGCGGCAACTGGCACTCTATGTGGTGCTCTATTCGCCGATACAGATGGCTGCGGACACAATGGAAAACCTTTCCAAACATCCGGTGCCCCTGAGGTTTATTGCCGAGGTGCCGGCTGACTGGGCCGAGACGAAGGTGCTGAACGGTGAGATCGGCGATTATGTCACCATCGCGCGTAAGGATCGCAACGGGCCGGACTGGTATATCGGGGCGGCAACGGATGAGAGCGGGCGCACGCTTGAGGTGGCGCTCGATTTCCTTGAGGACGGTCGGGTCTATGAGGCGCAGATTTACCGTGACGCGGACGATACGCACTATGTGGGCGATACGCGCCACAACTATGTGCGTGAAACGCGTCAGGTGAAAAAGGGCGATATCCTGAGCCTGAAACTGGCGTCCGGTGGTGGTCAGGCCATTCGCTTCAGGGCGCTATAGGCCGAATAACGCCGGTTTATATCGGGTCGGGGTTGGTTTTTGTGACGATAACGTCTAGACGCACAGGAAGATGAATGAACGTTCACTCCTGTCCGTGAGGCCCGCCATGTTGAAAACCCTTGTATCGGGCGCTGCCCTGACCTTGTCTCTCAGTCTGGTTCCGGCTGCTTCGGTTCTGGCGCAGGCGCAGCCCTTTAAGGCCGTAGAGCAGACGCGTGAATGGACGATCGATGTCGGCGGCGGCATGGTGCAGGGCTTTAGTCCTGCAGGCAAAGACCCGAACAAAACGCGTTTTACGCCATGGGCCAGCGCCAACTGGAAGGGACGGGTCTATGCCAATGGTCTGGACGGTTTGGGCGTCAATACCTTCAAGCGCGATGATTTTAACGCCGGTTTTCAACTGCGTCCGCGCTATTCGGGTCAGTCTGATCTTGAGGGGCTTGATCTGCCCGGTCGTGGGGTCGATCTGGCGACCTATGCCTATAAGCGCATCGGCGACAATACCGTCATTGGCGGACGCATAGGCAGCGATATCAGCGACGAAAGCCGCGGTATGGACTTTTTTGCGTCGGTGGCGCGTCAGGACATTACCCGTGTGGGATTGCTGCAGAGCATGATCTATGTGCGCGGTGGCGATAAAAATACCAATCAGGCCTTTTATGGCGTTGATGCCCGCGAAGCGGCGGCGACCGGACTTGAGGCCTATGATCTGGGTGGCGGTATTCAAAGCACCGGTCTGGTGTTTATGATGATGACGCCGATTGGTGACAAATACGGCGTGGGGACTTTTGTGAATGTCGAGCGCGCGCTGGGGGATGTGGCCGACAGTCCGCTGATCGAGCGGCGCAAGCATGGTGAAACGGCCTATCGCGGCGGTTTCGTTGTGGTGCGGCGTTTTCATAGCCAATAAGTCGGTCGATAACTGCTGACAAACGGCAGGCTTTGATCATAATCGTCTAAAACGATCAGGGAAAACCGCAGGCCTATGGCTGAAACAAAACCGAAAACCCGTCTGGAGGATCTGGCGAAACTGGCGGGGGTATCGGTTGCGACCGTCTCACGCGCGCTTTCGGATTCGCCCTCAGTTAATCGCCTGACCAAACGGCGTATCTGGTCGATTGCGCGGGAAAATAACTATTTCCTCAATTCCGATGAGCCGGTTTTGATGAGCGGGGCCAATGCGACCATCGCCATTGTCATCCCGCCGCCGCATGGACGCGAAGGGCGCTTTTCCGATCCGTTCTATCTGGAAATGATTTCCGATGTCGGTGAGGCTGCGCGCGATATGGGGTGTGACCTTTTGCTGTCGCACCTGACGCCCAAGAACCAGCATGACCTTTCAAGCCTGATGCACAATATTCGCGCGGACGGGGTGATTTTTTTGGGGCAGTCCTACCTGCACGAGCGCTTTAATCACCTGATGAAAAGCCACAAAAATTTCATCGTCTGGGGGGCGGAACTGCCCGGCCAGACCTATTGCAGTGTGGGGTCGAATAATCTTCAGGGCGGGACGCGGGCGACCTCGCATCTGGCGCGACTGGGGCGCAGGCGTATTGTCTATATGGGCGATAATGCCGAAGCGCCGGAAATGAAGCAGCGCTATCAGGGCTATCTTAAGGCGTTGAATGAGGCCGGTTTGCCGTTTGAGCCGTCACTGGTGGTGCCGTGTCATTTTGAAATGGAATCGGCTGAGGCGGCGGTGGCTAATCTGCGCACCAAAGGGGTGGTCTTTGACGGGATATTTGCGGCGTCAGACATTATTGCGCTTGGGGCCATCAAGGGGCTGAACCGTTCGGGGATTCGCGTCCCCGAAGATGTGTCGGTCGTGGGCTATGATAATATCCAGTTGGCTTCCTACAGCCACCCAATGCTGACCACGATTTCACAGGAACTGGCGCGGGCGGGGCGGTTGATGGTGTCTAAGCTTTTGGGGGCATTTGATAGCGCCGAGATACTGTCTGAACGGCTATCGACAGAGCTGGTGGTGCGTGAATCCTGCGGTGGATAGCGGCGCACATCGATAATTGATTTGACGTTTACGTTTACGTCAAGCATGCTCCGGTTCATGCTGCCAATGACGCAACATTATCCGACACCCTGGGCCCGCCATGCTGATCTTATTGTGCATGGGGTAGGGCTGGTGTTTGCCCTGTTCGGGGGCGGAGTTGCGCTGGGGCTGGCGGTCAGTCAGGGACTGATGGGCATGGTCGCGGCGGTGACGGTCTATGTGCTGGGTATCATCGCTATGCTGGCCTTTTCGACGGCCTATAATTTTGCTCGTCCGGCCTGGCAGCCTTTTTTAAGGCGTCTGGATCATGCCGGAATTTTTCTGATGATCGCCGCAAGCTATACACCCTTTACTACGCAGGTTTTAAACGGTGGTTGGGCCATCGGCATGAGTATCGCTGTCTGGGCGCTGGCGGCGATCGGTATTGCGGGAAAGCTGTTTTTACCGGGGATCGGCAAGGGGTTCTGGGTGGCGCTGTATCTGATACTGGGCTGGCTTATTGTCATTGCCATTGTGCCCATGACCCGCGAAGTGCCTTTGGCGTCCACTATACTTCTGGCGATCGGGGGCGTGGTCTATTCGGTCGGTACGATTTTTTACATGATGAAGCGGCTTAAGTTCCGCCGCGCCATCTGGCACGGTCATGTGGTGGCCGGTGCGGTACTGCATTATGTCGCTGTTCTGGTGGGTGTGGTGCTTGTGGGACATAGTTGAGTCTTTACTTTTAACGCGCCATTGCGTATCGCGCCTGCATGACCCAGACCCCCGCCACCGAAGCCCCCCGCCGTCGTACCTTTGCCATCATCGCTCACCCCGATGCCGGTAAGACTACCCTGACCGAGCATATTCTGCTGGCCGGTGGTGCGATCCGTGCCGCCGGTGCTGTGCGGGCGCGGGGAGAAAACCGTCGGGCGCGTTCGGACTGGATGAAGATCGAAAAAGAACGCGGCATCTCGGTTACGGCTTCGGTCATGACCTTTGAGCATGACGGCAAGATGTTCAATTTGCTGGATACGCCGGGCCACGAAGACTTTTCGGAAGATACCTACCGCACCCTGACGGCGGCTGACTGTGCGATCATGGTGCTGGATGCCGCCAAGGGCATCGAGCCGCAGACGCTGAAACTGTTTGAGGTCTGCCGTCTTCGCGATATTCCGATCATCACCTTTATCAATAAGCTTGATCGTGAAGCGCAGGACCCGATGGCGCTTCTGGATGAAATTGCTTCACGGCTTCAGCTTGATCCGGCGCCAATCTGGTGGCCGTCCGGCAGCGGAAACCATCTGCGCGGGGTGGTTGAGGTCGGTACAGGCCGTTTCCAGCCCTATGCGCGTAAGCTGGCCGGTTCGGATGCAGATCCTGAGCATCCTGAGGCGTTGCCGCTGACCGAGGCCGCCAAGCATTTCGAAGGCAACGAGCTTGAGGAAACGATTGAGGCGCTTGAACTGGTTGAGGCCGGTTATCCGGCCTTTGACCGTCAGTCCTTCCTTGAGGGGCATATGACGCCGGTTCTGTGGGGATCGGCGCTGCGCCATTTTGGTATCGAAGACTTGCTGAAGGCCATTGGCGAATGGGCCCCTGCGCCCAAGCTGATGAAGGCGCGAAAGGAAGCGCCGCCGGAAACCCGCAATGCGCCGACGCCCGAAGATATCGAGGTCAATCCCGGTTCGGACGAAGTCACCGGCTTTGTGTTCAAGGTTCAGGCCAATATGGACCCGAACCACCGCGACCGCATTGCCATGTTCCGCATGGTATCCGGCGGCTTTAAGCGCGGTATGAAGCTGAAGGTGCAAAACACGGGTAAACAATTGTCGGTCAATGCGCCGATCATGTTCTTTGCGTCTGATCGCGAACTGGCCGAAGACGCCTTTGCCGGCGATGTGATCGGTATTCCTAACCACGGTGTGCTGCGGGTGGGTGACAGTTTGTCGGAAAGCGGACTGGTGCGGTTTGCCGGTCTGCCGAACTTTGCGCCGGAAATTTTGCAACGGGTACGCGTCAAGGACCCGCTGAAGGCCAAGCACCTGAAGAAGGCGCTGGAATCTCTGGCCGAAGAAGGGGTGACGCAGTTGTTCCGTCCTTCCATCGGCGCGGACTTTATTGTGGGTGCGGTGGGGCAGCTTCAGATCGAAGTTATGGCGGATCGTCTGGCCAATGAATATGGTCTGGAATGCGTGTTTGAGCCCGCTCCGTTCGCCGAGGCCCGCTGGCTGAAAGGCACCCCTGCCAAGATCGAGGATTTTGCCGGTAAGTACCGCAGCGCCATGGGCTATGATATTGACGAAGACCCTGTGTTTCTTGGCAAATCGTCCTGGGAAATCAACTATGTGGCGGAACGCTTCCCCGATGTGCAGTTCCTGCGAACCAAGGAACGCGGCTAAGAGACGGTTCTAAAGGGGCGTTTTCTGGCCTGCAAAGGCGCGTCTTCTGCGCTTCCGTTGCTCACGTATATTGAATACGCTGCGCTACGGTTCTCGAAGAAACGCCTTTTCGGCTCAGACTCCGTCCCTTTTGAAGCCGTCTCTTTGCGTTTCTGTATGCCCAAGACAAACCTAAAAGACGGCGGGGGCGTGAAAGCGCATTATTTCACCATTGGCCGGATGGGGCAGGCTTAAGCGTTCCGCATGAAGCAGCAGGCGCGGGCTTAGGCGTCTTATGTCTTCGGGGGCATAGAACTCATCACCGATGATCGGGTGGCCCATAGCCATCATATGGACGCGCAACTGATGCGAGCGGCCGGTGACCGGCTCAAGCTCTATGCGCGTGCGGTCGGCTTCGCGGGATAAGACGCGGTAGCGCGTCAGGGACGGCTTGCCGATATCATGATCGACCATCTGGCGCGGGCGGTTGGGCCAGTCACAGATCAGCGGCAGATTGACCTCGCCCGTATCGTCAGGCACCTGACCGGCAACGACAGCGACATAGCGTTTATCGACCTGACGATCGGCGAAGGCCATGGACAGGGTGCGGTGCGCTTCGGGCCCGCGGGCCATCACCAGAAGGCCGGAGGTGGCCATATCCAGACGATGCACAATCAGGGCATCGGGAAATTCGGCCTGAGCGCGCAAGGCCAGAGAATCCTTGTTTTCCGGCAATCTGCCCGGCACGCTCAGCAGGCCTGCAGGTTTGTCATAAACCAGCAGGTGCGCGTCCTGATATAATGGCGAAAGTGTCACCTAGGCATTCGGATTAGGCAGGGGGTGCGCCAGTGTCGAGCCTTCGAGCACCTTGGCGACCGCATCGCGTGCCGCCACCAGAATGGCGCGCAACTGACAATCTTCGGGGGTGGGGCAGTCTTCACATTCCGCATAGGCGGTGCGGCTGGCGCAGGTCGAAAGCGCCAGAGGGCCGTCAACAATGCGGATCAGATCGGCAATCGAGATCAGATCGGCCGGTTTGGCCAGACCGTAACCGCCCGAACGCCCGCGTTTGGAGATCAGCAGGCCTTCGCGGCGCAGCTGTAGCAGGATGCCTTCGAGGAAGTGCAGCGGAGACTGCGTGCGCGTGGCAAGTTCAGTCGCCTGCATGGTTTCTCCCTGAGGGAGTTTCGCCAATTCCTGCATGGCCCGTATAGTATAACGGGCGCGCTGAGATAACATGATCCTGCCTGTAACAACCTGTTAGTGTCCTATACCTAATCCGATTTGAATTAAATCTCAATAAGATCAGGCGGGGTTTATGTCGGGCGGTTTTCAGGCTATCGATAGCGGTATGTCAGAATCTCAGCACATAACCCCGATGAAGGTCCGCGACTCCGAATGTGATGCGCAGGGCGTGGTCAATAATGCCAATTATCTGGTCTATCTTGAGCACGCGCGGCACGAATATCTTGAGGCGGTGGGGCAGCATTTTGCCGATCTGGTAACACGCAACATCTTTTTGATGGTGTCGCATATGGAGCTTGATTTCCTTAACTCACTAAAGGGCGGTGAGCGGTTCGAGGTGCGTTCCGAGTTTAAACGCAAAGGGCCAAAGGCCGTGTTCCATCAGCAGATTGTGCGTGTTTCCGATCAGGTGGTCTGCCTTAAGGCCAAGGTGGACATCATTTGCAAGATTGATGGCAAACTGACGCGCGGGGCCTATTTTGATGAATGGAAACTGTCGTGAGCCTGACAATTGTGGCGCAGGGCTCCGATCGCGGCAGCCCCTATAATGAAGACATTGCCGGTTCCGGCGCGGCGGGCATATGGCTGCTGGACGGGGCGACGGGGCTGGCGCCGTCGCGGTTTGATAATTCAAGCGATGCGCAGTGGCTGGTGCGGGCGTTTTCGGACTACTTCGGTCAGGCGGACGGAGACACGGAAAATCTGTTGCGCAGGGCTATTGCGGCGGTCAGGGCGGATTATGAAGCCTTCGGGCCTTTGCCGGAACAACTCTATGCCATGCCGTCAACCGGTATGGCTCTGGTGCGTGATTGGGGCGATGAGATCGAGATTGCCTCTCTGGCGGATGTGAAGGCCTATGTCGGTTTCAGGGATGGCACGCATAAGGTCATCGGCGGCGGGCCGCTTGAGGCGCTTGATGCGGCGCTGGCCGAAGAACTGGCGCGGGTGCAGGCGGCACATGGGCCGCTTGACCTCAAAGAGGCACGGGCGCATGTCGAGCCGCTGATCCGCACGAACCGTGAGCGTATGAACCGGCCTGACGGCTATTGGGTTCTGAGCCTTGATCCGGTGTGTCTGACCGGTCTTGAGGTCACGCGTTTTGCCAAACGTGATGTTGCCTACATATTGCTGGCGACAGACGGGTTCTATGACCTTTGGGAACGCTATGAGCCGAAAAGCTATGAGCGTGTGATCGGCGCATTGGCCACCGGTAAGGGCGAGGCGCTGATGACCCGTCTCAGGGCCATTGAGCGTCACGATGAATGGGGGCAGTTGTTTCCGCGTGTCAAATTACATGACGACGCTACGTGGGTGCTGATCGACGTGGGGGCCGTTGCCTAACCGGCCCGCCTTCGCCATTAATCCACACACCACGAACCGCAAGGTTTTTGTCGAGCCATACCAGATCTGCGCGTGCGCCGGTGTGCAACTGACCGTAATCATCGCTCAGGCCCATAAAGCGCGCCGGTGCGTAGGAGGCCATGACCGAGGCATCCGCAAGCGACACATCAAGTGTGCGCACGGTGTTGCGCACAGCGGTCGCCATATCAAGATCAGAACCGGCCAGCGTCCCGTCAGGCCCGACGCAGACGCCGTCCTTGGCGATAATATGCTTGCCCATCAGAGTGAACTGTTTGTTGTCCGAACCCACGGTGGGCATGGCATCGGTAACCAGCATGAAACGGTCATAGGGCTTGGTGCGCAAGGCAATGCGCAGAGCCGGTTCGCTAACGTGGTGGCCATCTACAATAATGCCGCAATAGATCGACTGATCCTCAAGGGCCGCGCCGACGACGCCGGGGGCGCGGTGGCCAAGGGGAGACATGGCGTTGAACAGGTGCGTCACGCCGGTAATGCCTGAGTCGATGCCTGAGCGGGCCTGTGCGTAGGTGGCGTCTGTGTGACCGGCGGCAATGACTACGCCTGCGGCCTTAAGGGACTGAATGAATTCGGGTCTGGCATGTTCAGGGGCCAGTGTCACCAGTGTCTTGCCGCGCTTGAGAGACGACAGAAGCTTCACACTGTCTTCGGTCAGGCGACGGAATTTCTCAGGGTCGTGGATGCCTTTGCGTTGTTCGGAAATGAACGGGCCTTCGATATGGATGCCCAGAACCCCCGGCACGCCCTGTGCGATGGCTTCTTCGGTGGCGCGCATGGCGGCATCGATGACTTCAAGCTCATCGGAGATCAGGGTCGGCAGGAAGCCCGTGGTGCCATAGGGACGATGCGCCGCGCCGATGGCCGCAATGGCTGCGGCAGAGGTATCGTCATTGAACAGGACGCCACCGCCGCCATTGACCTGCGTATCAATAAAGCCCGGCAGCAGATAACCGCCTTCAAGATCGAAATCACCAGAGGTCACGTCACCGATACGGGCAATGCGGCCTTTTTCAATCTGTGCACCGCCTGAGATCAGGCCGTCTTTGGTGGCAATATGGCCATTTGAAAACGCGAAATTCATTTCTTCACCTATGCCCCTTCATGTCGGGGGGGCTGTAATCCGTTCGAGGCCCCGTGCGCGAGCAGTAAGGCGCCATAAAGCGCGTCCTGTTCGGGGGCTTGTAAAAGAGAAAGCGCGTCGGGCGTCAGCCAGGGCTTCAGCACCTCGGCCATGCCTCCTACAAGGCACACAGAGGTGCCAGACAGGGCGTGCAGTTTGCGTAAGTATAACCCCAGATCGGTGGCGGCCTTACGCAGCAGGTCGCTGGCGATGGCATCCCCTTTAAGGGCATAATCGACAATAAGCGGGGCCAGAGCGCCATAGTCACGTGGCGTGGCTCCGGTCGCCCAATGGACGACATCCGAAGGCTGTCCCCCGAAATGCGTCATCAGGGCGCGTGTGAAATCGGTGTGCGGCCCCAGACCATCATGACCGTGCAGGGCGGCGGCGACGGCTTCGCGCCCCAGTACCGCCGCAGAGCCGTCGTCATTGACTTCGAAACCCCAGCCGCCAATGGCGTGACCCTGACCGTTTGCCCAGGCGTAGCCTGCGCTGCCGGTACCGCTGATCATGATGGCCCCGTTACCGCCGGAAAAGGCCCCAAGACAGGCGATATGGGCATCCGTCGCCGCATTGATAAAGCCAAAATCAGGGCCGGCTTCAATGGTGCGGGCGGCATCTTCGGCGCAGGTAATACCCGCAAGCCCCAGCCCGACAGCGGTTTGTGGGAACACGCTGCGGTCAAGGCCTGCCTGAGAGAGGGCGGCATCCATAGCCTCAAGCATATGGGGCCATACCTCCTCAAGACCCAGGCGGATATTGGCCGGGCCACCCAGACCTTCGCTTAAAGTCGTGCCGTCAGCGGCCTGAAGGCGGGCGCGGCATTTGGTGCCGCCCCCATCTATGCCGATATAGTAGGTAAAAGCGGACATCAGGCGGCTGTTTCAACCTTGGTGCGGCTGCCCCACAGGGCGAAGAACAGGATGTAGGCATAGGCAGGGGCCATGACCACAAGGAACGACAACTGGAAGTCCATATTCTGTTTCAGGAGCACATAAAGCTGAGGCAGAAGTGCGCCACCGCAGATACCCATGATCATCAGGGCTGAGCCTACCTCGGTCAGGCGACCCAGTCCGCGAATCCCCAGCGGGAAGATAGCGGGCCACATCATGGCATTGGCAAAGCCGAGGGCGGCGACGAAGCCAACCGAAACATAACCGTGAGTCATGAAGGCCCCGAGGCTGAACAGGATGCCCAGTACGGCTGAGAAGGCCAGATAGCGTTCCTGAGAAACAAATTTCGGAATAACCGCCAGACCCACCAGATAACCGATCAGCATGCCGCCAAGCGTCAGGGAGGTGAACATGCTGGTCTGTTGCAGAGGCAGACCAAATTCTTCGCCATAGGTGCCGATAGCGTCACCGGCCATAACTTCTACGCCGACATAGAGGAACAGACAGACCACCCCGAGCCACAGGTGCGGGAAGGCCAGCAGGCTTTTGCGCTTTCCGGCTTCGGAAGGCTTTTCCTGATCGCTGCCCTTGATTTCCGGCAGGGGGGATTTGACCACCAGAAGCGCCAGAAGTGCCAGAAGGGCTGCCATGCCCATATAGGGCCACAGAACCTTTTGCGCGAAGGTATCCAGAAGTGCGGCCTTGGCGGCCGGATCGGCTGTGGCTTCGACCTGAGCGCCGAAGCTGTCAACGCCCTGCATGACCAGAACCCCGAACACGATAGGGGCCAGAATGCCGGCAAATTTGTTGCAGATGCCCATGACGGCAATACGCTGTGCGGCGCTTTCGATCGGGCCGACAATGGAAATATACGGATTAACCGCCGTTTGCAGAAGCGCCAGACCGCCGCCAATTACAAACAGGCCCGCCAGAGCGCCTTCGAACATGCGGTGTGTGGCCGTCTGACCAAACAGTACCGCCCCAAGCGCCATGACCAGAAGCCCCAGCGCCATACCTCTTTTCATGCCGGTCGCCTTAAGGATGAAGGCGGAAGGCAGGGCGAGAAACAGATAGGACATATAGAATACCATCAGCACCATGAAGGCGCTGACGTCATCAAGCGTAAAGGCCAGCTTGAAAAAGGTGATCAGAGGGCCGTTCAGCCATGTCACAAAACCGAAGATAAAGAACAACAGCCCTATCAGGGCCATGATCATCAGTGGCGAGCGTGCCGGTTGCGGAGCGGTTTCCGTCATGGCGTTATGACCTCTTATCGTTTTTGGTATTGTGTCAATAAGACGTCAATTCGTGAATTTGTCCAGCGGGATTTAATGTGGACATAAAAAATATGATATTTTCCGGTCGGCCCTGAGGCCTGTGTTTCAATGCTTATGAGGGGCGATAATGTGTTTTCAGGTTTGTAATTATTTGAAACAAAACAAATAATATTGAATTTACGGCAAAACAAAACGCCCCTCAGGGCTGAGGGGCGTGTGAAAGGGTCAGATTGATCCTTATCTGACAGGGAGCGAAAACTATGCCGTCAAATTGGATTTATATTGGATATGTTTCGGATGCGTGACGCAGGCGATTACTGTCCCATATTCATAACAAAGACCGGCCCAAGGTCGAGTTTGACCGCCTGCCCGCCCAACTGAAGGGCAAGATTGGCTTCACCGGCCTTATAGTCAGCAGGGGCAATGCCTTCGAGCGTCACCATCTGCCATTCCGAAGATATGTTCAGGGTGCCCGCCACAATGGGCGTATAGGGCGCGGAGCCTTTCTGAATGACCGCCGGAAGGGTAACGACGCCGCTATCTTCGTGGCGTGCCCATACGATCAGGACCAGTTTATCACCGGCCTTGATGGCACCGGTAATGGGAGCGGATGCGCCGATATCCCAGACATTAGGTTTGGCGGCGGGAATGTCGATTCGTAAGGCGCCGCCGCCCTGAACCGCTTTTTCTTTGCGGAATTTGTGGGTCTGGCCTTCGCCATAGACGTTCCAGCCTTTGACGTCAGGCGTATTGATCAGGCTGTCTGTGGCGTTTTGGGCCGATGCCGGTAATGCAGACAGGCTCAGTCCCAAAGACACAAGCATTATGCTTAAAAAACGCGACTTCATTTTTAACCTCCCTAGACCTTGATGAACCATTTTTTACGACGCAGATACTCAACCGGCAGCCATACCGCCAGAATGAACAGAAAGACCGGAAACAGGGCCGCGACCGCTTCGCCGACATGGTCGCGCGACAGGAAATAGGTCTGGGTCAGCAGCTTCCAGCCCATCAGTGAATTCATCAGGAAGTGCAGCACATAGGCAGCAATGGCATTGACGCCAAAGGCCAGAGCAAAGGTCACAGGGACATTGGCCAGACCGCTGACCGGTTTGCCCTTATCCAGCCAGCCATGCAGACCGGCCAGCGCAATAAGCGTAATGCCTGAGGTGACCAGTACAAAGCTTGAGGACCAGATGTCCTTGATGACAGGGAAAACAAAGCCCCATGCGATCCCTACCAGAAGCATGACGATCCCTGCGCCCAGAAGGGTCAGGGCGGTTTTTCCGGTTTTGTTTTTCAGCAGATATTCGCCGACGGTCATACCAATCAGGCCCTGTGCAATAGCAGGCAGGGTGCCGAGCAGGCCTTCGGGGTCATAGCCTTCGGGGCCTTTGACATAGTTGTGTCCGCCTGCGCCGAACATAATCCGGTCAACCGAGGCGATGAAGTTATGGCCGCGTGCCCACAGGTCGGTCGAAAGACCATCCAGCGAGGGTATCAGGGCCAGTGGCCAATAGAGAATCAGTATGGCGGCGATCAGCCACAGCCTGACCTTAGGTGAGAGCAGGAAGAACAGAACCGCGCAGGCACCGTAAACCAGTGCGATGCGCTGCAAAACGCCCCAGAATCGCCAGGGTTCGGCAAATGTCGCCAGCCAGCTCAGGTTGGACAGCAGGAAGCCGATCAGAAACAGCCTGAAAGTGCGCCAGAAAATCTTACGTCCCTGATCGGCATTCAGGCCGGTGGTTTCCTTGGCTTTGCCAAGGGCCATGGGGATTGAGACGCCAACCATCAAAAGGAAGGCGGGAAAGACCACATCCGCGATCTTAAGGCCGTCCCAATGCGCGTGCAGCAAAAGCGGAAACACCTTCGCCTCAAGGCCGTAATACATGCCAGCCGTGGCATTGACCAATATCATGCCGATAACCGTCAGCCCGCGAAGGACATCAAGTGAAATCAGGCGTTGTGCAGGCGCGGACATATTATTCCCCCCTTGTGGATTCTGAGGCAGTTGAAGGTAAAAACGTGATCTGATCAATGGCCCATACCGGATCAATGGAAGGGCGGTTGAAACTCAGGCACAGGTCATGTGTGCCGCTGCCCGCGGGCAGGTGGCCTGAGAGGGTCGAAAGGGTCGGTGTCGATGTGTTGTCTGCCGACAGCGGTAATGCCGCCAGTATTTTGCCGTTGCAGGTATCGGATGTGCCGTCTCTCTGGCGGATCAGTAATTCGCCCAGAGGGGTTTCTGGCGTGCCGACTATGACCTCACGGCGTCCACCAGCCAATTGGAAATTAAACGGCACCTGCCCAATACGTACGCGGATGTCATAGCTCTGGCTGAGGTCGAACTGAGGCCAGATCCAGCAGGACTTATAGACATTGATAGCAAAAACCGCCCGTGCGCCCGTAGTCGGGGCATCGTCTTCGAGCAGGTGCGGGAACGGGTCGGGCGTGCAGGACTGAAGCTGATGGCTGCGGCGGGTGTGGGCGGCTTCATTTGTCAGGGCATAGGTGCGCTCAGGCCCCAGCGGTTGTCCGTTCAGAACGGTTTGCGCGTACAGGGTCGCGGGCAGGGCGGTGATGAAGCTTCCCGCGTAGTCTGCATAGCCTCCGTCATTCAGGCGATAGCGGATCTGGCCGATCTCAAGCGGCAGGTTAAGGCTGACTTGGGCGGTGTCTTTGCCTGTGGGGCGCAGGTTCAGATCGGGCGTGAACGGAAGGGTGTTATAGCGGATGCCTATCCGATCAAGGCGTTTCAGACTGGCCGGAAGGCGGGTGCTGAAGTCAGTCCAGTTGCGGTTTTCCGGCTGGCTCCAGCCCACTTCGGACAGGGCAATCAGACGCGGAAACGCCATCAGCTCAAGGCGTTCGGCGGTGCGCATATGCTCGGTCCAGGCATTGGCCTGAACGCCGATAATATGGCTGTGTTCTGAAGGGGTCATGTCGTCGGGCGTCGAGTCGAAATCATAGACCATGCGCAGGGTGCTTAAGGCGCCGCGTCCCGGCGGTTCATCGGCTGACAGGCTCTGGCGGCTATCGAGATACAGCTCAGGCCAGGGCGAAAGGATGGTGTCGTGGCCCATCTTCGCTGCGGCCTTGGCACCGTCAAGGCCGCGCCAGCTCATGACCGTGGCATCAGGCGCCAGACCCCCTTCGAGGATTTCATCCCAGCCAATCAGACGACGCCCGCTTTTGGTCAGGTGCTGACCAATGCGGGTGATGAACCAGCTTTGCAGTTCGTGCTCGTCCTTAAGGCCCAGTTCGCGGATACGGCTCTGGACGTAGGGGCTTTGTTCCCATTGGTTCTTGATGGCCTCGTCGCCGCCGATATGGATATAGGGTGACGGAAACAGGCCCATAACCTCATCAAGAATGTCGGTCAGGAAACCAAAGGTCGCATCATTAACATTGAACAGATAGGGGTAGATGCCCCAGTCATTCATGTCTTCGTCCGGTACCTCGCCGGTAACGCCAAATTGCGGGTAGGCGCGAATGGCCGACAGGGCGTGTCCGGGCATTTCAATTTCCGGCACGATGGTAATGTGCCTGTCCCTGGCATAGGCAACCAGATCGCGCACTTCGTCCTGCGTGTAGAAGCCGCCATAGCTGACGGGCTGACCTTTGGCATCAATCCCCTGAGCGCCCGCAGGCTGACGATGGGCGGAAACTTCGGTGAGGCGGGGGTATTTCTTTATCTCAAGCCGCCATGCCTGATCGTCAACCATATGCCAGTGCAGGACATTCAGCTTATGCGCCGCCATGGCGTCGATGATGCGTTTTAGCTCATCAGGTGTCTGATAATGGCGTGCCGAATCGATCATCAGGCCGCGCCAGCTATATCGCGGCGCGTCGGAAAGGTTCTGAGCCGGCAGGGACGCGCCATATATACCCGTCAGTTGCCACAGGCTGATCGCGCCATAAAACAGACCGGCTGATGAGCTGGCTTCGATGAGTGCGCCTTCGGGGGCTATGGTCAGTCTGTAGCCTTCGGGGGGCATTGCGCCGTTGCCGAGGCGCTTAAAGCGGATGTGCGTCTGACCGGTCTGAGCCGTATCTGTGGTGGGCGTTAGGGTGATGCCGGTGGTGTCATGAATAAGACGGGCCAGATATTGCGACAGCTTCAGGTCTTCGGCATTTGCGGACGCCGGATGAATGAGGGTGGTTCCGGATAGCTCCAGATGCCCTTTGGCCGCCAGCCATTGCGCGGGCGCAGGCGTGATGCGCGGAGACTGGGCGGGTGCTGTGTTTGCCTGTGTGTGGCTGGCAAGGGGGGCAATCAGCAACAGGCCAGCCAGCATAACCGGCCGGAAACGGCTTCGCCTGTCGGAATGTGGCGTGTGTCGCATTAACGAAACCCTGTCTTATGGTGCGATGGTGGGATAATATATATCCAATTAGATACCAAACTGATTTATTGCGCATCATTCTTTGTGCAACAAGGGTTTGTTTAGCCAGTGCTGTCAATGTTTTTTTGCAACACTTTTGCCGATTTTGGTATTATAAGACCAGCAAAACAATACCAATAAATCAAATATATTTAAAAAATATCATAAAAATCAGCACGGTTTACCAATTTTACGAATGGGTTATAATTGTGTCAGATTTTTATAGACAACAAAAAAAATATATAGTCTAGTTGTTATGCCAATGCAAAAATTGGTTATGTCTGTTTAGGTGTCGGGCGTTGGGTTCCGGAGCCTGATCGGGGCTTCTGCGGCTTATATTGATTATGGTTGTGGATTGGGCCTCTTTCAGAAAATGGTAATGCCCTGTGCGTTTCAGGCGCGGCTCTTTCAGTGAGTTGAAGAGTTGGGCCAAGGGGTAAATCTTATCCGTTACGGCAACTTAAGTGGATGTGACCATCAAGGGATCACGGCATTGCACATAAATCACAAGGGGAAGCCTCAGGGTAATTGATGTGATGGCTATAACGCTTTCTGAGATAAGGTGTTGAAAAATAAAAGGTTGCTTTTTCATTGGCCGAAACTGACCAGTGAGGGGGTGTAATAAGACCAATAGGCGACTGGTCATGAGGAGGCCGAGCTGAGGATAATAATTAGGAGGTTTAGGGTTATGAGTGACAAGAGAAGGGTGCCAGAGGGGCGATATCGCCTGATGCGGGGCACGGGACTGGCGACAATTGCGGCCTTTGCCATGTTTGGTACGCAGGCTGTGGCGCAGGAAGCCGAGGCTTCCGATGTGACCGAAGTGGTTATTGTCGGCGCGCGGCAAAATCTGAAATCTGCGCAGCAGCTTAAGCGTGGCGCTGAAACAGTGGTTGATTCCATCACGGCAGAAGACATCGGGTCATTCCCCGACAAGTCGGTAGCCGAAGCATTGCAACGCGTGGCGGGTATTACCGTGACGCGTTTTGCCGGTACGGATGATACCTCACACTTTTCGGCAGAACCTTCGGGCGTGATTGTGCGTGGTCTGCCGCAGGTACGTTCTGAGTTCAACGGCCGCGATACTTTCAGCGCCAACTCTTCACGCGGCCTGAGCTGGGGCGATGTTTCGCCTGAACTTATGGGGCGTGTGGATGTCTATAAGAACCAGACGGCAGAACTGATCGAAGGCGGTATTGCCGGTTCGATCGATCTGCGTACACGTCTGCCGTTCGATCAGCGTGGCAGCCTTAAGGCGCTGACGCTTGATTATTCTTACGGCGACCGTGCCAAGCAATGGGCACCCTCGGTTTCCGGTATCTGGTCGGATCGCTGGGATACAGAATATGGTGAGTTTGGCCTGATGGCCAACTTTGCCTATTCCAAGGTTATGACGGCCTCTCAGGGCGTTCAGTATGACCGTATGGCTATTTTTGATGCCCCGGCCCTGCATGACGGTCTGGCCTATATTCCGTCGGGCATTTTTATGCGCGACAATATTTATGATCGTCGTCGTAAGGGGGCCTCTCTGGCGGCGCAATGGCGGTCAAACGACGGCAGCATGATCCTGACGGGTCAGTTCAACCGTTCGCAGTATGATAATTCGTGGAAAGAGCATTCGCTCTATTCATCGGCTTTCTCGATTTATGGATCGCCGACCGACGCGATTGTAACGGATGGCGCTCTTGTCGGGCCTCTGACGGGTACGGATCCGCTGAAGTTCGATTCCGAAGGAAACTTTGTTTCCGGCTGGTGGTCAGCCCCGACGGCGTGGATTGCCGATTTCCCTGAAGATGCAGCGCTGATCGCGGCTAACGACACCGGTCAGAACTTCTTCAACCTGTGTCATACCTGGTCCGGTTGCTTCGGGCGTCGCGCACCGCAGGTGGATACGGCGGCTAACCGTCTGAAGAATAATCAGTACACTCAGGATGCCTCGATTAACTTCAAGTGGAATCCGACTGAGAAGCTGCGTTTGAACTTCGACCTGCAATATGTAGAGTCCGAGGTTAAAAACTACAACGCTTCGGTTACGGCACGTACCTATGCCAACACCTATGTCGATGCTTCCGGAAAATATCCGAAGTTGCATATTGTTGACGGTGAAGCCGAGAACATTAACCTGTCGTCCGGCGGCCTGACGCGGGCCAACAACTATCACTACTATTCTATCACCGAGCACACCGAAGATTCGGATGGTAATGAACTGGCGATCCGTGCCGACGCTGAATATGATTTTGATTCCACCTGGCTGGATTCTATCAAGGCCGGTGTGCGTATGGCCGATCGTGATCAGACCGTGCGTTGGGGGGCCTATAACTGGGCCAATATCGCCAACACATGGGCGGCTAATGCCAGCGTATTCAACATAGATAAGCCAATCTACGGCGATACTTACGAGGGCTTCACCTTTGATTCTGATTTCTTCGACGGAAATCAGATGAATACGAATTCGTTTGTCTTCTTTGACATGGATACGCTGATGGACCGCGAAGCCTTTGGCTATGCGCTTCGGGCGGACCGTGTGAAAGGGATGGATCCGGCTAACCTGACGGCGGATGACTTTGCGCCGGTGTGTTCGAACATGGGTTATCGGGCCGGTGAAACCATTGAATCCAGCTATGGCTGTTATCTGCCTAGTGAAGTGCTGAAGTTCAAGGAAAAGACCGAAGCGGTCTATGTCATGCTTAAGTTCGGCGGGCCTGATGCCCGCATTGGCGGCATTGGCATTTCTGGTAATATCGGGGTGCGGCATGTGAAAACAACGGACACTACGTCCGGTGCAACCACCTATCCGGGGAGTTTCTCAGGCTCGTACTTTGATCCGGATGAGAATCTGATTTGTGAGCGTCCGCCTAATCTGCCGCCATCAACGGGCTGTGTGATTACACAGGAAGAAATCGATTTTAACAATGGTGCCTACACGTTAGGTAAAGCCAGCGCCTCACATAAGCATACGCTTCCAAGTTTGAACGTGAAGCTTGATGTGGCTGAGGATTGGGTGGTGCGTTTTGCCGCATCGCGGGCAATATCGCGACCTGACGTAGGTCTGCTGCGTAACTATGTGACGTTGAACCGTATTAGCCCTAACCTCAGCAATACCAGCGACCCAAACATCATCTGGACCAATGGTGAGATCACTGGGTACAATTGGCAATATCGGGCGCAAGCCGGTAACCCTTGGCTTAAGCCGATTAAGGCTGACCAGTTCGACGTAACACTTGAATACTATTTTGCAGACGTCGGGTCGTTTACGGCAACCGCCTTCTATAAGAAGTTCGATGACTATATTCAGGCGGGTACCTACAATCTTGATGTCACAAATAATGGTGTGACACGTCAGGTTCTGGTCACGGGGCCGATGAACGGTGACGGGGCCAAGATCTCAGGTCTGGAACTGTCCTATAACCAGTTCTTTGACTTCCTGCCGGCGCCGTTTGATGGTCTGGGGGTTCAGGCCAACTACACCTATGTCAAGAATGACGGCATTGAAACGACGCATCTGGTCAGTGAAACGGCTGGCGGTACGGCGGGGGGCGGTGTCTCCTATGATGCGACGGCGGTAAAGGCGGATGCGCTGGAGGGCGTTTCCGAGAACAGCTACAACTTCATACTGATGTATGAAAAGAGCAAGGTCTCGGCGCGTCTGGCCTATAACTGGCGCGAGAAGTTCCTGGTGACGGCTATCGATTGCTGCGTGGGTCTGCCCATCTGGCAAAAGAGCGCCGGTTATCTTGACGGGTCTGTCCGTTATCGCGTCAACAATATTCTTGAGCTCAGCATCGAAGGCTCAAACCTTCTGGGTGAAGATACCGTATTGTATCAGCAGGTCGATAATAACGGCCTTCTTAAGCCTAATGCCTGGTTCAAGAATGACCGTCGTGTGCAAATGGGGCTTCGTCTGAAATTCTGATGAGCGTTCGTTTGTATAAGTAACAGAAAACGCGTCACCTTTTTAAACGGAGGTGGCGCGTTTTTGTTTTGCCTGTGTGTGCAGATTGGTCTTGATTTCCTGAGGGTATCTGCAAGACTTTCGGTAAAAACAGCTAAGTATGGGATTGGGGAGCAGTATGAATAAGCCGCTGAAGGTGGTCATTGTTGGGGGCGGTACAGCCGGATGGATGTGCGCGACCGGACTGGCCGGGGCTGTCAGGCCGGGGCTTTGTGACGTAACCCTGATCGAATCCGACGATATTGCGACCGTCGGTGTGGGTGAGGCGACCCTGCCTCAGCTTAAGGATTTCAACGACTTTGTCGGTATCGATGAGGTCGAGTTCATGCGTCAGTCAAACGCCACTTTCAAGCTGGGCATCGATTTCGTTGACTGGGGCAAGAAGGGCAACCGCTATATGCACCCGTTCGGGGTGTTCGGTCAGCCTATGGGCGGTGTGGCCTTTCATCATCTCTGGGAAAAGGCACGTCGGGCCGGTCTTGATCACGCTCTGGAGGACTATTCCTATCCGATCGTAGCGACGCGCACGAACCGGTTTGAATTTCCGTCCGAAGACAAGCGTTCGGTGTCGGCGGCCTATGCCTATGCCTATCACTTTGATGCGTTTCTTTATACGCAGTTCCTCAGGGGCTTTACGCAGGCGCGCGGCGTCAAGCGTCAGGAGGGGTTGATCGTTGATGTCAATCTTAATCCCGATACCGGCTATATCCGCTCGGTGAAGCTGGCTTCGGGTCAGGAAATCGAAGGCGATCTGTTTATCGATTGCTCCGGCTTTCGGGCCTTGCTGATCGATAAGGCGATGAAAACCGGTTTTGAAGACTGGTCGAAATGGCTGCCCAATAACCGTGCCTTTGCCGTCATTTGCGAACGCAATGACGAAAACTTCACGCCCTATACGCGCTCGACGGCACGTGAGGCGGGTTGGCAGTGGCGTATTCCTTTGCAGCACCGCACAGGGAATGGCTACGCCTATAGTTCGCACTTTATCGATGATGATGCGGCCCGCCAGACCCTGCTGGATAATCTGGATGGCAAGGCGCTGAATGACCCCTGGCAGCTTAAGTTTGTTTCCGGCCGGCGTAAGGAGTGCTGGGTTAAGAACTGTGTGGCCATTGGTCTGGCCAGCGGTTTCCTTGAGCCGCTGGAATCAACCTCGATCTATCTGATCCAGATGGGGGTGATACATCTTATCCGTCTGTTGCCGCACGGGCCGGAAATGGAGCCGGTGGCCATTGAGGAATACAAGCGGGCTATGGATGTGGAATATCAGCGTATCCGCGATTTCCTGATCCTGCATTACCATGCCAATGAGCGCGATGATGCGGAACTGTGGCGCTATACGCGGAATATGGACATCCCCGATAGTCTCAAAGAAAAGATCGCCGCTTTCAGGCATCGGGGCCATGTGCCGTTTTACAAGGACGGTCTGTTTGCCATGCCGAGCTGGTTGTCAGTGTTTTACGGTCAGGGCATCACGCCTGAGAACTATGATCCACTGACGGACAATATGGAGCTTGAGGCGGCACTGGCGCGCATGAAGGACATGCACGAAAAAATCCGGCAGCATACGGCGGCCATGCCGAGCCACGATGAGTTTATCCGCGGCTATTGTCCGGCGGTCGATACTGAGGTCAAAGCCACCCGCAAGGCAGGAGCGCACTGATGTCTGAGAATCCTGTTCGTCGCGCGGTTGTTGTCGGTTCTGATGAATCGGTCTGGCTTAGTGCGCTGGCCCTGCACAGGGGTTTTGCCCGTTCCGGTGTCACGGTTGAGGTCATAGAGCTGCCGACGCTTTTGCAGGCGTCGGATGTGCGTGCCACCATTCCCAATATCCGTAATTTTCACCGGTTGCTGGGTCTGGATCAGGCGGAACTTATCCGTCACTGCGGGGCTTCGTTTACGGTCGGTCAGCGCTTTGTCGGCTTCGCGGAAAAACCGTTCCTGCATGTCTATTCGTCCATAGGGGCGAACATAAATGGTCTGCCGTTTGTGCAGGGCTGGCTCAAGGCGCGCTCCGAGGGGATGGACGTACCTTTTGAGGAGTTCGCCATAGGGGCGGGCAATGCCAAAAGCGGGCGTTTCGCCGCGCCGGGAGATGGCGGGCATGCGACAGGCAGTGACTATGCCTATCACATCCATGCGGCGGCCTATGCGGGGTGGCTTAAGGCCAATGCGGCGCATCGGGGCATTGGTTTTACCTCTGTGCCGGATGTGACGCCCAAGGTGAATAATGGCCGTATCGAAGCCGTTATACTGCCGGACGGTCAGGTCATTGAGGCGGATCTGTTTGTGGATGCCGCGGGCGCTCAGGGTAAGCTGATAGGCGCACTTGAGAGCGGTGATTTTGAGGACTGGTCGGCGTTTTTACCGCTTAACCGGTTGCTGGTGACGGCGGGCAAGGGATTGTCGCCGTTACCGCTCTATGCGCAGATTACCGCGCATCCGGCGGGCTGGGCGGGACTATATCCGCATCAGGGGCAGACCGGAATGATCATGGCCTATGACGGGGAGGCCTTAAGTGATGACGAGGCGCTGAAGCAACTGGTGGCGGTGACGGGGGTTGCACCTGTGTTGCCTGCGACGGTCAACCCGTTCACAGCCGGACAGCGCCGTCAATCATGGGTTGGGAACTGCATCGCCATCGGGGAAAGTGCCTGTGTGCTTGATCCGATCGACGCCAGCAGCCTGCATGTCACGCAGATCGGTCTGACGCACCTGATGTCGCTGTTTCCGGTGGAGCGCGAACATATGCCGGAGCGCAGTCTGTTTAATGCGGATGTGCGCTCACACTATGAGCGCCTGCGCAATGTTTCGATCCTGCATTACAAACTGAACCAGCGTCAGGGTGAGCCAATGTGGGACAAGGCGCGTGACGCCGAAGTGCCGGATGAGCTGGCCTATAAGCTGAGGTTGTTTGGTGATCGCGGCATGCTGATGCACATGGACCACGAAAGCTTTACCGAAGACAGCTGGTTCATGCTGATGCTGGGGCAGGGGCTTATTCCCCGAACCTATGACTATAAGGCGGAGGGGATTTTCTCGGATGCACGTGAGGCGGCGCTTCGCTTTCAGAGCCTGCTTGGGGCGGTTAAGTCTCAGGTGATGGCTATGCCTGCACATGAACAGGCGCTGGCGCAGGCGGCGGGCATGAGCGGCAGAGATGGCGGACGCGTGGCCACTGACTGGCTGAGCGGGGTGTCTGCGGTATCAGCCCCCAGCGAGGTGCGTCGCGATGGCTGGCTCAGGCCGGATCAGGCGGAGGTTTGGGCGCGCAGGGGGTAGTAATACCCTCTGTTGTGCTCAGATGTCGTTGAGTTCGGCCACCACATCATAGGCGTCGCCGCGATAATAGGACTGGGTGAATTCGGCGGCGCGGCCATCTGCAAGGAAGCCGCGGCGTTCGATAAACAGGCCCGGATCACCGGCCTTGACCCCAAGGGCATCGGCCTGTTCCGAACTGAATGACACGGCCCGCAGGCGCTGAAGGGCGCGCACGGGGCGGTGGCCTGATTTTTCCAGCGCCTCATAAAGGGAATTGCCGACGGATTCTATGGCCGGCAGGCAATAGCCCGGCACGGTCGAATATTCTATGGCCATGGTCGCTTCGTCCGCATAGCGGATGCGGTGAAAGCGATAGACCAGCGAACCGGGAGACAGGCCCAGAGACAGGGCTTCTTCGGGTGTTACACCCCCTGCCGAACGGTTGACCCAGACGCTGTGCGGTTTGCGCCCGCGTGAGATCATGTCTTCGGAGAAGGAGGACAGCTTCGAGAAGCTCTTTTCCACGCGTGCGGCCACAAAGGTGCCTGCGCCGCGACGACGGGTCAGAAGGCCTTCGTTGACCAGACCGTCTATGGCCTTGCGCACTGTGATGCGCGACACATCAAATTCTTCGGCCAGATCCCGTTCAGGCGGAATGGCGTCATCGGCAACAAACACGCGCGCACGGATGGCGTCGCGCAGAACCTTTTGCAGTTGCAGGTAAAGCGGCGCGGGATCGTCTTTTTCAAGACGGCCAACAGTTTCAATGAACGACATGACGTTTCCTGGCTCCGCTAATCGACAGATGATTGTCTTTGGGTGGACATGTTAACTGATACTCATCTGCAATGGGTCACGTCTATTATATTGGTATTGGCTAGTCAAACCTATTCTGAGGGCGGTTGCGCGGCCAAACGGCGTCCCGAAACCTGCCGGTTTCTTTTTGTTGCAAAGGGTTTTTGCCGAATTATCGTTTCGTTTCTTTGTGCCGTATTAGGAACGGTTGGGGGATATTGGTTCTCTATTGGCGCTGTTAATTCTGCGGGTTGTAACTAAACGGGGTGGACAAAAAGCCGTGAAGCGGACAGGATCGCCGACATCAAAAAACATATATAATTTGTGGGGATGCAATGAAAACGACCTTATTGGCGGCTCTGGCTGTAACGGCGGGTCTGTGTTTTGCCGGATGTCAGGCGGAGCCAGCGGCAAAGGTGGCCGATCCGCTTTTGCTTGTGGGTACCTATAGCAATGAGGCAGGTAAGGGGCTTCAGCTGCTGCGCTATGATTCTGCTACGGACGAATTTGCGCCGGTTTCACAGTTTGCCGACATCGAGAATGCGTCGTTCGGGGTTTATGACGCGGAGAACCGTCGCCTCTATGTGACGGATGAGCGCGATGACGGGCGTGTGGCGGCCTATGATGTGGCTACGGGCGATGTTGCGCTTAAGGCCATTAATGCGGTTTCTTCTGGGGCCGGGTCTCCGTGCTATCTGGCCTTAAGTCCGGATAAGCGTCGTCTGGCGGTTGCCAATTATCAGGGCGATGTGGTGGCCATCTATGCCATTGACCCGTCAACCGGTGCCATAGACGGGGAGCCGCAAATCCTCAAAGCCGCCTCTTCCGGTGACGGTCATGCGCACTGGGTGCAGTGGTCACCTGAGGGCGACCGGCTTTATGTGGTCGATCTGGGGCATGATGAGGTGCGGGTCTATGACTATGATGCCCAGACAGGTCATGCCGCAGAACCGGTTACGGCGCTTAAGCTTTCGGCAAAGGCCGGACCGCGCCACATGGCCTTTAGTCCGAACGGCAAGTTCGCCTATGTGCTGACGGAATATGCCAATACGCTGGTGGCGGCTAAGCGCGAAGCGGATGGCAAGCTGACGGAGATCCAGACGGTTTCGACATTGCCTGCGGATTTCAATGATAAGTCCTATGCGGCGCACATTACGATCAATGCCGCTGGTGATCGGGTCTATGTGACCAATCGCGGGCATAATTCGATCGCGGTGTTCGAGATCGCGCCGGATGGTCAGTTAAAGCACCTGCAAACCGTGGCCACAGGCGGTGACTGGCCGCGCTTTTTCCTGTTGCTTGAGGCGGAAAAGCGCCTTTTGGTGGCGCATCAGAATGACCATGCCATCACGGTCTTTCATCTGAAGGATGACGGGACGCTTGAGGCGACCGATAAACGCTTTACGTCCAACCTGCCGGTCTGGCTTCAGCCGGTCAGCTAGTTCAGAATGACGGTGCTGAGAAGAACCTTGGCACCTTTTTTCTGTAAGACTTCGTCCGTCGCGGCCTGTAGTTCCAGCGTCATATAGTCAAGATCGACCAGACTGGTGCGGGTCAGGCTCAGGGCATAGGCCTGAATGCGGCGCACAAAGGCATCGCGCAGGCGCGGCAGGCTGGCGGCGATTTTCTGCCTGAGGGCTTCGTCCTTGGTGTCCAGACCCATTTCGATCGTCAGGGTGCCGTGGCGGCTTTGCCGTGACCGCGTGAAGACGGTGATCATCGGTAACTGCGTATAGGACGACCCGCCGCCCTTCTTTTTTACCGGACCGGCCGCAAGGGCAGGCAGGGGCAAAAGGCTACAGGCGGCGGCAAGGGACAGGAAGGCTCTGCGGTTCATGAGCCGGACTGTATCCCAAAGTCTTTGATAAGCGATTTAACTCTATGCTTAACGGGCCTTAAGACCTGCGATGATCAGGCGAACCTGCGCATCAAGCCATGTCGCCACTTCAGTCGCCCCCAGACCGCTGTAGAAGGCGCGGCGGATATTGGCAAAACCTACGTCCTCAAGGATCTCGGCGGCGACGGCGATATTGGCGTCTTCGGGGAGTTCTTTGAGTTCAACGGCGTGTTTCAGGGTGTCGCTGATAACCTGACGGGCCAGATCACCAACACGGTTGATCTCTTTGGATTGCTCTTCGGTGCGCACCCAGTCCATGACGAAGGCGGACAATATGAGCTGAATATCTTTTTGCGCGGCTTCGTAGGCGACAACCATCTGACGGATCAGGCGGTCTTCGAGGGACAGCGAGGTGTCGTAAGAATCGATCATGGCCGTCAGGATGCGTGCCGTTTCTTCTTCGACAATCTTGAGGAAGATTTCGTTCTTGTCCGAGAAATTGGCAAAGACCGCACCGGTGGAAAGGCCTGCTTCGGAAGCAATGTCGCGCAAGGTGGCGGCTTCGTAGCCGCGCTCACGGAACAGGGTGCGAGCAGACGCCAGAATTTTCAGGCGGTTAAGCTCCTTTGATCGCGCCCGCGCACCCAAAGGCAAGCGAGGCTCTTCCTGAACAAATTTCTCTTTCAACAGATACGCCTTATACATAATCGCACACAAATAATAAGTTACGCCAACAGTGTCCCGAAACGGTATCGGGGTACGCCTCACATGGGGGAGGATGAGGCGATATCAAGGTTTTGCCACCACAAAACGGCGGTATTGGGGCATTTATATGTAAAACGTGAACGAGCGTTCATTTCCGTCGCGCACAATAAAAAAACTCGTGTCCGGAAACAAAAAAGCGTATGAGCAGCGCCCATGAGCACGTTTTTATTCTATCTGGCGCTGGCGGCTATGGCCGCTGTATTGGTGGTTTTGCTGATCGGTGTGTTCAGCATGGCGCGCGGTGACGCGTTCCGTGAGCGCTGGTCGAACAAGCTGATGCGTTTGCGGGTGCTGTTGCAGGCCGTTGCGATTGTCTGCATTTGTGCCTTTGTCTGGTGGCAGGCAAACCATTAACCGGTATGGTCAGGCTCAATCGGATATATACCCGCACCGGCGATGATGGCACGACAGGGCTTGCGGACGGAACGCGTCGTTCCAAGGCAGATGCGCGTATTCATCTCATCGGCAGCGTGGATGAACTGAACGCGTCGCTGGGGCTTGTGCGGTTGCATACGACCGAAAGTCACATCGGTGAGGTCGATCAGCTTGTGGGGCAGGTTCAGAACGATCTGTTTGATCTTGGGGCCGATCTGGCGGTGCCTCAGGCGACCGAAGACCACACGCGCACAATTTTACGTATAAAATCAGAGCAGGTGGCCGCACTTGAGGTGGCTATTGATGCGCACAATGAGGCGCTGGCACCGCTTACCTCGTTTGTGCTGCCTGCGGGGACGGCTTTAAGTGCGCATTTGCACATGGCGCGGACACTGGCGCGACGGGCCGAGCGGGACGCGTTCGCGCTGCACGAGGTTGAGCCGCTGAACCCTGCGGTGCTGACCTATCTCAACCGGCTGTCAGACCTGTTGTTTGTGCTGGCGCGTCGGGCCAATGATGACGGGCGCGCCGATGTTTTGTGGGTGCCTGCGGGCAAGCCGTTTTAATCGTGATCAAAGCGGGCGGTGAGGCTGTAGCGCGCGCCGTCATAGACCTGACGGACGGTGGTGATGCGCTCATAGCCCCGCCATGTGCGGCGCTCGACCGCCAGACAGGCCATGCCCTTATCACCCTGTAGCCATCCGGCCACCTCGTCGCTGGCGTTGACCGCGCTGATCTGGCTTTCGACCTGTGTCCACGGCACTGCCTGCAAAAGCCAGTGTCCGGGGGACTGATCGGCGAAGTTTACATGGGCGGCGGTCGGCACGGTTTCGAGATTGATCAGGCGTTCTTCGACCACCAGTGGGCGGTTTGAGGCCAGATGCAGGCCCCTGAGGAACAGAATCTGACCGCCAATGCCTGCCAGTTCACATTCGTCAGGCGTATCAGCGCGATGCACCGAGCGGTGCAGAAGCTCAAAGCCATAGGTTTCCCCGCGGGCGATGATTTCGGCTTCGATATCGGGAATATCAAGCACGGTGGAATCAAGTCGGGGCAGGCGTACAAAGCTGCCGGCGCGTTTACGGCGCTCAATCAGGCCTGAGGCGGTCAGGCGGCTCAGGGCCTTGTTGACCGTCATACGTGAGCAGCCATAGGTTTCCATCAGTTCGTGCTCGAACGGAATCTTGTCGCCGGGGGTCAGAAGGCCGGAGCGAATCTGCTGTTCTATGTCCTGATGGATTTGCTGGTGCAGGGGCAGGTTGGAAACGGGCGCGTTCATGCCGTCAGCCTTTCCATCAGGGCCGAATAGGCGGAGACGATCCGGTCATGATGCACATGTTTTCCGCCGCTCACCTGCTTATGGCCGTGTCGCCAGACGCAATCGACGAAGTTATGTGTGCTCGCAAATATATGGCTGTCCAAAATGTCGTCCCCCTGGCGCGCCGCCAGTGACGCTGCCGTTGCGTCAAGGCTGACTATATCGGCCACCATATTTTCAGCAAGGCCCGCTGTGCCTTTAAGGGCCTGCGCACCTCCGGCTACGGACGATTTGTATAGTCTGGCACCCGTGGAGCCGAGCGGTTCGGCCAGTACATTGCGCGATTTATGCACGAAACGTTGCGAATATTCGAGCAGGCGCAGTTCTTCGGCCGCATTAATCAAGACATTCGAATCAGAGCCGATGCCGATTCGCCCGCCTGAGTTCAGGAAAGCTTCGGCCGGAAATACGCCGTCACCCAGATTGGCTTCGGTAATCGGGCATAGTCCGGCGACCGCTCCCGATTGCGCCAGCCCCAGTGTTTCGGCTTCGGTCATGTGTGTGGCGTGCACCAGACACCAGCGCGCATCGACCGGCATATTGTTCATCAACCACTCAACGGGGCGGGCGCCGAAATGGGCAACAGACTGTTCGACTTCGCGAATCTGTTCCGAAATGTGGATATGGATCGGGCCATCAGCACAGAGGGGCAGGAGGGCCGTCAGTTCTTCGGGGGTGACGGCCCTGAGGGAGTGGGGCGCGATGCCGAGAACGGCGTCCGGCAGATTATTGAGGTGAGGCTGGCAGGCTTCGAGCAGGCGGGCGAAGGCGTCAACCGAATGGATGAAGCGGGCCTGTCCCTGTGTCGGTTCCTGTCCGCCGAAGCCGGAATGGGCGTAAAAGACCGGCAGCAGGGTCATGGCCAGACCTGTGTCACCGGCTGCGGCGCACAGGGCGGCTGACATTTCTGCCGGATCGTCAAACGGGGTGCCGTCTTTGTTGTGGTGCAGGTATTGGAACTCACCGACGCGCGTAAAGCCGGATTCCAGCATCTCCATATAGGCCAGAGTGGCAATGATCTTAAGCTCATCGGGCCCGATGCGGGTCTGAAAGCGATACATCTGTTCGCGCCAGCTCCAGAAGCTGTCGGACGAGGGGCCGCGCCGTTCGGTTAGTCCGGCGATGACGCGCTGAAAAGCATGGCTGTGCAGATTGCTCATGCCCGGCAAGGCAATGGCGTGGATTTCATCACCGGCTTCAGATGGGGTGTTGGGTCTTACGGACTCTATGTGGCCTGAGCGCAGTGTGATCCGAACCTGTCGCGCCCATCCGTCAGGCAGAAGCGCTGAGTCGAACCATAATGCGGTGTCGGCCATTCTATTGTCCTCAGAAAAAAAGTTTCATCTGGGACCATAATGTCCCTTGCCAAGCGTAATGTCTATACATTAACGTTCATGTATATACATATTTCCACTTCTTTTCTTCGGAACGGGCATGAACCTTTATACGGCATGGACAAGCGCACGCCTTCTGGTGCCGCAGCCTGACCGGCAGCGGTTTCAGATCATTGAGGATGGCCTGATCGCCGCGCGCGGTGATCGCATACTTTATGCCGGCCCTGCGGACGGTGCGCCCAGACTGAACTACGCCCAGACCCATGATGTCGGCGGGCGCCTGATCACGCCGGGTCTGATTGATCCCCATACCCATCTGGTGTTTGGCGGTGATCGCGCGACCGAGTTCCGTATGCGTCTTGAGGGCGCGACCTATGAGGAAATCGCGCGTGCCGGTGGCGGTATCGTCTCGACCATGAAGGCCACGCGTGAGGCCAGCGAAGACGAACTGATCCGTAGCGCTCTGACGCGTCTGGATGATCTGCTGGCCGAAGGGGTCACGACGATTGAAATCAAGTCGGGCTATGGCCTGAGGCTTGAGGACGAACTGAAGATGTTGCGGGCGGCGCGCGCCTTAACGCGTCATCGCAATGTGCGCGTCAAGACGACCTTTCTGGGTGCCCATGCCCTGCCGCCTGAATATGCCGGTCGGGCCGATGACTATATTGACGAGGTCTGTAACCGCATGATCCCTGCAGTAGCCGCTGAAAAGCTGGCGGACGCGGTGGATTGTTTCTGTGAGGGGATCGGCTTTTCACCGGCCCAGACGCGCAGGGTATTCGAGGCCGCCCACCGTTACGGCCTGAGAACCAAGCTCCATGCCGAGCAGTTGTCGAACCTGCGCGGGGCCGAACTGGCGGCGCATTACGGGGCATTGTCGGCCGATCATCTGGAATATCTTGATGAGGCGGGTATTGCAGAAATGAGCCGTCACGGCACAGTGGCGACATTGCTTCCCGGTGCGTTTTATTTTGTGCGGGAAACCAAATTGCCGCCGGTGCAGGCCTTGCGTGACGCCGGTGTGCCGATTGCGCTGGCGACCGATTGCAATCCGGGGACATCGCCGCTGACCTCCCTTTTGCTGACCATGAATATGGCAGCGACCCTGTTTCGCCTGAGTGTCGATGAATGCCTTATGGGTGTGACGCTCAATGCGGCCCGCGCGCTCGGTCTTGGTCATGAGACCGGCGCGCTTGAGGCCGGCAAGGCCTGTGATCTGG
>JASGFL010000019.1:0-45732 GCA_047605545.1 Asticcacaulis sp. | reverse complement strand
GGTGGCGTCCTGAGGCGCGGGGCCGGAGCCGATCTGGTCCATGATGACATCATCAATCGTCATCTTGTAAAGCGAGGCCGAGCCACGCAGACGGGCACCATTATAGGTCAGGCCCAGTTCGGTATTGCCTACGCGTTCCGGCTCAAGACCCGGAGCCAGCGTGATGCGGCCCGGACGACGTTCAAGGGTAAAGGCGTCACCGACTTCCTTACCACGGTAAGCCTGCGCATGACCGGCAGTCAGGGACACCGTATCGCTCAGTTTGTAGTCCAGACCGATATTGCCGCTGAAGCCGTTGCTTGCGGTGCCGCTCTTATAGGTCACCTGATTAAGGTCATAGTCGTCGTAACGGATACCCGCACTGATCAGCAGGGGTTCGGTGACCTGAAAATGGCCCTGAACATAGGCCCCCAACAGGGTCCCCTCTTCCTTGAAATGGATAAGGTTCGCATCCCATGCTGACGCCTCAATGGCTTCAGGGCTGCCCTGATATTCGCTTTGCACCTTATCGTTACGATGCTCGATACCGTAGATCAGCTCATGATCACCAAAGCGGCTGGTGTTGCGGATATCAAAGCCGAAGGTGTCGATCTTCGCGCCGTACTTGCCCCAGCGGTTGAAGATGTCCTGCGTAAATTCCGCGCGCGTGTAATAGGCGGTGACATCCATGTTCACCAGATCGCTCAGTTCACTGCGATAGTTGGCCACAGTGGTACGGCGACCGGCCTTGGCCGGAAACAGGGTCTCGCCCTCAAGCGCGGGCCAGTTGGGGCGCTGACCAAAGCGGCCTTCCTCGTCACGATGCTCATAGCTGACCGAAAGGAAATGGTTTGGTGCCAGTTCGCCTGACAGCTTAAGGAAGCCGAGCATTTGTTCAGCCGCCGTGCCATAAAGGCGGTTGCCGTCACCATCTTCCATGTCGTCGCGGTCAACATAAACCAGCGACCCCAAAAGGCCCCAGTTTTCCGACAGACGACCATAGGCGGTCAGGCTGCCCTTCTGGCCATTGTTGCTGAACCAGGACGCCTTGGCCATTGCGCCAAAGGTTTCATCGTCTGCCAGCAAATCAGTCGCGCTTTTGGTACGGAAGCGCAAGGCACCGCCCACCGCGCCGAAACCGGAGGTAGCTTCACCGGCACCGGCCTGAAGGCTTACGCTTTTCATCAGTTCCGGCTCGATCTGCACGCGTCCGATATGGTGGAACAGGGTGCCGGTTTGGGGGGCCCCGTCAACCGTGACATTCAGCAAGGTGTCCTCAAGGCCGCGTACATAGACCTTTTGGGCGATACCGACAGAACCGCCGACCGATACCGACGGCGTGTTGCGGAAGATGTCACTCAGGTCATTGGCCTGAGTCTTTTCGATCTGTGCTGCACCGACCAGAACACGCGTCGTGCGGCCAACGACCACGACTTCTTCGACCGTTTCTGTGGCTTCGGGGTCGGCAGCTCTTGCGCTTACGGGTGCCTTAACCGGCTGTTCCGCAGCCGTAATGACATAGCCGCCCTGACCGTCCGGCTGCGCCTGCAAGCCGGAGCCTTGCAACAGGCGCTCAAGGGCTTGCTGCGGCGTAAACTGACCCTGAAGGGCGCTGGCCTGTTTGCCACGCACCAGTGCGGGCGGGATGGAAACCATAAAGCGCCCTTGACGACCCAATTGCACAAGGGCGGCATCCAGCGCGCCTGCGGGTACATTATAGTCGGTTCTGGCGGCCTGCTGCGCCTGAGCGGAAGAGGCCACAACAAGGGCCGGTGAAGCGGCGCAAGCCATAAGAGCTAAGGCTAGGCCGGAATAGTGATGAGCCATCGAAAAATCTCGGATTGGAGGAGGTTACACAGGCAGGACGGGCGAAATCGTGAAAGAGGACACAGTTAAATTCATTTTCAACCAGATTGTTGCAAATGGATTGCATTTGCGTATAACTGCGCTCTTCTCTCCACATTCGAGGTTGGACGCTTTTGGCCATGAGGACGCTGCCGGGAACCATTGAAGGCCTGTATGCGGACCACAGTCAGTGGTTGTCGAACTGGCTTCGGCGCCGTTTGCAATGCCCTGAGCGCGCCGCCGACATCAGTCAGGACACCTTCGTCCGGCTGATTGAGCGTTTGCCTGAAATCGCACCGGCATCACCGCGCAGCCTGCTGGCGACCATAGCCAGACGCCTGATGATTGATGATATTCGCAGGCGTGAGATCGAGCGCGCGGTCATCGAAAGCTATGCGCTTTATGGCACCGATTGCGACACACTGACGCCTGAGCGAATCTGGGAAGCGGTCAGCTTTCTGGATGAGGTGCTGATCGTATTAAACGCCCTGCCCCCTCAGACACGTCAGGTGCTGTTGCTAAGGCGCATTGACGGGTTATCTCAGGACGAGATAGCCGTCGCGCTGAATATTTCTTCGCGCACCGTGCGGCGTCATATTGTGGCGGCCACCGTCGAATTTTACAAACTGATGGCCCAATAGATGCCTCAGGCCGTTTCCGATGATGTTGTAATCCTTGCGGCCGAATGGATCGGGCTGCTCGATTCCGATGAGGCCAGCGATGCCGATCGGCAGGCGTGCGAAAACTGGTGCGCTGCCAATGTAACCCATCGTGCGGTCTATGAGCGCATGCGGACATTTCACGACAAACTCGACAGTCGTGAACCGGCACAAGGTCGCGTGCTGAAAAAACTGTCTGGTAAAAAGCGGGCCTCACATCGCAGTGCCGCCATTTATGGCGTTACTGTTCTGGTGTTTGCCGGTCTGTCGGGCCTGATCTGGCAGTCCGACACCGTGCAGGATTATTTCCCCGACCATGTGACTTCGCGCGGTCAGATTCAGACCGTGACCTTACGCGATGGCAGTACGGTGACACTCGACACAGACACTTCGGTCAGGATTACCGAAGGGCGAAATCACGACCGGATCAGGGTCGTATCCGGCCGCGTTTTTGCCAATGTCAAACACAGGGGCGATCGCAAATTTGTCGTGGATTCGCGCTTTGGATCGGCCACTGCGCTGGGCACGGCCTATGAGGTCGAGCTTAAGGCGCGGGCCATGAATGTCAGCGTGAGCGAATCACGCGTGCTGGTCTGTCCGGCCAAGCAAAGTCATCTGTGCCAGACCCTAAGCGCCGGACAAAGGGCGCGTGTCACCCGCGAACAGGTTGTCCGTCTCAAAGACGCCGCCCCCACACGGATTGCGATCTGGTCTTCCGGCTGGATTCAGGCGCTGGACAACGATCTTGTGACCATTGTCGGGGAACTGAACCGCTATCGCACCACTGCGATCCGCTTTGAGCGCAACGCGTTGAAGTCACATAAGGTCAGCGGATTGTTCCCCATCTCTGACCCCGATGCGGCCTTGCGCGGTGTGGCGACCTCAAGCGGCACACGCATCGTCCGCAATAATGATGGCAGCGTCAGTCTCAGGGACTAACAGACTGTTTCAAACCTGACGGACAAGCTCACGCATAAGTTCCGAGAGGCGCAGGCTGGTATCATTCAGATTGCTGGCGGTTTCGACCACACAGGCAATATTGGGCAGATCGGGCAAAAGCCCCTCCCCCAGCGGGTTCAGTTCGTTTTCAAACAGGTGCGTCCGGCACGAGACCCCAAGGCCAGCCTGTATCGCCGCCTTGAGCGTCGAGAGGTTGGGTGACTCAACCGCAATCCGGTAGGGGATGTCGGCATTTTCCAGAACCCGCATCGCCGCCTCACGGAAGCGGCAGGGTTGTTCAACCACGGCCAGAGGCAGAACCTCTTTTTCGATCAGGTGATTTTCACCGTACCATTTCATGGGGGCCACAGTGATCGCTGCCGGATCATTGGCGCCTGCGAACCCCAATATGATATCGAGTTGTTGACGCTCAAGCAGGGTCTGCAACTCAGCCGTACCGGCAATTCTGGCGAATATCTGTGCCTCAGGATGCAGCGCCGAAAAGGTCGACAGCAAGCCGGTCAAAAGCGTATCGGCAAAATCCTGAACCATGCCGATGCGCACCGGCCCTGAAAAATTATGCGCCGACACGGCTATCACCGCCTCGTCGTGCAATTGTAGCACACGGCGCGCGTAGTCGAGCAACACCTCACCTGCCGGTGTCAGCGTCAGTCTTCGCCCGTCACGCAAGAACAGCGCCTGTTGCAACAGTTCCTCAAGGCGCTTGACCTGAAGGCTGAGGGCGGACTGGGTGACAAACACCTGCTCGGCGGCGCTGAGCATGGAGCCTGTGTCAACAATCGCCACAAAGCTTCGCAACAGGTTGGTAGGCAAATTAACCGGCATAATCGCTCATATCCTAATAGCGGCGTCCCCTCAGAATAGCCGCACATACCGGTTCTGAGAAGCCGTCAGACAGTCCCCGCTCATAAGAGTTACTTATAGATTGAACGATTAAATCTCAATTGATTTAGTAGGATTTAACACCCTATCATACAGCCCTGTTTTCCCTTTCTGATTATGTGATGCCCGTTTCTGACTCATCCCGTCCCAATCCCGCGCCGCCTGCTCAGAATAGCCGTAAGGCCGCTGTGCGTATCTGGCAGGCTGTCGCCCGCGCCCATGCCACCACGCCCATTCTTTTGTTGCTGATATGGGAGGTATGTGCGCGTACCGGCCTGATCCCTGCGCGCATTCTGGCTGCGCCTTCGACGGTGGCCGGCACCCTGTTCGAGATGATCTTAAGCGGGGAACTGCCTTCCAACCTGCTGGTGTCGCTGGGTCGGGCGGCACTGGGTCTGGGTATCGGGGCTGGCCTTGGGATTGTGCTGGGGCTAATTGCCGGACTGTCGCGACAGGGTGAGGCCAGTATTGATCCGCTGATGCAGATCAAGCGCACCATTCCCGTGCTGGCGCTTACGCCGCTGTTTATTGTCTGGTTCGGTATCGGCGAAGCTTCAAAACTGGCGCTGATTGCCTTTGCCACCGTGTTTCCGGTCTATCTGAACCTGTATGGCGGCATTCGTCAGGTTGACCCGCGCCTGCTGGACATGGCCCGCAGCTTTGGCCTGAGCCGTTTTGAGATCATTCGCAAGGTGGTCCTGCCTGCGGCCCTGCCCTCGCTGCTGATAGGCCTGCGCTATGCCCTGTCTATCTCAATTCTGGTGCTGGTGGTTGCCGAACAGATCAATGCCACGGCGGGTCTGGGATATCTGGTCAATAATGCCCGCGATTTCATGCGCACAGACATCATTGTGGTCTGCCTGATGGTCTATGCCGTGCTGGGGCTGCTGGCGGAACAACTGGTCAAATTCATTGAAAGGCAGGCGCTGGTCTGGCGTCCCGAAAGCGTGGCCCGCGCATGAGTGCTTCAGCAAATATCGTCACCCTGCCCTTACGGGCCAGCCCGGTTTCGCGTCAGTCGCCCCCTGTAGAATCTGCGCCAGTGGTGAACCTCAGAGGCTTTACCCGCCGCTTTGGTGAGACCACCATTATTGACGGGCTTGATCTGGATATTGCCGCGGGTGAGTTTGTCTCACTTCTGGGGCGTTCAGGCAGTGGCAAGACTACCTTGCTGCGCACACTGGCCGGACTGGATGCGCCAGAGGACCAAAACGTAACCGTGCCTTCTGCGCGTGCGGTTGTCTTTCAGGATGCCCGCCTTCTGCCCTGGCAGCGCGTAAGGGATAATGTGGCTCTGGGCCTGAAGGGGCCGGATATCCGCGCCCGCGTGGAAAAGGCACTGGCTGAGGTTGGGCTTAGCCACCGGCTGGATGCCTGGCCTTTGACCCTGTCCGGTGGTGAGGCCCAGAGGGCGTCACTGGCACGGGCGCTGGTGCGTGAGCCGTCGCTGCTTTTGCTTGATGAACCCTTTGCCGCGCTTGATGCCCTGACGCGTCACCGTATGCATGATCTTGTGCTGAAGCTGTGGCAGGATCACGCGCCTTCTGTGCTGCTGGTTACGCATGATGTGGACGAGGCCATCGCCCTGAGCGACCGGATACTGGTGCTGGACAAGGGCCGTATCGTTGCCAGCGAAACCCTGAGCGCCCCGCGCGGGGAACGTCATCACCTGACGGCACATCTTCGTCAGACGCTCCTGTCTCATCTGGGGGCCGATAAGCCTTCCGGCACCTGAGACGCCTTTCTAGAAACCTGACCATGCCCCACCCTGTCGGTTCTCCGAACCTTGCCCCTTTGCGTGATTTTGTCCGCACACTGACGCGCCTGACGCATGATTCAGACCTGTCGGACAGGGAGATTCAAAGTGCCGCGATTGCGCCGCTCAAGGCCCTTATCCGTACCGACGACTGGCTGCCCGACGCCTTTGCCCAGCCGCATCCCGAATATTACCAGCAATATCTTCTGCATTGCGATCCGCTGGAGCGGTTCTCGGTTGTCAGCTTTGTCTGGGGGCCGGGGCAATCGACACCGGTACACAATCATACGGTTTGGGGGCTGGTCGGCGTCCTTAGAGGGGCCGAGCAGGTAGAGACCTACGCCCCTGACGCCGATGGCCATTTGGTCTGTGCCGGCGCAGGCGTGCGGCTGAAGGCCGGTGATCTCGATCACTTTGGCCCGAACGATAATGACGTGCATCGCGTCTCGAATGCAGCCGAAGGCGTATCGGTCAGCATCCATGTCTATGGTGCCAATATTGGCGCGGTGCATCGCTCAGTTTTTAAACCCGACGGCACGATCCGGCCTTTTGTCTCCGGCTATGCCAACACCACCACCCCCAATCTATGGGACAGATCAAAATCATGAGTACCATCTCCCCGCAGGAGGTTCGGCAGGCCCTTTTGCTGAACAGTGAAATCAGCCTTATCGACGTTCGTGAAGAACATGTCTTCGCACAGGGCCATCCTCTGTTTGCCGCACAGATTCCGTTGCGCCGCATCGCGGCCGAGGCCCACTGGCGGATACCGCGTCGTGATGTTCTGCTTGTGGTCTATGATGATGGCGAAGGTCTGGCAGGCCCTGCCGCAGAGGCCTTCCGCGATCTGGGCTATGAGAAGGTACGCCTGCTCAAGGGCGGGCTTACGGGCTGGCGAGACGCCGGTTATGAACTGTTTGAAGACGTTAACTCCTACGCCAAGGCCTTTGGCGAACTGGTGGAGCATTATCGTCATACGCCGTCCTTAAGCGCGCCGGAGATCAAGGGGCTTATTGATAATTCTGCCGATGTGGTCGTGCTTGATGCGCGCCGGTTTGATGAATACAACACCATGTCGATCCCCACGGGCATTTCCGTTCCGGGGGCTGAGTTGGTGCTCAATGCGCGGCAACTGGCGCCGAACCCTGAAACCACCATTATCGTCAACTGTGCCGGTCGCACCCGTTCGATTATCGGCACCCAGTCCCTGATCAATGCCGGTCTGCCTAACCGGATTGTCGCCCTGCGTAACGGCACCATTGGCTGGACACTGGCCGGACAGGCGCTTGAGACCGGTCAGACGCGTAAATCACGGGCCGCGCAGGCTGATGCCGATACCCGAAAAGGCGCTGAAGATGTGGCCTATCGCGCGGGCGTCAAGCGCATAGACCTTCAAGGCTTAGAGGTTCTGGGGCAGGATGTGCATCGCACGCTTTATCGTTTTGATGTGCGTCAGCCCGAAGCCTTTGAGGCCGGTCATATTGCCGGTTTTGCCAATGTGCCCGGCGGGCAGCTGGTGCAGGAAACCGATCACTATGCGCCGGTGCGGGGTGCGCGTATTGTGCTGACTGACGACATCGGCCCGCGCGCCGACATGTCGGCCTCATGGCTCAGTCAGATGGGCTGGGAAGTCTATGTATTAGATGGCGGCTTTGACGGGCCGCTGGAGACCGGCTCTGATCAGGCCCCGCCGCCGCGTGACCGCGAAGGACGCTATGTCCGCCCCTATGAAGGCACTGAAAACAAGGCCGAGGCCATGCAGGCCTATCTGGACTGGGAATATGGTCTGGTCGATCAACTCAGGCGCGACGCCAGCCACGGCTTCTTTGTGATATAAGACAAACGGCTCCTGAATAATTAGGAGCCGTTTTTTATGCCTCAGATGTCATCCAGTGCCCGAAGGATATCGCGCACCTCTGTGCGCTTCATCCAGTCTGGCCGCACATCGACAAAACGCACCACTCCGGCCTTATCGACAATCAGAACACTGGTCAGCGGCAGTTCCCAAGTGCCGGTGCCAGTCTGCGCACCGATCCAGTCAGGCCCCTCGGTCGCACGTTTGGTCGGCTCATCAAATTCATAGGTCAGCCCCAGACGCTGCGACAAGGCATTGTCACGGTCAGTGGCCACCGTAAGGCCAAGCTGATGCTTGTCTTTGATCGCCACCAGACGTTCCGGCACCTGCGGGCTGATTGCCACCAGCGGCACCCCACGCGCCTGCAATTGCGGCCACAGATCACGATCATAGGCAGGCAAGGCCAGATTGCAGGCCGGACAACCGGCAAAGCGGAAGAGCAGCAGAACATACGGCCCCTGCGCCGTCAGGTCCTGCGAACGGATAGCCCCTCCCGTAACATCCTCAAGCACAAAATCACCGATCTGAACGCCGATCTTTATGCTCTTTTCCGGTGAGAACTCACGCACGAGAGTCTCACGCTGATCGCGGTTCAGTTTGAGGCGTTCTGCGGGCCATGTGGCCGCACGTTCGGCATTCAGTGCCGCAAGGGCTTCATTAACAGATTGGGACATGGTGCTATTCCTGATGCGATTGACGGGCGAGTGTGTAACGGTTGGCGACCGGTGCCAGCCCCAGATGCCCCCTCAGGGTGTCGGCCTCATAATCGGTACGGAACAGGCCCCGCGCCTGAAGCACCGGCACGACCTTTTCGGCAAAAGCCTTGAAGCTGGTGTCATTGCGCAGATTGAGGATGAAGCCGTCTGCCGCCCCGTTTTCAAACCAGCGCTGAAGCTCATCCGCCACGGTTTCTGCCGAGCCGACAATCTGGCCCAGTCCTGTCCCGAAGCGTAAGGCCACCTCACGCAAGGTCAGGTTTTCGGCTTTTGCCGCCGCCTTGATGCGGTCGGTGATGCTCTGGTAACTGTTCTTTCCGAGATCGCCCAGATCAGGGAATGGCGCATCCAGTTCATGCTGGCTGAAGTCATAATAGCTGAAGGCGCGCCCCAGTTCCTTAAGGACAGACTTGATCGGCGCGCGGCTGTTCCAGTCACGCGCCAGTGCCTGCGCCTGTTCGTCGGTATCAGCGACAATCGGCAAAATACTCGGCAGCACCAGCAAACTGTCCGGATCACGTCCGGCGGCGGCGGCCTGCGCCTTTACATCGGCATAAAAGGCCGCCGCCTCCTCATAGTTTTCACTGAGGTTAAACAAGGCATCGGCCGTACGTGCGGCAAAGGCCCGACCGGTGACCGAGCCGCTGGCCTGAAATACCGGCGGGTGTCCCTGCGCCGAACGGGCAATGTTCAGAGGCCCCGTGACCGAGAAATATTCGCCTTTGTGATCAAGGCGGTGCAGGCGATCCGGCTCAAAGAAGACGCGCCGCTCACGGTCGGCGACAAAGGCATCATCTTCCCAGCTATCCCACAGACCGCGCACAACACTGAGATGCTCATCCGCCAGTCGGTAACGATCCGTGTGCGCCAGATGCGCTTCACCGCGCCCGTAATTGCCCGCGGCCCCCTCAAGTCCGGTCGTGACCAGATTCCATGCCGCCCGACCGCCGCTGATCAGATCAAGCGAGGCAAACTGACGGGCCACCGTATAGGGTTCGGTGAATGAACTGGTCACTGTTCCGACAAGGCCCAGCTTCGACGTGCTGACTGCCAGTGCCGACATAATTGTCAGCGGCTCAAAGCGGTTGAGAAAGTGCGGGGCGGAATCCGGCGTAATAAAGGTGCTATCTATGATCAGCAGAAAATCAAGTTTCGCCGCCTCGGCCTGCGCCGCCAGTCCCTGATAGTGCGCCAGACTGATACTGGCGTCCGTGCGCACATCATCATGCAGCCAGTTCCATTGGGTCGTGCCTACCCCGTGCAGGGTAAGGCCGATATGCATTTGTTTTCGCTTACTCATGACAAGTCCTTCGGATAGGCCGCAAAGCCGGTGCGTCCGGCAAGGGTAAGAATGGAATCGTTTTGTGGCGCATGGGCACGGCTGCACAGAACATCGCGGTAATGCCGTTCAAGATCGTTATTCTGCGTCAGGCCGGGATTTCCCGTGGCCTCAAGGGCGATTGAAACTGCGTCAATCACCTGATCGGACACCAGATATTTGATTAGCAAGGCTTCGCTGGCCGACACAAATGTGCCTGCATCAATGCGCCGGTTGAGATCATCAAGTAATATCCGGTTGCTCAGAAGCTTGGCCTCTATGCGTCCCAAAAGCTCCTGATAACGATAGAGCGTGGACAGTGATGCCCCCAGATTGGCCGGTTTGCGGTTATGGGCAAAGGCAACGAACCAGTCGCGGGCGGCATGGGCCACCCCGTCGTACAAGGCCCCCATAAGCCCGACCATCCATGCCATCAATATGGGGCTTTCCTCGTTCCATGCCTTGGGCGCACGGATATCCACCGCATGGTCTTCGGCGATGAAGACCTCATCGAAGATGACATCATGGCTGCCGCTGGCGCGCATCCCCAGATGCCGCCAGGTCGGCTCAATGCGCACGCCATCACTGCCGGCTGGTACCAGAAAATAGCCGACCTGCGGGTCGTCACCTTCGGTTCGCGCCCAGACCAGCATATAGCTGAGCACCGGACTTCCGGTCGAAAACAGTTTGTGGCCACTCACGCGCCAGCCACCGGATACCTTACGGGCAATGCTGGCGGGCAAACCCCCGCGAGCCGGTGTCCCCAATTCAGGTTCCACCCGCAAGGCATTCGCCAGCGCCCCGCGTTCGAGTGCGTCACGCTCCAGTTGCCGCCGAAGATGCTCCGGCCAGCGATCACGCCCGTCAGGATCATTATGCACAATGCACTGCATGATCAGGATCAGCGCGGTCGACGGCTCGCCACCGGCAATGGCGCGGATGACCTGAGCACTTTCGCCCAGACCGGCCCCCAGACCGCCACGCGCCTTTGGGATGGTCAGGCCCGTCAGGCCGTGACGATGCAATATGGCAAAATTGTCTTCGGCCACCCGCCCTTCGCGGTCATAAAGCGCGGCGGTTTCGGCAAACTGTTGACGCAGTTGCGCCAGCACCGCAGGCTTTTGCGCCTCGGTCGCGTCCTTATACAAAACCTCTGTCACTGGTCAGTCACCGCATTGCTAAAGGACGGGTCAAAAGCCTGATTGAGATCAATCGGACGCGACAACAGACCATTGGCCACATGCCGCCGGATGGTTGGCTCGGTTCGCGCCCGCGCCTTGTCATCCAGCGCCACAGGTGTGCGCGAAATACGCTTCACCGTAAGTGTGGCCACCTCAGGCGACAGGCCAAAGGCCTTGCGCCAGCTTTCGGCATAGAGCTCAGGATTTTCCACGCCCCAGCGCTTGGCCCTGACCAGACGGTGCAGGAAGTCGTCAAGTACATCGCGTTTGGTGTCGATTGAGCGGCTGTTGGCCACCTGAAACGCATCCAGACTATCAAACAGGCCATGCGCGGTAACAATCACCCGCGCCCCTTCCTCAACCTCGGCCACGGCAATGAACGGGTCCCAGACAGCCCAGGCATCTACCGAGCCTGCCGACAGGGCTGCCTTGGCATCCGCAGGCGTCAGAAAGACCAGATTGGCCGCTTCGATCGGCCAGTTTTCACGTTCAAACAACCGCACGACCAGATCATGTCCGGTCGTATTGCGTGTGGTGACAATACGCTTGCCTTTGAGGTCAGCCACCGTGCGTATGGATGACTTGGCGGGGACGATAATAGCGATCCCGCCGCCCCGGCTTGAGGTATCTATGCCCTGCACCGCCTTGATGGGCTGTCCTGCCGCGACCGCCGCCAGAAACGCCGTCTCGGCCATGGCGCCGGTATCTACGGCACCGGCACCGACGGCTTCACCGACCTGAACGGAGTCGGCAAAGCTGCTCCATTCTACCCGATAAGGCGCCCCTTCCAGAACCCCCGAAGCCTCCACCAGAGACTTCAGGCTATCCTTCTGATCGGCCACACGTAACACCGGACGCGTATCCTCTGGCTGGCCACAGGCCGCCAGCAGGAAAACGCTCAGAACCACACTTAGGAAAACCGGTAATTTCATCATTTGCGCACCTTAAGGGTCACACCCCAGTAGCGCGGCTCACCCAGTGAGGCATTGGCCAGAAGGGTCGTCGTATAGACGCTAATGACGTTGTAATATTCCTTGTCGAAGGCGTTACGCACCCAAACCGACAGATCCCAGTTGCCCCGATCCGAGCGGATACCGGCCTGACCACCCACCAGCGCATAGCCCGGAACCCGTGAATAGGGATCGTTATTAATGGCGCTGTAGTACCAAGAACGGTAGCTGTAGTTCACGCCGCCATAGGCCTCAAGGCCATTGGCCGCCAGCGCTCCGGCACTGGTGACATAGTCAAGCGCCGCTGACGCCGCCCAGCGCGACACCCCCGCCAGACGCTGACCGCTCAGGTCGCAACTGGCCTTATAGGAGTCAAGATACGGGCAGGTGCTGGCCGGAAACGACACATAGGTGGCATCCGTATAGGTGGTCGAAAGCGTCGCCGTCAGGCCGTTGCCCAGTATTGCACGGGCATCCAGTTCCACGCCTTGCGAACGCACCTTACCGGCGTTGGAAATATAGCTCAGCCCTTTTGAGGCATCGACATTGGTGCCCTGATAATTGGCAATATCGCTTGAGAACAACACCCCGTTCAGCGTCAGACGACGGTCAAAGAACTGCGTCTTGGCCCCCAGTTCATAGCTGTCGACGGTTTCAGGTTTTACGATGCGTTGTTCGTCGCTGATGCTGTTGGCGAAGTTGATGCCGCTTGATTTGAAGCCGCGCGAATAGCTGGCATAGGTCAGTATATTGGCACGTGGCTTATAGGCCAGATTGACCGTACCCGACCAGTTACCGCCATCTACGGCCGCATCATAGCTCAGGGTCGGTGCAATCGAGTTGCGCAGGGTGGTCGCCGTTGCCCGCCAGGCTTCGGGCAGTTCAGACACCGGCGTATAATCTCCTGTCGCATAGCCGGTATAGGTGCCGTACTTGTCCTCATAGGTATATCTCAGGCCGCCGGTCAGGCTTAGCTTTTCATCGATATTCCACGTCGCCTGCCCGAACACCGAATAGCTTTTGGTGATCGGCGTATAGTTGGCATAGGAGGTCAGGTTTTCCAGAATTGCTGCCGGTGCTGTGGCGGCGACTACCCATGCAGAACCTTGCGGGCCATAGGTCAGATAATAGTCCGACCGCGCCTTCTGCCAGAAGTAATAGCCACCGACCGTATAGACCACGGCGCGATCTTCGGGCGAAGACAGACGCACTTCCTGTGTGAACTGCTTTTGGTGGGTCGGGATGTTCCCCTGCAACAGGATCGGCAGACCGATGAAGTCCGCATCAAGCGACGGATCCCAGATAAATTCACGATAGCCTGAAATCGAGGTCAGCTTGAAATTATTAGGCAGCAGGTAATCGACGCTGGCCGAGACACCGCCGATTTCAAAATTGTACTTCTGAGAAGTATCAATATCGACTTCGCGGGCAAACGGGTCAATCGGCAGAGGCGTGTAGCCCAGTTCCTGCGCCCGCTGATAATAGCCGCGCTTGGTTGAACCGTCATTGAGGGTCGTCGGCAAAACGTCCTTTGCGACATAGATGCCGCCTTGCGCAAACTGCTTGTTGTAATCGGCGATGAAACGGACGCTCAGGGCATCAGAGGGCTGATAGAGCAACTGGGCGCGGAAACCGTAGTTGTTATAATCGTCCCAATCTTCGTTATGATAATGATTATAGAGTGTACCGTCGCGGTGCGTACCATAGAGCGTCAGGCGACCGGCTACGGTTTCGCTCAGCGGCCCTGAGGCCACCAGCTTTGCCTGACGGAAACCGTAATTGCCCAGCGTCAGTTCACCACTGGCTTCAGGCGTGAAGGTCGGGGCATTGCTGGTGATATTGATTGCGCCGGCTGTAGTGTTTTTGCCGAACAAGGTGCCCTGCGGCCCGCGCAGCACATCAATACGCGACACATCCACCAGATCAGACACAGCCACCGACGGACGGGCATGATAGACCCCGTCAATATAGATACCTACGCCCTGCTCAAGGCCATCATTGGTGCTGCCGGAATTGGTGCCCAGACCGCGAATGGTGATCGACACATTGCGCGGGTTGAAGCCGAGAATTTGCAGGCTTGGGGCCTGCTGCTGGATCTGGCGCAGGGTGTCATTGTGGGCGGCATCAAGCTGACGACCGGTCAGCGTGCCAATGGCGATCGGCACGTCCTGAAGGCGCTCATTACGGAAACGGGCCGTGACGATGACTTCCTCGACCGGATCCGCCGCCTCGGCCAGGGCCACCTCATCGGCCAGTGCCAGAGAACTATTCCCCATCAGCATGGCGGCGGTCGAAGCCGCCAGCAATAGCCAATGACGTGACGATTTCAGGCGAAGCCTTTCAGAGCGAACAAACATAAACCGATACCCATATAAATTAAGCCCGTCAGGCGCAGACAACGCGACCTGAAAGCCACCCCGTGCGGGGTGCGTTGATTTATTTCCTATTAATTTGAATTTAATTATGAACTCAAATGAGTTCTCGAAATAGGCTGATGATATTTATTAATTTGAATGAACAGCCTGACTTATCTTACGGGTTATATCCGTTCAGCAAAGGAGCCTCCCATGCCAGTCAGCGACACAGAATATCAGGATTTATTATCAGAAATCAGACACCTGAAGGATGAGAAGGCCATCGAAGGGCTTTTGGCCCTATATGCCCGAACCGTGGACTATGGACGCCCCGAAGACTATCCGGCCCTGTTCACCGAAGACGGTGCGTTTGAACTTCAGGGGGCGGCGCGTAACCGCCTTAAGCCTGACGAACCTTTTCCCTATGATGAAGATGCACTTTTAAACCGCGGTGGTCGGCGTGTGGAACGGGGCTTTCGGTTTGAAGGCCATGCCGGTCTGTTGAAATTCATTTCGAGCGTGAATACGCAGCGTCTGGTGCTGCATGCGGTGCTTCAGCCTGTGATCCGGTTGGAGGGCGACGATGCCCGGGTTCAAAGCCAGTTGATTGCGGTCGGTAAGGAACACGGTGCGCCGCGCCAGCTTCTGGTCTTTGGTCGCTATCACGACCATGTTGTACGCAACCCCGACGGCCAATGGCGCTTCAAAGAAAGAATCTGCGAGGTGTAGTAGCCAGCAAAAGATTGCACCGAAGGTGGCGATAAATTATTCTGCACGCTCAGGGTGGTGTTAGTGCGCCAGTTTACGGGGATTGGACATGAGGCGGCGCCTGAGCAGGACTGAGCGTGCCATAAGAAAAGGGGCATATACACCAATCTGGCGAATAGCGCTTTTGTGGCTGCCGGCCTTTCCCGTGTTTATGGTCGCTATGGACACAGACTTTCTCAGGACATGTGTGGCCGGCAACATATCAGACTCTCCCAACAGAATAGAGATCATGGTGCGTTTTGTTGCGGCCATTATCTGCGCACCCAAATATGCCTATGATCTTCCGGCCCACCTGCCTATGGTCTCATTGTTTGTTGTCGGTTCGATTCTCAGTGCGTTTCAACACAGCTGGATGAAGAAGCACAAAGCTTACTGGGGTGCCGTGCGAAAAAGGGAAAGAGAACGACGGGCACAAAGAAGAGCCCGTCTGAAAGCAGAGGCCCAGTTGAAAGCCGAAGACAATAACGAGAACAAAATCTAAGATCGCATTTCAAAATCTTAGGTGCGCTGCGTTTGGTCTTTGTGGCCGCACGTATCATGCCAGGGCAGATAGCATTCATGCCTGACAAACATTGATGCCCTGTGGCGCTCTCATATTTTATGGATTAGTTTTGCGCTTTACCACTCTGTTGCTGAAGGTGCCTGATGATCAATACTGCGCTCTCCTGCCTGACGGTTCTGGCTATGGCTTCCCTCCCCGCCATGGTCGTCGTCGATGAAAAGGCCATTGAGAAGATTGAGGCGAATCCCCACGGCAAGATCGGCGAAAGCACCTCCTATCGCATCAGCGATCAGGCCCCTCAGCGCAACATGGAATTCCGCAAGCGCATCATCCATAAGGACGGGGCCATTGGCCTTCATGTCATCGACCACGACGAGGTCTATTATGTGCTGTCGGGCACCGGCGAAGTCAGTTCGGACGGACAGACGCAGATCCTTACCGAAGGCATGGCCGCCTATCTTTATACCGGTGCCAATGTCGGCATCAAACAGGTAGGCGATGAGCCTTTGACCCTGATCATTTCCTACCCGCTGGCCGAACGCAAACCCTGATCAGGTGCCGGGCTTGAGGTAGGGGACGCTGGCGAACAGGCGGCGTTCCTGACCGCGCGGATCATTTTCGATGCGCGGCGTCTGATCAAAGATCAGGGTGGCGCGCTGATCCGGTTCATAACGCGGCCAGTCAGGGATCAGGGCATTTTGCGGACTGCCGGTACGGGCAAAGGTGATCAGCATGGTGCTCATCTGGTCTGCCACTGTCTGTGCCGCCGCAATCTGTTCTGGCGTGGTGCCGGTATTGGCTTCAGGGACATGGACATTGTCGAATATCAGCCCGATGTCATAGCCATGATAGGCCCCTAACCGCCCCTCATGTATCGGTGACGGCAGATTAAGCTGATACATCCAGGTGGGGGTGCGTTTTTCGCCACGTGCCTGCGCCTGAATGAGATGGGGGCGCCAGCTACGTCCGGCGGTGGCCGCAGCCCGCAGCACTTCGGACGGCGTCATCTGCGGATACCACTGACGGTAATGGGCAATGACATATTCCGGCGACAGATCCACCAGCATTTCCTTCGCCAGCCGCTCAGGCAGGGTTTCCCATGTGGTGTCATTGGCGATCATGGTATCGCGCATAAAGGCCGCCGTCTCATGCAGTGTATTGCCGATAATCAGCGGCACCTGCGCGGTTTCGTCCGGCGCGTCCGGATAAAACGGATGACGGAACAGGGTCTGGTAATCCAGTGTGGCTGCAAACAATACGCGGTCACGCGCCACAATCGGGTCTTGCGTCCCCAGCGCTTCCACCAGTTTTTCGGCAGGCAAGCTTTTTAGCTGCGATACCTGATCCGGCGTCAGGCCAAGGGTTTGCATAAAGGCCTTTGCGCGCAAGGTCGCATTGAGCGGGGCACTGGCGGTGACATGTTGTCCGCTCATGGTCAGGCACTGACGATAAAGTCCATCTGCTGCCCGCATAGCCATCAGACCGACGATCTTACCGCCGCCGCCCGACTGCCCGAACAGGGTCACATTGGACGGGTCGCCACCAAAATTGGCAATATTATCCCGCACCCATTTCAGGGCATGGATGATATCCAGATGGCCGACATTACCGGAATAGTCGAAATCTGCATCACCGGCTGCGGCCCCCAGTCGTGCGAAATAGCCATAACCGAACACGTTAAGTCTGTGGTTAAGCGTCACCACCACCACATCGCCGCGCAGGGCCAGATTCACCCCGTCATAGAGCGGCGATGAACCATCACCGGACGCATGTGCGCCACCGTGCAAATAGACCAGAACCGGCCTTTGCCCGGCGTCTTTGAGGCCGCGCGTCCAGATATTCAGAAACAGACAATCTTCGCTGACCGCGCCGGAAGGACGACGCTGCGGACAGGCAGGGCCATAGGCAATCGCGTCACGAATCTCCGTCCATGCCTCAGGTGCACGCGGCGGACGAAAGCGCACAGGCGCAGTATCGGCCCCATAGCGTACGCCTTTGAACACCATGACGCCGCGATCCACGCGCCCCCTGACCTTACCATAGGCGGTAGTGGCCACGGGCTGTTGAGCGGCTGCATGACCCGCCCCCGTCAGAGCCGAAAGCCCAAGGGCGGTCGCGCCCCCCAATATAAGGCGGCGCGAAGCTAACATCAGATTGTTTCCTTAACCGTCAAAGGCTTTACACTGGCCATCAGGGTTTTCAGTTCCTCATATTCCGCCTCACTCAGATCCGTCAGAGGCGTGCGCACATGACCCGCATCGTAGCCGGCGATACGCATACCGGCCTTGACGATAGACACGGCATAGCCGCGTCCGCGATTACGCAGGGCAATATAGGGCATAACAAAATCACGTAAACCCGTAAGGACAGCGGCCTGATCTTCGGCACGCACCGCCTTATAGAAGCTTAAGGCCCACTCAGGCAGGAAGTTGAAAATCGCCGACGAATAGGTCGTGACTCCCATCTTCAGATAGGGCGCTGCATAGGTTTCAGCCGTTGGCAGACCGCCAATATAGGTCAGGCGATCGCCCATACGGGTATAGATGCGCGCCATCAGTTCGATGTCGCCGACACCATCCTTATAGCCAACCAGATTGGGGTTGCGGTCACACAAACGCGCCAGAGCTTCGTCCTCGATAATGCCATTGTCACGGTTATATACAATGACGCCCAGACGGGTGGCTTTACAGACCGCATCTATGTGCGCCTCAAAACCTTCCTGCTTGCCGCTGATGAGATAGGGCGGCAACAGAAGAATACCATCCGCACCGCTTTGTTCCGCTGCCTGAGCCATCTCTACGGCAATCTGCGTACCGTAACCGCAACCGGCAATCACCGGAATGCGGCCGTTTGTTTCCTTTACAGCGGCGGCGACCACGTCACGCACTTCAGCCACCCCAAGCGAGAAAAATTCGCCCGTGCCACCAGCCGGAAAGATGCCCGCCAGAGGCTTTTCCAGCATGCGCGCGCAGTGGTCGCGATAGGGGGATTCACTAAAGCGGTTTTCCGCATCAAAGAAGGTCACCGGAAAAGATAAAAGACCCGTTCCGATCTGTTGCGCCATGTCCCTGGGGCTAAAGCCTGCCATTACAGGTCTCCGTTTATTCTGTGTGCTTGTTGTACTGAATAGGGTGTGACGGGGCATCCGGTGCTGCATATTCAGACACTCATCCCGTTCTTCATGTCTATGTGCTGGCTCTGGCAACGTCCAAGCCAAAGACGGCATTAATTAATGCGTGGAACGCAATGAAAGGCGCAATCAGCCCCTCCCCAAGCGTCTGTTTATATGTCTAAACTGCCGAAACAACAGATGCCCTGATCGCGGCCGCGTGGCCTGTCGATACATAGGCAGCATAAATACAGTGAGAGAAACCCATGACCGAATCCGCCACTCAAGGGGGGGCCGCCAATAGCGGTTCGCCCATCAAACCCAGTCATACCCGCTACTGGCTGATTGCCTTTCTGTTCATTGTAACCACCATCAACTATGCGGATCGGGCGACGTTTTCGATTGCAGGGGCTTCGGCCTCCGAGGCGCTGGGTCTGTCGCCGGTATCGATGGGCTATATTCTGTCGGCCTTCGGCTGGGCCTATGTCGCCGCGCAGATTCCCGGCGGGGCCTTGCTTGACCGGTTCGGCGTCAAACGCGTCTATGTCGGAGCCATTGCCCTGTGGTCTATCTTTACCGCCATGCAGGGGTTCGTCGGCTTCTTTGGCGGCCTGAGCGTGGTCGGCTCATTGTTTGTGCTGCGGTTTCTGGTCGGGCTGGCCGAAGCGCCTTCGTTCCCCGGTAATGCGCGCATCGTCGCCGCATGGTTCCCCGGTGCGGAACGCGGCACGGCGTCGGCCATATTCAATTCGGCGCAGTATTTTGCACTGGTGGCCTTTGTGCCGCTGATGTCCTGGCTGGTGCATGATTTCGGCTGGCGGTCGGTGTTCTATTTCATGGGCGGGCTGGGTCTGATTGCGGCCTATATCTTCGCCAAGTTCATCTCCAGCCCCGAAAAGCACCCTTGGGTGAATGACGGCGAGCTTAAGGTCATTCAGGACGGCGGTGCGGTCAGCATGGAAGCCAAGGCCAAGGGTGGCCAGGGGGGCTTTAGCTTTGCGCGCCTTAAGGTACTTCTGACCAACCGCATGCTGGTCGGTATCTATCTGGCGCAATACTGCATCAACGTCCTGACCTATTTCTTTGTGACATGGTTCCCGATCTATCTGGTCAAGGAACGCGGCCTCAATATCATTCAGGCGGGCTTTGCCGCCGCTGCACCGGCGCTTTGCGGCTTCATTGGCGGCCTTCTGGGCGGGGTTATTTCGGACTATATTCTGCGCAAGACCGGCAATATCAGCCGCGCTCGTAAAACCCCGATCTTTGTGGGCATGACGCTGGCTCTGGCTATTATTGCCTGCGCCTATGTCGATCAGGAATGGCTGGTGATTACGCTGATGGCCATTGCCTTCTTCGGTAAGGGCATTGCCTCTCTGGGCTGGGCAGTCATATCTGATGTGGCCCCGCGCGAATATATCGGTCTGGCCGGAGGTGTGTTTAACATGTTCGGCAATACCGCCGGCATTATTACGCCGATTGTTATTGGCTACATTGTGGGTGTTACCCATTCATTTGATGGCGCACTGATCTATGTCGGGGTGCATTGCCTGATTACCATGGTCGCCTTCGGGCTGATCAGCGGTAAGATCGAACGCCTGAAACTTGACTAGGGAGCAGACTGCATGAACCGTCGCACATTGTTGAAAAGTACGGGCGCACTGGCACTGATGGCTGTCGCCGCACCGGTCGCGGTGCGGGCAGCCCCCGATATCACCGCCAGGGTTTCAACCCCGATGGCTGCGCCCGAATGGGCCTTGTTACAGCGCAAGGCCCTGCGGATGCAAAGCGAGGCCGTTGAAGCCTTTTACGACCGTTATTTCGATGAGCGCGGTTACTTTCTGTGTTTTGAACGCTGGGGCGCCAATGACGGGCCGGACGATGCCATAGAAAACTGCAATGAGTGGCCGCACCTGCATGCTCTGGGGGGCAGCGACAAGGTTCTTGAGCTGTATAAAAAGGCGTGGGAAGGCCATCTTAAACAATATACCGAACTGAAAACCGTAGAGACGCCACTGGCGCGCGACGGCATGTATTATCGTGAATTCACGGTGATGAATGACTGGCAACATATCTCGGAAGGTCTGTCGGTTTTTAATCTGATGGGGCTGTCTGATCCTCATGATCCCAAGTTTCAGGAACGCGCCCGCCGGTTTTCCGGTTTCTATACCGGCGAAGACCCTGAGGCGCGCAACTACGATCCCAAACGCAAGCTGATACGCTCTATGATCAATGGCTCCCGCGGGCCGCTGATGCGTAAGGCGACGGCGCTTGACTGGGCCGGTGATCCCTTCGATCCGACGGGATTTTTCATGGAGCACGGCGAATCCACCTATCAGGAAACGCTGGATCATTATGTCGAATATACCGACGTAGTTGGCGACAGCCCGCTGAATCTGCATGCCACCAGTCTGGTGATGAATGCCTATATGATTTCCGGCGAAGCAAAATACCGCGACTGGATCACCAGCTATCTGGATGCGTGGATTGCCCGCGCCAAAGCCAACGGCAACATCCTCCCCAGCTTTGTTGATACGGATGGGCGCATAGGTGGCCGGTCGAAAAAATGGTACGGTAACGTCTATGGCTGGGGCTTTTCGCCGGTCAATCCGGTCACCGGCAAACGCGAAGACCGTAACCGCGTGCCACGCGCCATTGTTGCCTTCATGAACGCTTATCTGCTGACCGGAGATGACAAATATCTTCAGATCTGGCGTGACCAGAACGCGGCGATCAATGCACAATCACGCACTGTGGACGGTCAGACCCAAACCCCGACCATGTACGGGCCTGACGGCTGGTACAGCTATAAGCCCGGCCCCTATCGCCAGAACGGGCTGGACATCTGGTATATGTCCATGCGCGCAGATGATTTCGATAAGGCCAATACCGACCACCCGTGGATCGGTTATCTGACGGGCAAGAATCCTGACTATCCGGTCACGGCCCTGCATGAAACGCTTGAGAGCGTTCGCCGCAAGATGGATGCCGTGGCAAAAGACACCACGACCCGCGAAACACGGTTGGCCGATGCGGTGCTGAAATTCAATCCGGCCGTTGTCACCCCGTTGCTGCACCTGATGTGCGGGGCGATCCATATTGCGCGGCCAACATGGTCGAAGACATCTGCGCCTCAGGGCGGCGCCCTGCTCTATGCCCGCCTGCGCTACTTCGATCCGGTCAAGCGCCGCGCCGGCATCCCCGAAGATGTGGCGGCACTGGTCAGTGAACTGAGTGACACCTCGACCACGGTGACACTGGTCAATGTCCACCCCTTCCGGTCGCGCATAGTGACCATACAAGCCGGCGGATATGGCGAACATCAGTTCACGGGCCTTGAAATCGACGACAGGCAGATTGCGGTCAGTGATAATCAGATCACGCTGGAACTGGCACCGGGCAGCGGCACCACGCTGCGTCTGGCGATGCGTCGCCATGCCAACCCGCCGTCTTTGAGCCAGCCCTGGGATGGGTCACGCAACAAGGCCTGAGGCCCGTCAGATAATTTTAGGGGCAATCTCAAGGCACAGTTCGCGCACCGGACTGAGCGCCGGATTGGGATTGTCCCGCCGCACGACCATATAAAGCTCAACGGGTGTAGCGGGCGTCGTTATGATGTCACGATAATGCACATCCGAGAAATGCAGGCTCATGGCCGTGCGCGGCACAATGGCGATGCCCAGTCCGGCCCGAACCAGTCCGAGCATGGAGTGAATCTGCGTCACCTGCTGCACATAGTCCGGCGTCACATTGGCCTCGGCAAATAACGAGATCAGCATATTATGAAAATAGCTGGCCCCTTCGCGCGAATACATAATCAGCGGGGAGCCATCAAAGGCCTGAAGGTTCAGCTCGGCCTGACGAATGCGCGCATCACCGGTCGGCAGTGCGGCCACCAGACTTTCGCACACGACGCGTTCACTGATGAAGCCCTGACGGTCGAGCGGCTGACGCAGAAAGCCGATATCGATCAGACCGGTTTGCAGGGCTTCGATCTGCTGACCGGAAACCATTTCGCGCAGATCCAGTTCGATATTCGGCAACCGCGCCCGTGCCTGCGCCACAATCTGCGGCAGGAAGCTGTAGCCTGACACCGCCGTAAAGCCTATGCCGATACGCCCGCTATCGCCCTGCGCCACCTTACGCGCCGCCAGTGCGGCACTTTCGGCCAGCCAGATAATGCGCCGCGCTTCGGGTAAAAACACGCGCCCTGCCGAGGTTAGTTTGACGCTGCGGCTGGTGCGTTCAAACAGGGTTACACCCAGAATACGCTCAAGCACCTGTATCTGACGGCTCAGGGGCGGCTGGGTCATATTGAGCCGCACAGCGGCCCTGCCGAAATGCAGTTCTTCGGCGGCCACAACGAAACAGCGGATATGGCTGAGTTCAAACATGCTTCCCTGCACCCTGTCTGTTTTCGTTTTGGGGGTACTGAACGCTAACAAGTGAATGCCTGACTGGCAAGGTGCGCCCTGCCGCAAAAATCCGTGCTGAAAACGAAGGCGTAGAAAAAAAAGCGGCACGGCTGCGGAGGGTGTGCAGCCGTGCCAGTTACCGGATCGTGGGGAGAATGACCGGTAAAACTACAGGGAGGGTTAGAAGCTGTATCTGGCGCTCAGGAAGTACTGACGACCTGTGTGGGTACGCACATTCAGACGATTGGTGGCATCGACATACTGATCGTTGAATTCGTCCGTCAGGTTGATCCCTTCAAAACTCAGCTTGAGCTTCGGGGTCAGGTTATAGGAGGCCTGCATGTCGAAGTTCGTCGTCTCGTTTGTGCCGCCGACCGAGTTACCGTCATTGGACGGAACCGCCGTCAGATAGCCTTCGCGATAGGCCACCGAACCCCGAATGCTGAACTTGTCCGCTTCGTAATAAAGGGTCAGGTTCGCTGCGTTTTTCGACAGGCCGACAAGGGTTTCACTGACCGTCGGTGCCCCCGGTGTGGTCGAGGTCAGATAGTCAATAGTCGAGTCCACATAGGTATAGTTGAACAGCACACCAGTCTTGGACAGGAAGCCCGGCAGGAAGGTCAGAGGCTGCTGGATGTTGATTTCAACCCCTTGCAGTTCACCGCCCGGAGAATTGACCGGCTGGCTGACGGCGAACATATCGGTCGGCAGCGCCGTGGTGCCGTCAAGCAGGCTGTTGGGCAGGCCCAGTTGATTGAACGGAATATCCTGACGCAGGGTCTGAACGAAGGTATCGATGTTTTTGTAGAAAACCCCTATGGCATAGAGCGAGTCTACTCCCGGATACCATTCCAGCGACAGATCGAGGTTCTTGGAACGGGTCGGATCAATGTTCGGATTGCCGGTCGAATAGGAGCGGTTAGCGCCCTGAATACCGACATCCCCACCGGGCGAAAGTGTACCGATCGACGGGCGCGCTATGGTTTCAGCGGCACTGATGCGGAAGACGATATCGTCCGTCAGATCCGCTGCCAGATTACCCGAAGGCAGCGTCATATCGTAGGTACGTTCGGCCTCAACGCGCTGGATCGTCGCGCCGACGGCGGCATAGCCCGAAGACCATTGCTCGGTCTTGACGTGACGGACACCAACATCACCGCGCCAGGGCAGACCGAAGGCATTAAACCTGAAGTCAGCCTGAAGATAAGCACCGGTATTGGCTTCCCTGACATTGATCCATTGCCCGCGTGCGGAGGAGTTATTGACGTCCGTCAGCGCATAGATGCCGCAATTGCAATAGATGTCGTATTTCTCGGCAAACTTGTCGAGATCAGGGGCCAGCCACGAGGTCACATTGCCCGACGGCTGATCCAGATTGCGGCCGAAACCGGTGAAGACCTTGGATACGGCCGCCAGATCAGCCGCCGACAATGTATCGACCCGCGTTTCCGAAGTCCGGTAATAGCCGCGTGAATCGAAGACAAACTTACGATAATCAAGGCCGCCCTTGATGGTCAGATTATCGCTGACATCATATTCCAGATAGGTCTTGGCGTTCGTGAAGCTGTTGTCAACAAAACCGGGGCGAATACGCACTTCGGACGTGCCGTTAATCATCGACCAGTTGGCCGGATCGGTCACATCAAAGCCCCAGTCAACCGCCGGCAAGCGCGAGCGGAAATCATAGCTGTAGTCCTGCGAATCCACCCGATCAAACGTAATAATGGTCGAAACCGGATTGGAGAATTCAGACTTGGAATAGCCCCCGATGAACCCGCCACGCAGACGGTCGGTAAAGTCGTGCGTCACCGTCAGGGTATATTGCGTGAACTCGGTTTCCATCTCGTCCCACGCCGTCTGGGTACGCAGATCAACATTGTCGAACTCGCCCTGAACCAGATTGCGGCCTTCGACTATGCCGCTGCGGAGGATGGTGTTTGGCTTGCCCGTACCGCCACGGCTCAGGCCGATGGCCTGAAACTGATGCTCGCCGCGTGTGGTCTTTACGTCGGAATAGAGCACATCAAGCGTGACCAGAGTGGCGTCGCTGGGGCGCATCTGGAACGAACCGGTGATACCCAGACGTTCGGTGTTGATGTCATAGCTGACATAGGACGGAATACGCGGATGATAAAGCGCGGTGGCGGTATTGGTGTCGTTGATTTGCGCCAGCGTATAGCCATCAAGCGTCGAACTTGCGTTGAAGCCACCATTCGCCCCGCCATAGGTCCAGCGCGTAATGTTGGCACCTTCATCAAGGATATGACGCTCTTCGTACGCCACCGAGAACAAGGCCCCCAGCCGTCCGTCTGCCCAACGCTTGCTGGCCATCATGGTCAGGCGGGGCTTCACGTCACGGGCCAGATCGTTATAGCTGGCCTGAGCCGACACGATCAGCTGGCCTTCCTTATAGTCGAACGGACGCGCCGTTTGCAGGTCAACCGTCGCCCCCAGCGAACCTTCCTCAACCTCGGCCGAGGCGGTTTTACGCACACTCAGTGAGTTGAACAGTTCTGACGCGAACATATTGAAGTCAAAGCCACGCGTACGGTTGGTGCCGCCGGAATTGGCTGTCCCGCCGGTGGTCGCAATGGCTTCCATGCCATTGACGCGCACACGGGTATATTCCGACCCCAGACCGCGCACGGAAATCTGGCGGCCTTCGCCATTGACGCGGGTAATCGCTACCCCCGGAATACGCTGAAGGGATTCCGCCAGATTAAGGTCGGGGAAATCCGCTATGTCTTCGGCTTTGATGGCATCCACGACGCCGCTTTCGTTACGCTTGGTGCGAATAGCACTCTGGAGCGAACCGCGGAAACCGGTGACCACAACTTCGATTGTTTCTTCTTCGGCCGCTGCGACCTCTTGTGCCTGAGCCGGTGCGCCGACCGCGACCAGCATGGCCAGCACGGATGCACCACCGATCAGACGGTTGCGTACCGTCCTTACCCCTGATTTCATCATATCGTTTCCTTGCCTGTTTGACCCGAAGTGTTCCGTGAACGGAATACATGGTTGTTATTTATTCAAGGATACTGCCTTGGTTCTCGGAACGAGGCGAATCCCAATGTCGCATAGATCAATGCGCAAAGTGGAATGAACCTGCAATGAGGAAAGATGCCCTTTCGCGCGAAATTACAGCGCGCGATCACACTAAGATAACACCGGCAATGAAAGGTCAGACGCCCCTGTCGGCCTATGCTGACAGCGCTTTAAGCGCACCCAGAAGTCTGGTCATATCGTCGGGTGTCGAGCCAAAGCCCGGTGTTAACCGAATACAGGCCCCGCCCCCCAGACCGGTGCGCAATACGGTGAACAGGCCATATTCATCCAGCAGGCGTTTGGCAAAGGCCGCATGGGCCTGAGGCGAAGGATCGTGCCTCAGTCTGAAAGAGGTAATCCCGACACGCAGACGCGGATCCTCTGGCGTCAGCACATCTATGGTTTTTAAATCCCGCGCCGGCTCGGCCCACAGGTCGCGTAAATAAGACAGCCTTTGCGCGCACGCCGGAGAGCCTATGCGCCTATGCAGATTAAGGGCGTCAATAGCCGCCATCTGCGCGGCAAAATTGGCCGTGCCGGTGTGCACCCGGGCGGAGACAGGATCGCGTTCGCTGACCCATTCGCCCATAAACGGATCAATGTCCCCGATGCGGTCACGCCTTATGTAAAGCGCACCGACACCCAGCGGCGCTCCGATCCATTTATGCAGATTAAAGCCCGCGAAATCGAATCCTTCGGCTTTGACATCAACCGGCATCTGCCCCCAGGCATGCGCGCTGTCGACCAGTGCATCGACACCCTGTTGTCGGGCCATATCAATGATGTCCCGAACCGGTAGCCTTAACCCGCTGCGATGACCGATATGGGTCAGTAAAATCAGGCGTATATTCGGATGGGTTTTCAGGGCCTGCTCATAGGCATCAATCAGGTTCTGATGGGTTGCCGGATGAGGCAACTGGATACGCAAAACCTCAACACCCCGACGCTGCTTCAGCCAGTCTATGGCGGTTTGCATACTGTCGTAATCATGGTCTGCCATCAGGACGGCATCATCAGGCTTCAGCCGGTTGTACCCCCCGATCAGTGCCTGCATAGCCTCCGTTGCGTTACGGGTCAGGGCGATCTCGGACGGATCGGCATTCAGGGCGGCGGCAATCTGCTGACGCAGGCGCATATAATAGGGGGCGAAATCACGCCGCGTGAAATAGGCTCCCTGCTGGTTGACGGTTTCACTATAGCGGGCAAACGCAGACTGAACGGCCAGCGGCATCTGACCAAACGCCCCGAATTCAAGATTGGTAACGCCTGCGGGCCGTGGCGGATAAGCGGCGGCAATCCGCGCCCAAGCTTTTTCATCCATGGCACCGGATGGCGTCGTCAAAGCCTCAGGTGTGTGTGCCCCCGCCATTGCCGGTAACAACGCCCCAAGGGAGACAAAAAGGGTGCGGCGATGCATGGGCAGGCTCCGGTCAGCATATTACGCAATAAGATCGGGCGAGCTGTTTAAATCAGCTCGCCCGCAGACAGAAATATCAACTTTTAGAACTTCGCATTCAGGCGAATATAGGCCTGACCGCCGTAAGTGTCGTAAGGCGCGTTACGTGAATATTCGATACCGCGCGAGGCCTGAAAGATGGCCTTTTCCGGATAGGTGTCAAAGATATTTTCCACCGAGACCTTAAGCGACAGATTCGTGTTGATGTCATAAAGCACCGAGGCATCAACAAAGTTCATTGCCCCAAAATCCTGGAAGATATCGCCGGTCGTATTACCCGTCGAATCCGTCCAGCGGCCATAATGGCGTACGCGTACCTGATATTCAAATGCGCCTTTGCGGAAGGTTCCGGTGAAGCTGGCATTGTTCTTAGGCAGGCCGTTTTCATAGATACGTTTGGTCGTCGGGTTCGCCGTGAGTGACCCGCCCGTGATCTGGGTCTTATTGGTGTTGTAAGCCAGCATAAGGTTCAACTGACCATCCCACAGCGTGCGGGCGTAGGACGTAACTACGTCAATGCCTTTGGTGCGTGTGTCATAGTCATTGGTGTACCAATAGACCGATGTAAAACTGGCGGCGGCAGGATAGCCCTGAGCGACCAGTGCGTCTTTTTCGGCCTGTGTCAGGGTGATGGACGATGACTGACCCAGACGGTTATTGACGTCAATCTGATACAGATCAATCGAACCCGACAGACCGATATCCGTGCGCCAGACAAGGCCGACAGTCGTGTTATCGGACTCTTCGGGCTGAAGTGGCTTGGCGCCCTTGCTGACGGCAATCGGGTTCAGGGGCGACAGGCGACCATTCGTAAAGACCTGAAGTGTCACCGTATCCAGACCCTGAGACACCGACAATGAATTGATCTGCGCTGGTGTCGGCGCACGGAAGCCCGTTGATACCGAACCGCGTGCCGCAAAATAAGGCGTGAAATCATAGCGGGTCGACAGTTTTGTATTGGTCGTATCGCCGAAGCTGTCGAAATCTTCGTAACGGATTGCCGCCGCCCATGTCCATTCAGGCGTGATCCGCGCTTCGACATCCACATAGGCCGCATAGCTTTCCTGCGACCACTCACCCGCCTGCACATCCGAGAAGCCGGGGAAGCCGTTAGAACCAACAGCCAGACCATCTTTTGCGCCCGGCCCCACGGCATATGAAGCCGCATCGCCGGAGCCGATCTTATAGGTTTCTTCGCGGCGTTCCGCACCAAAGGCGATATTGACCGGCTCGGTCAGACCCAGATCAAGACGGTACACACCATCGGCATTGAGGTTGATTTCACGCTGGGTCTGCGTGCCAAGGAAAAAGTCGAACGGAGAGGACGGCCCAAGCGAGGCATTGATCGAATTATAGAGGTAGAATTTGGTCTCGTTTTCGCCGATCGAGGCACTCACATCCCATGTGAAGATGTCACCACCTCCGCGCAAACCTGCGACGGCCTGATAGTCCTGATACTTGGCCTGTTCACGCGGGGTGAAGCCCAACGGATATACAGATTTGACATCCCAATCCGGGAAGCTGGGCACCGGCTTATAGACGCTGGCGTTAGAGGTCGCCGACGGAATACGCCAGTTGATATCGTTGATCCCCTCACCCTTAGCGGCGGTACCGAAGGCATAAAGCTCACCCAGCCCCGTATCGAGCGCGGCATTGAAAGCAAGATTATAGTTTTGCGTATCAGGTGCCCCCCAGTGCTGAACCGGATCGGGTAATTTCACGTCAGGATTGGCCGCTTCATAGGCCAGAGCATCGGCGCGCTGATGGCTGCGTGACGTCATGGCCGCATCGGCCCATTCAAAGGATGCCGTAACAAAGCCGCCGTCAAAGGTTTTGCCCGCCTTAAGGCCAAAACGGGTCGTTTCGCCGTCGCCTTCGAAGTATTGCGAACGCTGCACATAGGCCGCCACACCGGGGCGCTGATCCAGCTGGATGTTGATCACACCGGCAATGGCATCAGAGCCGTACTGGGCCGAGGCACCGTCACGCAGCACTTCTACGCGCCCGATCCCCAGACTGGATATCTTGTTCAGATCGACGCCCTGAGAGCCGCGCTGCCCCAGAAATGCGGAGCGGTGAAAGCGTTTGCCGTTAAGCAGCACCAGTGTCTGGTCCGAACCCAGACCACGCAGACGGGCCGGACGGATAAACTGCAGTCCATCCGAAGAGGGCAGCTTAAGTACCTGAAGGGACGGAATAACCTGCGCCAGATTATCGGCCAGTTCCGTTGAAGCACCGTCCTGCACGGCCTTGGCCGAAATCACATCAACCGGTGTCAGGCTTTCGTATTTTGTCCGGCCTCTTTCGCGGGTGCCGGTGACGATAACCTCTTCTACGGCATCTTCGGCAGCGACCTGAGCGACCGCGGCGGGTGCAATCATGGCGGCTATAACCGCACCCGCAATTATTGAACTTAGCGACACCGTATGGCGGATTGTACGCAGATTTAAGGCGGCCCGAATATGCATGTAGCAACTGTCCCAGCAGTAGAGGAAATAACTGGGGCGGTGCTACTGTGAATTCACAACAACGGATTTACGGAATTGTGAAACAATAAATACGGTTTAAACCCCAAGACCTCCCCCAGGGCCTCACTGCGGCAGGTTAATGGCCCGCTCATCCTTCAGCGCCTTATCGGCCGGTTGGTTCAGACCTGACCAGACTTTTCGGGCGGTCCAGTCCTGCGCCGGATTACGCCAGAACGCCTGCGCCTCCGTCAGGCCCAGAGGCAGGAACCCCAGCGCCGCCAGATACAGACTGCCCGTTGAGATATAGTCTTCGCCCAGATCCGGCTGATGACCCGCCAGTCCGATCTGAAGCCAGCCGTCCGGTGTAAACGTACCTTCAGGTGACAGGGTGCGATGAAAGACAGCGCCTAAGGCTTCGCGCACCTGTGCCGGACTGACGCGTTCAGGCAGTTGCTCCATCAACGCCATCTGCGCCAGAGTGTGAAACGCCCCTGCCCGATAGACGATCGAACGCCCCAGCGGCGGGAAGCTGCCGTCTATGCCGATCATACGTTCCTGTATTTCCGCCTGACGGACCGAGCGGATCATGACCTTGTCGAACGCGTCTTTGTAGCGCGCATCCCTGTGTTGCAGCACATTCAGGCAATCGACCAGCATCGGCTGAATGACAAAGCTGTTGTAATAGTCCGCGTGATAATCCGGCCCGTCGCCATAGGTGCCATCGCCGATATACCAGTTGAGCATCACCGCAATATTGCGTTCAAACCGCTCGTTCTGGGTTGGCCTGCCAGCCAGCATAAGAAAGGTCTCGACCATGGCCGCAAACATCACCCAGTTATTACGGTGAGGGTTGGCAATCTGGCGTGTGGATTCCATTGCGGCAATGAGCTGATCCTTAAGGCCACGCGGCAGGGGCGTCCACAAAACGTCCGGCGCACGCACTATGGCCTGAGCCAGAAAGGCCGCATCGACCAGAGGCTGACGCTCTTTGGTAAAGTTCATGAAATCCGGTGACGCCGGATTAACCGCGCGCTCAAGACTTGTCTGCGCCCAGCCAATATAGGCCTGTTGCAAAGCCCCCTCGGTGCCCGATACGGTTTTAAGGGCCAGCCAGGGCGCTATGCCGCACATCAGCCGCCCGAAGGCCTCAAGATAGGTGACGGTGCGTCGGTCAATATGCGCAGGCAGACCGGCTTTTTGTTCAACCGGCATAACCGCCCTGAGTTTGCCCTGCGCCAGATTAGACAATACAGGCCGTGCGATTTTGTCCATCGCCGACAGCCAGTAGCTGCGTTTGCCTGCTTCTGAGAACGTATGGGCACCAAACGGAGCCATACCGGTGGTCGATAATCCGGCTGCCGCCGTCAGGCCAAACAGACTACGTCTTGAGGTCTCCATAGCTGCCCGCCCGACTATTCTGACACCAGTTCAAGCCGACGCTTCCACAGCCATGCCTTGAACTCGTCAACGGTCTTTATGCCCTGCTGGTCCTGCACCCACGCAAAGCCGAAAGCATATTGTATTTTCTTAGGGTCTTTGAAGGTCACATAGAGACTGTGGCCATCATCGGCGGGGGCGCCTTCGACCAGATCAGGCCGATAATATACCACCATCCCCAGATCGTCGTCGGCCAGACTTTGTTTGCCCCATGTCGCGACATAGGCCCAGCCGGTGACATCCTCCGCACCGTAAATAACCTCAACGCCCGGATGCCGGATCAGACCCGTGACAAATGGCTCGGTCGTTGCGCGGTCTGATGCGGCAGATACCCGCGTCAGCGCCGATCCGCCGCGCACAGACAACCGCGTGACAAGGTCAGTCTTACCCTGATCAAGACCGGTGTTGCGTATCTCGGCTCTGGCCACATGCGGATCGCTGTTATCCAGACTTACGCTGATCTCTGACTTACCAAGCCGAACCGCCTTACCGTCGCGCAGGCGTCCAATGCCACCAATACCGACCGTTTCGCCCACCTTGAGGATGTCCATGCCCCACGGAGCCATTGCATGATAGTCGCCCTCACCGATACCCACCTTGTGAAGCACATTGGCGGGGGCTTTCTTGCCGAACAGGTCAACGGCCATACGTTCATCCAGATAGATGCGATAGCCCGCCAGTTCCGTTTCCCAGCCAAGCCCTTCGAACGCAATCGATCCGTCGCCAATAGTGTGGCCCGCAGGCACCCTGTAGCTTTGTTGCAGGCGATAGACGGGCGTCTGACCCGCTTCGGAAGTGCGGATATTCAAAACCATTTGCGGCTTCGGCAGATCCGCCGGCACCGTCAGGTCAGGCCCGTCCGCCAGATCAAGATCCGCCACAGCCGTCGCCGCCATCAGGAAGGCACCGCCGCCATAAAAATGGGTGTCAAAATAGGATACATTATCAGGCCGGTCGCCTACCGGCTGCACATAACCAATACGACCGTCAGGATGTACCGAACGCGTCAGCGCCGCCCAGCCTTTGCGCACCGCAGGCTCATAGGTCTGGCGATCCAGAAGCCCCTGCTTTATGCCCCATGCCAGACCATAGGTGAAAAAGGCCGTGCCGCTGGATTCAGGGCGCGTTGTTGACGGATCCGCCAGAAGCGACGGCGACCAGTTGCCATCGGTTTTCTGCTCTTTGATGAGGCGCGCTGCCATCTGTCTGAAGACCGTCTCCATATGATTACGGACGGGATCGCCTTGTGGCAGAAGGGGAATCGATCGGGCCAGCCCCGCTAACACCCAACCATTGCCACGGCTCCAGAAGACCTTTTCACCGTTCGGCCCGCGCCGCTCAAAAAAGCGCGAGTCGCGATAATAGAGGTGATCCTGCTTGTCATACAGGAAGTCCGTAGTCGCCATAAATTCCTTTTTGGCATAGTCGGTGTAACGGGCATCTCCGGTAATGCGCCCCAGTTCAAGCCAGCTTGCCGGTGCCATGAACAAAGCATCAGACCAACACCAGCGGCGGCTGCAGTCAGGTATCTTGCCCGGACTATGGGCGTCAGGATGGATCAGTACATTGCTGGGTGGATCGGCCAGAATGGTGTCAAACTGCGCCTTCATCGGCGTAATCGCCTCAGGCCCCGCACCATTTTCCGCTGCCCAGACATAGGCCTGCCCGATCACGTGATCGTCTGCGTGATAAGGCCGCGCCCCCAGCTTCCAGTGATTAAGCTGACCGCGCGAAAGGATGGCGTCCTTGTACTGCGGCTTGTCCGTGCGTGCCGCAAGGTCAGTGAGGCCGACAAACAAAACCCCCTGAATCCAGCCGGTATTAATCCATGAATCCTTGGCAAATGGGTAACGGGCCGGATCACCACCGAGCATTTGTAACTGATGATCCGCGACCTTTTCCGCCAGCGCCAGCGCCTCGGCACGGCTATAGGGGATTGAGGCCTCAGGCGTCACGGCAGCGGGCTGAGCCACGGCCACCGACACATTCGCCGACACACTGAGTGCCAGAAGGGCAGCCGACACCAACCAGTATTTACGCGTTTCCATCATGCTGTTTTTTTGTCCTGTATTTTCGTTGCGGCAACTATGACAACCGGCAGGGATCAGGCTATCATTGCCGCAGCAATATGTCTATATTTGAAATATGCAATTCAAATATAGGGACGATGAGGTGCGAGCTATTGTTTCGGAGGCACAGGACGGCTCACGCCTGCGCCCTCACCGCCAAAGGCCTGCGTTAAACAGAGATGATATTGTGAGGAATGGGGAAATCATCAGGCCCTGTTGGCCCGGAGTGGCGCTTATAGCCGCAGCGCACAAAAGCAGATGGCCTGCCCTGACGGGTTTAAGCGTCAGGGCAGGTATCCGGTTAGAACCGGTAGTTCAGACCAATACGGATAGTGTGCAGTTTCAGATCATTTTTGGCGATACGCCCGTCAATGATATTTGAGTCGCCGGTGTAATCGACGGTCTCATAGAGAGGACGTTCATAGGCCACACAAAGACTCGGGAACATGTCGCAAATCCACGCATAGTCAGGATCATCCGCAAGGCTATACAGTTCGGTGCCGACCTGTACCTGAGCGCTGTAGTCCTGACCGGTACCCTTACGCGCATTGCTGAAGCCAAAGCGCTTATCCTTGAAATAGCTGTAGCTGTATTCGGCCTTCACCGACCAGCGATTGCTTAAGGCCACTTCGGTACCGCCACCCAATGTCCAGCCGGAACGCGTATGTTCGACCTTATCGACCTGCCAGGGCAAGGACTCGGTGCCCTGCGGGTAGTTGGCACTGGCCATATTGGCCTGATACTGGGTGCGAGTCTGCTTTTCGTTGATCAGGGCAATACCGCCGGTGCCATATACCAGATAGCGGTCATGGGCATAACCCAGACGCAGGCGTGCCGAAGCGTTCCACTCATAATCATAACGCATGCTGGAGCCGAAGCGGCTGTAGCCATAGGTGTTCGCCGGTACGGCCTCATTGAGGCTGTATTTGCGCGTCGTCACCGGACTTTGGCTGCCGTCGATTTCGACACCCAGCACCCAGTTATTGGCGTATTGGTGATTATAGCCAAACTGAATACCCGCATTGGCGTTCTTCAGCTTGAAATTGGCCGACTCAAGCGCCGCCAGCGGGTTCTCAGTCCCGTTGGCCGTAGTGGTCACGCCTGAGGTTTGATATTCACCCCAACCGGCATGAATACCGCCATAGACGCCCGTCCAGTCACCGTCAAATTCACCAAACGGATCATCTGCAATAAGTGAATCCAGCGTACGCTCGCGACGTGATGTCCAGCTGTCAGACCAGCTTCCGTCGCCAAAGCGGCTGACCAGACTGAGGCGAACCGTACGGCCCGGCGCAGGCATCAGCCCAAGGCTAAGCGGGTCAAGATAGAACTTGTCCGTGACGTTATCGACGGTGAAATCCACACTCATGCGGTCGGTAAAGCGGTAGCTGCCGAACAGATCAAGCGTCTGATAGGGCTGCCATTCCACAAAGCTGATCGTGCCGGAAATCTGGGTCGTCGGGCGGCTGCCGACATCGGTATAACGCGCCCCAAGGGTCAGGTTTTCCTGCAGGAAACGTCCGCCCAGAGTAAGGGTCGTGCTGCGGGTGGGCGGCAGGTGCGTGGTGACATAGCCACTCCGCGAGTTGGCGTTACGGCAGCTGTCGTTCTGATCGCAGATGATCATCTCGCCATATTTTGTTGCCGCCAGTTCGGCAAAATATTTGCCGGTGTCATAACGCGCCGAAAGTTCAAGACCACGCATATCTACACGCGGAATATTGACGATCACCGAGCCATAATCCGGATGGGTGCCACGGGTAATATAGTCAGTGACCTGATTGTTGAACCAGCTGAACTTCGTCTGGAGCAGGTCATCGCCAAAGAACAGGCCCGCCTTCTGATAATTGACCCCAAGTTCCATGTTATGGGCATGTTCGGCCCGCAGAGGATTTTCAGGATCAACATACGAAGACCAGCCGCCGGTGGCTTCAAACAGGCTGGGGGTACGCAAGCCTTCGGCGTAGCGGGCATAGAGCTGCAAACCGCGCTTAGGCTCAATCATCACCGACGCAATCGGGCTCCAGCCGGAGACGTTTTCACGGTTTTTCTCGGTGGTCACCCAGGTCAGGATTGGATCGCTCAGTTCCTGAACGGTTGAGTCAATATAACGGGTGGAAAGATTAAAGGTCGCCCATTCAACCGGCTTATATTCCGCCGACACGAAGCCGCTATATTGACGCTTCCAGCCTTCGCGGGCCGGTGTCAGATAGGACGCACCATAACGGGCCGCCAGCGAATCCCAGTCGTCTGACTTACCGATCTTTTCGTAGTCATAGGCCATACCATAGGCCAGAGCCAGATCACCAAAGTCGCCATAGAAGCGCGATGTATTGGACAGGGTCAGGCCATAGCGGTCCGACGCCGTCGGATAGATGGTGTCATAGTTCAGGGTATTGTTATTGATGGTGTAACGCGTCGGAGTCTCGATGCGGTTATAAAGCTCGGTGGCCCACAGATCGACCTTAAGATCAATGAGATCGCTTTGGGGCTTATAGCGATAGCGAGCCGTATAGGTATCGACATTGACCTCCGAAGGCGTGGCCTGAAGCGGGCCGTCACCGCGAATGATCTGCGACGGCATCATTTCGCCAAACTCGCTTTCGTAGCGAATATAGGACAGGTCAAAACTGTGGCCGTCCCACGGACGGATGACACTACGCAGCAGGTAAGAGGTATTGTCCTGAGAGGTGTTCAGCACCTGCTCATCATGGGCAAAGGCATTCATGCTGCCCGTGGCGCTACCAGCCGAGCCGCCTTTGGAACCACCGAAATAGTTGCCCGTCTTGCGACGCGCAAACGCCGCCACGATGTCGAACTTTTCAAAACGCTGGGCATAGGCTGCCGACAGGCTGCCGCCGCGGAAATCCAGTGCCTCAGGCCGGTTAAAATAACGGGCACGACCTTCGGTGCCGCCGATTGTCGCCGGAGCGGGTGTGTCCACATTGTTGCCGATCACGCCTGCGCGTACGACAAAGCCATAGCTTCCGCCCGGAGCCACAATGTCCTGCGCCCCCAGTGTGCGCACACGCGCCAGCCCCCCGATGGCACCTGACGCATCTGCGGCAGCGCTGGGGCCTTTTTCGATGGTCACGCCACCAACCAGATCAGGATCGATATAGGAACGCCCTGCCACACCGGCATAGCCGCGATAGACGGTAGCTTCCTGCATGGCGCCATCGACAATAACCGGCACACGGCCCTGCCCCTGCATACCGCGGATGTTGATATCCAGCGCGCCGGAGTTACGGTTGTCACCATTGAGCACACCCGGTGTGCCGCTCAGGAAATCCCCCACGGACAGACCGCGAAACCGCTGAACCGTCGCCTGAGACAGATAGCTGCTTGAACCGGCGGTACGAAAGGCCGCATTTTCAGGATCACCTTCGCCCGCGCCATGTCCGGACGTATTGGCGATTTCACCTGTACCATTGTCCGCACCTTCGACGCGGATGGCACCCAGCTGAATGGTGCCATTATCGGCACGGGGTGCAGGCTCGACAATCACTGCGCGCGCAGACCCCCAGCGATAGGTTAGGCCTGTGCCGTTGAGAAGCTGCCTCAGGGCTTCGGCGCTTGTCAGCTCACCGGAAACGCCCTGCGTACGGCGTCCGCGCGTATGGGCGCTTTCGGCAGTTACTTCGAGACCGGATTGGCGACCATAGAGAATAAGCGCATCCGGTAACGCCTGAGCGGGGATGTTGAAAGTGTAGCGGGCCGCAGATTCAGACTGCGCCTGCGCCTCAATCGGGCTGAGGGTCGTCAGGGCCGTACTGGCCAGTAATGCTGCCGCCAGAAGCGACCGGCCGGTCGTGTTCCGTGTTTTGTGTTCAAAAGCCATCGATATGTCCCGTGTGTGCCAAAATATGCGGATCGTCCGGACATTAAAAATGCCTCTCAATTGCGATCTGCTATACCCACAAGGACTGTACAAACGGCAGCTATTTTCAGTTTTATGGAAATAATTTCAGAAAAAATTATAACCAACTGAAAAATATACCATTATTTTCCAACTATGATGATCCACGGCGTCACCTGTGTAACCTTGCCGCCCAGTGGAGTAACCATAGAGCGCAGGGTCTGAGCCGTATCTCTGGGGTGATAGACGCCATTGATGCTTTTGGCCGCAAGCGTTTTGTCGGTGATGATAATGCGGCCCCGATACCAGGGGCGGATGTCGTGAATGACTTCTGCGACCGTGCGGTCACGGGCATTGACCTCACCCAGCGTCCATGAGGCAATCAGCAAGGGAGAGGTCTGGCTGGTCTTAAGCTGGTTGTGGGTATCACGCACCACCTGATCACCAGCCTCAAGGATATAGGGCGTCTTTGGTGCGTCTGTGGTTTCGACACGCACCCGCCCGTGCTGCACGCCAACGCCGGTCTGGCCACCTGCCGTATAGACCTCAAAGCCCGTTCCCAGAACCGTCGTCGTCAGACCTTCGGCCTTCACCTGAAACGGACGATCCTTATCCGGTGTGACTTCGAACAGGGCGCGCCCCTTGACCAGCCTGACATGGCGCTCTCCGGCCGTATAGTCCACGGCAATCGCGCTTTCAGGCCCCAACTGCACCGAAGTGCCGTCCGATAAGGCAACGGTTTCGATCTCGGCTTTTCCGGTACGGTAATCGGACTGAAGCCCCAGCCACAGATCCGGCGCTATGCCCGCAACCACAATCGCCACTGACGCGGCCACAGCCATCAGTGCGGCCCGACGGGTGAAATGCGGCCGCTTCATCTGACCAATATTGCGGCCTGGTCGCGCGGCTGATTGTCCGGTCGTTCTGCGCGCACCGCCTGTTGGGGCCAAAGGCTTATGCCACTGCGACATCAGTTCAGGCTCGGTCTGACCGATCAGATCATAGCTGTGGTTCAGTTCGCGCCAGACCTCAGCATTCGCCGGATCCGCATCCAGCCACTGCGCGAACTGCGCCTCGATATGGGCGTCAACGGGCTTTGCCGACAGACGGATCAGCCAGTCTGTTGCCTCATCAAGAATATGTTCGGCAGTTTCCGTCATGTGGAACGCTCAGCAGGGTGAAAGGACGCATGGCTATAGCAGGCCATGAGGCGGGTTTGAAACCCTCCCCTGTCATAGACACTTTCTGCCGCACAGATTTTCAAAATTGGCCACATAAATCCGATCAAAGCCCGCGTCGGCGACGGTGACAATGCTTCAGACCCTCGGCCACAAGCCCGTGAGCCGTGCCAACCGACACATTAAGCTGACGGGCAATCTCCGTCAGGGTGTGGCCTCCGAACCGGTGCATTTCTACCGCAATGCGCGTACGGTCAGGCAGTTCCCGCAAGGCCGCCTGAATGAACTCAAGCTCGTTGCGGGCTATGACCCGTTCTTCGGGGCTTGGCAGGTCACTGGCCAGATTGTTGGCGATTTCGGAAATATCCGTGCCGCTGCGGATGACATCCGACAGCGCGTGACGACGCCTGTCGAAAGCCAGATTGCGCACCACACGATAAAGATACTGAAGCGGTTCCTGCACTGCCGTGCGGGTCAGGGCGCGATCAAACCGGAGCCAGGCGTCCTGAACAATATCTTCGGCACGCGCGCGGTCATGTACGATGCTGTTGGCATAGTCGATCAGCGCGTTACGATGCGCCTTGTACAACAAAGTGGCCTGCGCCTGAGATGACATGCCAACATGCCTCTGACAAAAGAGATAAGCTCTGTCATACGGATTTGCGAATTATTTGCAACAAGATTTTGCAGCGCCGTCCGGCAGCTCAGTTGACCAAACTAAAGCGAAAGGCGCCATGATCCGCCGGAATTACTGCGCGCGCCAGTGATGCCGCCAATGGCATGCCGCGCTCACTGTTGGTCAGGATTACGAAGCCATCCCCTGAGACAACCGAGACCATTACAAATGCTCGGAAGCCCGGATTGTTCCCCCAGTGCCAGAGATATGGCCCGCCCTCTGCGTTTTCGACGCCCCAGCCCTGCCCCCATGACAGGCCCAGTTTCGGGACGACCTCAATCGGATTATCCAAGGTCAATGCCGTTATGGCAGGACGCGAAAGCACCGCCTGTGTGAACTTCGCATAGTCTTCCGCCGTCGTGTAAAGAGACGCCGCTCCGTTTGCCCGCCGGAATACCAGTTGTTTGTGTTTACCGGAACGTGATGTGCCACTCACCAACCGCTCGGCAATATCCTCCGCAAACTGCAGTCGGGAACTGTGCATCCCCAGTGGCGTAAACACATGTTCTGCCACAGATTTTTCGAAATCCTGCGCCATCACCGCGCTGATAACCGCCTGTAACAGTGCGTAGCCTTCTCCTGAATACTGCCAGTGCGTACCCGCAGGAAAAGCTGGCACCAAGTTGCGATGCGTCCAGTTCGGCAAGCCAGAACTATGATTTAACAATGTCCGCACCGGAACAGACTTCAGAACATTAGCCGTTACCAGATCAAAACGGGGATCATAAGGGTCCGTGAACGGGCGCTGAAGGTGCGCATAGCCTTCGGGCAAATAGTCCGAAACGGGCGCATCAAGATCGAGCCGTCCTTGCTCCGTCAGTGTGAGCGCAACAAATGCCGTCACCGGCTTGGTAAGCGACGCCGCCTGAAACAGGGCTTTACGGTCAACCGTTTGGTTTGGGCCGCACCCTGAGAGAACCTCCGGCACAAGGGGTTTTCCGGCGCTGAGACGACAATAGCTGACCGCGCAGACGCCCAATTCTGCCGCAAGGTCGGGAAAGGGTTTCTCAGTGCGCGGCGACGCTTTGGCGACAAACGCAGGGGTTAAAACCCCCGCTGCGGCACAGGCGATTAAATCCCGACGTGAAATTTGCATTTAACCCTCATGAAGCCCGCCACCCTCTTCTTACAGACTTTGGTACGCGGGTTTCAATACGGGCAAATAATGCCGCCAAACAAGCCAGGGGACAAAGGTGTTAACGCAACACCCCCTAGCGCATGAACATGATCCAGTTCGGGCCAAGAATCCGGACCTGAACCGTCTCCCCCTCATTGAAATGCTCACGGAACCAGTCGCCGATTAGCCGGTTCTTTCCGACCAGTCTGACGCCACCGCTTCGGTTTGCCGTTCTGTTTATGGATGAAGTTATATCTGTTGTACCGTCTGAAAAGGATATCCTGACGGGATCGCCATCAACTCCGAAATAGGGTGAGGCCTGAGTACCGACATTCACTATGCCTGATTTATAATAATAATGCCGCAGGACGAAATCGAACGCGTACAATGCCTTTGGGTCCACGGCATCTTCACTAAGGTCATCAGTGAGCGCGTCCTCTTCAAGTTCGGCCGTTTCCGTCTGCATAACCACAGCCCCAGCGCCCTTACCGTTCCATATCGGCGCTATACGAGCCACCAAGGCGTCCTCGAGACCTGCAGCGAGGTTGATAGGAAACTCCGAGTAAGACAGATGCGAAATAGGCGAAAATATCAGGATACGTACTTCACCGCCGCGACTGATAATATCGCGAATGCCCGCATTACATTTAATATTGGTGCTTTGTGTGCTCCCCGGATTGCAATAGCCGTTAAAGCGATTACGTACACTGCGAGTGGTCTTTCCAATGTAAAGTACATCGTCGTTCTGCACAAAGGCATAGAGGACATTGCTTACATCAAGATAACCACTGTGAGTCTCATCAACCTGATAACGCAGGCGATGTGCCACGTCATGTAGTGTCCAGAATCCCACATCCCGAAAATCCATATCCCGCAACATTTCAGCGTTCAATTCACCCATATCACCCCCCCTAACCGGTTAGCCGGAATCTTTATCATAAAAGCACCGGCTAACCACAATCATAGTTTCGAGGAAGGTCGTAATCTGGTCCGGCTATCTATTGAGTATCAACGGCTTTGCGCACGACGATGTTCGGAACCGGAGGTGCCTTCATGCCATGACCCAGAAAGAAGCTGGGGTGCGGTGGCTGATTATAGGCCGTATTTTGCCAGGCAATCGCCACGCGATACTGGGAATCGTGCATCAGCGTAAACAACCGGCGATCGGTTGGGTGCGGCGTTGTATAGATACGCAAGTTCTGTTGATCCGGCGTCGCCCAGACCACTTCTTCGCGCCAGTCACCAAACAGGTCCGCAGAGACGACCGGTGTATTTTTGGTGCCGTTGGAATGTACCGTGCCTTCGGCCTTGAGGATGCTGTACGATTTGCCGGCCTTCCAATCCCACTTGTTGATATTGGTTTTGTTGAACATCTCGCGCAGTTCGTCGCCATCCCACCACACAAAGAAGCTCAGTTCGTTCGGGCGATTGCCTTCGATCGGCTGCCCCTGAGCGGTGTACAGAATATTCTGGTTTGTGGCCCACGCCTCAGACCCCGGAAAACGCGGGTCAATATCGGCCGTGACGCCGCGGCCTGTGTCTTTCTCGGCCGGTGTAGTCCATAAGATCTGACCCGTGCGTGCATCCAGCATGGCCGCGCCAATGCCACCGTTAGTGCGTACACTTTCGTGGGCACCGAACCGTTCCAGACCCGGACGCGTCGGATCAAGATCACCGACATGCATGGCATCCCCATGCCCCAGACCGGAACTCCACAGCCCCTGACCATTGTCATCCAGCGTCATGGCGCCGTAGACAATCTCGTCCTTACCATCGCCATCTACATCGGCGACGCTCAGTTGGTGATTGCCCTGATGGCTGTAGGCTTCGTTGCCGGGGGCAGAACTGTCGAACGTCCAGCGTCGGGTCAGCTTGCCATCGCGCCAGTCCCATGCGGCAATGGTGGAGCGCTGATAGTAGCCGCGCGCCATTATGATGCTGGGGCGCTGACCGTCCAGATAGGCCGTGCCCGCCAGAAAGCGATCCGAACGGTTGGCATAGCCATCGCCCCAGACCTCTTTCATCTGTTCGGGGGTCGGTGCATCGGTACGCGGATCCCGTGCTGGCCAGTAAGGCTCACTGGCCAAAGCCTTGCCGGTAAGACCATCAAAGATCGTCAGATACTCCGGCCCCTTCATGATCCGGCCCTGAAGATTGGCAACCTTGGTGCCATCGGCCTTGATCGTCGCGCCTGTATTATCAGCCTGAGGCGCTTCTCCGCCATGTCCGCGCCAATCAGCCTGAGGATCGCCCAGAATTTTGCCTGTGCCGTCTATCGTGCCGTCACTGGTGCGCACGGCCATTTCTGCCCTGCCGTCACCATCATAGTCGAACACCTGAAACTGTGTGTAGTGCGAACCCGCGCGGATATTCTTACCCAGATTGATGCGCCACAAGCGCTTGCCCTCAAGGGTATAGGCATCAATATACACATCACCGGTATAGCCCGTATGCGCATTATCTTTGGTGTTGGTCGGATCCCACTTCAGGATGATTTCATAGCGACCATCACCATCCAGATCGGCAACACTCGCCTCCTTGGCCAGATAGCTGTATTCTTCTCCCGAAAGGGTCACGCCCGCAGGCGGTAACTGAAGCGGAATATTCAGATAGCCATCGCCCCAGACCACTACCGGTTTGCTGACCTCCAGTTCCTTACCCTTAAGGTAGGTTCGGATCACATAGGTGGACTGCGCTGTGCCCGCCTTATCGACGAAATTGGTGGCCCCGTTCAGGGGCCTTGAATTCAGTTTCTTACCATCACGATAGACATCAAAGGTGGTTGCCGGTGCATCATTGGCCAGCAGACGCCAACTCACCAGATTGCCGCCGCCCTGAGTTGGCACAGCCACCGCTCCGCGATCAAGTGCCTCCATCCATCGCGCTTCCGCAGCCTGTGCCGCGCCTGCGCATACAAAACCGGCCACAAGCCACGGCAGCACCGCATAGCGTTTAAGCCGCGACATGAAACCGACGCAGCGATCATTTTGTTTAAACACATTTCACCATATCTGTTGTTCAGGAACGGCAGGGCGGTCGCCGGAACCCGACAACCGCCCCCTTGGTTTTTACTGCATTTTGTAGGTAATGCCCGCCATGATCCGGCGGCCACCATATGCCAGACGCCAGGTGTTCTCAGCGCTGGTGAAGCCGTTATAGTCGCCACCGCCAACGACAGGGGCCTGACGCGTCAAGTTCCGCCCTTCGAGATAGCCTTCTATGTTCGGCGTAAACTTGTGGCTGATCTTGGCATCCACATACTTCGTCTCATATTTGAAGTACGGCTGGCCCGGATTGTAGGGCGCACCCCGCGGATCCATGTCAAATGGCCCCGGATAGTTGTTGACCGTATTCGCCCCGCAGGCCGAGATACAGCTAAAGCTTTCACCACGCCCCTGATAAGAGATGCGGGCATTGGTTCTGCCGTCATCGTACCACAGTGACAGGTTGGCGAAGTAATCCGACTCGCCCTTCGGGCTTTGGGAGTCGCCGGAATTCGGATCAAGGATGGTGCTGCTGCTCGATTCCAGTTTGGAATAGTTGAAGTCAGCCCCAAAATATCTGAAGTACCAGGGCAGGAAGGTGAACGCCGTCTTTGACGAGAACTCCCAGCCCTTGCGCTGGTACGGATCGCCGTTTCTGTAAGTCGGCACATCAAACGTCAGGCCCGACACCGACTCTCCGGTCACAGGATCAACTACGTCCGAACCGTCGAAGAATTTGACCCCTGAAAGCGTGGTGGTCTGAGGTGCGCCAATCCGCACATCCAGATCCAGTGCCGCCAGCGAGAACATGGTGTCACGGTTGGGATACCACTCGATCGTCAGGTTCTGGCTCTTGGCCGTATAGGGCTTCAGTTCCGGATTACCCATACGTGTCCCCGAACAATCGTTCAGTGACGAGCCGTCGGCGGCGTCCATATCGACGCTGCGTTCATCAAAGACGCATGTCCCTGCGGCCAGCAAACGACCGATTGGCGGACGGGCAACTGTCTTGGCCGTTGAATAGCGCACCACCAGTTCATCCGGTATCAGCCACAGATTGGCGTTATAGCTCGGCAGATAGTCGCGGGTCACTTTGCGGATGGCCGTGTTCTGACTGATGCTGCTTGAGGTGACACCGGCATTGGCATACGGATTGGCGGAATCATAGTTGGCATTGATGCGACGTGAAGTCAGGGTCATTACCCCTGTACCCTGCACGTCCGTTTCCACGACACGCACCCCGAAATTCCCGTTGAAGACAAGCCCCATGGGTAATTCCTGCTCGAATTCGGCGACATAATAGGCCGCCTTCACCTTCTCAAGCGAGGCAATGACCGGCTGCTCATACAGGTTCCCGTCATTCGCACGACACACCTTCATACAGTCGTTGTTGAAGTTCACGTCGCCGTTCATGTAGACCAGCATCGCATTGATGTCGATGTCAGACCACCCTGCCATGACATTGCCGCGATCCGGAAAATCGCCAAAGAAATCAGATGTTCGGGCGCGGGTTCCGGCCTTGATGATTTCCAGAAGTTCCGCCTGAGTGAAGGTTTCAACACCGTACTGGGTGTTCGATAGGTTCGTGCTTGGCACATAGCCATAGTTACAGCTCAGAGCGCCTACCGGTGCCGCCGTCCCCGCCAGCCCGTAACGCGTATCGTCACATGCACGATAGGTGCCGCGAAGATTGTTGGTAGGCAGTACGACCGGCGGCACATAGCCCGCCTGACCGAAGGTGCCGCTTGCGCCCTTAATTGTCAGGCCGCCTCCGGTCCAGGCGCTTGCCTCGGCCTCGCGGTAGTTCAGGCCCATTTTGAGCGTGGTGAAGAAGGGAATTTTCTCATCAAGCTGATAGGTGGCATCAAGCTTGAAAGTATTCTCACTTGTTTCCTGCAAACGCGGCGAATAGGACAAGGCAAAGCTGGGGCTGATCCACGGCTGTTGCGCCACAGTGTACAGAGGCGATGCGGGCGTATTCACATCGGCCGTCACAGCATTGATATTGCCGGTGCCGGGCGAAAGCTGAACAAAGTTGTTCGGATCGTCCATATCAAAGCCTTCGGGCAATTCCACAGACCACATACCATTGGGCAGAACCTTGAAAACGCCTGTGCCATAGGTGCTGTTGAAGCTGGCGAAGGCATCGGTTTTGCTGAATTCGGATTCCGCATGCCCCGCAAGGAAGGTCACCTTCAAT